>CAZYVU010000013.1:0-22877 GCA_964651435.1 uncultured Pseudomonadota bacterium
GTAAGCGGGCCATTTTCTCAGCGCCGCCACATTTGACGCCCTGTCTCTGAGTGCCCGTCGCGTCCACGTATCCGGGGCCGTACCGGGGGCGTCGAGGAGGCTTAGGAGGCCCTCAATGTTTGCGTCGATTAGCTTGTACGTGACCCCCTGCGCTTTCAGCGCCCCGGCAAGCCGCGCAATGCCCGGCGGCGGCTCGCAGGGTTTCGAAACAGGGGGATGGACAAGGAGGATCATCGCTCATTGTAGAACAGCCGGGGGCGCCGGTCAACCGTGCCCGCCCCGTCAATCGGAGTGATTCCCTTCATGGGACGAAAATGTTGACAACCCTATGCCTGCTGGTATAATCCACCATAGCGTCGTTGGCAAGGGAGTCGGCGACGCGCCACAAAAGCATGACAGGGAGCGGGGATGGCCGTCAGGGACGCTAAGACGCCTGCAGAGAAGATCGCGGAGCTGGAAGACCGGGTGGAGAAGTTGCAGCGCGTTGTCAGATCGTTAGCCGATGACGAAAGAAAATACCGGGAAATAGTGGAGTCGGCCAACAGTATCATCATCAGCGTGGACCGCCAGGGGCGGCTAACCTATCTCAACGAGTACGCAGAGCGTTTTTTCGGATACAGAAAGTCGGAAGTCCTCGGAAAAAGGGTCGTCGGCACCATAGTTCCCGAGATGGAATCGTCGGGTAGAAACCTGGAAGAGCTGATCGGCCGTATCATCGAAGAACCTGAGGCATTCAGGAACAACGAGAACGAGACGGTGACGAAGAATGGCAGAAGACTCTGGGTCTCATGGACAAACAGGGCCATGCGTGACGACGCCGGGAGGCTCGTGGGCATCCTCGGCGTGGGAAACGACGTGACGCCGCTGAAGGAAATGGAGCGGGTGCTCCGTGATAGTAAAGCGGAGTGGGAGACCCTTTTTGACGCCATGTCGGACTGGGTGGCCCTCATCGACAGAAGCCGAACCATAGTGCGGACAAACAGGGCCGGGGAACGGTTTCTCGGCCTGCCCCTTAGGGAAATCGCCGGGAAGTCGTGCTGCGCCCTCATTCACGGGGTAGACGCGGCTGTCGACGGGTGCCCCTTTCTAACCATGTTAAGGACGGGAAAGCGCGAGTCGCTTGAGTTGATGCTGCCCGATGAGGCAACATGGCTTCACGTGAGCGTCGATCCCGTGACGGACGACGACGGGAACGTGACGGGGGCGGTACATATTGTCCGTGACATAACGGCGGAAAAAAGTGTTCAAGTGGCCCTCAGACAGAGCGAGGAGCGTTACCGCACCCTTATCGAGACGGCGGAGGAGGGCGTCTGGGTCATCGATAGAGGGGCCCGGACAAGTTTTGCGAACAAGAAGATGGCGGCCATGCTGGGCTATACGACAGAGGAAATGACGGGCCGCAGCCTCTTCGAGTTCATGGACGACGAGGCAGCAGAAGAGGCGCGGCAAAAGTTCGCAATGCGCCGGGAGGGGCTGGTGGAACAGCACGACTTCCGTTTTGCCAGAAAGGATCGGACCGCCTTCTGGGCCATCGTCAGTACGGCCCCGCTCCACGACGCTTCCGGCAACTTTTCCGGGGCTGTTGCTATGATCACCGACATCACCGAGAGGCGGCGCATGGAGCAGGACATCGAGGCGTCACGGCAGCAGTTGCGTGCCTTGAGCTCCCACCTTGAATCGGTCCGCGAGGAGGAAAGGACGAGGATATCGAGGGAGATTCACGATGAGCTGGGGCAGGCGCTGACCTGTATCAAAATCGACATTTCCGAGATGGCCGCCGATCTCCGGGATGTCGGACCGGCAAGGGGGCGGCTGCAGGAGAAGGCCCAAGGGATCATGGCCTTTGTCGACGGCACCATCGAGACGGTGCGCAAGATTTCAGCCGAATTGAGACCCAGCATCCTCGACGACCTGGGGCTGTCGGCGGCCATAGACTGGCTGTGCCAGGATTTTCAGCGGCGGACCGGCATCGACTGCCGCATAGAGAGAGTTGAGGTCCCAAGCCTTGGAAAAGGGCTGGCCACAGCCTTTTTCCGCATCCTCCAGGAGGGACTCACCAATGTGGCCCGCCACGCCCGGGCAACGGCGGTGACCGTCTCCTTCGGCCGGACTGAAGATCACCTTATGCTGGTGATCGAGGATAACGGTAGAGGCCTTCCTCCGGGCACCCTCGATGAAGACAATGCGCTGGGTCTTTTGGGCATGAGGGAGCGGGCCATCGGCTTCGGCGGCGAGATTCTCTTCGAGGGCGGACCGGAGGGGGGCACGCGGATCACCGTCCTCGTACCGGCAGAAAACGTGTGCAACGGGGGAGGCCGGTGACCAGGATCCTCATAGCCGACGATCATCCGATAGTCCGGCAGGGGTTGCAGAAGATCCTCTCTGGGAACGCCGGATTCCATGTGGCGGGCGAGGCCACGAACGGGCGGGAGGTCGTTATTCTTGACATTACCATGCCCGACAGAAATGGTCTTGACGTACTGGAGCAGATCAGGCGCGAGCGACCGGAGACGGCCGTTCTGATCCTCAGCGTTCACCGCGAGGACCTCTATGCCAAGCGGGCCTTCGAGCTCGGCGCTGCCGGGTACATGACCAAGGAGAGTGTTCCGGAGGAGCTTACGAAGGCCATCCGGACGATAGCCTCGGGCCGGAAATACGTCAGCCCGTCGGTAGGAGAGCTGCTGGCCTCCGACGTTGAGCGTGGGCGGACGGAAAAGACCCCCCACGAGACCCTCTCCACGCGGGAATTCGAGATCATGTGCCTTATTGCCGTAGGCGAGACGCCCAAATCGATTTCAAGAAAGCTCTTTCTGAGCACAAAGACCGTCAACTCCTATCGTGACAGAATATTGGAAAAGATGGGCATGAAGACGAACGCAGAAATCACGCGCTACGCAGTCCTCAATGGGCTTATAGAATAGGGCGACCGGTAATTTCCCTACAACAAACTCGGTAGATCACCTCTTTCCCCATCCTTGCAGGCCGATGTATATGGAGAATGATGGATGAGCCACGCCCGACCATAGGTGCAGTACGGGTTCTTGTAGTCGATGATTCGGAACGTATCCGGGAGCGGTTGGTTCGCATGATCCGCTCGCTGGGCGAGAGGTTTGTCATCAGCGAGGCGGGAAGCGCAGACGAGGCCATGACGGTGGCGGTGAGGGAAAGGCCGAATGTGACCATTCTTGATATCCGAATGCCCGATGGCAGCGGGATCGATGTGCTCAGAGCAATTAAGAAAGAGCGGGGCAACTCCATCGTTGTTATGCTGACAAACTATCCCTATCCACAGTACCGGAAGACATGCATGGACGAGGGGGCCGATTTTTTCTTCGACAAATCGACGGAGTTTGAACGGGTCATAGAGGTGGTGAGAGGGGTGAGAGAATGAAGACGATCCTGGTCGTTGACGATTCGCCGACCATGCGGCGCATGGTAATGGCCTCACTGCGGTCTGCCGGCGACATATGTTTTGACGAAGCCGCCAGCGGCCTCGAGGCGATAGAGAGGCTTTCGCTTTCCCGGATAGACCTGATTATGCTTGACCTCAACATGCCCGACATGCACGGCATGGAGGTGCTGCGATTCGTCCGAGGCCAGAGGCGCTACGCCCACCTGCCGGTGATCATCCTTACGACCCGCGGGGATGATAGGATGAAGGCCGAGGCCATGGCGGCAGGTGCCTCCATGTATATGACCAAGCCCTTTCAGCCCGCCCAGCTTGTGGCGGCGGTGGGGACGTTGCTCGGTGACGAAGAGGGGGTTCGCCGATGACCGAAAAAGGCCGCGGACCAGACCGGGAACTTATCGATCAGTTTATTGAGGACTACTTTGCGGAGAGCGAGGAGCACCTCACGGCCATACGGGAGGCGCTCCTGAGCCTCGAGGCGTTCATTCACAAGGCACGGACGGATACTGCGCTCCTCAAGGACCTACTGCTTCATTTCCACTCACTCAAAGGCCTGTCGGCCATGGTGGCCCTCTCCGAAGCAGAGGATCTCTCTCACACCATCGAAACGTACCTCCGGGCCTTGATGGACGAGAAGGTGATCCTGACGGCCGAGGCCGTGGACACCGTCATTGCCGGGACCAACCTTCTCGAAGAGATTATTGCGGCACGGCGCAACAAATGGGAGATACCGGGCATCGAACTGGTCACGGCGAGGTTTCGGGTGCTGCTTCCCGACCGCCCTGCATCGCCTGGGGCCCTTTCCGGCCGGGCGGCGGAACCGGCTCATGGAGAGGACGATGCCGAACCTGCCCAGGGGGCCGGAGCGGACCTGCCCGAGGAGAGCATCACTGACAGTCGTCCGCTTTGGCAATGTATCTTCACACCCTCGCAGGCGCTGGCTGATTCGGGCATGAACGTCAATACCGTACGGGAAAGGCTTAAGGCCATAGGAGAGCTGGTGAGGGCGGCCCCAAGGGTGGCCGCCGACGGCGGCATATCTTTTGAGTTTATCGTGGCAACGGAGTCGGACCCGGAAGTGTTCCGAGGATGGCGGAATGATGGTATTACCTCCCGGCCCTATGGGGAAGGCCTCGGAAACGGCGGCGAGGACGGGGAGACAACTTTTCCGGATACAGTGACCCGTCCGGCACCACCCCACCAGGCCGTCTCAGCATCGGGATTTGTGCGGGTCGACCTGTCACGGCTTGACGACCTCATGAGGATGATCGGCGACCTCGTTATCAGCAGGGCGCGCCTGCAGGACAGGATCGGTGGCCTGTGCAAGGTGCTGCCCATTAAGGAGGTGCGCCCCCTTGAAGAGATAAACCTTGCCATTGAGCGACAGTTGAGGGAGCTCCGGGAGGGCGTCATGCGCGTCCGCCTCGTCCCCATCGGAGAAATATTTCAGCGCATGAAGTTTGTGGTTCGGGACCTGTCCAAGGAGATGGGTAAGAGGGTATCCCTTCGGCTGGAGGGCGAAGAGACGGAGATCGATAAATTTGTCGTGGAACGTATGATGGATCCACTCCTCCATCTCGTTCGCAATGCCGTGAGCCACGGGCTCGAGACGGAGTCGGAGCGCCTCGCCAAAGGCAAGCCTGCCGAAGGCGAACTGGCCCTGAAGGCATCGACGGCCGGTAATTCGGTGGTCATCATTGTTCAGGATGACGGACAGGGTATCGATGTCGACAGGGTGATGGAGAAGGCAAGGGCCTTGAACCTTATCGAGGCGGATGCAAAGGTGGACCAGGCGGCGCTGCTCGGTATTCTCTGTTCGCCGGGCTTCTCCACGCGGGAAGAAGCGGATCGGGCCAGCGGCAGAGGGGTCGGGATGACGGTGGTGCGCAACGCAGTGACGGAGCTGGGCGGTGCCATGAGGTTCGAGACCTTCGAAGAGGGCGGCACGCGGTTCACCATACAGCTTCCCCTTACGCTGGCCATCGTCGATGCTCTGATCGTTATGTCGGGCGGCCACACCTTTGCCGTGCCGCAGACATCGGTGTCTGAGATTCTCGAGGTCACGCCGGAAAGGATCACGACGCTGGAGAACAACGAATTGGTCCCTTACCGCGACGGCGTGCTTCCCCTGGTCAGGCTGTCGCGTGTCTTCGGCATCGGAGAGATGTGGTCCAATGCTTGCTATGCCCTCGTTTCGGGGGAGGGCACAGGCCTGGCAGGCATTGTCGTTGACCGCCTCATGGGCCAGAGGGAGATCGTCGTTAGGGCCATTACGGAAAAGCTTGTTCAGGTGCCCGGGGTGGCCGGTGCCACAGAGCTTGGTGACGGAAGGGCGGTGCTCATTCTCGACGTCAATGCGCTGGCGGGAATGGAGCGATCAAGGAGTCGGCCTGTCGGACAGGGGACAATGAACAACTGAATTTGGTGGAGGTTTCAATGAGTGAGGATCATGGAAGTGGACAGCAGGAGACAGGAGCGACGCTGGAACCCTATATTCTTTTCGAGCTTGCCGGAACCACCTATGGCGTCAGGAGCCGCATCGTGAAGCAGATGGAGATGGTGGAACATATTACTCCCGTTCCCAACGCCCCGCCTTTCGTGGAGGGGGTTGTGTTTCTCAGGGGGCAGGTCATTCCGGCCGTCAATCTTCGGGTTCGCTTCGGTTTCGCCAAGGAGGCCTACGACCTGCGGACGCGCCTCGTGGTCGTGAACACGGCCAGCCACACGGTGGGCCTCATCGTCGATAGCGCCCGCGAGTTTGTAACCATATCTGCCGATTCCATAAAACCGACACCGGAGGGGATCACCAATCTCAGCGGAAAGTATCTCGACGGTATTGCCCGGCTGGGGGACCGCCTCGTGCTGATTCTCAATGCCGATGAGGTGGTGCACCTCGAAGATGTAGATGTGAACTTCGCCTAGAGCGCTTAAAACGAGGAGGTTTTGGATATGGCAACTGCAAAGAAAGGCACCAGAGACAAGGGTCATGCCGGTGGCGTCGATCAGGTTCGGCAACAGGCCAAACTCGTAACCGCATCGGCGGCGGAGATCGCCCGCATTGCCGATGAGGTGGCACGTGGGGCCGTCGAGCAGGTCGGCTCCCTCGACAACGCGGTAAGCAGCATGAACGAGACGGCGGCATCCCTGAGAGAAACGGCATCCCAGGCCGACTCCATTGCGGCATCGACGGATGAGCTTGTCTCCGGTGTCAACGAGACGGCCGCTTCCATCGAGCAGGTGAGCGGGAACGCGGCGGACCTCGCCTCGTCGATCAACGAAACGGCTGCGTCCATTCAGGAGACGAGCGCGTCCATAAAGGCCGTCGCCGATATGGCCCAGGAGATGGCCTCGTCGGCCGTAGAGGTCACGGCATCGATGAATGAGATGGCAGCATCGATAAAGAATGTGGGGAGCGACACCGAATCCCTTGTTTCGTCGATCAACGAAACGGCGTCATCCGTTGAAGAGATGAACAACTCAGTCAAGGCGGTGACGCAGAATGCTGTGGATCTGGCATCGACAGCCGAGCAGACGTCATCGTCCATAAACGAAATGGCGGCCTCTATCGAAGAGGTGACGGCTGTGACGGAGAACCTGGCGGCGTCGGTGGAGCAGAACTCCACGTCCATAGAGCAGATCGGGCGTTCCGTGCAGGGCGTCGCCGATAGCGCCCGGATGATAAACGATGCCGTCGCCAATGCGGCGGGGAGCGCTTCCCAGATGGACCGCTCCATACGGTCCGTGGTGGAGCTGGCGAGGCAGGCCAACGAGGTCTCCCGCAGGGTTGCCAGGGATGCCGAATCGGGGGGCGTAACCGTGCAGCGCTCCATCGAGGAGCTGGCCAGGGTCAGGGAGTCGATGGTTCAGTCTGCGGCGGTGACGAAGGAGATGGGAAAGCGTGCCAACGAGATCAACTCCATCGTCGAGACGATCAACCTTATCGCTGAGCGGACAAACCTTCTGTCGCTTAACGCCTCCATTGAGGCGGCGAGGGCCGGCGAAGCAGGGCGCGGATTTGCGGTGGTGGCCGAAGAGATCAGGAATCTGGCCAACCGGTCCGCCCAGGCTACCTCGGACATCACGAACATTATCAAGGCGTTGCAGGAGGTCGTCCAGGAGGCTGTGACGGCGTCGTCGGAAGGGGTGAGAATCGCCAACGAAAGCACCCGGTTCTCCGAAGAAGGGGTCGGTGCCCTGAAGAAGATCCTTGCGGGTGTTGACGAGACGACGGAGTTGGCCGGCCGCATCGCCCAGGCCACAAACGAACAGCTCTCCGCAGGGCAGAATACGATAAGCGCCGTCAGTGTGGTGGCGGAACAGTCGAAGCAGGTAGTCGTCGCCACCAGCGAGCAGGCGAAATCGGTCCAGGGCATTGTCCAGGCAACAGGCCAGATGAGGCGTATCGCCCAGCAGGTAACGCAGGCGATGGGAGAGCAGGGTCGGGCAACGCGGGAGATCATCAAGGCGGCCCAAGGCACGTCGTCCATTGCCGTGCAGATGAGACAGGCGATGTCCGAGCAGTCCAGGGGTGTGGAGCAGATCGCGCAAGCGGCGGAGGCCATGAAAAGAAACGCATCGACCACGTCACGGGCCCTTGTTGAGCAGACGAGGGCGGTGGACCAGGTATCGGGAGAGGCCGAGCGCCTTGCCAAAGTCATATCAAACGTGAGCAAATCGATGGCGGAGCAGTCGCGGGCGGCCGAACAGATCACGGCGGCGACCGATTCCATCCGCAAGCAGTCGGACCAGATTGCCAAGGCTACCGGGGAACAGGCGCGGACGGGAAAGGACATGACCGTGGCGGCGCAAAACGTTGCGAAGCAGATCGGGCTCATTACGAGGGCCAACAAGGAGCACGCCCTGGCCGTTCAGAATACGCTCAAGATGCTTTCGGAGATACGCGCGATCACGGACAGGAACGCCAAGACTGTCCTGGAAACACAACAGAACTCCAAAGGACTCCTGAAGAACGCGGAGGATCTGGGAGAGGCCGTAAAGCGGATGGCGTAAAGGTCCGTAGAGAGTGATGGCCCCTACGGTTCGTGGGCCCCAATGACGGTCCCGGGGGGGGCGGAATGTGGTCGGCAGGGCGAAGAGGCCCGGGGTGCAGAGGCCAAGGGTGGAGGAAATGCCGGTGAGGCGGGTGGATGTATGAATGATCTGCAACTTGAATACAGGATCGGCACGTTCGTTACGGATCGCAACCTCGTCGTCATTCTCTGGGACGACCGGCTCGCGGGCATTACGGGCATATCGCCTGCTGATGCGCTGAGAAAACCCCTCCAGGCCGTCATTCCCGATTTCGAGGAGCGGAACCTGCACGTCCATTTCCGGGACGTCCTGAAGGACGGCGTTGTTCGCGTCCTTTCGCCGGCCTTCCATCACTACCTCATCCGGTGCAGGCCCGTGGAGCCCTCGGCAAACTTCCAGTGGATGCAGCAGCGGGTCACCATTGCACCGGTCCGGACGGGAGAGACCATCGTCAATGCCGTCGTGACCATAGAGGATGTGACGAGGCGCCTTGACTATGAAAAGGAGCTGTTGGCGCAGCTTTCGAGCGACGATGAGACAAAGCGGCTCAGGGCCGTCGAAGAGATCGGCAGGGAGCGCGGGGAAGGGACGCGAGAACTCCTCAGCGTCATCGGGGACGGCAACTGGAGGGTCCGCCACGTGGCTGTCGATGCCCTTGCAACGGCAGCCGATGCAGAGATCGTGTCGCGGCTCATCAGAACCCTCAAGGAGGAGCACGCCGACCTGGCCGTCCTGAACAGCGCCCTTTCGGTCCTGGCCCTGGCCGACATGGACACGCTGGTACCGCTGACGTGGCTTCTCAACGATCCTGACGAGGACCTTCGCATCTATGCCGCCCAGGTGCTTGGCGACAAGGGCGACCGGCGGGCCGTTCCTGCCCTCGTTAACGCCTTAAACGACGTGAACCCGAACGTGTGCTATCAGGCCATCGAGTCCCTGGGCAAGCTCCGAGCCGCCGAGGTCGTCGAGCCGCTTTTGCGCATTCTCGAAAGGCGTGACTTTTACCTCTCATTCCCGGTTATCGATGCCCTGGTCAAGATTGGAGACAAATCCGTGGCGCCCTTGCTTATACCCTTCCTTTTCGATCCGGGGCTTTCTTCCCCCGTTGTGGAGGCCATGGGCAGCCTCGGCGACGAGGAAATCGCCGAACCGCTCGTAGCCCTGCTCAAGACGCCGGACGCCCCGACACAGGCCGTCGCACTGGCGCTTGCGAGCCTCCACGACCGGTACGAACGTACGTACGGCGAGGGTTCGCACATTGCCGATATCGTGTGCCACGCCATGACGGCGGCCGGCGTCGAGAACCTGATGGAGGCGCTTCAGGGAGCCAACGCCTCCGAACTCCGTGCCCTGGCGCTGGTACTGGGGTGGCTGGAGGGAAAGGCCGTGGAACGGGTGCTCACGCAGCTTCTGGGCAACCCAGCCGTCCGCAGGGAGGTGGTAGAGGCCCTGGTGCGCTATGGCTCCCGCGTGACGGACCTTCTTGTGGAGCAGTTAGGCTCGCAGGATATTGAGACATGCCGGGCGGCTATCGTTGCCCTCGGCCGCATCGGTGACGCTCGGGTGGTGGCTCCCCTCGTTGCGGCGCTGGGACGAGACGACGAACTGACCGTCGTCATCGTCGGTGCCTTGGCGAAGATAGGAGACCGGAAATCCTTCGGTGCCCTCCTCGACCTTATGGGACACGAAAACATCGCTATACGGCAGGCCGCCGTTGGCGCCTTGAACTCCCTTGGGCACCCCGAGATGGCCAAAGAGATGGAACAGCGCCTCACAGACCCCGACCCGCTGGTGAGGGAATCGGCGGCCCGGATTGCGGGCTACTTTGGATATGCCCAGTGCACCGATGGTATGATCGCCCTGGCGGCGGACGAGAACGAGGCTGTAAGGGCCGTTGCCCTCGAGCACCTCCCCTTTATGGACGACGCGAGGGCTGGAGCCGTTTTGAGGAAGGCTGCGGCCGACGACACGCCGAAGGTGCGGGCTGCTGCCGTTCGGGCCTTTTCCCATATGGAGCCCGCCCAGGCGATGCCTTCTCTCACGGCGGCACTGGAGGACGCCGACCCCTGGGTCAGGTATTTTGCGTGCCGATCCTTGGGGCGCATAGGGCTCTCCGAGCGCCTCGATGCCCTTGCCCACGTCGCCTTGTCGGACGGCGCCCGGTATGTCCGGTTTGCCGCTGTCGATGCGATGGGACACATCGGTGGCAGGAGGGCCGTTTCATTTCTTTCGGGCCTGGCGGCCTCTTCGGACGAGGAGATGGCCAGGTCGGCCATCGGCGCCCTGGGCAAAATAGGCCATCCCGATGCCCTGCCGCCCCTTTTCGAGGCCCTCAAGTCGGGTGCTGCGGGACTGCAGATCGATGCCGCGGCGGCCCTCGGTGAGCACGGAGGAGAGGGTGTTGCGCGGACCCTCCAGTGGGTAGCCGCAACGGAAACGGACGAAGCCCTGGTTCGTGGCTGCATAGCGGCCATGAGGAGGCTCGGTACGGCCGAAGCGGTCGAGTCCCTCATCGAGCTCGCCGTGGATCAGGAGCGAAGGTCCCTCTGCATCGAGGCCCTCGTCGATCTGGGCGAGCGGTTTGTGGAGTGGGTTTCTGCAGGACTCTCGTACCCCCATGCGGCGGTCCGGGTGGCTGTCATCGAGGTCCTGGCCCGGATGCGGCGGCCGGCCGCCTCGGAGCAGATCCTCTCGGCCCTCGATGATCCGGAGCCGCAGGTTCGCATGGCCGCAGTGGAGGCGTTGGGCCACCTCGGCAACCGGAACGGAGACCGCAAGCTGGCGGCTATGGCGCGGTCCGACAGTGACGCATCGGTGCGACGCGCCGCCAAGACGGCGCTCAAAAGATAGATGATGAAATTTTATTCTGAAACACTGAGCATTTCGGAGAACGAATTCGTCATTCTGCGCAATCTCATTCACGAGCGGACAGGCATCTTCTTTGATAACGGTAAGCGGTCCTCTCTGGCCGACAAGCTTTCACCTTTTATCCTTGAACAAGGATTCTCCTCTTTCCTCGACTACTATTACTTGCTTCGGTACGATGCCGGCGCAGAGGCCGAGTGGGACCGGCTCATGGATGTTGTTACCGTGCCGGAAACCTTCTTCTGGCGTGAAGCGGACCAGATACGCGTACTTTCCGGCAGCCTGATGCCGCAGTTTTGCCAGGAGGCGGCAGGTGGTCCGGTACGCATCCTCAGTATCCCCTGCTCGTCGGGCGAGGAACCGCTGACCATTGCCATGGCGCTTCAGGAAGCGGGATGGTACGACCGGGTCCCCATCGAGATTGCTGCCGGCGACATCAGCCGGAGGGCCATTGCCAGGGCCAAGGAGGGGCTCTACAGGGAGTTTTCTTTCCGCAACATGTCCGCGGAGCTCCGGGACCGCTATTTTACGAAGGAGTCCGGCGGTTGGCGCGTTGCCCCGTCGCTTCTGTCAAAGGTTACCTACGAGACCGTGAACCTCCTGGATGAGGCATACTACGAGCGCACTAAGGGCGCCCACATCATCTTTTGCCGAAACGTCTTCATCTACTTTTCAAAGGAATCGATACACAGGGCTTTGAAGATATTCTATAATAAACTGAAAGATCCGGGCTATCTCTGCACCGGCAGCTCCGAATCCCTCCTGAGGCTAACGAATGACTTCGAGCTTCAGGATATCGGCGGGGCGCTTATGTATGTGAAACGTTGAGATAGAACGGCAAAGGCGGAAGTGGAATTTACGCGAAACCGAGGGAGGTGTCATGCCGGAACGGACGGAGCTTAACCGGGTACTGAAGGTGCTCATTGTCGATGATTCGGCGTATGTGAGGAAGGTGGTAAGCCAGATGCTTTCGCGAAGCCCCTTTCTGGAAGTTGTGGGGATGGCCCGGGACGGGACGGAAGCGCTGGAAATGGTGGAGCAGTTGGAGCCTGATGTGGTTACCCTGGATCTCATTATGCCGCACATGAACGGCGTCGAGTTCCTTCGGGCGCAGATGGCGAAGAAGCCCCTTCCTGTCGTCATCGTAAGCATTGCCAGTGAAAGCGGCGAGATGGCCATCAACGCCCTTGACGCCGGTGCCGTCGATTTCATACAGAAGCCCACCGCGCTGGCGACGGAGAAGATATTCGAGATAAGCGAGGAGCTTATCGACAAGGTGAAGGCGGCGGCGCAGGTGCCCCTCTTGCGCCTGACCACGGCGCCTGTTCCTGAGAAGATCGTCGAGAGCCCTTGGACACTTAAAGACAGGTTCGCGGGCATTGTTGTCATCGGCACATCGACCGGAGGTCCCCAGGCTCTGAAGCAGGTCATCCCCCGCCTGCCGGCCGATTTTCCCGTGCCCGTGGCGATTGTCCTTCACATGCCCGTGGGATATACGGAGATGTACGCACAGAAACTGAACGAACTCTGCGATCTCAAAGTCTCTGAGGCAAAGGAAGGGGATGTTCTGGAGCCGGGGGTGGTCCTTCTCGCCCCGGCGGGCAGGCATATGAAGTTTGTTGACGAAGGAGGCCGACGTGTGGTGGCCCACCTCGACGCCCGGCCTTTCGATACGCCTCACCGCCCCTCGGTGGACGTGCTTTTCCAGTCGGCGGCAGAGGTCTATGGCGGACGGGTCCTCGGTGTGGTCATGACGGGTATGGGATCCGATGGGAGGCACGGCTCGGCCTGGATCAAGTCGCAGGGCGGTATGATCATAACGGAAGCGGAGGAGACGTGTGTCGTTTACGGCATGCCGAGGTCTGTCGTTGAGGCGAGCTTGAGCGACCGCTCCGTGCCCCTCGGGGACATCGCCCGGACGATCATGGAGAACATATGAATCAGCCATCCGAACCCCGAACTCTTCACCCCGAACTCATCCCCCCATATCCGATATTCCATTTTCTTGAGAGGTCATTATGGCAACAATACTGATCATTGACGATTCGGGCCTGGCGCGCCGCACACTGCGGAGGATTCTGGAGGAAACAGCGGACCATAGGGTTATCGAGGCCGAAGACGGCATATCGGCCCTGGAGAAGTTCTTCCTTAATAAACCCGACATGGTGTTTCTCGATCTGAACATGCACGGCATGCATGGAACGGACGTGCTGGCAAAAATCCTGGAGCTTGACCCGCAGGCCAGGGTGGTGGTGGCAACGGCCGATATTCAGGACTCAACAAAGTCCATGGTGGAGGCTCTGGGTGCCGCGGGATTTATCAACAAACCGTACGGGCGGGAGCAGGTAGTGGCCATCGTTGCAAAAAGCATAAAGACGGGGGCATGAGATGATCCTTACGGCATTTCAGAAAGATTCATTGACGGAGCTCATCAATATCTCCTTTTCCCGGGCCGCCGCATCGCTGGCCGAGCTGACGGGCCACCGCGTCGGCCTCACGGTGCCCCGGGTGGAGGTCTGCCCCATCGGGGAGCTGAAAGATGCACTGAGCAGCCATATACAGGGTGAGGTAACGACGGTCCATCAGCTCTTCACCGGCAAGGTGTCGGGAGACGCCCTGATGATCCTTGACTACAGCGGTTCGGTGCTCCTCACCAGTCTGCTCTCGGAGAGAGCGGCACGCCTTGACCGGCTCGACGCATCGGACCGGGAGGTGCTGACGGAGGTGGGTAACATCATTCTAAACGCCTGTCTCGGCACGCTGGGCAACATACTGAAGGTGCACATCTCCTTTTCAGTGCCGAAAATCCACCTCGATTCCCTGGGGTCCCTCGTCAAAACCCTGGTGATCGGAAAGGACGAACTGCGGTACGCCATCGTCGTGACCATGATGTTTGACGTTCAGGAGAGCGCCGTTCAGGGCTACCTTATGATTGTCCTGGGCGTTACGTCCCTTGACTACCTGCTTCAGGCCATCGAGGAGACCGATTCGGTAGAAAAGAGGTAAGCAGGACTATGAGCAGGACCTTTGCCAACCGCACATGGTTTGTCGCCCTATTTTGGGCGGTTATCGTATTTGCGTCCCTCTTTCTGACCGTGGCGTCGGAGAGGGCGCAGACGACGGCACGGGCACAGGCCCTGGCGAGGTTGGCCTTCAGTAAGGACAGATCCTTTCGCCTGTGGAGCACCCGTCACGGCGGCGTCTACGTGCCCGTCACGACGGAGACATCGCCCAACCCCTATCTCGATGTGCCGGAAAAGGAGGCTGCCACAGGGTCGGGCAGGCGCCTCACCCTCATGAACCCTGCCTACATGATGCGCCAACTCTACGAGATGATCGAGGCGGACGATGCCGTGAGAGGCCATATTACCAGTCTCAACCCTTTGAGGCCCGAAAACGGCCCCGACCCTTGGGAGAGGGGGGCGCTCGAACGGTTTGCAAAAGGCGAGAAGGCGGCCTTCTCCATTCAGACGCTCGACGGGCGGGAGTATGCCCGGTTCATGGAGCCCTTCGTCACCACAAAGGGCTGTCTCAAGTGCCACGCCAAGCAGGGCTACAAAGAGGGAGACATCAGGGGCGGCATCAGCGTCGCCGTACCGATGGCCGCCCTTCGGGCCTTCGAGAGGAGACACATGAAAACGGCCGTTGCGGGCCACCTGGCGGTCTGGCTGGCGGGCCTCCTCGGCATAGCTATTTACGGACGGTCTCTGGCCAGGAACGACCTGGCGCGGGCCCAGGCGGAGGCGCACCTGCGGGCGGCGGAGGAGAAGATGTCGAAGGCCTTCCACGCCTCTCCTGAGTGGATCACCATCACGACGGTCAGCGATGGGAGGTACATGGAGGTGAACAGCGCCTTCGAGAGGGAAACCGGATACAGCAGGGACGAGGCCGTAGGGAAAACCTCGATCGAACTGGGGCTTTGGGAGGACCCCGGGGACCGATCCGCCTTTGTCAGGCTGTTTCAAAGGGAGGGGTCGGTCAAGAATAGTGAGATACGCCTCAAGATGCGATCGGGCGACGTGCGGACCATGCTCTGGTCGGCCCAACCCATCACCATAGGCGGCGAGGAGTGTATGCTCAACCTGGTTGTCGATATTACGGAAAAGAAGCAAACCGAGGAGGCACTGACGAGAAGCGAGGAGCGCCTCCGTGCCTTTGTCCGGCACAGTCACGAAGGCATCTGGTGCATCGAGATGGCAGATCCCATCCCCACCTCTCTTTCCACAGACGAGCAGGTCCAGCGACTGTATGAACAGGGGTATCTCATTGAGTGCAGCGATTCTATGGCGCGGATGCACGGCTTCGGAAGCGCGGAAGAGATGCTGGGGGCACGGTTCGGCAGTCTCATGCCCCGACTGTCACGACAGAATGTGGAGAATCTGAGGACGTTCATTCGATCGGGATACGGACTGACGGACCAGGAATCTCAGGAACTGGATGCATCGGGCAGCGTGAGGTGGTTTCTCAACAACCTCATGGGCATGGTCGAGTCGGGACGACTGGTAAGGGTCTGGGGTGTACAGCAGGACATTACTGAGCGCAAGAACCTGGAGGAACGACTGCAGATCCTTTCGATCACCGACCCCCTGACGGGCCTTCACAACCGGCGGGGTTTTATGAACCTTGCGGAGCAGCAGGTAAAGGCCGCCCGGAGGACCGGGCAGGGCTTCACCATCGCCTTTGTCGACGTGGATCACATGAAGGACATCAATGATCGTCTGGGCCATGAAGAGGGGGACCGGGCGTTGAAGGCCGCCGCCGGACTCTTGCGGGAGACCTTCAGGGAATCGGACATTGTGGCGCGCATCGGGGGCGATGAGTTTGCCGTTCTCGCGCCCGGCGGCGAAGAGGGCCGGGCCCAGGTCCTTTCCGGCCGGCTGGAGGAAGGCATCGGTGCGTTCAACAGGCAGTCGGGGGAGCGGTTCAGGCTGTCCTTGAGCATGGGCACCGCATTCTTTGAGCCCGTCCGTCCATGTACACTCGACGAGGTGATGGCGCGGGCGGACGCACTGATGTACGAGGAGAAGCAGAATAGGCGGGAAAGAGAAGAACAGGTGGTTCGATAGGTGGATCGACATAGTGCTTCACAGAAAGGCGGGTGTCTATGAAGATAGTCGTTGTTGACGATTCGGCCTTCTCAAGGGCCCACATCGGAAGGATTCTGTGGGACGGGGGCCATACCGTGTATGATGCGGAAGGAGGAAAGGAGGGTCTCGCCCTCTACCGAGAGGTGAGGCCCGCGGTCGTGACCGTCGATCTGCTCATGCCCGGCATGAGCGGCATCGATTTCATCAGGGAACTGAAAGCCATAGATCCCCAGGCGAGGATCATCGTCATATCGGCCGACGTTCAGCAATTGACGCAGGACGAGGTGATTGCCGCCGGCGCATCGCTCTTTCTGGCGAAAACGTCGCAAGAAAGAGCGATTCTCGAGGCCGTCGAGGCCTTAGCCGGCAAGGACGCCTCGGCCCTCATCTTCTCGGTCATACACCGGGATGCCTTCACGGAGACGATGAACATCGCCATGGGCAGGGCTGCACATGCCCTAAGTGTCCTCCTCGCACGGAGGGTACTGCTTCAGGTGCCGGTCTTCGAAGTCATGGACCGCAGAGGGTTTGAGGAGTTTCTGACAGCGCACATCGCCGGCGCTGGGGTCATGGTGCAGCAGTCCTTTGCCGGCGTCATAGAAGGTACGGCAAGCCTTCTGGTGCAGCAGAACCAGGCGGCCGTGCTCATAGAGACGCTCATATCGGGACACGCGGCCCTCGACAGACTCTCGGCCGCCGACCAGACGATCCTTTCGGAGGTGGGCAACATCGTTCTCAACGCTGCCATATCGCTCCTTGGCGACATGGTAAAGACAAGGCTCCAGGTGAGCCTGCCCCTTGTCTTTCTCAACGAACAGAGCGACAGGATCATGGGGCTTGTCCTCGGCGACTTGAAGGGCGAGACCCACATCATTATTCTTGCAAGCCACCTTTCCATAGACAACGCCGAAATAGATTCCTATCTGGTCTTTGCGTTGCCGGCGCTGTCGACCCAAAGGCTTCTGGCGAGCATAGGGGGGTAGGGGGCGCAATGAGGGCCGATAAAGGCGGTACGCCTCTGCACTATGCTGCGTTGTTCAGAGGCATGGCGGAGAATCTCGATTGCGGTGTCGTTGTTATTGATGCAGGCCATACCATCCTATACTGCAACAGGTGGATTGGCGTCCGTGCCGGTATGGCCAAGGACGTCACTCTCGGGCGTTCTCTCATCGATGTGTTCACGGAGCTTGATGCCTCCGTGCTTAATTCGATAGACGAAGCCGTAGAAACGGGGCAGCCGAGGGTGCTCTCGCCGCTCCTCCACCCGCTATGGGTCACTTCTACGCCTGCCGCGCGACAGTTTGTAAGGGTTGTGCCCTTTAATGCCGACAGGGGAGGGCAAGGCGGCGCAGTTATCATTGTTCAGGATGTGACGGCCCAGTTTGAGTATGAGCGGCACCTGCAGGACCGGACACGCCGGGAATGGGAGCAGGTTTTTCAGGCCATCAGCCACCCCGCACTTATCCTTGATCCCCTTCGCAGAATCGTGGCGGCCAACGACGCCGCGGCCGGCATTGTCGGTCTACCCCCCGAAGAACTTGCGGGGCGTCAGTGTTATACCCTTTTTCATGGGACAGCGGGGCCGCCCCCGGACTGTCCCTTCGAAAGGCTGCAGGTAAGCCGGGCGGCCGAGGCTGCGGTGGTGGAGATGGATATCCTGGGCGGCACCTTTCTGACCTCCTGCACACCTGTTTGGGCCGAAGGCGGACGGCTCGAAAAGGTTATCCACATCGCCACCGACGTTACGGAGCTCAAGCGGGCGGAGAAGGAGCAGGCCATGCTCACGAGGAGGCTGGAGGGGCTCTGGAGGCTGGCCCAGCTTGTCGACGCCGACGAGGAGACCTTTAGCGAACATGTCCTGGCCGAGTGCCTCGATATTACCGGGAGCAGGTATGGATTTTTCGGGTTTATAGACGGGGACGAGAAGGCGATGTATTCCTACGGCCACTCGCGGGATGCCAAAGCAGATTGCCGTGTAGCAGCGAGACCTGCCGTCTTTCCCATCGTCGGAGCCGGCGTCTGGGCCGAGGCCGTGCGCCGAAGAGCGCCCGTTGTCATAAACGATTGTTCACTCGATCATCCCGGAAAGAAGGGGCTCCCGGAGGGACACGTGCCCATCAGTCGCCTGATGGTCGTTCCGGTGCTTGCGCAGGAACGGGTGGTCCTTATTGCGGCGGTGGCGAACAAGGCGACGGACTATAGCGAAGACGACCTGAGGCAGCTTAACAGTTTCATATTCAGCGTCAGGGTGGTTTTTGAAAAAAAGCGAAACGACGAGGCACTGAAGAAGGCGGAGGCGAAGTACCGGACTATGTTCGAGAACGCCCTGGAAGGGATGTTCCAAACGACGCTCGATGGAAAGATCCGGACGGCCAACCCGGCGCTGGCTCGCATGCTCGGATACGAAACCCCTCAAGATCTCATAGACGGCATCACCGATCTGGGCCGCCAGCTATACGTCAACCCAAACCAGCGAAGGGAAGTCACATCCCTTCTCGCCTCCCGTGGTTTGCTCGAGGGCTATCCCGTGGAGGTGTACCGGAAAGACGGAACGGTTGCGTGGGTGTCTCTGAACGTCTATGCCGTTAGAGGTGAAAACGGAGCCTTTGCCTACATCGAGGGTGCGGCCGAGGACATAACGGGCAGAAAGGAGGCGGAACGGGCACTCAGTGCGAGCGAGGAGCGTTACCGCGCCTTTGTGGAGCATAGCTCGGAGGCCATCTGCCTCTTTGAAATGGATGGCGGACCCGTCGATGTGCGCCTCCCGGCCGACGAGCAGGTCGACCTGATCTATGCGCGGGCCCTTATCGGGGAGTGCAACACCACCTTTGCCACAGCCCACGGATTCGGCGGTCCTGAGGAGATGCGGGGCCTCAGAATCGGCCAGGTCTTTCCGCGCCTGGCCAAAGAGAATCTCGACTATCTGCGGGCCTTTGTCGAAAGCGGCCACAGGCTGGCGGGTATGGAGACAAAGGAGTTGACCAGGGACGGGGGGATCGCCTACTTTCTGAACAGCCTCAACGGCCACCGGGAGGGGGACAGGCTTTTCAGAATCTGGAGCGTCAAGCAGGACATTTCGCGGATAAAGAGGGTGGAGGAGGAGATCCGTACCCTCAACGCCGAGCTGGAGCAGCGCATTCAGGAGCGAACGGCCCGCCTCGAAGTTGCTAACAGAGAGCTGGAGGCCTTTGCCTATTCCGTGTCCCACGACCTCAGGGCGCCGCTCAGGGCCATCGACGGCTTCTCGGCCGCCCTGCTGGAGGACTACGGACATCTTCTCGATGATGAGGGACAGAGGCTCTTCGGCGTCATCCGCAGCAGTGCGAAAAGGATGGACGATCTGATCACGGGCCTCCTCGCCCTCTCCCGCGTGGCCAGGGTGGAGAGCAGGTTTTCCGTCGTCGACATGACGGCCCTGGCCGCGGCAGTCTTCAGGGAGGCTGCCTCCGAGGATGTGCGGCGGACCATTTCTTTTTCCGCAGCGGCGCTTCCGGAGGCTCAGGGCGACCCGACGCTCCTGCGTCAGGTGTGGACAAATCTGCTCTCCAATGCCGTCAAGTTCACGGCGCCGAAGGACGAAAGGGCCATAGAGGTGGGGGGCTACACCGATGGTCCCGTCCACACCTACTTTGTGAAAGATAACGGAATAGGATTCAACCCGGATTATGCCGGAAAGCTCTTCGGTGTTTTTCAGCGGCTCCACAAGGCCGGCGAGTTTGAGGGCACGGGCGTAGGGCTTGCCATCGTTCAGCGCATTGTCGCCCGCCACGGAGGCCGCGTCTGGGCGGAAGGCCGGGTGGGCGACGGCGCCACATTCTGGTTCGCCCTTCCCGTGAGGCGTGTCGACCTGGGCGATGGGGTGCTGAAAGACCCGCCATAGCAATACCCGTCCATGGGCCTATGGGCTCCCTTTTGGAGAGTGGAATTCGATGAAAGAAGGTGAGATGGAACGATGGAGATGACTTCGCTATCGGCGCAGTGCGACGCAACCCGGGAGGAACGGCCGTTGCGCATTCTTTTCGTAGAGGACTTTGCCCCGGACAGGGAGCTGGCGGAACGGAGCCTGCGGGCAGAGGGCATGTCATTCGTTTCCCTCTGCGTTGAAGAGGAGGCCCCCTTTCTCGCGGCGCTGGACGATTTTCATCCCGACCTTGTTATCTCCGACTACGCCCTGCCCACCTTCGACGGCATGAGGGCCCTCCGGCTTTCCATGGAGCGGAAGCCGAACCTGCCCTTTATCATCGTTACCGGTTCCTCCAACGAGGAAACGGCCGTTGCTTGTATGAAGGCGGGCGCAACGGACTACGTCATTAAAGAGCATGTGAGACGCCTTCCCTTCGCCGTTCAGGAAGCCTTGCTGCAAAAGACGACACGTTCGGCCAGAGAGGAGGCGGAGCGGGCCTTGCGGGAAAGCGAGGCCAAGTTTCGGGCCCTCGCCGAATCGACGCCGACGGCCATACTGCTCTATCAGAAGGACAAATGGGTCTATGCCAACCCGGCAGCCGAAAAGATGTGCGGCTATTCGCTCAAGGAGCTGGAGGCCATGCACTTCTGGGATTTTGTGCATGGCGACCATCGGGACCTTGTCCGCCAACGGGGGCAGAGGAGGCAGAAGGGTGAAAAGGCCATCCACCGGTATGAATTCAAGATCATTTGTAAAGATGGGAGGGAGAAGTGGGCCGATGTAAGCGCTTCTTCGGCAACGCTTGACGGAGAGCCCGCCGGTGTCATCTCCGCCGTCGACATTACCGACCGGAAAGAGGCGGAAGCGGCCATCAGGAAGGCCGAGGAGAAATACCGCTCCATCTTCGAGAACGCCGCCGAGGGTATCTTTCAGGCCACGCCTGAGGGGCGATTCATAACAGGCAATCCCGCCCTTGCCCGGATTCACGGGTACGATTCTCCGGAGGAGCTGATCAACGACATAGCCGACATAAACACGGAAATCTACGTCAATCCGGTGGAGCGCCGAGCCTACATCGATCTCCTCCGGACGAAGGAGGCGGTCCATGAGTTCACGGCCGAGATCTTCCGGAAGGACGGGCGAAGGATCTGGGTGTCGGTCCGGGTGCGCGGCGTGCGGGATGATAAAGGGGATTTAACCTACATTGAAGGCATCGTGGAGGATGTTACGGAGCGGAAGCGCTCCGAGGAAAGGCTCCGGCAGACGTTGCAGAACCTGAGAAAGGCCGTCGAGACCACCGTCAGGACGCTTGCCTCGGCCGTCGAGGCGAGAGACCCTTACACGGCGGGCCACCAGCAGAGGGTGGCCGATCTGGCCCACGCCATTGCCACAGAGCTGGGCTTGCCGCAGGAGGTCATAGAAGGCATCCGGATGGCAGCCCTGATTCACGATATCGGCAAGATATCGGTGCCTGCTGAGATTCTCAGCAAACCGGCGCGCCTCACGCCCATCGAATACCAGATTGTGAAGGTTCACGCCGAGAACGGCCACGACATCCTTCGCGACGTTGAATCGCCCTGGCCGCTTGCTGAGATTGTTTTGCAGCACCACGAAAGGATTGACGGAACGGGGTATCCGAAGGGGCTCAAGGATGGGGAGATCATCTTGGAGGCCCGCATCATAGCCGTCGCCGACGTGGTGGAGTCCATGGCCTCCTTCCGTCCTTACCGGCCTGCGCTGGGCATTGAGGCGGCCCTCGAAGAGGTACAAAAGAATAAAGGGATCCTCTATGACAGGGAGGCCTCCGATGCCTGCCTCAGACTTTTCAGGGATAAGGGCTTCCGGTTTCGTTAGCGGGCAGCCGGCCGTTTTTATCCCCATGCTCCGGCCCCGTCTCATTGACGGTTGTCTCGCCATGTCTTACAATCTCTTTTCAGAGAATGAAGAGGAACGAGGAGGAGTAGATGAAAAAGGCATTTCTGGCGGTTGTGAGCCTTGCCCTCTTTCTGGGCTTGTACGGTTGCGGCTACAACGAGATGCAGATGAAGGAAGAGGCCGTCAAGGCTGCCTGGGGGGACGTAGAGGCGACGTACCAGCGCCGGGCCGACCTCATACCGAACCTTGTTGAGACGGTGAAGGCCTACGCCAAATATGAAGGGGACACATTGAAGGCCGTAACAGAAGCGCGGGCGAAAGTGGGCTCCGTAAAGATGACGCCGGAAATGGTCGGTGATCCGAAGGCCATGGCGCAGTTTCAGGAGGCCCAGGCCGGCATGTCCAGTGCGCTGTCGAGGCTCCTTGTCGTCGTTGAGCAGTATCCTGACCTGAAGGCGAACCAGAATTTCCGCGATCTGCAGCATCAGCTCGAGGGGACGGAAAACCGGATCAACGTGGCCAGAACCCGGTACAACAAGGCGGTGCAGGATTTCAACACTTCCATCCGCATCTTTCCCAACAGCCTGACGAACAGCATTCTCCTCCACCTGAAGCCCAAAGAGGCCTTCAAGGCCGACGCGGGGGCGGAAAAGGCACCGCAGGTGAAGTTCTGAGGGAGAAGAGTTCGGAGTGGGGAGTTCGGAGT
>CAZYVU010000013.1:22977-59733 GCA_964651435.1 uncultured Pseudomonadota bacterium
AGGCACCGCAGGTGAAGTTCTGAGGGAGAAGAGTTCGGAGTGGGGAGTTCGGAGTTCGGAGTTCGGAGTTCGGAGTGGGGAGTTCGGAGTGGGGCGTTCGGAGTGAGCGATGAGAGATTTGAGTTTGAGAATCTTTCTGTGTACGGGAAGGCTCTCGATTATGTAGATTTTGTCTACGATATGGCAAAGGCTTTGCCCGAGAGTGAGGCCTACGGTTTGGGTGATCAGATGAAGATGGCCGCTGTGTCCGTTGCGCTTAATATAGCCGAAGGCAGTGGAGGAAGCAAGGCCGAGTTCGTCCGGTTCCTCATGGTGTCGAGAAGATCGATTAGGGAATGTGTCGCCATAACGGAGATACTTACAAGAAGGCGATACATTGATGATGCCCTCCGCAAGGCATCTCGATCTTTGTGCATAGAACTCTCAAAGATGATCAATGGGCTGATCAAAGCAGTTAAAGAGAAGAGAGTAATCCAAAAGATATGACATCGAAGCTGTTGAAGCGCAGGAAGCTGATTACGATTGTGTTTGCCGCATTGGCCTCTTTGCTTTTCGGCAGTCCATGGGATGTGCTGGAGCCCGTGGTTAGGTTTTATGTCTCCGAACTCCGAACTCCGAACTCCGAACCGTCTTCACGCCCCTCCGAACTCCGAACTCTTGCCCCGTTTCTCCGCTTCCCCGGCATCGCGCAGGCTGCCGACGTTCCTCCCCTCCGTGGCTACGTCAACGACTACGGGAGCATGATCTCTCAGGGGACGAGGACCCGGCTGGAGTCGGAGCTGAAGGCCTTCGAGGGGTCAGACTCGACGCAGCTCGTGGTGCTTACCGTGCCGTCGCTTGGGGGGGAGGCCCTGGAAGATTATTCTGTGCGCGTCGTCGAGGCCTGGAAGATAGGCCAAAAAGGGAAGGACAACGGCATCCTGCTCCTCGTGGCGAGCCAAGAACGGAGGATTCGCATTGAGGTGGGCAGGGGGCTCGAAGGGCGGCTGACCGATCTCATGGCAGGGAGGATCATTGACCTCGTCATCAAACCGCGATTCAAGAGAGGCGACTTTGACGGCGGCTTTGTGGCAGGCACCCATGCCCTCATCGATGCTGTGCGCGGTGAATTCAAGGCGGACCAGAAGAAGGCCCCTGCCGGGAGGGGGAGCAAGGTGTCTTTCGTCACACTCCTCATTTTCGGCGGCATTGCGCTCCTCATTCTCGGTAACATCTCGCGCCCCCTCGGTGCCGCCGCCGGTGCCCTCGGGCTGCCTGCCGCCGCCTATCTGGCCATGGGGCCTCCGTTGATCTTTCTCGTCATTATCGGCCTTATCGGGCTGGTCATGGGTCTTCTGCTGCCTCTTCTCTTTTCCGGCGGCGGAGGCGGAGGCGGCTTCCGGCCCGGCGGGTTCTACGGAGGCGGTGGGGGATGGAGCAGCGGAGGCGACTCCGGCGGTTTCAGCGGCGGAGGCGGCGACTTTGGGGGCGGAGGGGCCTCAGGAGACTGGTGATGCAGGATCACGTTGCAACAGATCGATTCTTCAGTACAAAAGAGCAGGAGACGCTGAGGGTCTGCGTTCAGGACGTCGAGTCGCGCACGGCAGGCGAGATTGCCATCGTGGTGGTGGGGCGAAGCGGCAGGTATCGGGACTGCGAACTTCTTGGGGCCCTCTTTCTCGGCGGGCTCGCCGGCCTGATACTTGCCGAGATATTTTTCCATGGGTCCGCGTGGGCCTTCATTCCGTTGACCTTCTTCCTCTCCTTTCCCGGGCTTTACTTGTTTCGCAAGGTGCCTGCACTGGCAGTGCGTCTGGCCGGCGCCAGGCGTCGGGGACAGGCAGTGCGGGAGCGGGCCTTGCTTGCCTTTTACGAGAGGGGCCTCTATCGGACGCGCCACAGCACGGGCGTGCTGTTTTTTGTCTCCGTACTGGAGAGAAAGGTCTGGGTGCTGGCCGACAAGGGCATTTACGAAAAGATCACCCACGAGGCACTGAGCCGCCTGGCTCTCAAGGTGTCTAAGGGCATGAAAGAAGGACGGGCGCTTGCGGCCCTCTGCGAGGCCATTGAAGAGCTAGGCCGCGTTCTTACCCAGCACTTCCCCGTGGCGCCCGACGACCGCGACGAGCTGCCGAACAGCGTTATCTTCGAAAAAGGATTGTGACGGGCCTTACCCCTTCTCCGTTCCTGTCTGGTAGCGCTGGTAACCGTTTCTCCCTCCCTGCTTCGCCCAGTACATTGCGATATCGGCGTTCTTGACGAGGGTGTCCGAGTCTGTGCCGTCTTCGGGAAAGACGGCCACCCCGATGCTGGTCGTCACCCGGAGATCCTTTCCCTCGATGGAAAAGGGGGCCCGGAAGGTGTCGAGAAGCTTTCTTGCCACAAGATCGGCATCGCCGCCTTGCCGGATGGCGGGCAAGAGGACGAGGAATTCGTCGCCGCCCATGCGGGCAAGCGTGTCGCTCTGTCGCAGAATGACGGTGACGCGGTCGCCGACGGCCTTCAGAAGTTCGTCCCCCACCTTGTGACCGAGGGTGTCGTTCACCTCTTTGAACCGGTCGAGGTCGAAGAGCATGACGGCAAGCTGTTGGCCGTAGCGGTTGGCGGTGGCCAGGGCGATGTTTAAGCGGTCGTAAAAGAGTGTCCGGTTGGGCAGGCTTGTAAGGGTATCGTGGGTGGCCAGATAGGAGAGCTGCAGTTCGTTAAACTTCTGCTTCGTTATGTCCTCAACGAACATGAGCACCTTGCCCTCTCCCGACTCCATGAAGGGCATGCCGATAAAGTTCCGGATCGTTGTTCTCCTGCCGAAGTGGGAGGTGTACTCCACGGAGTCGAGGCGAAAGTGTTGGCCATCAAAGGCCTTTCTGACCTTTTCCGTGAGCCCCAGCCTCTGATAGTTGGAGAGCTGGAACACGTTCATGCTCAGTATCTGTTCGCGCGTTGCCCCGGAAATCTTCAGCATCTCGGGGTTGACGAACTCCACGCTGCCCGCTCTGTTAATGACGAGGACGCCTATGGGCGCGTTTTCTATGATGTCCCGCATAGTTCTGTGGGAATTGGCCAGCGCCTCCTGAAACCGCTTCTGCTCCGTCACGTCGAGGAACGAGGCGATGCTTAACCGCGTACCGGGGATCATGGCAATGGTGGCAAAGAGATTTTTCGACGTGCCGAACCGGTCGATAAAGGTGAACTCATAGTTCCGTGGGGCGACGGCGGGATTTATCCTTCTGATCTGATGGTACTCGATGAGCCTTCTCGCATCCTCTCTTTCGACGAACTCGGAAAAACTCTTCTTGTTTTCGATGTCCTCGCGGCCATAGCCGGAGAGCGTCTCGAACTCCCTGTTGGCCATGGTGATCATGACGTTCTCGTCGACGATGACCGTAGCCGTTCCCGTCGTATCGAAGATCGTGTGATATCTGGCCTCGGACTGTCGCAGCGATTCCTCCATGCGCCGCTGGGCGGAAATGTCCCTGATGATGCCCTGATAGCCCTCGATGGACCCGTCGGCAGCGCGGCGGACCGTGGCCGTAAGGAGGCAATCCATGGCTGTTCCGTCAATCTTTTTGAGGATTACCTCAAAGTCTCGCGCCGATCCGTGGGTTGTCATCTCCGCTTGAAAGCGGTTCCGCTCGGCGGGGCTGAAGTATGTGTCCGAGGCCCTCAATGAGGCGAGGCGCTCCCTGCTGCACCCAATCAGCTCCAGGAATGCCCCGTTCACATCGACAAAAGAACCGTCGGTTCTGTTGATGAAGATGGCGTCCCGGGAGTCCTCAAAAAGCACCCTAAACTTTTCCTCGCTCAGCCTCAGAGCCTCTTCGGCTATTCGCCGTTCCGTGACATTGGAGAGAATGGTCACCGACTTCCCGTCGTCGAGGAGAAAGGGTCTGAAATCGACTATCTTGACGCCGCCATCCCTGCACGTGACGGTGAACTGGCGGTCCACGCCCCTATGCGTCACATCCTCCTTCCAGAACCGTATGACCTCCTGTCTGTACGTGGGGTCAGGGTAGGCTTTGGAGAGCCACGTGCTGCCGTTTGGTGTATCCTCAGGCGCGTATCCTGTGATGTTCGTGAACTCCGGGTTCATGTAAAGAAAGGTGCCGTCCTTATCCGCAAGGATGATGCCGTAGGGTGCTTTTTCAAGGATGGCGTAACAGACATGAAGATTGACGGGCAGCATGGGTCAACCCCCCCTTATTTGGTGACAGAATTTTGGTGATGAATGGCGGCCGTGCCCCCTTTCGGGGTGTGGCGAAGAGGGCCTCAGAAAAAGGGCTGCCCGAGAGCAGCCCTTTGTATTCAGGCGGCCGCTCAGGCCTTGTAAATCTCGAACGACTTCTGTCCGTCGTCGTAGCCCAACGGCCGGACGGAGACATCCATACCCACCTTAATATCCTCGGGCTTCAGGTCTCCCGCCAACCTTGCGAAAAGCTTGAGTCCCTGACCGAAGTCTACGACGCCCATGGTGTAGGGGCAGTCTTTTTCAAAGCCGAAGGGGGCGTAGTAGGCAATCGTGAAAGTCTCAAGCGTACCCTTCGCCGGCACTGCGAACCAATCCATATCTTTTGAAAAACAGCTCGCGCAGTCGGACCGTGGGGGGAAGAATTTGGCGCCGCACTGCTTGCACACTGTACCCTCGACCTTTCCTTCGGCCAACAAGTCAACGAACTTGGCGGTTTTCGTAACCCCCGTGAAGCTTTTTCTACCAAACTTTTCAAAACCCATCTGTCACCTCCCGAATATAGTAACGTTGCCGTAAAGTCCTACGCCGCCCACATTGTGCACCAAGCCGATGTCGGGATCGCCCGGAACCTGCATGGGACCTGCCTCTCCGCGGAGCTGGAGAACGATGGTGCGGATCTGCGACCCGCCTGTTGCGCCGATGGGATGTCCCTTGGAGAGCAGGCCTCCGTCGACGTTGACCGGTATACGGCCCTCTTTGTAGGTGGCTTTTTCGCGGATAAGCTGCTTGCCGTCGCCCATAGGGGCAAATCCGAGGCCCTCGTAGGCCATGATCTCGGCGATGGTAAAGCAGTCGTGTACTTCAGCCACTTTGACGTCCTTGGCCGTAATGCCGGCCATTTTGTAGGCCTCTGACGCAGCACCGTAACCGACGCTCAAGCCCTTGGCAAAGTCGGGCCTCGCAGCCATGTTGACGGCCTCCGATGCGGCGCCTATGCCGAGAATCCAGATGGGTTTCTTGGAAAAGGCCTTTGCCTTCTCTGCATTGGCCAAAATAACGCAGGAGCTGCCGTCTGCGTTGGCGCAGGCGTCGCCGACCCTGAGGGGCCACGCAACCGGCCCGGCCATCCGTGCATCGGGATTGTTGGGATCAAAATCAGAAGGCTTGACGCCCTTGCGGTAGACCGCCCTTTCGTTGGTCTGGCCGTAAGTGCCCGATTTGACGCGGACGTTCATAAGGTCGTCGTGCGTCAGCCCGTTCTTGGCCATGTAGGCCTGTGCGTACAGTGCATAGTATGCCGGCATCATGGTGCCGAACGGCGCTTCCCACTGGATATCGGCGCCCCGGCCCATTCTTTCCTGCGACTCGGCGGACGTAATCTCCGACATCTTCTGGAATCCCAGCACGACGACCACATCGTGAAGCCCGGCCTTGATCATGCTGTAGGCCACTTTTACGCCGGTGCTGCTGGAGGAGCAGACCGTTTCTACGTAGAACGTGGGCTGAGGAATGAGCCCGAGATACTCGGCGAGAACGCCGGCCGGCGATCTCTGCTTGTCGTATTCCGGTGCCGAGCAGAAGATCGAGGCGCCGACGTCTTTCTGTGCAATGCCGGCGTCCTGCATAGCCTCCCTGAATGCTTCAAAGGCCAGCTCGCGAATCGAGCCTTCGTAGCCTCTGACAAAGTAACTTTGACCGACTCCGATTACTGCAACATCATTTGCCATAAATCCCTCCTTCTCTTATATTGTTATTGCGTTTTCTTACCCCGTTGGTACATCATAACATAACGGTTATGCTCATTCATCTTTTTTGAGAAAACGTGGCTGCCGTCGTTCTTGGAGACAAAATAGAGATAATCTGTTTTCGCCGGATAAAGGGCTGCAAGTATTGAATTTTTATCTGGGTTTGCTATAGGACCCCGGGGGAGGCCCGTGATCCGGTATGTGTTGTACGGGGTAGGCGTGCGAAGATCCGTCTTGGTGATCGGTTGGCCGAATTTTCCCGTGCCGTAGACGACGGTGGGGTCGCAGTCGAGGGTCATGTTTTTAGCGAGCCGGTTATGAAATACGGCTGAGATGAGGGGTTTTTCGCCGGCTATCTTTGCCTCCCGCTCGATCATGGAGGCCAACGTAAGGGTCTTGTGCCTGTCGAGCCGAAGGTCTTTCATGCGGGCCTGTATGGAGGGATCGTCAAAGATCCTCAGCGTTCTCCGGGCTATCTTCTCCAGAAAGCGGCCTAGGTCAATCTCCCTGCTGTAATGGTAGGTGTCGGGCGCGAGATATCCTTCCGGTGTGGCGTCTCCGATGCCGAGCCGCCCGCTCAGGTCCCCGTCCAGGGCCACGCGGAGAAACTCCGGCGCGTCGGCGATGCCCGCCTCTTCCGACCGGCGGGCTACGTCATAAATGTTGTCGCCTTCGCGGATGGTCAAGACGTAGATGTTTCGATGCCCCCGCACCATTTTGAAAACGATCCGGGGTATGGACATGGCCCCTGACAGTGTATATTCCCCGGCCATGAGACGGCCCCGGTAGGGAAGGGCAAAAAGGGTGAAGGCACCGGAGGAGCGGATGAGCCCCTCCCTTTTTAGCTGGCGTCCGATCTCCAGAAGCCCCGTACCGCTGCGGATAACCACGAGTCGCTCCGCAGGCCCTCCGTCTGCGGGAAGGTTAACGACGAGGCCGAGAACCATGAGGGCGAGGCAGAGGGTGACGAAGATGGAAACGGCTTTGCTAAGGGTTTTGGCGGGCATCGAGATAACCCTGAAGTATGATCTGGGCGGCCATGACGTCTACAAACTTCTTCCGTTTCTTTTGATTCATCTGGGCCAGATCGAATATGCGGTGCGCCTCGTTGGTGCTGAACCTCTCGTCCCAAAGGATGACGGGAAGGGAGAGCCGGTCCCGGATTCGGTCGGCAAGATCCATGATCCCCTGGGCCCGCTTTCCTACGGTGCCGTCGAGGTTTCTCGGCAGGCCGAGCACGACGGCACCGACGGCGTGCTCCGTCGCAAGGGCGGCCAGTTCGGACAGATCGCTCTCAAGGGTGCCCCTGCGGTAAAGCTTGAGCCCCTGGGCTATGCTGCCCGTTGGGTCGGACAGGGCGATACCGATCTTCTTGTCGCCGACATCGAGGCCGAGGGTGCGCATGGTCTGCTATTATAGCAGGTTTGCCGCCCCGTGAAAACCTGTACGGCGTGCTTCTTGACAAGTGCCCAGCGGCTGATATACTTGAAATCAGCGATTCAGAACAGTATGGGAGGCGCTGCCGATGGATCTGATGGAGCCGGTCAAGCTAAGAATCCTGACGATAAAGGACCTCGACTCGGTTGCCGAGATAGACTTTTCCCTTCTGGGAAAGATGAGGAAGACGTACTGGGAGACGAGGCTCGAGAGGGTCGAAACGTCAGGCGTGCCTTCCCTTGCGGCGGAAGTGGACGGCAAAGTGATCGGATTTATCCTCGGAAACGCCAGCGGATGGGAGTATGGAATCCCGGACAATGTGGGCTGGATCGATACCTTGGGGGTCATCAAAGCCTTTCAGAAGCAGGGCGTTGCCCGTCTGCTTTTCAATGAAATGGTCTCCATGTTCAGGAAGGTGGGCGTCGATACCCTCTACGTTTTTGTCAACTGGCGTGACTGGGACCTCCTCATGTTTTTTGACAGGATGGGTTTTAAGAGGGGCGAGATGATCAACCTGGAGATGAAGATTTAGGCCGCCATTGGGCTGTGCGGGCGCTTTCTTGCGGTTCCGGGACGCCGGCGGTTGACATCTCGCGACATTTTCGACTTGTATGAACAGTAATCCACAGGTAGGTCTGCACATCGGCGTGCAATGAGCTTCATGCCCTCAACGTCTTCGAGGGATTTCCAGAACAGCGAACGGAACAGCAGAGAGAGCGACGGACCGTCGGTCCCGCCCGGCCTATGGGCGGCGCATACAGGGCGATGGTTCAGCGGTCAGCATATGTCGACACTTTACATAAGAGGAGAAGGTCATGGAGCTTACAGAGATTTTCGGTTCTAACGTCTTTAGCGACAAGATCATGAAGCAACGGATGCCCAAGGAGGTTTACAAGGCGCTCAAGGAGACAATCGAAAAGGATGTTCCGTTGAGGCCGGACGTGGCCGACGTCGTCGCAAACGCCATGAAAGACTGGGCCATAGAGAAAGGTGCGACACACTACACACACTGGTTTCAGCCGCTGACGGGAATCACGGCCGAAAAACACGATTCCTTCATATCTCCGACGGCAGACGGCGGTATAATAGTTGAATTTTCGGGCAAACAGCTCATTCAGGGCGAGCCCGACGCCTCGTCCTTCCCGAGCGGCGGCTTACGTACGACTTTTGAGGCGAGAGGGTATACGGCATGGGACTGTACCTCGCCGGCATTCCTTAAGGAGGATGAGAGCGGCAATGTGACGCTGACGATTCCGACGGCCTTCTATTCTTATTACGGCGAGGCGCTTGACAAGAAAACACCTCTTCTCCGGTCTATGCGGGCCGTCTCGAAGCAGGCCCTGCGGGTGCTCAAGGCTTTGGGCAACACGACGTCGGCGCGGGTGACGTCGACGGTAGGCCCGGAACAGGAATACTTCCTCGTCGACAAAAAGTACTATTTGGAGCGTATCGACCTGATGCTGACGGGGCGGACGCTCTTCGGAGCCCCGGCGCCCAAGGGTCAGGAGCTTGAAGACCAGTATTTTGGAGCTATTAAGGACAGGGTTTCGGCATACATGCAGGACCTGAACCGGGAGCTCTGGAAGATGGGTATCACATCGAAGACGCAACACAACGAGGTGGCGCCGGCACAGTACGAGATGGCACCCATTTTTTCCACGACAAACATAGCGACGGACCACAACCAGCTCGTCATGGAGACGATGCAAAAGGTGGCTTTTCGGCACGACCTGGTCTGCCTTCTCCATGAAAAACCCTATGCGGGCATCAACGGGTCGGGCAAGCACAACAACTGGTCCCTCTCCACCGACGACGGCGTCAATCTCCTCGATCCGGGCAACACGCCCAGCGAAAACGTTCAGTTTTTGCTCTTCTTGAGCGCCCTCATCAAGGCCGTCGACACCCATGCCGATATCCTGCGGGCAACCTGTGCCACCGCCGGAAACGACCACCGCCTGGGCGCCAATGAGGCGCCACCGGCAATCGTGTCTATCTTCATGGGTGAAGAGTTGACGGATATCCTGGAAAAGATATCGAAGGGCGAGAAGGTGTCCACAAAGGGCGCCCAATATGTGAACGTCGGTGTAGATACGCTTCCTATGATCCCCAAGGACAACACGGACCGCAACAGAACGTCCCCCTTCGCCTTCACGGGCAACAAGTTCGAGTTCAGAATGGTCGGATCCGCCCAGTCCATCGCAGGACCCAACGTGGCCCTCAATACCATCGCCGCCCAGGCCCTGGACGAAATCGCTGCGCGCCTGGAAAAGGCCAAAGATAAGAATGGCGAGGCGGCGGCCATTATCAAGGACATCTACAGGAAGCACGGCAAGGTGATCTTTAATGGCAATAATTATTCGGAAGAGTGGGTCAGAGAGGCAAAGACGCGGGGCCTTCCAAACGTGGGGAATTCCGTCGATGCCATGAAGGCCTTTGTAACGGAGAAGGCCTACAAGCTCTTCGAGGATTACGGAATTTTTTCCCGGAAGGAACTCCATTCCCGCTACGAGATCTATGTTGAGCATTATGCGAAGCAGATCAATATAGAAGCCCTTGCCGCCATCGACATGGCGGCGAAGCAGTTCATACCGGCGGCCGTTGAGTACGCAACCTTCCTGTCTGACTCCATCGGCAGCTTCAAGGCGCTGTCTGTTGAGGCGCCGGTCCAGGAAGGCCTGCTCAAAAAGCTTGCGCTACGCCTCGCCTCTGCGTATAAGACCCTGGCAAAACTGGAAGCGGCGGTAGCCAAGGCGCAGCCGGTGTGCGACACGGTGAAGAAGGCGGCCGGGTACCGGGACGGCGTGGTGCCGCTCATGCAGGCCCTGCGTGCCGATATAGACGCCCTGGAAATGATCGTTCCAACGGATATGTGGCCCGTACCGACGTACACGGACCTCTTGTTCAAGCTGTAAGAAGATAGAGCGGCCCGGAGGCCGGAGCGGGTGACCCTCTGCTGCGGCCTCTTTGGCTCCGCTGTCTCGCATAGTACCCTTTCCCCGCCTGGGCCCGCCGGTCCGGCTCGTCCCCTTCCCGATGCTTCGTTGACAAGAGGCCTGTCCCGTGATACTTATGGGGGATATTCTATGTTGTCTGTGACAAAAAGAAACAGGAAAAGCAGGAAAAGCGGTGTAACGGCGCCGGACGACGATGAGGCCCGGCAACTCCTTATCAGTGCCTATGCCGCCCCCGTCTTCCTTGTTGAGCGGGACGGAAAGATCGTCACCGGCAACGGGTGTACCGGCCAGGGCCCGGACCCTTCGGCGGAGAGTATCGCCGGTCGGCCGGTCTATGATTTTTTCTCCCCGGAAGGGGCCGGCCGCCTGCAGGCTCTGCTGGAAGGCGTTTTTACCTCCCGTTCGGGCACCCAGTTCCAGGACGAAAGTGAAGGACGGGTCTACGAGTACCGTTTGTGCCCTGTCGCGGGCGGGGACGGCTTAGTGTCCCGCGTGGCCCTCTTCGGGAGCGATGTGACGGGCCATGTGCAGTTGGAGAACGACCTCAGAGAGAGGGAGGCACGAAACCGCGCCATGGTGGAGGCCCTCGAGGGGTATGTCTTTGTCTGTTCCAGGGACTATCTCATCGAGTTTATGAACAGGGCCCTCATAAAGCGAACGGGATACGACGGCACGGGGCGGCCATGTTACGGGGTGCTCCACGGGCGGCCCTCACCCTGCCCCTGGTGCATGAACGACCTTGTCTTCAAGGGCGAAACCCTGCACTGGGAGTTTCATAGCCCCCTTGACGGACGGTGGTACAATGCCACCAACATCCCTCTCTACCACGCAGACGGCAGGATCTCGAAGCAGTCAATATTTATCGACATTACTGAGCGAAAAATGGTGGAGGAGGCGCTTCGAAGGAGCGAGGAGCAGTGTAGGCGCTCGGAGGAGCGCTACAAGAGTCTTTTTAATCATGCTGCCGACGCCATCCTGCTTGCCGACGCCCAAGGGTCACTGATTGAATGTAACAAGGAGGCCATGAGACTCTTCGGCTGCAGCCGCTCAGAGCTCCTTACCCTCAGTATCGGCGACCTCCATCCGGTGGAGGACCGGACGCGCATAGAGGCGGTCTTTCAGGAAATCATCGATGCCGGCATCGTCTCTGTTGACGGTGTCTCCATTGTGCGTAGGGATGGGATGAAGATACCGGTGCAGATTATCGGAAGCCGGGTAGCCCATGAAGGGCAGGTCATGGTTCTGGGGTTTCTTCGGGATATGACGGAGCAGATTGCGGGCCAACAGGCCCTCGAAAATGCGACGCGGAGGCTGAAATTTCTGTCACAGCGCCTTCTCGAGGTGCAGGAGGAGGAGAGCCGCCACCTTGCGAGGGAGCTGCACGACGAGATCGGACAGGCGCTGACGGCCATCAAGATCAATCTGCAGACGGCCCTCCGGTCGGAGGACGAGGGTTTGGGCGATGCCGTTATAGGGGAAAATGTAAAGCTTGTGGATAAGGTGTTGCAGCAGGTCCGCAGTCTTTCTCTTGAGCTCCACCCGACGATTCTGGACGACCTTGGCCTTCCCGCTGCGCTTCGCTGGTATGTGGACTGGGTCTGCCAGCGTTCGGGTATCAGGGGCCACTTCTATGAGCATACGCAGGGCAGGAGGCTTCCGGCGGACGTGGAGACCGTCTGTTTTCGGATCGTCCAGGAGGCCCTGACGAACGTTGTCCGTCATGCTAAGGCCTGGGACGCAACCGTTAGGTTAACGGAAGAGGGAGGGACGCTGATTCTCGAAGTGTCCGATGACGGGGTGGGATTCGATTTGTCCGCCGCCAGGGAGAGGGCCCTCAAGGGAGAGAGCATGGGCCTCCCGGGGATGGAGGAGCGGGCCGTGCTTGCCGGTGGATATCTCACCGTTGACTCCACGCCGGGGGTCGGCACGTCCATCAGGGCAACCTTTTCCCTACAGGGGAGGAGGGCAAGGGCAAGGAGGTCGAAAAAGGCAAGGCAATGACAAGAAACATCAAGATCGTAATAGCCGACGACCACACTATCGTCCGATCGGGCATACGGTCGCTTCTCGAGAAAATGCAGGGGCTTGAAGTGGTGGGTGAGGCTGCCGACGGCCGCGAGACCTTGAAGCTGACAAAAGCCATGGAAACGGACATAGCCATTCTGGATATCGCCATGCCCCGTATGAACGGCATCGAGACGACGAGACGGATACTGAAGGAAAAGCCACGGGTTAAGGTGATTATCCTATCCATGTATGCCAACGAAGAATACGTACTGCAGGCCATTCAGGCAGGGGCTTCGGGCTATCTATTAAAGGACGTCGCCACGAGCGAGCTCGAGCTTGCCATCCGGGCTGTAGCGCGGGGCGAAACGTACCTTAGTTCGGCCGTCTCAAAGCACGTTATCGATTCGTACCGGCGGAGGGTGGCGGAGGAAGGCTTGAGTCCGGAAAAGCTGACGGACAGGCAAAGAGAAATCCTTCAACTGATTGCCGAAGGCCACTCGACGAAGGAGATAGCGAGGATCCTTTCGCTGAGCACAAAGACGGTGGAGGCCCACCGGACAGAGCTGATGAAGCGGCTGGATGTCCATGACGTCGCCGGCCTCGTGCGGTATGCGGTAAAAACGGGTATTATCACGCCCCAGTAGTGATCGGGCAGGGTCCTGGGGCATGGGGGTGTTAGGGTATTTTTCCTGACAAACTGAGGTATTTACCCTATTCCGTTCGGGCATGTAATCATTTACAATACACTTAGTTAGAGCAACCATGACCGGCATAAGCCCACACGAGAGCCGGAGAGCGGGTTTCTTCCCTCTACCCCCCTCCCGCTTCTCCGGTTCTACCATAAACTCTCGTTAACGGTGGGGCAATCAAATTCCATGATCCGCACGCTCATAGTCGACAACAGCGATATGCTTCTCGACTCACTGGAGCGCTACCTTCGTACTATACCCTCCATCGACGTCGTTGGTCGGGCGCGATCGGCCGGCGAAGCCATTGCCAAGGTTAAGGATCTAAGCCCTGACCTCGTATTTATCGACCTCCGGATGCCCGAGTGTGACGGCCTTCAGGCCACGCGGGAGATAAAGGCATTCGAGAGCCCCCCTGTCGTGATCATCGTTTCACCGGACTCCAACGGCGAATACAGCGCCTCGGCTCAGGCTGCCGGAGCGGACGGACTCATCTCGAAGAGGGAGTTCTCCGACCGTGTTATCCCCGTGGTGGAAAGGCTCTACGTGACATTTCCGGGTCCGCGCCTGAAGGTTTCCCCGTCCATTTAGGGGCGCCAGGGGCCACGAGGTCCGCGAAAAAAGAGGCCCCATGTGTCTTGAGGCCTGCCTGAAAGGCGTTAAGGTGCGGTACGGGAGGATGATTGCGGGCTGTCGCCTGGGCCGGGGGTGGAAGGCGCGACCGGGACGGAGCGAAACCCTTTTCGGGGACCCTTCCGAGGGTGGGCCCATGAAAGGTAGATACCTTGTAAATTACCGGAATTAATCTTTTTGTCTTGACACGGATTCTTCAAAAAATATAATATTACACCTAACTAAATTTTTCACAATCACTTCAGGGGGAGGCCTATGAAATTAGAAGGTAAGAACGCTGTAGTAACCGGCGGAGGAAGAGGCGTAGGACGCGCTATAAGCCTTGCATTCGCCAAACAGGGCGCCAACATCGTTGTGAACTACACATCAAACAGCAAGGCTGCTGATGAGGTAGTGGCAATGGTGAAGGACCTTGGACGCGGAGCCGTTGCCGTGCAGGGTGATGTGGGCAACGAGGCCGACGCCCAGAAGATCGTCGACGCCTGCGTGCAGAATTTCGGCGGTATACACATACTGGTGAACAATGCGGGCATTTCCAAGCCGGCCATGATGCACAAGATGTCCGTGGAGGTTTGGGACGAAGTCGTCAACGTCCAGATGAGAGGGCCGTGGCTCATGGCTAAGGCTGCATCGAAGTATTTCATGCAGCAGAACTACGGAAGAATCATCAATGTCACCTCCGTGGCGGGCGTCGTCGGCACCATCGGCCAGATTAACTACAGCGCTGCCAAGGGCGGGGTCATTTCCATGACCAAGTCCATGGCGCGGGAACTGGCCAAATACACCGTAACGGCCAATGTCATTTCCCTGGGTATCGTGACGACGGACATGACGCACACGATCTCTACAGACGAGAAACTGAAGGAAATCTACACGAAGAGAATTCTCCTCGGCAGATACGCCGAGCCGGAAGATGTGGCGCCGGCTTTTGTTTTCTTTGCCAGCGATGACTCGCAGTATATTACGGGCCAGCTCCTCTGTGTAGACGGCGGTTACGGCATGACGTAAGAAGACACGAGGATGCGTGGTTTTTCTCAAAATTCATGAGGAGGTGTTGTAATGGGTGATGTACCGAAGACAATAAAACAGTGGCAGATGGTACAGCCGACAGTTTTCAACAGGGAGACAAAAGAGACGACCCCGGGAAAGCTGGAACTGGCCGAAATACCGGTGCCGGAGCTCAAAGAAGGTGAAGTGCTGGTGGAAATTGCCGGTTGCGGTGTGTGCCATACGGACCTTGGCTACTTTTATGACGGCGTGCCTACTGTCAGCAAGCCCCCGTTGGCCCTTGGCCATGAGATTTCAGGAACGGTCGTCGCCGGAGACGCGGCATGGATCGGCAAGGAAGTCATCATCCCGGCCGTCATGCCCTGCAGAAAGTGCATCCTCTGCAAGACGGGAAGGGGAAACAGGTGTCTTGCCCAGAAAATGCCCGGTAACTCCATCGGCGTGTATGGCGGCTTCGCGAGCCACATTCCCGTCCCTACCATCGACCTGTGCGTGGTAGCCGACAAGAAGGGTTATGCCCTTGAGCAGCTCGCTGTTGTTGCCGATGCCGTGACGACCCCTTACCAGGCATGCAAGCGTGCCGATCTTCAGCCCGGCGACAACGTCATCGTTATCGGCGCTACAGGCGGCGTGGGCGTTTATATGTCCCAGACCGTGAAGGCCCTCGGTGCCAGGAACGTCATCGGTATTGCACGGAACCCGGACAAGCTGAAAAGGGCTCTGGAGTATGGTTGTGACTATACGATCAGCACACTCGATAAGACAAATAAGGACATCGTGGGTGAGTGGAGAAACTATTGTAAGTCCAGGGGCATCGACCAGACAGGCTGGAAGATCTTTGAGGTCACCGGCTCCAAGGCGGGCCAGGAACTGGCACTTGACCTCCTTTCCTTTGTAGGCAAGCTGATTCTCGTCGGTTTCGGTATGGCGAGGAGCGAATACATGTTCTCCAAGCTCATGGCCTTCGACGCAGAGGTCATCGGTACATGGGGCTGTCTGCCCGAGTACTACCCGATTGTCCTCGACATGGTGCTCTCCAAGAAGATCGTTATCGATCCTTTTGTTGAGGTAAGGCCTATGAGTACGATTGCAGCAACATTTGACGAGATCCACAAGGCGGGTTCCCCTGCTAAGAGGGTTTCCTTGAAGCCGGACTTCTAAGCAACAACAAAAATTCTATTAGGAGGAACGTATGGGATTAGAATGGATGCCAAGAGAACATGGAATGAAGGACCATAGCAGGCACACCTCGGGATGGTGGGGCACCGATGCGCCCTGCACCGTTTACGAGAAGAAGCCCTTGATAGACCCGAAGGGTAATGTTGTACCGGGCCTTTACAGCGCCTGGATCAGATTGAACAACCCGGCACAGTACAACTCCTATACCACCGAGATGGTGAAGGGTGTTATCGCCGGTTTTGAAAATTCATCGACGGACCGCGAAGTCGTGGCCGTGGTTTTCACCGGAACAGGCCCCAACGCCTTCTGCACCGGCGGCAACACGAAAGAGTATTCAGAATACTACAGCATGAGGCCGGAAGAGTACGGCTCATACATGGAACTCTTCAACAACATGGTGGACAGCATCCTTATGTGCAAGAAACCGGTTATCTGCCGCGTAAACGGCATGAGGGTTGCCGGCGGCCAGGAAATCGGCACGGCCTGTGACCTTTCACTGAGCTCCGACCTTGCCATTTACGGCCAGGCCGGTCCCCGTCACGGTTCCGCTCCTGTCGGCGGCGCCTCAGACTTCCTCCCCTCCTACTTCAGCATTGAAGATGCTATGTGGAGCTGCGTGAGCTGCGAGATGTGGTCTGCCTACAAGATGTCCTGGAAGGGCCTTCTCAGCAAGGTAGTGCCTGTATTGAAGGACGACAAGGGCGCCTGGGTAAGGAATCCCCAGGTTATCACCGATAAGTTCTTCGATGACGGCCAGATCGTTTTCGGCGAGAGCAAAGCGGGCCAGGAGGCCAAAGACGCAAGGGCTTGGGTCAACGAGAAACTGAAAAACAACGAATATGACTTCTCGCTCCTCGACGCAGAGGTCAACAAGATCGTCTGGACCTTCGCAAACCTTTTCCCGGGCTGCCTTATGAAGTCCATCGACGGCATCCGGCAGAAGAAGAAATTCTTCTGGGATACGATGAAGAACGACCACAGGTACTGGCTGGCAACAAACATGATGGGAGAGGCATTCCTCGGCTTCGGCGCCTTCAACACCAAGAAGATCACCGGCGTCGACACCATCGACTTCATCAAGAACCGCCAGCTCATCGCGCAGGGCACCCTGAACAACGAAGCTTACATGGAACAGATTATGGGCAAACCGCAGGCGAAGTAATTTCGCTCTGCACCCGAGGGGGGGTTCATCCCCCCCTTTTTTATTCACCCGGCGTGCGTGAAGTACACGGGTACTTAGGAGGGATCCATGGCATACCAGCACATCCTTTTTGAAAAGAAGGAAAAAGTAGCAAAGATTACCTTGAACGAACCGCCGTCAAACTGGCTTACCATAGTGATGATGAAAGAGATTAACGAAGTTCTGCTCGCGGTCAAGAAGGACCCGACCGTGCAGCTCCTCGTCTTTGAGCAGGCCGGTGAAAAGGCATTCTGCGACGGCGTCGACGTAGCCGACCACACGGCCGACAAAGTGAACGAGATGATCGAAGTTTTCCACCGCATGTTCCGCCTCATGGCTGAGCTGGACTGCACCACCGTGGCCGTGGTCAACGGCAGGTCCCTGGGTGGCGGCTGCGAGCTCATGGCCTTTTGCGACATCGTTGTCGCCTCCGAAAGGTCGCGGATCGGCCAGCCTGAGATTGCCGTAGGCGTTTTTCCTCCTATCGCGGCGGCTTGGTTCCCGAAGATTATCGGGCTCAAAAAGACGATGGAGCTTTTGCTCACGGGCAAGATTATTACCGCCAAGGAGGCCGAGGCAATCGGCCTTGTCAACGCCGTTCTCCCTGTCGAGAATTTTAAAGAGGCAGTCGAGAAATTCCTCGGCGACTTCCTGAACCAGTCGAGGCCGGTGGCCATTTGGACAAAGCGTGCCATCATGGCAGGTCTTTCCGTCAATTTCTACGAGGCGTTGAAGGCCTCAGAGATTTGCTATCTCGATGGCTGCATGAAGACGGAGGATGCCCTGGAGGGTATCGGTGCCTTCATGGAGAAGCGAAAGGCAGTTTGGAAAGACAAATAAAGAAGAACCATGCTTTACGCGCCGAAAGATGAAATCGATAGCCGTGTAAGCAAGCTAAGAGCGTTGATGGAAAAGGCCTCTCTTGATGGGGCCTTTTTTCATTACAAGGTCGATTACTATTACCTTTCGGGCACCATGCAGGACTCCCTGCTCTATGTGCCCGTGGATGACGAGCCCACGCTTTTCGTAAGGCGGGAGCTGTCGCGGGCAAGGAGGGAGTCGCCCATAGGGAGAGTCGTACCGTTTCGGTCCATAAAGGACTTGCCGGCCTACGTGAAGAGGATGGGACGGGTGGGCCTCCAACTGGACGTCATACCCTACAATGAGGTTGTCAGGTTCAAGGCCGTCATCGGCGACGCCGAGATGGTCGACGTGTCGCCCCTGACAAGGGAGCTGAGGAAGTTTAAGTCGCCTTTCGAAATAGGACTTATGGAGAAGGCTGCCTTCATTGCCCGGAAGGTCTACGAAAAGGTGCCCGAGCTCCTCTGCGAGGACATGAAGGAGATCGAACTGGGAGGCTTGCTCGAAGCCTACGCAAAGACCCTGGGCCACGAGGGGCTGCTGAGGGTGCGCTCTCTCAACTATGAGGCCTATACCTGGCACATCCTCAGTGGCCGTACGGGGACCATTGTGAGCCAAGCCGATTCGCCCATGGGCGGCCTCGGCCTTTCACCGGCTTTTCCCGTTGGGGCGAGCATGAAGAGGATCAAGTGCAACGAACCGGTTCTCATCGATTTCGGCATATGCTACCATGGGTATCAGGTGGATCAGACGAGGATGTATGCCATCGGCTCCATGCCCGAGCTGTTCGTGAAGGCCCATGATGCGTGCCGCGAGATAGAGCGGCAGGTTCTGGACAGGGCCGTGGAGGGATGGACAAGCCGGAGGCTCTTTGAGCATAGCCGGGAGTTGGCCGACAAGCTGGGCTATGCCGAGAATTACCTGGGGTACAAGCCTCACAAGGTGCGTTTCCTGGGCCACGGCATCGGCATAGAGCTCTCGGAACTGCCCTTCATTGCGGCTACCCATGACTATCCGATACAAGAGGGAATGGTTTTCGCCATAGAGCCGAAGATGGTTTTTCCGAGAAGAGGCGCCTGTGGAACCGAGAACACCGTTCTGATGGGAAGGGGAACGTACAGGAAGCTGACCGACATCGATGATGCTATAGTTGTGGTATGAAGCTCCTCTTCTCCACGGGGTCCCTCCACCATCTTCCTATCGAGAAGGTCTTTGAGGTAGCACAGCAGGCCGGTTTTGACGGATGCGAACTCGTAGCGGGTCCGAGGCTTGGAGATGAGGCCTTCGTCGACCTGGTCATGCGGTGCTCGAAGGCATTTCCCGTTTTGTCCATCCATGCCCCCTATATGAAGGTTCCCACATGGGGCGACGAGGTGCAGGCGTTGGCCCGGACCGTCGCCCTGGGCCGGGAAATAGGGGCCTCGGTCGTCAATTTCCACCCACCCTCCTGGTATTCGCTGGAGCTCAAATATCTGCGGTGGTTTCGGCACGTTCCGGACTTCCGGGAGGCCCTGTCCTGCGACAACCTGGTGCTTACGATTGAAAACATGCCGAGGATGGGGCGCAAGCTCATGCTGACCCCTTTTCTCCTCAACGACATCGATGATCTTATAGAGTTCGGGATGGCAAGAGGCCTTCACTTTACCTTCGATACGACGCATTGCGCCAGCTTTCACGGCGATGTGATAGCCGATTTCCTTCGATATCTTGGCACGGGAAGGCTAAAGAACGTGCATCTGAGCGACTACGGGGATTCGAGGGAGCATCTCTTTCTCGGCCGGGGGGACATACCTGTCGTAAAGCTCTTGAGCACGATGAGACGCCTCAACTACGATGGAATGGTGACCCTCGAGCTGGCCCCTCAGGAGTGGCCCAAAAACGAGGACTGGCTCTGCAGGCTCATGGCCTACTCAGTCTCCTTTCTCAGGTTCCATCTCGGGATGGCGTAGATGGCCAGGAAGCCCCTATTTGCGTGCAGTTCGTGCGGGTACGAGACGTACAAATGGATGGGTAGGTGTCCCCGCTGCGCAGCCTGGGAGACCATACGGGAGGTGGAGGCACCGGCGGCAACCGTAAACGTGCAGGTGGTGCCGCAAAACATCGGTGATGCCGAGTACCCGGAGGACCGAACGGTTCTTGGCATCGAGGAGCTGGACCGGGTGCTGGGGGGCGGCCTGACGACGGGCTCGTCGATTCTTCTCGGTGGAGACCCGGGCATCGGTAAGACAACGCTCTGTTTCCTCGTGGCCTCTGCCCTCATGGGCCTGGGGAAAGCGGTGCTCTATGTGTCGGGTGAGGAGTCGTTGCGACAGCTCGCCGCCCGCAAGAGGCGCCTCGGTATGAATGGAGACTTTCCCGTCCTTGTCACATCGAAGGTCGACGACGTCATGGGGGCCGTTGCCGGGCGCCGGTACGACCTTGTCATCATAGACTCCATACAGTCGCTCTGCAATGCGGCCCTGCCCATGCTCCCCGGGACGGTGGGGCAGATCCGGGACGTTGCTTCCCGCGTTGTTCAGGAGCTGAAGCGTCAGGAGACGAGCCACATCTTCATCGGTCACGTGACGAAGGAAGGGCTCATAGCCGGGCCCAAGCTGCTCGAGCATATGGTGGACACGGTGCTCTATTTCGAGGGGGACAAATCGCTTCCCTACCGGCTTGTCCGCGCCATCAAGAACCGGTTCGGCTCTGTCGATGAGGTAGGTATATTCCAGATGACGGCTGCGGGACTCGTGGGTGTCGAAAGCCCCTCCGATTTTTTTCTTGGCGACCGGAGTGAGGTAGGGCCGGGCAGTGCCCTTTTTCCCGCCCTCACAGGTTCGCGACCCATCGTGCTGGAGATTCAGGCGGTGACGCCAAGGACCAGTTTCGCCAACGCCCGCCGCCTCTGCCTGGGCTATGATGTGAATCGGCTCCATATCATGCTTGCCGTCATCGAAAAGGTGCTGGGCATGTCGCTCTACGACCGCGACGTCTTTGTAAACATTACGGGCGGAATGCGGGTTTCGGAGACGGCGGCGGACCTTGCCGTAGCCGGGGCCGTCATTTCAAGTTTGAAAAACGTCAGTCCCGGGCTCCATACGGCCCTGTGTGGTGAGATAGGCCTTACCGGCGAGGTGAGGCGCGTCGTTCACATGGAGAAACGGGTGAAGGAATGTCACCGAATGGGCATCAGGCGGATTGTCGGGCCCCGCGGCCTCGAGGCCCCGAAGGACATGGAGGTCGTACCTCTCAAGAATCTGCGGGGCCTGATCAACAGCATGACCTAAGCCCTGCTACGGCATGGTGAACTTGTGGCTTTCGGGCCGTATGGTAAGGACGGGGCATGGTGCCTTGCGGACCACCTTCTCTGCCACGCTGCCGATGAGGATGTGCTCGACACCGCTCCTGCCGTGGGTCCCCATGACGCAGAGGTCGATGCCTACCTCCCTGATGTAGTCAATAATCTCGACAAAGGTGACGCCTGTTTTGATGACCCGCGTAACCGGCAGGGCCGGGTCTATCGCCTTGACGGCCTTGTCGAAATCCTTTGAAACCTCTTTTTCTATGTTACGCTCGATGGCGACCAGGTTTTCGGGTGTCAGGAAGGACTCGTAGGGGCTGAAGTAGTTAAGGTTTGGAATGACGTGAAAAAGATGTATCTCGGCGTCGAACCGTTTGGCAATCTCAGCGGTATACCGCAGGATTTCGCCCGTCACCTCGGAAAAATCGATGGGACACAGGATCTTCTTGAACATTGACAACCTCCTCTCACGTATTACTGTTTCTTATATAGCGTATTCCCTGAGCAGTCAAATGAATTGTGTCGGCATTAAGGCGGAATGCGTCGTGGGCCTTGACAAGAATGGTAAGGGTTGCTATTATTAGTACTTAGTTGAGACCGCACCACCACAAACAATACGCCAAACTGCCCTTAAACTCGTAAGGGACGGTATTTTTACGTCATGGAGACGAATATGGCCGTTAAGAACCTCACAGGAATGAAAAACCTTATCGACGCCGGCATGGAAAAAGGCTACCTAACGCCTGACGAAATAAACGACTTTCTTCCTCAGAACATATTTTCCCCTGAGGACATTGAAGATATATTCGAGTTCCTGTCGGAGCAGAACATCGACGTTACCGACACGATCAAGGAGAAAATAGAGGCCGCAGAAGAGGAGAGCCAGGAGTGGGGAGAGATAGAGCGGTTCCCTTCGGAGAGGACGGACAATATCATCTGGGCCTATCTCAAGGATATCGGCAGGGTGTCACTGCTCACGTCCGAAGAGGAGTACCTCATTGCGAAACGGATCGAGGAAGGCGAAAAGAAGATCCGGATGCTCCTGTTCAGCCTGCCTGAGGCTATCGGCGAGCTTCAGGAAATCGCCTCGCTGCTCAAGAAGGATGCCGTAAATGTTGTCGACGTCGTCAAGAACATTGACGAGATGAGCTACAACAAGAAGGACGAGGAGAAGTACAAGAAGCGCACTATCTCACTTATCAACTCCCTCAAGAGTTCCATAGAGAAGCGAAACGAGCTTTTTCAGATCATTGCGGAAGTGAACAAGGCCGGACGGAAGCAGTACGAGAAAAAGCTGGCCCAACTTGAGCAAAAGATGGAAGAGCTTCTCGTGAACCTGGATTTGAACAAAAAGATCCTCGAGGAGATGATCCGGAGAATCGGTAAGCAGTTGCGTTTCATGGACGAGAACGAGTCGAGAAACGTCAAAAAGGTGCTTGCTCAGATTACGGGCATCGAGAACAGCCTGCGAACGGTCAAGAACCGGCTCATTCAGGCCAACCTGAGGCTCGTTATCAACATAGCGAAAAAGTATTTGAACCGAGGGCTCTCCTTCCTCGATCTCATCCAGGAAGGGAATATGGGCCTCATGAAAGCTGCCGAAAAGTATGACTACCAGAAAGGCTACAAGTTTTCCACATATTCGACCTGGTGGATACGGCAGGCCATAACACGCGCCATAGCGGACTACGCCAGGACCATCAGGGTGCCCGTCCACGTCCTCGAGACAATGAACAAGATCACGAAAGTGACCATTTCACTTTTTCAGGAGTTGGGCAGGGAGCCCAATTTGGAGGAGATTTCCGGCAAGGCCGGACTGCCCCTGGAAAAGGTGAGGAAGATCATGAAGGTCTCCAACGAGCCTATCTCCATAGAAACGCCCATCGGCGACGACGAGTCCAAGCTGGGCGACTTCATCGCCGACCCAAACTCGCCGTCCCCCTTTACTGAACTGGTGGGCATCTCGTTGAAGGAGGAGATTGACAAGGTGCTGTCAACACTTACCCCCCGCGAGGAAAAGGTGATTAGGATGCGCCTCGGGATTGGGGAGAAGACCGACTTCACGCTCGAGGAAGTGGGCGAGGTGTTCGGGCTTACGCGGGAGCGCATCAGGCAGATAGAGGCCAAAGCCCTGAGGAAGCTGAAGCACCCCTCGCGGCGCAAAAGGCTCGAAAGCTTCCTGGAGTAAAACGAAGGCCTCCGGACAAAGAACGGAGAAGAACAGCCTGCCCCGGGCTCCGAGCCCGGGGTTTTTTTGTGGCTGCCGCTTTCCCGAAAAGGGTCTCACGTTCGCCGGCGTGGTGTCCTCCCTGCTTCAGCCTCTTCGGAGCAACGGAGAGGAGATGAGCAGACACAAAAAAGAGGATGCTTTGCGCATCCTCCTTCACAGATACTTCTGATTTTGGTGGGCCGTCAAGGATTCGAACCTTGGGCCAATTGATTAAGAGTCAACTGCTCTACCGGACTGAGCTAACGGCCCACGGGTTTCTTATATATCACACTGACGGCCTAAATTCAAAGAAAATATTCCGTCGTCCATTCTTCTGCGCGCAATGTGCATGAATTCACAAGCACTACCCCGATTTCTTCACCTGCGTGTTGGAAAGTCCTAAAAATACATTGACTCTGGGATACCCATATGTTAGAAAAATGTACGGTCGCCGATGGTCATGACACTCCTAAACAGCAAGAAAGAAGTTGTCCGGTCCATGTTGAGTTACAGTTCTCTTGGCCTCGAAATGGGACTCTGTGTGGCCATCGGTATCGCAATGGGCTATTTCCTCGACCGGTACTTCGAGACCTACCCCTATCTCTCCATAGTGTTTATGATTTTTGGTGTGCTGGCGGCGTTTAAGGCCATCTTTGTGTTAATGAAGAAGATCGAGAAAGAGAATGAAAGAGACCAGCACGGCTGACATAGAGCGCATCAACGTTGCGATCCTTGTTATCGGGTCGCTTCTTTCCCTCGTCATTATGAGGGAGTTTAGATATTTTTTCAGCTTTGCTTCCGGCTCGGCGGTCATGACACTCAACTTCCGTATGGTGAGAAAGATTATAGAGGGCGGCTTCCTCAAATCCCCTCTGAACAAGAAAGAGTTGCTTATCAAGCTGCCTCTCAAGTTCCTGGCCCTCATTGCAGCCGTAGTGACCATCGTCGTCTACGGCAACGTGAACGGGCTCTTCTTCCTTGCGGGCCTCTCGACGGTCTTTCTCTCGGTGGTCATCGTCCAGTGCTTCGGTTCCTTGAGTCCGGTTGCTAAAAGGAGGCCACACAATGGGACATGATGTATTCACGTGGGCAGACTTGATTCCCGGCCTTAAAGGGCTACCGGTTCACGTGTCCAACGCCATTATCGTTTCCATCATACTGCTGATCCTTGTTTTTGTAAGCTACAGGCAGTTCAAGAAGAGCGAAGACGATGTGATACCTGAGGAGAAGCTGACGCTGCGCAACCTCTTCGAAATCGTCGTCGAGGCGCTTTCGAAGATCGTCATGGACACCATGGGGCCCCGGGGCAAGGAGTTCTTCCTCCTTATCGGGACGCTGGCCATGTTTATCCTCTTCAATAACCTTTCTGGTCTCGTTCCGGGATTTCTACCTTCCACCGATAACGTGAACACGACCTTTGCTTGCTCCCTGACGGTTTTCGTCATGACGCACGTTTACGGCTTCCGCGAACATGGCATCAAGTATCTTAAGCATTTTATGGGACCCATCTGGTGGCTTTCTCCCCTCATGCTCCCCATTGAAATCATCGGCCACTTTGCAAGGCCCCTGTCGCTGGGTCTCAGGCTTTTCGGAAACATCACTGGCGACCACCTTGTGACAGCCATCTTCTTCGGCCTCGTACCACTGCTTATACCGGTGCCGGCGATGCTCCTGGGACTTTTCGTCGCATTTGTGCAGACGTTCGTTTTTATGCTTTTGTCTATGTCATATTTTTCAGGGGCTATTGCCCATGAAGAACATTAAACGCTACAAAGGAAAGGGGTGACATGCAATGAAGAAATTGGTTCTGGTTCTCATGCTCCTCGGAATATTTGTGGGCGCATCGTTCGGTATCGCGATGGCCGCGGAGGGGGCGACAGGCCTCGACTCAAGCGTGAAACAGATGGTGGCTCTTGCAGCAGGACTTGGAGTAGCCATCGCCGCTGCAGGTGGAGCGGTCGGGCAGGGCAAGGGTGTTGCCGCTGCTCTCGAAGGTATCGCCAGAAATCCCGGCGCATCGGGCAAGATCATCACTCCGATGATTATCGGTCTGGCGCTTATCGAGTCTCTGGTTATTTACTCCCTGGTCGTATCTCTGCTGCTTTTCTTCAAGCTGTAAGAAGAAAGAAGACAACGGGGGCAGGACGAATCGACCGTTCGTCCTGCCCTGATACTCAACAAATCGACGCTGCGTGCGCAGTCCTTACGGCTCTACGGTTCTGTGTGGCTGAGGGAGGCGGGTAAGCGGCACTCGTGGTTTCGGCACTTTCACATCCTACTACATACAGATTAGACAGGCACGGCTAAGATTACCGGATGGTGGGGTACGGATCTGAAGACCTTCCCTTGTAGTCTGAGCGGGTGCGGAACTAAAGGCACCCATAGAGAGACGGCTCATGGCTGGGAGGTTCCGGCCGGGGGAGTTAGGCCCCGGCGGAATAGGCACTGGGCCGCTCTGGAACTTGTTCGCCGTCAGGGCCGTCGCCGGGCTGGGCTGCGCCGGAGGCATGGGGACTGGGCCACAGGCTGCAAGAGGGCGTTAGCGGACCGGACGTCTACTGAAGAAAATAGAGAATGGGCTGGTGATCCGATAAGGGAACAAAAAACCCCGCCGTATATAGCGGGGTTTTTTGTTGGATATCGTAGCCGTTGGTGAAAGGCTCTTACTTGACAGCCTGAAACTCGGTCTGATCCAGGGCGCCGTCGGCGTTCTTATCGAACTTCTTGAAGGCTTCGGGCGAGACGTTGATGAAGACAACCGTCAATTCCTCGATGGTGATCTTGCCGTCCTTGTTGGCATCGACGTCGCCAAAGTTCTTGCCTTTTTTGGCGGTCGGTTTGTCCTTCTTCTCCACCGGTGCGGGTGCAGCTTTCTCCTTCTTGGCAGGCTTAGCCGATGCAATCTTGGTAATTACCAGGCCTTCCTTTTTGCCGTACTTCACTGCGACCTTGTCGCCCACTTTCATCTGCTCTATGCTCTTGTACCCCTTCAGGGTGGGCTTTGTGGTATCAACGGTTATCGGCTCCTTGGCCCCCTTAACGGTGAGGGTCTGGGCCATGTTGTCGATGTTGGTGATGAGACCGATAAATCCGGAGGGCATCTTCGGTTTTGGCTTTTCAGCAGGCTTCTCTTCCTTCTTCTCGTCCGGTGCGGGGGCTGCGGGTTTTTCCGCCGGTGCCGGAGCCGCCTTCTCTGCTGCCGCCTTCTCTGCTGTGGGTTTTTCGGCCGGTTTCGCCTGCGCAAAGGCCATGGACACAAAAGCAAAACTGATCAAGAGAACAAACGCTGCCAACCAAGGTCTTTTCATTGGTGCCAACCTCCTTCAAATAGGGTTTTTGTGTTGGAACTGTTGAGTAATGTTCATACATTTGGAGGCTGATGTCAAGACCTTTTGAAGGCAGGGTGATAGGGGCGAGGGTACGCAATTCAGGGTTGGGGAGAAGGGGAGGCGGGGCCTACCAGACCACCGTTTGAGCGGAGTTTTCCCCTCTTTTCTTCGTACATGAGCCTGTCGGCGTGAGCCATGAGCTCGTCGAGGGATGAGGGGTGTTCGGGGTCATACCTTGCCGTACCGACGCTGAGGGATAGGGTGAAGTCTTTACGGTCCCTTTTGTTGTAGCGGTCGAGGTGGGCGCGCAGCCGCGTGAGGAGAATATGCCCTGTCTCGAGGGCCGTGTTCACGGCGAGAACGGCGAATTCATCGCCGCCGATGCGACCGATGACGTCGGATTGACGAAAGGTGTCCTTGAGGGTATAGGCTATCTCTTTGAGTGCCCTGTCGCCCTGTCGGTGGCCGAGGCTGTCGTTGATGTCCTTCATGTTGTCGGCGTCAGCAAAAAAGAGAAGCAGGGTTTGATTGGTCCTTGCTGCCAGCTTGATTTGCTGGTCGGCAAGGGCAAAGAAGCCCCTCCTATTATAAAGGCCCGTCAGGTCATCGAGAAGAGACATCTTGCGAAGCCTCCGTTCGAGTTGCTTCCTCTCCCTGATGTCTCTGGTAAACACAAGGGTTGCCGGGTCTCCCTTATAGAGTATTGTTGTCGCCGATGCTTCCGTCTCGAAGGAGCTCCCATCCCTTCTCAGGCTTCTCACTTCGTAGTGGGACGGGACGGGCTCCCCGCTAAGCCTTCTCTCGTTAGCTTCGATGACCTTGCTTCTGTCGTCGGGATGGATAAGAAGCGCCATGGGCTCGCCGATGATGTCATGGGTGCTTTCGTAGCCGCACATCTCCGCCATCCGTTTGTTCACGTAGACGTACCTGCCGTGCTGTACGATCTTTACGCCGTCATTGCAAAACTCTATGGCTGTCCTGTAACGCTCCTCACTCTCCCGCAGGGCATCCTCGGCACGCTTGCGGTCGGTGATGTCCTGGAGGACGCAATGGGTCTGCTTAAAGGCGCCTTGACCGTCATAGCCTATCCTTCCGTCAAAGGACGCAATGACCATGGAGCCATCCTTCCTTACCATTTCAAACTCTATGCCGTGAATCTCCCCTTGGGCCTTAAAGCGTGGAAAGTTTTCACGAAAGCGGTCTATGTGGCGGGGGGATAAAAAACTGCCGAACCACCTGCCGATGACCTCTTCGCGGGTGTATCCGAAAAGGTCTAACCAGGCCTGATTGATCTCGAGCAGGCAGCCCTCGGCGTCCAAGGATTGGTAACCTACGGGCGCCTGCTCATAGAGAAGGCGAAAGCGCTCCTCTGCCCGGGCCAGCGCACCGATAAGCTTTCCGTGTTCCTTTTCGAGGATGGCCAGGTCGGCAAGGCGTTTCCTGAGCGCAGTGAGCTCCTGAATGAGCTGCTCTTTAGTTTTACTTCTATCACTCATCATAGGGATCTTTGAAGACCTTTTCGATGTCCGGCACTTCTTGCTTGAAGCGTTTACTCCATTGTCATATTCGGACAAAAACTTGTCAACAGAATTCTTGCGGGTGCCGCGCCAAGAATACCCTTTGCGCCCCCATGACAGCGCATAACGGGCCGATGACAAAGGAAAATTTCTTATGGACAAAGCCCTGGTCATCAGATAATATTGATTTGCAGACCGAAAGAATCGAAACGCCCTAATAGTGCAATGAGAGCATATCACTGAGCTGTGCCGCAGGAGCGACACGCTGAGAAGGGGGCTTGCCGTGCCTGCTGTACCGTTTTCTGTTATTGCTTTTCTGCTGGCTTTTTTGATAGCCCTCTGCACTCCGGCCTTTGCCGGCGATGACGGGCGGGGCTCGCCGGCCGATCTCACCGAGCTCACCCTGGAGGAGCTCATGGAAGTCCCTGTGGCGACGGTGTACGGGGCGTCGCGTTACGCGCAGGAGACCCTCGAAGCGCCCGCATCGGTCACCATCATTACTGCTCGTGAGATACGGCAGTACGGATACCGAACCCTGTCGGAGATTCTCCAGAGCGTTCCGGGCTTTTATGCCGGCTATGACAGGAATTATGACTATTTAGGCATTCGGGGCTTCTCGCGGCCCGGAGACTACAACTCCCGGTTTCTTCTCATCGTGGACGGTCACAAGCAGAACGATAACGTCTATGAGTCGGCCTCCATCGGAAACGAATTTGTCCCCGACATAGATCTTATAGACCGCATGGAGGTCATTCGGGGGCCCGCCTCATCGCTTTACGGAACAAACGCCTTTCTCGGTGTCATCAACATCGTAACAAGAAAGGCCCAGGACTATGGAGGGGTAGAACTGTCCGGGGCGGCGGGCAGCTATGACTCATACAAGGGACGCATCACATATGGGGACAGGTTCAAGAACGGATTGGAGGTCGTTGCTTCAGCGTCGTACTCTGACAGCAAGGGGCAGAGCCTGTACTTTGGGGAGTACGACGGGCCGTTGACCCATTTTGGCCGGGCCGATGGTTGTGACTACGAAAAGTACAGTCAATTCTTTTCCACTCTCAAATACAGGGGCATTACCCTTCAAGGCGCTTACAACTCGCGGGAAAAAGGGATTCCTACGGGGTCATACGGCACTGCGTTCAATACGCAGCAGAACCGTACCACTGACGAGGCGGGCTATGTGGACCTCCGATACGACAAAGATTTTGGAGAGAACACCAACATTATGGCCAGGGCCTACTACAGCTACTACGGTTACGAGGGGAAATACGTCTACGACGGTCCGCCGGCGCTGATCAACAGGGACTCGGCAACGGGCAAGTGGTGGGGAACGGAGCTCAAGCTGACGCGGCGGTTTTTCGAGCATCACAAGGTCACCGTGGGAGGAGAATTTCAGGACAACTTCCTGCAGAAGCAGAAGAACTACGATGAGCAGCCCTACGCGCTTCGGCTCAACGACAAGGGTAGGTCCTACGTATATGCGCTCTATCTGCAGGACGAGTTTTCCGTCCTCAAGAATCTTCTCCTTAACGTCGGGGTCAGATACGATTACTACGAGACCTTCGGAGGGACCACCAATCCCAGAGCTGCCCTGATCTACCGGCCCTTTGAGAAAATGGCAATGAAGTTCATTTTTGGACAGGCCTTCCGAGCCCCCAACATCTATGAGCTTTATTACGACGACGGGGGTATCGCTCAAAAGGCAAACCCCTATCTGAAACCGGAAGAGATTACCACCTACGAGGTGGTACTGGAGCAGTACGTGAAGAACTACCGCCTGTCGCTGGGAGGTTTCTACTATCAGATACAGGATCTTATAAGCCAGCAGCTTGATCCGAAGGATGGCCTTCTCGTTTTCCGGAATATTGACGAGGTGACGTCGAAGGGCCTCGAATTCCAGGCCGAGGGGCAGTGGCGGAACGGCTTTTCCGGCCGCTTCAGCTACTCTTACCAGGAGGCGGAGATAGACGGTGTGGGATCGCTTCTCACCAACTCCCCGAAGCACCTTCTCAAGGTGAATGTTGCCATCCCCGTTGTGGGGGAAAAGCTTTCGACGGGTGTTGAAATGCTCTATACGAGCGGCAGGAAGACAATGGACGGGAGCTATACGGGCGGCTACACGACGGCAAACGTGACCCTCCTGAGCCGAAACCTGCTGCCCAACCTTGAGCTGTCCGGGACGATTTACAACCTTCTGAACAAGAAGTACAGCGATCCGGCCGGTGGAGAGCTCCGGCAAAAGGCATTAGAACAAAACGGAACGACCTTTAGGGTAAAGTGTACATACAGATTTTGAAGGACGATGGAAATAGCGTGGCGATAATCTCGTGAAGGAAGCGAACCGACATAGGGACAAGCGTGGGCGCAAGCACCTGCTGCCGCCTGCCCTGTCATTGCTGCTGGCGGCGTTTGTTCTGCTGTCCCTGGCCCCTTGCCTGTATGGCCAGCAGCGGCAACAGAAGGAGTACGATGTAAAGGCCGCCTTCATCTTCAATTTCATCAAGTTCGTCCAGTGGCCGGAGGAAGACGACATACCGGGGTGGCGGTTCTGTGTTGTAGGAACGGACCGGTTCGGTGCAGCCATCGATGATCTCAGCCGCAAGACGGTGAAAGAGAAAAAGATAACGGTGAAGCGGGAAGAATCGGTGGCCGCCCTTAAGCATTGTCATGTCCTTTTTATCGGGTCGTCGGAATGGCAGAGGCTCAAGTCTATCTTGACCGGCGTGCGGGAGTACCGCGTGCTGACTGTCGGCGACACGGAGGATTTTGCCCACCGGGGCGTAATGATCAACTTTTATCTGGAGGAGGGGAAGGTGCGTTTCGAAATCAACATGGATGCCGTACGAAGGGCCAATCTCAAGATAGACTCCAAGCTCCTGAGGCTGGCCAGGATCATCCAGGGACAGTAGGGGGTCTGCTTGAGGAAGGCCGCCACCCTACCGCTCAAGAAAAGGCTTATCCGCCTGAGCCTGCTGTCGACGGTGACAGCACTTGTCGTTGCCAGCACGCTCTTAATGTATGGTGAATTCGTTGCCACCAAGAGTGCCCTCATAGAAGACTTGGGGGCCTTGGCCAACAGCACGGGCGCAAGCTGTACTGCCGCCCTGACATTTCAGGACAGGAGAAGTGCCGAGGAGATCCTTGGCGCCCTGAGGGGGATTTCCCACATCGAGTCAGCCACGCTTTTCGATAAGGATGGGGATGTGTTTGCTTCCTATGTGCGGAGGAATGGACAGGGCAATCCTGTTCCCCTGACGGGGCCGCACCGCCAATACTCCTTTCAGGCGGGCAAGATGACCTATGCCCAAAGTGTCGTCCTCGACGGAGAGAGAATAGGAACCATTTCCCTGCAATCGGGCCTATCCGGGTTTTACAGGCATCTGGCATTTCGCGCCCTCATCCTCCTTCTGTCCATCATCGTTTCAGCGGCTGTCGCTTATCTGATCATATCCCGGCTGCAAAAGGTCGTCACGGGGCCCGTTATTTCGCTATCCGGGCTTATGGATGCCGTTTCGCGGGACAGGGACTACTCGGTGAGGGCGATAAGGGAGACGAACGACGAGATTGGGAGCCTTGTGACGGGGTTCAACGAGATGCTGGCGCAAATTCAGGAGCGGGATGTGGAGCTCGAGGCACACAGAAAACACCTGGAGGGCATCGTTGCTGAACGGACCTCCCAACTCGCCGGCGCCTACGAGAGGCTGCAACGTGCCCTCGACGAAATGGTTGAAACGATGGCCATCATCGTAGAGGTGAAGGACCCGTATACGGCGGGCCACCAGAAGCGGGTGGCCAAACTGGCAACGGCGCTGGCCGCTGAGATGGGTTTGAGCCCCCAGGAGCAAAACTCGATCCGCATTGCCTGTCTTCTCCACGACATCGGAAAGATACAGGTGCCCGCAGAGATTCTCAGCAAAGGGCGCAGCCTTACGGCCATGGAGCTGAACCTGGTAAGGGAGCATGCCCGGTCCGGGTACGAGATCCTGAGGGGAATCCATTTTCCCTTCCCGGTGGCAGATACAATCCTGCAGCACCATGAAAGGATGGACGGATCGGGATACCCTGGGGGCCTCAGAGGGGAGCAAATCCAGTTGGGGGCCAGGATTCTGGCTGTGGCCGATGTTGTTGAGGCCATGGTATCCCATCGCCCGTATCGGGCGGCGCTGACGATGGAAGATGCGTTGCAGGAGATCGTCCGAAACCGGGGAAGGCTCTATGATGGCGCCGTGACCGACGCCTGCTTAAAACTGATTCAAGAGCGGGGGTTTTCATTTGAGCAATAGCAATAAGAGGGCAGGGCCCAGGGAAGACGGGATGATGGCGGAAGGGGATGTGTCCTTGCGTCTTCTGATTGACGCGCTCAAGGAGCCGGTGGTGATCATTGACCGCAGGGGCACCATTCTGTTCTGCAACAAGGCGCTGGCGCTCGGTTTGGGCGGCTCTGTCGAGGGCCTGTCCAGCGCCTGCTTCTACGACCACCTTGGGCCCGATGAGGCGAGGCTCAGTAGAGAGCGGTACGCCGCCGTTGCCGCCAAAGGCGAAACCACCGATTTTGTAGTTGCCCGCGCGGACAGGGTCTACAACGAGCGCTGGCAGCCCGTTGTAGACGACGGGGGAGACGTATGCCAGATAGGCATCTATACCACGGACATTACGGAGCAGAAAGGGATGGAGGAGGCGCTCAAGAAGGGCGAGGAGAGGTACCGGACCCTCTTTGAAAACGCCAGCGACGGCGCTTTCCTCTTGAGAAATGGTGTCATCATCGACTGCAGCGCCCGCTCGCTGGGCATTTTTCGATGCACCAGGGACCAGATCGTGGGCCGGTCGCCCGGCCAACTGTCGCCACCCTTTCAACACGACGGAGGGAATTCCATGGTGAAGGTGTGCGAGAAGATCGCCGCGGCCCTGGCCGACCGGCCCCAGTTTTTCGAATGGCGGCACCGACGGTACGACGGAACAACCTTTGACGCCGAGGTGAGCCTCAACAGCCTGGTCATCGACGGCGAAGCGCTGGTACAGGCCGTGGTGCGGGACATCAGCGCCAGAAAGGCGGCGGAAGGCCTCCTCAGGGAGTCGGAGGAGCGGTACCGCCTCATTACCGAGAAGTCGACCGTTGGCGTCTACCTGCACCAGGAGGGTCTCTTTCGTTACGTGAACGGGGCCTTTGCCCGCCTCTTCGGGTATAGGCCGGAGGAAATAATCGACACGTACGGTCCCCTGGATTTCGTCGTCGCCGAGGACCAGCCCTTTGTCCTCGCCATGCTGGAGTCACGGATGTCCGGTGTGACGAGTGGCGATCACTACGAGTTCAGGGGGAGGCGAAAGGACGGCACCGTTATTCACCTGGAGATATTCGGTACCCTTCTCATGTATCAGGGCCGGCGTGCGATACACGGTACCATCGTCGATATTACGGCCCGGAAGGAGGCCGAAAAGCAGGTAGCTGAGGAGAGGCAGAGGTTCTTGCGACTCTCCGAGCACGCCCCCTTCGGTCTTGCCATGCTTGACGCAGCAAACCGTTACACCTACGTCAACCCCAAATTCAAAGCGCTCTTCGGCTATTCGGTGGACGACATACCGGACGGAACAACCTGGCTTCTCAAGGCCTTTCCCGACAAAGCGGAGCGGCGACGGGCCGTTGCAGCCTGGCTCTCCGATTTGCGGGAGATAGGCGTCGGTGAATCAAGGTCCAGAGTCTTTACGGCCACCTGCAAGGACGGCACGGCAAAGGTCATCAACTTTATCCCTGTCAGGATAGGCTCGGGGGAAACGCTCATAAGCTGTGAGGACATAACGGAGCGAAAGAGCCTGGAGCAGCGCTTGCGAAGAATGTCGGTCATGGACGAGCTGACGGGGCTCTACAACCGGCGCGGTTTTTTCTCCCTTGCCCAGCGCCAGCTTAAGCTGGCGGAGAGAGCGGGGGCGGAGATGATCCTCTTTTTTGCCGATCTGGACCGGATGAAGTGGATCAACGACACCTACGGCCATCAGGAAGGTGACCGCGCCCTCGTGGAAACGGCGTCGATACTTAAAGAAGCGTTTCGTGCAACGGATATCGTGGCACGGACGGGAGGGGACGAGTTTGCCATCCTGGCCATCCATGCGACCAGCAAGACCGCGGGCAGCCTCATAAAGCGCCTGGAACAACATCTTTCCGATTTTAACAGCGTCGGCAGCCGGCCCTATGTGCTGACATTGAGCACGGGCTTTGCCGTCTACGACCCTGTACATCCCTCTGCCCTCGACGACCTTATGGCGGAGGCGGACAAAGCCATGTACAAGGCCAAAGGGAGCAGACGCCGTTAGGGCAAGGCAGGGGTTGACGGTCGCCACCCGCTCCTACTGGGGAGAAAAGACGTAGTCGATCATGCGGCGGAGCATCCTACCCCCCCTGACCTCCGTTTCAAAGAGGGGTACAAGGGCCCGCACCTTGTTGCCAAAGATGGACCAGATCTCTCCCATGTGCTCATCCTGCATCTGCACCCTGTGGTGCACGAAATCGGGGGCATCGTCATGCACCTGATCCTTCTGGATGATGCCGTTGACGATGACGCCGCCGACAGGTATGCCGAACTCCACAAACCAGTTGATGAATCGCGTGATAACGGCAATGGGCAGGGCTTCGGGCAGGGTAACGAAGAAGAAGGATGTCAGCGCCTCGTCGGTGAGCAGAGATTGGGCCTTCGCCATCCTCTCTTTGAAGTTGAGCAGATAATCCATGAGCGGGTCGGCCTCCTCCTTCTTTGAGAAGGAAAGCATCTCCCGCAAGGATTTTGCCTCTTCCCTGCTCTTCAGCATCTTTTCGACCCAGAGCGAGTAGACCTTCGACATGCCGAGAAGCCTCCGGGCGTTGGCTGTGGGGGCCGTATCAAAGACATAGAAATCATACTCGTCCTTGAACATGAGGTCCGTCATGTTCTCAAACATGGCCGACTCTTCAAAGGCGGGGTTCATCGTTGCCGACTCCACGAAGTCGTCGGCCTGTGTCGTAAGGTCCGCAAACTTGAGAAACCAGTTGATCTTCTCTCTGATCTCCTGTTTTGACCGCTCAATTGTATCCTTCGTATCGATCTCGAAGGCGTGGCAAAGCTGCTCGTCACAGACGACGGCCACCTTTCCGAAAACGTCCTCTTCGAGCAGGTTGGAGAGGCTGTGAACGGGATTCGTAGAGGCAAGGAGCGTCCGCTTCCCTTGCTTCGCCGCCCAAAGGGCGGCGGTACCGGCCATAACAGTTTTCCCGACGCCGCCCTTGCCGCCGAAAAAGATGTATTTCAGGTTGGGGTGGTCATTCATGTACCGGGTCATGCCTATCGTCACATTGCTCATCAGTGCGCTCCTTCCTCGGCCGCTCAGGCAAACATCACGTTGGCCAGCTTCTCAATCATCGGCAGGCCGGTCACGTCCCGTTCCATCTCAGGAACATAGGCCTTGATCTCTCCCTTGAAGATATTGTCGATCACCCTGAGATAGTGGTCTTGCATGGCGATCCGGTTCCTCAGGTAATCGGGAATGGCCTGATTTCTCAATTCGTCGGGGAGTACGCGGTTGACGATGTAGCCGCTCAGCGGCACGTCGAACCTGGCAAAGAGTTCTGCGGCCTTGACGGTGTCGTTGATGATCATCTCCTCGGGCGTGATGACAAAGAAGAACGCCGTTCTCTGCTTATCCGTAAGGATGCTCGACGACTTGTTGATGCGGTCCTTTATGTAGAGCAGCTCATTGAGGATCGCATCTTCGTCCAGTTCCTTGTCCCTGCGGATAACGGCCGCAACCTGGTCGAACTCCCTCATCTGCTGCCTAAGCCCTGTGATCTTATCGATCCAGGCATCGTAGACGGAGGCCATGCTGAGGTAATAGAGGGCGTGGCCGAGGGGCACAAGATCGTAGATGTAATAGTCGTAGCCACCCTTGACGACAATATCGACGACCTCGTCGAAGATGGCGCTTTCCTCCATAGCCGGTTCGGCCGCCGCGGCTTGGATATAACTCTCTATCTCTTCGGGAATCTTTTCCATGCCGTACATATCCAGGATCTTCTGCCGTATCTCCTGTTGATACTCCTTGACGCGGCGGTCCGCATCGATCTCCTGGGCGTAGAGATTGGGCATGATCTCCGTGGGACCTTTACCGAAAATGTCCTTTTGAAAGATGTCGCTCAGCGATGCCTGAGGGTCGACGGAAAAGACGAGGACCCGCTTCCCCTGTCTGGCCAGGTAGTAAGCCGCCGCCGCCGAAAAGGTCGTCTTTCCCAGTCCGCCCTTTCCCCCGAACATAATGTATCGCCGATCGGGAAACTGTTCAAAAATGGCTGTCAGTGAAATAGGAACCACCCCCTTGTAGAGTAGTGAAAAGTTCAAAGTTACAAGTTACAAGTTACAAGTTCAAAGGCAGAGTCGGGAGCCTGAAGCTATTAACTCAGAACCGTCTTTCTCAGGCCAGCGCATCGGTAAGATCCTTTTCCCGGAGCATTCTCCGTTTCCAGGTGGCTATCTGTGGTACCACGTAGGGCAACAGCCTGAGCGAATAGTAGGGCGGCAGAATGGGCACGCCCAGCATATCGCCC
>CAZYVU010000013.1:59743-77564 GCA_964651435.1 uncultured Pseudomonadota bacterium
ATGGTGATGAGGATGAAGAGGTGCTCCATGCTCGCCCTCGTTTTTAGCGCGAACCGGGCAGAGTCGTGGGCGGCCACGCCGTAGACGAACTCCTTCACGGCCGTAAAGAAGCCGCCCTTCTTTTCTTTCTTGTCATTTCCCATAATCCTCCGCTCCTTCACCCGATATGGTTGCGGGACCGCACCTGAGAGGTCCGGACGCCTGTGTGCCTCCCGCATGGGCGCTACATACCGTGCCGGCCCTCACCCGCTGTCTGTTACGCCTTGGCCGGAGCCGCTGCCATGCGCACCGCCTTGTATCGCTTGAAGGCCTTTACGCCTTCGATGCCAAGCACGATGGCGGCAACGACGAGAAAGAGGCCTACGAGCCCCATGAGGGTGTTGCCGACGAGGGCCTCCCCCTTGACGGCGCCGACGAGAACCTTCTGTAGAAGCGTGTAGGAGGTGTAGAGCAGCGCCGCAATCGTTGTAATGAACATGAAGATCATGGGCCAGAACACCCATGCGGCCGGCTTGCCCTCGGACATGAGCCAGGCCGTGACGAGAAGCAAGGCCAGAGAGGCCATGAGTTGGTTCGCCCCGCCGAAGAGGACCCAGAGGTACTGCCACCAGCCCGTGAGAACGAGGACCATGCCGAGGACGCTGGCGATGAAGGTGCCCACGTGGGCGTTTCGGAAGATGGGGCTCAGATCGCTCAAGAGTTCCGACGTGGCAACGCGCATAAACCTGACGACAAGCTGCATGATTGTGATGGCCAGGACGACCATCATGACGCTGCCGTAGGAGCGGCCGAGTGCCTCGGATAATCCCAGAACACCCAGGAACTTGGCAACGCCGGCGGCAAAGACGGCACCCGGGCCCTTGGAGACGGCGGCGCCGTAGGCGGCTGGCGATGCGTAGATGGTGCCGGCGATGATGAGCGCGAAGATGGCGAGCATCATCTCCACAAACATGACGCCGGCTCCCACTGGGCGGGCATCGAGCTCGCTCTCGAGCTGCCGCGCCGTGCCGGAGCTGGATACGATGCTGTGCCAGCCCGAGATAGCGCCGCAGGCGATGGTGACGAACATGATAGGCCAGATTGGGCCGATGGCTATGTTAAAGCCCGTGTAGGCAGGGAGGCTGAAATTGGGATGAAGAATCAAGACGCCGATGATGCCGAAGAAGAGACCGATAAAGACGACGTAGGCGGCCACGTAGTTGATGGGCAGGGCGAAGCGCCAGATGGGCAGGACTGCCGCAAAGTAGCAGAATACAAAGGCGCAGAGGGCCCACAAGATTCTGCTGTTCGCCAGCGTGTTGCCGATCACCTGGTCCGATGGGAACAGGGAACCCAGCCATATGCCGATGAGACAGAGGACGACGGTCACGATGGTCGTCAGGATGATATCGGCCTTCCACCGGTAGATCATCTGTCCGGCCAGGATACCGCCGATGGTGAGAAAGAGCCATGCCATGGGCGCCGTTTTCAGGCCCACGGCCGTGCTCACGACGACGTTGCCGAAGGCGCCGACGATAAGAAGAAGGTAGAAATAGATGAACGCGAGAAGAATGACCCGCGCCCTCGGCGAGATGAGCTTATGGCTCAGGCCCCCGAAGGATGCCCCCTCGTTGCGCATGGCGACCATGGCGCTGGAGTAATCCTGGACCCAGCCGATGAAAAAGGTGCCCAGCAGGATCCACAGGAGGGCCGGCAGCCACCCCCACTGGATGGCGATGATGGGGCCGATTATCGGTCCGGCCCCGGCGATGGACTTGAACTGGTAGCCGAAGAGGATGTTCTTGCTGGTGGGCATAAACTCAACGCCGTCCATATACATCTTGGCGGGTGTCGCCCTTTTTGCATCTGCCTTGAGAACGTGTGCGTCAATACGCTTGGCGTAGATGCGGTACCCGATGAAAAAAACGATAAAACCTAAGACCAGGACCAATACCGAGTTCATGCTTACCCCCTTTGCCAAGAGAGATGTTAAGAAACCTTGAACCTGTTAGTAAACGGCCTGTTATCATTAGGCAAAAGTCTAAAAAACTCTTTACACGCCTTTTCGAAAAAGGTCAAGAAAATTCAATGTTCTTTTTGACATACAGTGGTTGAGGGATTACATTATGGCGTGAACCGGTTCAAGCTCATCAGCGAATATAAGCCCACAGGGGACCAGCCGGCAGCCATAGCCAAACTGGTCCAGGGCGTCACGAAGGGGGTGCCCCACCAGGTCCTCCTCGGGGTTACGGGATCGGGAAAGACATTCACGATGGCCAACGTCATCGCGCAGGTGGAGCGGCCCACCCTTGTCATCTCTCACAACAAGACCCTGGCGGCCCAGCTCTATGGGGAGTTCAAGACGCTCTTCCCGGAAAACGAGGTACACTTCTTCGTAAGCTATTACGACTACTACCAGCCCGAGGCCTATATTCCGTCCTCGGACGTCTACATAGAAAAAGATGCGTCGATCAATGACGAGATCGACAAGCTCCGGCTGTTGGCAACGAACGCGCTCTTCGAGCGCCAGGACGTGATCATTGTGGCCAGCGTTTCATGCATCTATGGGCTCGGCTCTCCGGAGGCCTACTACGGCATGCTCATTGTCCTCGAGGAGGGCCAGCAGGTCGACCGCAGATTTATTCTCGATAAGCTCATCCAGTGCCAGTACGAGCGGAACGACCTCGATTTCTATCGTGGCCGGTTCCGTATCCGGGGGCAGAATATCGACATTTTTCCCGCCTACGAGGAGGAGAAGGCCTTCAGGGTCGTTCTTGGGGAGACGGCGGTCGAGGGGCTCTATCTCATCGATCCCCTGACGGGCCGGATGCTGGAACGGCTGCGGCGGTGCACCATCTATCCGACGACGCACTACGTGACGCCGCGGGAAACGATTGAGCGTGCCATGGGAACGATCAGGGAGGAGCTGGTCGGCAGGCTGGTTGATCTGCGGTCGGCAAACAAGCTCTTGGAGGCCCAGCGCCTCGAAATGCGGACCAATTACGACCTCGAAATGCTGGCCGAAATAGGCTACTGCCAGGGCATCGAAAATTACTCGCGCCATTTCACGGGAAGGAAGCCGGGCGAGGCACCGCCGACGCTCATGGATTACCTGCCCTCGAACGCCCTGGTCCTAATCGACGAGAGCCACGTGACCGTTCCCCAGCTTGTGGGTATGTATCGCGGGGACAGATCGCGGAAGGAGACACTTGTCGAATACGGCTTCAGGCTCCCTTCGGCCCTCGACAACAGGCCGCTCACCTTCGAGGAGTTTCAATGGAGGGTGCATCAGGTGGTCTATACGTCGGCTACGCCTGCTGCCTACGAGCTGGGCAAAGCCGGAGGAAACGTCGTCGAACAGATCATACGGCCCACGGGTCTTATGGACCCCCCCATCGAGGTGAAGCCTGCCGCCGGCCAGGTCGACAGCCTCCTTGCCGAGATCAAAAAGGTCGTAGAGAACAAGGAGCGGGTGCTCGTCACCACACTGACGAAGCGCTTTGCCGAAGACCTCAACGATTTTCTCATCGACAACGGCATACGGGCAAAATACCTCCATTCCGATGTGGACACCCTTGAACGCGTGGCCATCGTTCGTGACCTCCGCATGGGGAAATTCGATGTACTTGTAGGGGTCAACCTCCTGAGAGAGGGGCTGGATCTGCCTGAAGTGGCTCTCGTCGCCATACTCGATGCGGATAAGGAAGGTTTTCTGCGGTCCCAGACATCGCTCATCCAGACCTGCGGCCGGGCAGCGCGAAACGTGGGGGGGCGTGTAATCATGTTCGCCGACCGCATGACCGAATCGATGAGGGTTACTATCGAAGAGACGGAGCGCCGCAGGGCAAGGCAGGCGGAGTACAACGCCCGAAACGACATTACGCCCGAAGGGATCAAGAAATCGGTCGTCGATGTCCTCTCGTCGATCTACGAAAAAGACTACTACACAGTCCCCATCGACGAGTGGGACACGGCAAAGGTGGAGCCCAAGAAGCTTTCGAAAATGATGAAGAAACTGCGGAAGGAGATTGCCGACGCTGCCAAGAAATGGGACTTCGAAAAGGCGGCGATGCTGAGAGACAGGCTCCTGAAGCTCGAACAGATGGAGATAAAGCTTTAAAGACAGTGAAAAGTGAGAAAGAATTTTGAATTTTGAATTATGGATTTTGGATTGAAGAAGAAAAAAAAGATGAATGACTAAGGCAGAGTGCAAAGTTAAAAGTGAAATGGGGAAAGCGCGGAAGAGGGAAGGTGAAGCGGAAAAAGGGAAGAGCTGAAAGTGAGAAGGGAGAAGGGAAAAAAGAAAAGTGCGGGGGAGTCGTGGTAACCCAAGGGCCGACAGTGACACTGTGAAATCGACGGATCGTTTCCGGGGTGACCCTTGATCGATGACGCGCTGGTTGTCAATCTGCCGGAGTCACCAGGGGTCTATCTTTTCAAGGATGGTGACCGGAACATCATCTACGTGGGCAAGGCAAAGAGCCTCAAGGACAGGGTGCGCAGCTATTTTCGGGAAGGAGACCGGGATGCTCGCATCGAAAAGCTTGTGGGGTCCATAGAGGATCTGGAGATCATCGCGACGAAAAGTGAAAAGGAGGCCTTTCTCCTCGAAAGCAACCTCATCAAGGAGCACAGGCCCAAGTATAACGTGAGTCTAAAGGATGACAAGTCCTATGCGTCCCTGAAGCTGACGGTCCGGCACCCTTACCCGGCCCTTTTCGTGACCCGCACCATCGAGCACGACGGCTCGCTCTACTTTGGGCCCTATGCGCAGGTGCGAGACATGCGGGAGGTGCTGAAGGTCGTTCAGGCCTTCTACCCCGTCCGGCGCTGCCGCGACACGGTTTTCAGGAAACGAAAGCGGCCCTGCATGCTGTTCGAAATGGGCAAATGCCTTGGGCCCTGTTCGGGCGAGATAAAAGATGAGGATTACGGAGAGGTTGTCCGCGAGCTGACGGCCTTTCTGCAGGGCCGGAACGAAGAGCTCCTAAAGGACCTCAACGCCCGTATCGAACGAGAGGCCCGGGCCTGGCGCTTTGAGGAGGCCGCCAAGCTGAAGCAGCGCTACGAGGCCATCAGGGTCATGCTCCAGCGCCAGAGCGTTCACGAGCACTTCGGCGGCAACCGGGACGTGTGGGCCTTTATGGAGACGGGGAAGGGGATGGAGGCGGTGCTTCTCACCTTTCGAAACGGCCTTCTCATTCGGCGAAGGAATTTCGATATCCCGGGGTCCGTCGACCTCCCCGAGGACGGGGCGTCATCCTTTCTTTTTCAGTATTACAGCTCGCAAGCCATTCCCGACGACGTCATCGTCACCCCTGACCTGCAGGATATGGCCAGCCTGGAGGCCTGCCTTCAGGAAATGAAGCAAGGCGCCGTGCGTCTGCTGGGGCCGTCGAAGCGGGGCATTCAGGCCATGATAGACCTGGCACTGCAGAATCTGTACGGCGGCCAGGCTCTCCCCGTGGACGAGGCATTCAAAAAGGTCTTGCACCTGCGCAGGGGCCCTGCAAGGGTCGAAATCTACGACATATCGCACACGGGCGGTGCGAATCCCACGGGGATCATGGTGTCCTTCGAAGGTTTCAAACCGAAAAAGGCCCATTACCGGGTCTTTCACATCCGGGAGGCATCGTCTCTCGACGATCCCGCCATGATGGCGGAGGTACTTCAAAGGCGGCTGGGCGACGAGAAAATGCCGCCGCTGCCGGACCTCATGGTCATAGACGGCGGAAAGGGTCAACTGTCGGCCGTAATGAAGGCCGTCGGCAGGGCGGGGCTGAACCTCGACGTTGTGGCCATCGCCAAAGGTGAAGGCCGCCGAAGGCTCGAGGAGGCCATCTACCTGCCCAACCGCAAGAATCCGATTATCCTTCCCAAGGCGTCAGTGGTGCTGAAAGAGCTGGTGAAGATGCGCGACGAGGCGCACCGCTTCGCCGTGGCCTCACACCGTCGCTGGAAGCGCCGGCAGGATCTGGCGTAGCGCCGGCCCGCGTCCCGAACCATTCGGCTACTTTTCCGGCTTTCCCTGGAGGTCCTCGACGACCTTCCATGTTTCGTCAGGATCGAAGAGGCCGATCTTCGGAGCCTGCCGTGCCGTCTCCTTTCCCAGGTTCTTCTGGTATACCTTTCCTTCCTGGTTGACCACAAAGGTCATAATGCCCGAGGAACCGTAGCGGGCCGGATATGCAAGGAGGCCGAACCCGAGTATCATGTTGTCCTTCACCACATAGCTGTAGGCGCCCCCTGTTGCGTGCCTGCCCTGTCCCTTCAGGATCTTGTAGATGTAGCCGTGAAAGGGTGCCGGGCTTGCCTTCTTTGTCTTTGTCGTGTAACCCTCCTGAGCGGCCCGTGCCACGAGAGGACCGAAGGGGCTCGCTCCCCCTCCTTCCTTGGGCTGCCAGAAAAGGCCATCCTGCTGACCCTTTGTGCTCACTATTTTCTGGGCATACTCGAGGACGCCGTCGTCGTCCCAGTCTTTTTCGGCGTATTCCCTCTGGGCATCGACATATTCGCGCATGACCTCGATGACAGCCAGTTCGTTCCTTCCGATCCGTCGATTGAGAATCTCTTCCCGGGCGGCCTTGCCGTCAAAGTACCATTTGTTTCCCTTTTTGACCATGGGAAGGGGTGTCGGCCAGTCGTCCTTGCCGATATGAAGCATCGCCTTTGACGTTCCATCATAGGCAATCCGATTCTTCTCGCCGTAGAGCCTGGCAAAGGTTTCCCTTTCTTCCCTTTCCGCAACGGGATCCGTTGACCGCAAAAGTGCTTTGCTCTGAGGCCCCAGCAGGGTGCGGAGCGCCTTTTGATCGTTGGTCTTCAGGGCCTCCACCAGGGCGCTTACCGCTTCTTCCGGCGACGCGAATCCTATCTGGGGGACCTGCTTCGATGCGGCGAAACCGGTCGCTGATGCGGCTCCGAGGAAGCAGGCCACAAGGAAAGCCACAAGGAAAATCTGTGGGAAAGAGTATTTTCGGTCCGGCGCTTTGCGAGACATGGATATCCTCCTTTGCGGAAATGGGTGTCGCATGTGGGTTGCATGATCAACGTTCATCGGCGGCCTCCCCGGAGTCCACCCCCATGCATTCCACCACCACCGAGACTGCCCCCATGCATTCCACCACCACCGCCGAAGCCGGAGTCACGGCTTGCCTGCCCCCTCATGCCTGCCATCTGATCCTGCCTTCCCATTGACGCCCCGCTCAGCGCGCTGTCGTGGGAGGGGGAATGGCCTACGCCCTGTTGTCCCGAACCTGTTCTTCCTGCATCGGGCCGCTGGCCGGGAGTGCTCTTGCCTGCGTCGCGTGAAGCCATACCCGCTGACCTGTCCTGGTAACCCCTCATGTCGTTTCGCCCCTCTGTGGAGCGCCCGGTCGATTGGCCGTACTTCTGCGCCACGGCCTTATTCTGATATGCTACCCCCTGGCGGTGCTGCGGGTCGTGCTGCCAGTTCTGGTTGCCCCTATTGATGTTGTTGAAGTTGTTCCGGTTAAAATTGTTCGTGTAGAAGTTATTAACCGTGACGTTGTGGTTTCCCCAACTGAACCCGCACCACCCTGCGATGGCGGCACCGACGACAAGGCCTGCTCCAAATGCCATGGCTGTGCCGGCCACAGGGGCATAGGGATAGTAATAGTACGGGGGCGGGGGCGGATAGGCCGGATAGGCCCAGACGCCGTACACTACGGCGGGGTTATATGCCGGTACGTAGATGACCTGAGGGTCGGCCGGGGCGACTGTAATGTACTGCTGCTCCACGATCACCTTCTGTTCTTTCGTGGTTTTCAGGTTTCCCTGCGCATAGGCCTTGTTTCGCAGCTCCTGTATCGTGTCCATAACCTGGCCCTGCTGGGCCAGAAATGCATCACCGAGCCTCTGGGTCTGCTCAAGGTTCTTACTCATCTGCGCAAGAATATCGGGGAAGTGGGTCATCGATTTGACGCTCACATCCCAGGATTTATCCTTGAGCGCCGAGTCGAGCTGGTCTCCTTTGAGGGAGGGGTTTTGCTTTGCCCAGCGATCTGCCTCCACAATCTCCAAGGGGTACGTTGCCGCCATGAGCATTTGCGACAGGAGCGCGTCCGGATAGAGCGCGATGGGAGCCAGCATTTGGGTGAGTTGTTCTTTGCTGTACTGCCCCGATGCCCCGCTCTGGGTGCCGCCCTGGGCCAGGAGGCCCGGCGGCAGCGCCAGCAGGCCTGCAAGGAGCCAGCAAAACACATAACCGACCTTCTTGTTGATCTTCATGATACCCCCTTAGGCATAGGCGAATAGCCGGACACTCCCTGTCGGCAACCCAGGCAATACCCGGCTCGAACCTAAGTATGCTGCGTTTCGGACGCCTTGTCAATTGAATCTGAATGGTTCCCCGGCCACCGATGGTACACCCCCGAATCCCCTCTATTGCCCGGGTTTTACCGGGGCCCGACCGGCGGAAAAAGCTGTGAGCCGGGCACGCCTGCGAAGTTCCTTCCCTTCCTTTGCCGAATTCTAATGAATTTATGGGCAAAATCGGTTAAAAATTATGTCTGTGAGGACGAAAGAATTAGCCATCGTCGATGTGGAGACGACGGGAGGCAACGCAAGCTCCAACCGGATCATTGAGATTGCAGTGATCAGGGTGTCGGGGGGCGAGTTGAAAGAAACCTTCTCGACGCTCATCAACCCCGAAACGTCGGTCCCGCCCTTTGTGGCCTGGCTGACGGGCATCAGGGGCGCCGACCTGAGGGGGGCACCTTTGTTTGCCGACATTAAGGACCGGCTTCTTGAGCTCTTCGACGGTGCGCTCTTTGTGGCCCACAACGCCCGTTTCGATTACAGCTTCGTGCGTAGCGAATTTGAGCGGGAGGGCGTCACATTCAGCCCCCAGCTTCTCTGCACCATGCGGCTTTCCAGGCACCTTTTCCCCCAGTTTCGCCAGCATGGCCTCGACAGCATCATAGGGCGCCACGGCATAACGGTGGCGGAACGGCACAGGGCCTTGGGGGACGCCAGGGCCGTTTGGGATTTCTTGCGTCAGCTCGATACCTCCTACGGTTCGGAAAGGCTGACGGATGCCCTCACGCGGGTGCTCAAGAAACCTGCGGCCCCGATGCTCATCTCTCAATCCTTGCTCGACGGACTGCCCGAACGGCCCGGTGTTTACATATTCTACGACAGCCAGGGAACGCCCCTCTACGTGGGCAAGAGCATAAACGTAAAATCGCGTGTTCTGTCCCATTTTTCCGTGGAAGAAGACTCGATCCGCAGCGAAATCCTGAGAAAGACCGTAACGGACATCGAAGTGGTTCCCATGATGGGAGAGTTGGGGGCCCTCCTTATGGAGGCGTCGCATATCAAGAAATTGGCACCTGCGCTCAACAAACGATCCCGTCCGGGCAAAAAAATCGTCATAGCAAGGCGCGTGAAAGGAAAAGAAGGGTACGAGACGGTCGAGGTGGTCTCCGTGGCCCGCCTTCCCGTCAACGAGATCGGACGCATTGTCGGCGTCTTCAAGTCGCAGAAGCAGGCCAGGGAGGTGCTCTGGCAGGCCCTGCGCACCCACCGGCTTTGCCCACGCATCATGGGCCTCGAAAAGGGGGAGGGAAGCTGCGCCTACCGGCCCTTGGGGCGCTGTGAAGGGGCGTGCAGCGGTGAGGAGCGGCCGGCAAGCTACAACCGCCGGTTCGATCTCGCCTTCAGGGACCAGGGCATCAGGCAGTGGCCCTTTAAGGGCCCCGTAGCCGTCATCGAGTATGGGCCGAAGAGAACGACGGGCGACGTATTCATAGTCGACCGCTGGTGCGTCATCGATGCCTTCCGGTTCGACGAGACGGGGCAGTGGAGGCTTTTCAAGGGCGATTCCAGTCTCAACTATGAGGCCTACAAGATCCTCGTGAGCTACGTGAACCGGCAGCGGAATCGCGTGACCATACGGGAGCTGAACGAGGCGGAGCTGGCGTCTATAGAGTAAAAGGCTATCTCAGCATGCGGATGACGGCGATGACCCTCCCCTGGATATCCACGTTGTCTGCCTCGTGGTATAAGGGCATCATGTAAGGGTTGCAGGGCTGCAGCCGCACCTTGCCGTTTTCAAAGAAGACCTTTTTCAGGGTCACTTCCTGTTCGTTTTTCAGCCAGCAGGCGGCCACGTCGCCGTTGACGATATCGGACGCCTGCTCAAGAATGACCACGTCGCCGTCGGCAATCATGGCGTCGACCATGGAGTTGCCTCGCACTTGAAGGGCAAAGGCAGCCTTTCTGCCGCCGGTGATTTCCGCCGGAACGGGAATCATCCGCTGGGCCTCGGCGCTCCACCTGTCGACGGATGGGACCCAGATGGGGTGGCCCGCAGCGATGTTGCCGAGAAGGGGCACTAAGGTAACGCGGGAGCTGTCATCGGTAATGCGGATGCTGCGGAAGCGCTCCCTGCCCTTTGTAATGGTGCCTTCTTTTTGGAGATGCTGCAGGTGGTGCTGAACGACGGACGTGCTCTTGATGGCACAGTGTTCGGCAATCTCCCTGACGGAGGGCGAATAGCCGTTCGTTTCCCTGAAATCTCTGATAAAACGAAGTATGTCCTCGCGGGTCTTTGATTTCAGCGCCATACCGTAACGTAATAATAGAATGACTATTATAGACAAAAGTCAAGGCCTCGGGGCGCCGTATTGAAAAATTAGAACATATGTTCTATAATGGGGAGTATGCGAATTGCGTGCGTTTTCGTGCCCCATTTTTGCGTACAGGTCAAAAAGCTGAAGAACCATAGGCTGAAGAACGCGTTGCTTGTCATCGGCGGCGGTCCGCACGAAAAGGGGTTGGTGGTGGACTATTCGGCAGAGCTGGAGGGGAGGGGCCTCAGTCTGTCCGCACCGTTGAGAGAGGCCTACCGCCTCGCTCCCGAGGCGCTCTTTTTTCCTTTTGATAAGGACGATTACGAAGACTTCCACCGGGAGCTCCTTTCCCTTCTCGCCTCCTTTTCTCTGAGGGTGGAACCGGACGGGTACGGTACGGCCTACCTTGATATTACAAAATCCACGCGCATGCTGGGTTCCGAGCCGGTGGCGGCTTCCCGCATGCGGCGGCAGATTTTTCGCGAATTGGGGCTTGCGGCAAGGATAGGGGTGGGAAACTCGCGGTTTCTCTCCCGCACCGCTGCCTGCCACGGAGGCTCTTGTGAGCATATTGTCCCTCCCGGCCGGGAGAGGGATTTTCTCGATCCCCTCGGAAGCGGATTGCTGCCCGTACCGGGAGAGGTGAAGGAGCGCCTGAACCTTTTCGGCCTCAACAGGCTCGGGAAGGTTGCCGCCCTTTCGCTCGATGCCCTGGCGGCCCAGTTCGGGCCTCTCGGGAGGGACATGTGGGGCTGGGTCAACGGCGTGGAGGAGCGGCGACGCATTCCTCTCAGGCGCACTGTGACGTATGTGAAAAAGGAGATGGTTCTGGACGTCCCCGTTGATACGATGGAGCAGATAAGGGGGCCCCTGGCCTATCTTGTCGATGAGCTGGCCGGCGAAATGGAGCAGATAGGTATGGCCTGCCGGAAGGTGAAGGTCTCTTTTTCCCTGCAGAACGGGCATTATTGTGAGCGGGACTTTGTCTTTCATCTCCCCGTGGTGCGCGGGAAAGAGATTTTGGACAGGCTGGTAAGGGGCATGCACGGTGCCGTCGTGGAGGCGCCCATCGCCTTCATCGGTCTCTACGCCCTTGACCTGTCGCCACCTGTTCTTGTTCAGGGCGGCCTCTTTCGGGCAAAGGAGCAACACGCAGAGGCCCTGAACACGATACGGGGATACCTTGCGGCCAAATACAGAGAGATGCCGGTCATGAAGGTGCGTGAAGACTCCGGCGCCGCGCTCCTTCCGGAAAGAAGATTTGTTTTTGATGAGTTATGAGAGCATCACCGTGCGAGCCGGAGATGATAGAGGTGAAGGCCTGTGATGATGGGTGCCCTTCGGTGGTGAAGGTCAGGGGAAGGCATCTCAGGGTCGCGGCAACGGTGAACATGTGGCGCATTGACGAGGAATGGTGGAGGCGGCCCGTTTCCCGGATCTACTTTTTGCTCGAATTTGAGAATGGAGCGGTCCTGACCGTGTTTCAGGACCTCGAAAGCGGCCGGTGGTACAGGCAGAACTGGAGGCCGTGAATGGGCGCCGGGTAACCGGAGTCAAGAGAAGGGAGGCCAAAAGCGCATCGGAGAAACGGCGAAACGGAGAAACGGAGAATGGGAGAACAAGGCGCGCGATGGCGAACGAAACCTACATTGAGCTGCATGCCCACTCCAACTTTTCCCTCCTGGACGGCGCATCGCACATAGAGGACCTGGTGCATCGGGCCGCGGAGATGGGCATGGGCGCCCTGGCCATTACGGACCACGATGGCCTCTACGGCGCCTGTCTGTTTTCGAAGGCCGCCAGGGCCGCGGGCATACGGCCCATCCTCGGGGCGGAGCTGACGCTGGAAGAGGGGGCGCACCTGACCGTTCTTGTAGAGAACGCCGAAGGCTACGGCAACTTGAGCCGGCTCATCACGAAGTCGCAACTGGCAGGAGAGAAAGGGAGGCCATGCCTTTCCTGTTCCGATCTTTGGGGGCAGACAAGGGGCCTCATAGGCCTTTCGGGATGCGAGCGGGGCGAGATACCGCGCCTGCTCAAGGCGGGAGACAGGGCAGGTGCCGCAGGGGCCCTGGAGCGGTACCGCGCAATGTTTGGGGAGGGAAACTTTTACATAGAGCTTCAACATCATCTCAACCCGGAAGACTCGCGGTGCTGCGCACGGCTCGCCGGACTGGCGGCGCAGACGGGGGCCCCGGCTGTGGCCGTCAACAATGTCCACTACGCGGTGAGGGATGATTATCCGCTCCACGACGTACTCGTCTGCATCAGGCATGGGGTAACGCTTGACGGCTCTGCCGGTTTGCGGAGGGCCAACTCCGAGTACTACCTCAAGGGACGCCGGGAGATGAGCCGCCTCATGGCGCCTTATCCTGCCGCGCTCGATCGTACCGGAGAAATAGCGGGGCGGTGCACATTCGTTCTCGACTTTTCTTCTTCCTTCCCCGGCTTCCCTACGCCCTCCGGAGAAACGGCCGATGCGTTCCTAAGAAAGCTTGCCATGGAGAGGGCGCAGGGCCGATACGGAGGCCTGACCGAGCCGGTGGTGGAGCGACTCAACCACGAATTGGCCCTTATCGGGAGCAAGGGGCTTGCGGGCTACTTCCTCGTGGTCTGGGACATTATCGAGTTTGCCCGGGGCATGGGCATATCGGCCCAGGGGAGGGGCTCGGCGGCAAGCTCCCTCGTTGCCTACGTCCTCGGCATTACGCCCGTAGACCCGCTGCGCCACAACCTATTTGTGGGCCGTTTCCTCAACGAAAACGCCGTGCCAGACATCGATGTCGATATTGCCACACAGCGGCGGGAGGAGGTGTTGCAGTACGTCTACAGGAAGTATGGCTGTGAGAAGGCCGCCATGGTCTGCACCTACGTTACCTTCCGGGGGCGAAACGCCGTCAGGGAGGTGGGAAAGGTGCTGGGCCTCCCCGCCCCGATCCTCGACAGGATGGCAAAGACCATCTCTTCCTACGGAGGCGCCCATGCCGTGGAAACGCTGAAGGAGATACCGGAGTTCCGGGACCGGCTTACCTCGGAGGCCTGGCGGCACTTCGGCCCCCTCTGCGCAAAGATTGCCCGTTTCCCGAGGCACCTCTCCATCCACGTGGGGGGCATGATCATCACATCCGGGCCCGTTGCGGACATTGTTCCCCTGGAGCGGGCCAGCATGGAGGGCAGGGTGGTCTGCCAGTGGGACAAGGACGGGGTCGACGATGCGGGGCTTATCAAGGTCGATCTCCTGGGGCTCCGTATGCTCTCCCTTATCGACGATGCGCGGGCGCTGGCAAAGATCCACAGGGGGGTGGATATCGACTTCGACGCCATGGGGACCGATGACCCGGAGGTCTATGACCTCATCGGCAGGGCGGATACAGTGGGCGTTTTTCAGGTGGAAAGCAGGGCGCAGATGCAGACGCTGCCGAAGGTGAGGCCCCGCTCCATCGAAGACCTTGCCGTTGAGGTTGCCATCATCCGCCCCGGGCCCCTTCAGGGCCATATGGTCCATCCCTATATCAGGCGACGGCAGGGGGTGGAGCCGGTGGTCCACATGCATCCCCTGTTGAAGCCCATTCTCGGCGAAACGCTGGGCCTCATATTGTTTCAGGAGCAGATACTGGAGGTGGCCTGCGCAGTGGCCGGCTTCTCCGCCGGAGAGGCGAACGACCTCCGGAAGGCCATGGGGAGAAAGAACGCAAGGGCGGAGCTGGAGAAGTGGCGGGAGCGCTTTGTCTCCGGCGCCGGCCGCCGTGGGGTGAACGAACAGACAGCCGAAGCCATCTTCCGGCACATAGGCGGCTTCGCTGAATTCGGCTTCTGCAAAAGCCATGCGGCCAGCTTTGCCATCCTCTGCTACCGGTCCGCCTTTCTCAAGAGGTATTATCCCGCCGAGTTTTACTGCGCCCTCCTCAACAACCAGCCTATGGGGTTTTACATTCCCGAGGTGATCATCGGCGATGCAGGGCGTCACGGCATCGCAATCCTGCCCGTAGACATCAATAGGAGCGCATGGCAGTGCAGCCTCGAAGGAGGGCGGATCAGAATAGGCTTCCGGTACGTTAAAGGCGTTGGCGAGGAGGGGGCGGGCCGCCTTGTGACGGAGCGCGAGAAAGGGCCCTTCCGTTCGCTGAGGGACGTGTACCGGAGAGCGGGCCTGGAGAAGGATGCGCTCCGGCAGCTCATCGCCGTCGGCGCCTTTGACACGATAGACCGCTCCAGGCGGCAGCTTCTCTGGGAGGCGGGGATGTTCACGCCTCTGGACCGTCAGGGGATCGGCTATGACGGGATCGCGTATCGGGCGCCCCTCGAAGAGATGACGGCGGCAGAGAAAACCGTCGTGGACTATACGATCCAGGGGTTCTCGTCTGCGGGCCATCTCATGAGCCTATACAGGGCGCGGCTCGCCGCCGCCGGGGCCATCACAAGCGCTGCCCTTGCCGCATGCGCCGGTGGTGATTCCGTGCGCATCGGGGGATACTGTGTTTGCCTCCAGGTGCCGCCGACGGCGAAGGGTTTTGCCTTCATGACCCTTGAGGATGAGGATGGCCTTATCAATGTTGTGCTGAGACCGGACGACTACAGGAGATACAGGCCGCTTGTGCGATTGGAGCCCCTTCTTCTCGTCGAAGGCGCCGTGGAGCGGAAAGACGGGCTCATTAATGTCGTCGCCCGGGAGATGATGAAGATCGGGTAAGCGCTAAAGAGGCTCAGGCGCATATATCGAGAGGAGGGATGATTCTCGCGCCGCGCCGCATGAAAGGCGCCTAAGCGTGCCTCAGCGTCTCCCGCGTAAAGCATGACAGGATCAGCGACACGGCGCTCATGGCCAGGTAGACGAGCAGGATTGCCCGGTAAGCCTGCGGGGGATAGGCCCCGCCGGGCAGCCTTCCGACGCTATCAAGAACGAAGCCCATGAAGGGTTGCTGAACGACGCCGCCGAAGAACGAGAAGAGGTTTGCCGCACCCATGGCCGTCCCGGCTATGCGGGTGGGGAAAAGCTCCTTGACGTTGGCCATGACGATGATGATGATAACGCTCGTCGTGACGCCCATGACGAGAAACATGCCATACCGCGCGGCGGAGGACAGGCTTGCGTAGGAGAGGACGGCAAAGGCCCACACGGAGAGGTTGACAACCGAGGCGCCGACGAGCACCTTCTTCCTGCTCCGCAAAATTCTGTCTGAAAGGTGTCCGAGGAAAGGGCCCCCGACGATCATGCCGACGGCTACCATGGAGAGCACGTTGCCTGCCGTCGGCTTCGACAGCCCATACGTATCCATGAGGTACGGCCCGGCCCAGAGGCCGAAAAAGCTGAAAAGCGATCCCTGGGTAAGAAAGAGCCACCACGCGTTCGCCCAGAAGCCGCGCTCAGTAAAAATCGCCTTGAAGCCTGCAAGCAACGGCGCCCGGCCCGGCTCAGGGGGGTCTTTGTGGTCCGGGCTCTCAGTGGTTTGGGGCCTGTCGACGACAAAGAACCACGTAAGGATGGTCAGTGCCGCCGTTACGACGCCGGTGATCACGAAGGATGCCCTCCACCCGAAGGCCTGCGTCATGAGGGCAAGGGGCGTTGCGGCCGAAAGCCAGCCCATGCCGCCCACGGCCATGAAGAGGCCTGAGATGCGGGCATATTCGTCGCTCTTGAACCATGAGGCGAGGAGCTTCAGGGAGGCGACAAAAGTGGCCGAGACGCCGAAGCCCACAATGATCCTTGCCGCGGTGGCCATGCCGAAGCCGGGCGCCAGGGCGAAGAGGAAGGCCCCTGCGGCTGCGGCAAGGCTCAGCAGAGCGATTGTCTTCCTCGGCCCCCAGGAGTCGGAAAGAAGGCCCACAGGTATCTGCATAATTGCGTACGAATAGAAATAGCCCGATGCAAGGACGCCCAGAGAGGTGCCCCCTATCTGGAACGTCTTCATCAGTTCCGGCGCCACCACGGCGGGGCAGACGCGGTGGAAGTAGACAAAGAGGTACTGGAGGGCGACGATCCAGAATACGAGCCAGCGATAGTTCACATTGCGATCCGTCAAAGGTGTGCTTGCTCCTCGGCAACCCTAAGCGGATAGCACATCGGGAACGGTAAGTCAATTTCGTGGGGGCTTCCACGGAGCCTTATTCTCAGGCACCTTCCGGCGCCTCCTCGCCTTTTGCCGAGTTATTGATTTTTCCCTTGACAACCATTCACCCCCTCGCTACAATCGCAGAAAATACCTCGTACACCATAAAGATGTTCTACCGTTGACACTTCCTAAAAGGGGGGAAGCAGTGAAAAGGTCCGGCCATCTTGCCTCTTCCATCGTCGTCATCGTGTACCCGCTCCGACCGGATTCCTCACCTACGCCTATAACCAGATCGGGAACAGGACAAACTCACCCTTTGGGAACTATGCGTACCCCACCCCCGGTTCAGCCCATCCCCATGCCCCGACCAGTGCAGGGCCCTACGGCTATGAGTACGACGACAACGGCAATATGACGAGGGTGACCTATAACGGTCAGACGGACAAGACCATCACCTGGACCTACGACAACAAGCCCTCCTCCATCAACAGTACCTCCTTTACCTATGACTATGCGGGAAAACGGGTGAAGAAGGCAGGCACTTCCACCACCTACTATATCGATCCTGTTCTTGAGCATGCGGCCGGTACCTATACCTCCTACATCTTTGCAGGAGGAACGAGGATCGCAAAGAAGGTTGGGAACACCCTCTCCTACTACCACGGTGACCATCTGAAGAGCACGAACATAGAGACGGACCAGAACGGGAATAAGACCTTCGAGGCCTGCTACAAACCCTACGGGGAGACATGGTACCAATCAGGTACGGGGAGAACATAGGGACGACCGTAAATAACTAAATAGCTCTGGGAGAATAGAGGGACGACCGTAAATAAGTAAATAGCTCTTGATAATCTCTCCCTGTTCTGATAGAATGAGCTATGCCTCGTCATGCCCGTCTCGATGCGGAAGGAGTTCTGCACCACATCATCGTGCGCGGCATTGAACGGCGGTTGATCTTTCGCGATGACATGGATAAAGACGGGTTCGTTGAACGGATAGGGAAGGTCTTTATCGACACCCACACTCCCTGTTACGCCTGGGCCCTGCTCGGGAATCACGCCCATCTTCTCGTAAAGACAGGCAGGACCCCTCTCCATACCGTCATGGCCCGTCTCCTTACCGGCCACGCAGTAACGTTCAACAGGCGATACCACCGCCATGGCCAGCTCTTCCAGAATCGGTATAAGTCGATCG
>CAZYVU010000014.1:0-26127 GCA_964651435.1 uncultured Pseudomonadota bacterium
GTCATCCTCATGCCGAAGGATGAGCCGTGGAAAGCTTTCGTGAGCAGCCTTGACCGTTTCACGCCGGACTTCATGTCCGAGCGGGTGCAGTCCCCCATGGACAAACGGGAGGAGTTTAGATGCGCGTCATGCTTGACACCGACATCTGCACCTACCTCGTCAAGAAGAAGCCTCCTCAGGTATTGAAGCGTTTCATGGATTTTGCCGTGTGCGACATCGATATATCATCGATCACCTTATCGGAGCTCGAGTACGGCGTGAAAAAAAGCGCCCATCCTGACAAAAACAGAAAAGCGCTGATAGGGTTTGTTTCACCCCTGTACATTGCTTCCTACGACGACCTCGCGGCATCCCACTACGGAGCAATCAGAGCATACCTTGAGCGCGCGGGCCGTTCCATCGGGGCCATGGACCTCCTCATCGCGGCCCACGCCAGGAGTCTATCCGTGCCTCTGGTGACGAACATCAGGAGAGAGTTTCAGAGGATCGAAGGGCTGGTCGTCGAAAACTGGCTGTAGTCAGGGGGCCCGTCAAGGCGAACTGCATGAGCAAAATGAAGGCCTCTCTCAATTCTGCTCGCAAATCTACCGCCTCTCTGAGGGCTGCGAGAGATAACGTCTCTGTCTTCCGGCTTTTTCGGTTTCGCGATCCGAGTTCCGCGCTATTTCCCTTCCCCGTTTCTCCCCCTCTCCGTATCCCCGTTTCTCACATCACGGTGGGCATTTGGCGCAGATGGAGCGGAACTGGGTGGTGCTGAGGTAGCGGTCGCCCCGGTCGGGTAGGATAACAACGATGGCCCCCTCGTCGATCGTTGCGGCGATCTTCAGGGCAGCCGAGACGGCAGCGCCCGCAGACGTTCCGACGAAAAGCCCTTCTCTGATCGCGAGAAGGCGCGTTGTCTCAAAGGCCTCGCCGTCTTCAACCATATACTTCTCATCCAACTCTTCCGGCTTGTAGATGGCCGGAACCATAGACTCGGTCATATTCTTGAGGCCCTGGATCGTGTGGCCCATGACGGGCTCAACACCCACAACCTTTACTGACGGCTTCACTGATTTCAGGTACCGGCCCGTCCCCATGAGCGTGCCCGTCGTGCCCATGCCGGCGACAAAATGCGTCACCTCTCCGTTGGTTTGGCGGTAAATCTCCGGCCCCGTCGTCTCCACATGGGCAAGCCAGTTGTCCGGGTTCTCGTACTGGTTGGGCATAAAGTACTTGTCGGGAAACTGCTCCAAGAGCTGGTGAGCCCGGCGGATGGCGCCGTCGATATTCTCCTTTGCCGGCGTCAGGAAGACTTGAGAGCCGAGGCCCTCAAGGATGAGGCGCCGCTCGCTGCTCACGCACTCGGGCATGCAGAGGTCTACTTGGTAGCCCTTCGCCGCGCCGATCATGGCGATGGCTATGCCCGTGTTGCCGCTCGTGGGTTCCAAAATGATCTTGTCCTTCGTCAGCGCTCCCCGCTCCTCTGCCTTTTGAATCATGTAGAGTGCAGGACGGTCTTTTACCGAACCGCCCGGGTTGCACCCCTCCAGCTTGCAGAGCACCTTCGCCGCCGGGTTGGGGTTGATGTTCATCAGCTCTACGAGGGGCGTGTTGCCGATGGCTTCAAGGACATTCATTCAGGAGACCTCCATAAATAAGGATTAAATCTGGTGCGGACAAAAGATTACCAGAATAGAAACCTCAAAACAAGGCGAGGAATCCGTCTGTCAACCAAGGGCCTCCGCTATGGCCTTTCCAACCATCTCCGTCGATGCCGTGCCGCCGAGGTCGGGCGTCTTCACCCCTTTGTCTCCGATTACCGTTTCAATGGCCGCCTCAACGGTCCGGGCCGCCTCGGCATGGCCCAGGTGCTCGAGCATCATGGCGCCGGACCAGATCTGGCCTATGGGATTGGCAATCCCCTTCCCCATAATGTCCGGCGCAGAGCCGTGGACGGGCTCGAACATGGACGGGAACCGGCGCTCAGGATTGATGTTACCTGACGGCGCGATACCCAGGCTCCCGGCAACAGCGGGCCCCAGGTCGGAGAGGATATCGCCGAAAAGGTTGCTCGCCACGATGACGTCAAAACGCTCCGGCCGCAGGACCAAGGACGCCGCAAGGCCGTCGACATGGTACTGGTCTGCCTTTACGCCGGGAAATTTCCGAGACACCTCCTTAAATATCCTGTCCCAGTAAGGCATAGTGTACACGATGCCGTTCGATTTCGTTGCCGATGTTAGGTGACCCTTGCGCCGTTGAGCAAGGCCGAATGCAAAGCGCATGATCTGCTCCACGCCCTTCCGGGTAAAGACGGATGTCTGCATCACCATCTCCTGGTCCGTTCCCTCGTACATGGTGCCTCCGATGTTGGAATATTCGCCCTCATTGTTTTCCCGTACAACGCAGAAGTCGATGTCCTCGGGGCCCTTGTCCCGCAAGGGGCCGGCAACCCCTTTCAGGAGCCTAACGGGGCGCAGGTTCACATACTGGCGGAAGGACCTCCGGATGGGGATGAGCAGGCCCCACAGCGATACGTGGTCGGGAACATCGGGTGCGCCGACAGCCCCCAGGTAAATAGCCTCATAGCTCTTGAGGATATCAAGGCCGTCCTTCGGCATCATCTCACCGTGGGCCAGATAGTACTCGCATCCCCAGGGAAAGAAGCCCCAGTGAAACTGTATGCCGAACCGCCTCCCCGCCGCCTCCAGCACCCTGATGCCTTCGGGCACAACCTCCTTGCCTATGCCGTCTCCGGCTATGACCGCAATCCGGTGCATTGTTTTCCTCCCTCTTTCATCAATCTTTTGCCAACCCATTTATCTTACATTATACTTGAAGGTGTCACAATCGATGGATCACTCTGGAGGTTATCGCAGATGCTGAGCCGTGACAAAATCACAAAATATGCCGAGGTGCTTTTGTGGGCCCTCAAGCTGGCCAGAAAAGAGAGGTTTAAGAAAAAGGATATTATCCTCATCCAGTACGATCTGCCGGCCCTCAAGTTGGCCGAAGAGATTTACGGAAGAGTCCTCGACTTGGGAATGAACCCCGTTCCTAGGGCGATTTCGAGCCATACGATGGAGCGGACCTTTTACGAAAAGGGCAATCCGCAACAGATTACGTTTATTCCTCCCGGCGACAGGGAGCTCTTCGAGAAGATCAACGGCCGCATCTTTCTGCGGGCGCCCGAATCGCTGACGCACCTGCAGAACGTCGATTCGGGCAAGATAGGAAAGATGCTCGTCTCGCGCAAGCCCCTTCGGACCATCTTGGACAAACGGGAGGATGAGGGGGACTACAGTTGGACGCTGTGCCTCTACCCAACAGCGGAGCTGGCGCAGCAGGCAAGGGCTACTGCGGAGGATTACACGGGCCAGGTGATCAAGGCCTGCTACCTCGACTTCGACGACCCTGTCGGGAAGTGGCAGGAGATTTACGGCCAAGCCGCACATATCAAGAAAAGGCTCAACAGCCTCAAGATACACACCCTCCACATCGAGTCGCCCTCCTTTGACCTTCGCGTTACGCCGGGCGACCGGAGAAAATGGGTCGGCATTTCGGGCCACAACATTCCCAGCTTCGAGATCTTTCTGTCCCCCGACTGGCGGGGCACCGAGGGATCCTACTATGCCAACCTGCCCTCATACAGGACGGGTAATTATGTTGAGGAGGTCCGGCTCACCTTTGAAAAAGGCCGGGTCGTCGGCGTGGAGGCCGGCAAGGCCCGGGAGTTCGTGGCAAAACAGCTTGCCATGGATGCCGGTGCTTCCCGCGTGGGCGAATTCTCCCTGACCGACAGGCGCTTCTCGCGCATAGACCGTTTCATGGCCGACACCCTTTTCGACGAGAACTTCGGCGGCCCCTCCGGCAACTGCCACCTCGCCGTGGGCTCCTCCTACTCGGGCACTTACAGCGGCAACCCCGCAGAACTGACGAAAGAGGCAAAAAGAAAGCTGGGCTTCAACGACTCTGCGCTGCACTGGGACCTCGTTAACACGGAGGACAAGACGGTAACGGCCCATCTCGAAGACGGCAAGCGCATGACCATTTACCAAAAGGGGATCTTCACTCTGTGACCGGGCGGCAAGGGGCGAACAGCGTTGCCGGGGCAATGTCTTTCCGGCATGGCAAAGAGCCCGCCCCCGTCCCTTGCGGCATTAGGACGAGGCAAACTTGATATCCATATGGTATATAAGTGGCAAAATATTGACTGAGGTGAGGAAATGAATGATCGACTGACGGGAAGGACTGTATTGTTTTTTGTAGCGGCCCTCGCATGCGCCTTTTTTCTGTCCTTTGGCGCAGCCACCGTGCAGGCCCAACCATCGAAGGCCCAGGTAACGAAAATGTGGGAAGACCAGCATAACGTCAAAGGCCGGGTGCTGGAGCTGAAGCCCATGGGCGGAGAGCGCACCACCAACGAATTACACGGGAAAAAATATATTACACCGGTAGGCACCTGCTGGGACTACAACATAGTGGAGCTCCAGAAGTGCGGCTGCCGGCTCTTCGAGCGGTCGAGCGCCTGCTGCCGAAAGGGATCGACGACGGACTGCGAGCTTCGCATAGGCAATTCCAAGCTCATCGACTGCGCAAAGTATGGAAAACCGAAGTTTGGCCTGGCCGGCGACCAGGAGCCGGAAGAGTGCAGGGCGAGCCGACAGGCATCAGAGTGCTGGAACAGAAAGGACCTTGTCTTCGGCGAGGGGGCCGTCATCGGTCCTTGCATGCAAAGCCCCCGGTTTGTCTGCCCCAAAGGCTGGGACACACAGCAGGATTATCATAACCGCAAATGCGGCCCCACTCCCGAAGATTGCGGGTGCACTATCGTGGAGGAGTGCTCGAAACCGGAACTGCTCAAGTGTTATAGCGACTGGAAGGCTAACAAGGCTGCCGTTGACTGCTACTGGAACCCGGTCTACAAGAGCCCCTATGAGCGCGAAAAATGCTATAAGGCCCTTTCGGGAGAAGGCGTGAAAGAGGCGGTGAAGGATGCATCTTCCGGGCAGGTTCCATCTGTACCGAGTGCGCCAAACCCGCAAGCGGTGAACCCGGGAGCGGTAGTCGACGGCCTGAAGAAGCTTTTTAAGTAACCCCCCTGCTTCTTTGGGTGACGGCCCGGAGCTCGACGTCTCTCCAGCCCGCCGCGGAACCACGATGCCGACGGGCGCGATGCGTTCGTCAACGGTAACGAGGAGTGCAAAGCTATGGATGAAAAGACAGATCGGCGCATGTGTGCCCGGCCCGCTTCAATGCCTATTCTCGCCATCTGTACTGCCATGGTGGCCCTCTCCCTTCTCGCCGGGTGCAACGAGAGGAAAAAAGCCGCCATGGCCCCCACAGCCGTAGAGGTTACGGCCGTTACGGCAAGCCCCAGAGATACATCCGTGACACTTGAATTTGTGGGACAGACTGAAAGTTCCCGCCTCGTCGAGATTCGTGCCCGCGTTAACGGTTTTCTTGACAAACGGCTTTACGAGGAAGGATCGGTAGTCAAAGCAGGTCAGCCCATGTTCCAGATGGAGCGGCCTCCTTTCGAGGCCGCATTGCAGGAGGCTAAGGGGGAGCTTGCCGTCCAGGAGGCCCGGCTGAGCCAGGCAAGGACTAACCTTGCCCGGATACGGCCCCTGGCACCCCAAAACGCCATCAGCAAAAAGGACCTCGACGATGCCATCAGCAACGAACAGGCGGCACAGGCGGCCGTTCTCGCTGCCGAAGGCAAGGTGCGACAGGCGGAACTCAATCTCAGCTACACAACCATCAAATCGCCGGTCACGGGCCTCTCGAGCAGGGCAAAAAGGCATGAAGGGAGCTACGTCTCGGCCGGCACCGAGAGCCTGCTTACCTACGTCGCCCAGCTCGATCCCATCTGGGTCAACTTCAGCATCTCGGAAAACGAGGCCCTAAAGCGCCGCGAACAGGAGGCACGGGGGCTTCTCAAGCTCCCCAGGGAGAGCGATTTTGCCGTTGAGGTGGTCCTTGCCGACGGTTCCATCTTTCCCCAGCGGGGCCGGCTTGGCTTCACGGAACCATCTTTCAGCAGCGAAACGGGTACGTATCTTGTTCGGGCCGTCGTTGCCAATCCGGCCGGGGTACTGAGGCCCGGCCAGTTCGTGCGGGTCCACCTGAAGGGCGCCATACGCCCCAACGCCATTCTCGTGCCGCAGCGCGCCGTCATGCAGGGGGCAAAGGGCCATTTCCTGTGGGTAATCAACAAAGATGATAAGGCGGAGTTCAGGGCCGTTGAGGTGGGAGACTGGTATGGGGACGAGTGGTTCATCAGCCGGGGGCTCAACGGAGGAGAACGGGTGGCCGTCGATGGGGCCATCAAGGTGGCTGCAGGCGTACCGGTAAAGGTCGTCGAGGCCGCCGGGCAGACACCGGCGAAGGCTTCCCCGACAGGACCAACAGCGGCAAAATCTGGAGAGTCGAAGGCGGGTGCAACGAAAACACCGGTTCAAGATAAGGAGAGGGGCGGCCGGTGATCTCCCGGTTCTTCATTGATCGGCCCGTCTTCGCAGCCGTCATCTCCATCGTCATCGTCATCGCCGGCCTCGTTGCCATGTTTCATCTGCCCATCGACCGCTACCCCGACATTATGCCGCCCCAGATCCAGGTGACCGCCACCTATCCCGGGGCAAACGCCGATGTGGTGTCCCAGAACGTTGCCGCCCCCATCGAACTGCAGGTCAACGGGGCCGACAACATGCTCTATATGTCTTCGACCAACTCTGCCACGGGAGACATGCGCCTGAGCGTCTTTTTCGAAATCGGCACAAACCCGGCGCTCGCCCAGGTGGATGTGCAAAACCGCGTCAACCTCGCCCTTCCGACGCTGCCCGAGGTTGTGCAGCGCCAGGGCGTCAAGGTGGAAAAGCGGTCCATGACCTTTCTCATGCTCATTGCCATCTACTCGCCCGACGGCCGGTATGACAGCACCTTTATCGATAACTACGCAAACCTTTACGTGCTCGATGCCATTAAGCGCATTCCCGGCGCAAACCAGACGGGCACGCTGGGTATTCCCGACTATGCCATGCGCATCTGGCTCAAGCCCGACCGCATGGCCCAGCTCGGCATCACGGCAAGCGACGTGGCCCGGGCAGTTGCGGAGCAGAACCAGCAGTTTGCCGCCGGCCGCGTGGGCCAGCCGCCGACGGAAAGCCTCGTGCAGCAGACCTTCCCGGTCGTTACGAAGGGTAGGCTGACAACCCCGGGGGAGTTTGAAGATATCATTCTGAGGGCAACCGGTGACGCCGCCGCCCTTGTGCGCCTGAAAGACGTGGCAAGGGCCGAGCTCGGCTCCAAAGACTACTCCGTGCGCAGCAAGATCAACGGAAAGACGTCCCGGGTTGTGGCCGTCTTCCAGCAGCCCGGCTCTAATGCCCTGGAGGTCTCGGACCTGGTGCACAAAGCGATGGTTGAGCTTAAGAAGACCTTTCCCGAGGGTCTCGACTACGTCGTCGCCCTGGACACGACAAAGTTTATCCGGTCGTCGATCCGCGAGGTAGTCTTGACGCTCTTCGAGGCCCTTGTCCTGGTCGTCCTCGTCGTCTTCCTCTTTCTCGGGAGCTTCAGGGCGACCCTCATCCCCATCCTGGCCGTTCCCGTCTCCATCATCGGCACCTTCCTGGGAATGATGGCCTTCGGCTTCACCATCAACATGCTCACGCTTTTCGGCCTCGTTCTAGCTATCGGCATCGTCGTCGACGACGCCATCGTGGTTATCGAAAACGTGGAACGGAACATGACGCGGTACAGGCTGTCGCCGAAAGAGGCGGCGCGGCGTGCCATGGACGAGGTGACGGGGCCCGTCATCGCCATAGTGCTGGTGCTCGTGGCCGTCTTCGTACCCGTGGCCTTTCTTGGCGGCATGACGGGGCAGCTCTACAAACAGTTTGCCGTCACCATAGCCGTGTCGGTGACCATCTCCGGCATCGTTGCCCTCACGCTCTCGCCGGCTTTGGCCGCCCTCCTGCTCAGGCCGGGCGAGGAGGAGAGAAAGAAGCGCTTCTTCCGCTGGTTTGACAAAACCTTCGAAAGGGTGACGGAAGGCTACGCGTCGGGCGTAAGGCTGGCCATCAAACGGGTCGTGGTGGCCCTCGCTGTTTTCGCCGTCATGCTGCTTCTGGCGGGAGGCCTCTTCAGGGCCGTACCGACGGGCTTCGTCCCGCCCGAGGATCAGGGCTACATCTTCGCCGCCTCGGGGCTTCCGGACGCGGCGAGCCTGGACAGGACAGAGCGGGTTGCCGAAAGGGTCAGGACGTTTTTCAGGGAAGAGAAGGCCGTGGAGAACATCATGGAAAGCGCCGGGTTCAGCATCCTCGACCTCCAGTACAAGACGAACGCCGCCACGGCCTTCGTGGCCCTCAAAGACTATGACGAGCGGAAGGGCAAGGACATGCAGGCACCCGCCGCCACGGCCTCCCTGGCAAGAAAGTTTTCCACCATTAAGGAGGCCGTCGTCTTTCCCATGAACCCACCGTCCATCCCCGGGCTCGGCGCCATCGGAGGCTTTGAATTCTGGATCCAAAGCCGCGGTGAGGGAGACACGACGAAACTGGAGGCCGTGACGAGGGACTTTATTGCCAAGGCGGGCAAGAGGCCCGAGCTACGCTCCCTGACGTCGACGATCCGGGCCGCCTCACAGCAGCTCAAGGTGGACGTGGACCGGGAAAAGGCCGAATCGCTGGGGGTACCGGTGGGCGACGTCTACGATGCACTACAGACCGTCTTCGGCTCCCTCTATGTGAGCCAGTTCAACAGGTACAGCCGCCTCTGGCAGGTAATCGTTCAGGCGGAATCGAAATACCGCATACGGCCGGACGACGTGGAGCAGATATACGTCCGCTCCAGAAAGGGCAATATGGTGCCCCTCAAGGCGGTAATCATGACAAGCTATGTCACCGGGCCCGATCTTGTGCCGCGATTCAACGGCTTTCCCGCAGCAAAGGTCATAGGCGATGCCGCGCCGGGGTATAGCTCCGGGCAGGCTATCGCTGCCATGGAGCAAGTAGCCAGGCAGGTGTTGCCACACGATTTCGCCTTTGAATGGGCGGGACAGGCCTACCAAGAGAAAAAGAGCGGGGGCGCATCGGCGGCCATATTCGTTTTCGGCCTCATCATGGTCTTTCTCATACTTGCCGCCCAGTATGAGCGCTGGACGCTGCCTTTCGCCATCCTCATGGCCGTGCCTTTCGCCGTTTTCGGCGCCCTGCTCTCCATCTGGCTCCGGGGAATCGAAAACGATATCTTCTTCCAGATCGGCCTTCTCACCCTCATCGGCCTTGCCGCGAAAAACGCCATCCTCATCGTTGAATTCGCCGCCATCAAGAGGCGGGAAGGCCTGCCCATCGTCGAGGCGGCAGTGGAGGCGGCAAAGCTCCGTCTGCGCCCCATCATTATGACATCCCTCGCCTTCATCCTCGGCTGCGTGCCCCTCGCCATAGCTACCGGGGCCTCGGCCAACAGCCGCCACTCCATCGGCACGGGCGTCATTGGCGGCATGCTCGGCGCCACCCTTATCGCCATCTTCTTCATCCCCCTCTTCTTCTGCCTCCTTGAAGGCGCCCGCGAAAAACTGAGGCGGGGCAACCCCCTGAATCTTGAATCCAACGGTCCAACAACTTCCTTTGAGAGCGATTCAGGTTCAAAAACCACTTGAAACAAGCGTATAATGGGGTATGCTTACCGTATAAGGCGAGGTAACGGGGCTATGAGTGACCGCGTGCATTCCTGACCGTCATGCCGAACTGGAACCGGCAGCGGCACGACACCAACAAAAGAAAGGGGAGTGGGGTATGGCCAGATTCATCGTCTCTTTCGTTATAGTGTTTACCTGCACCATTTGCTCAAGCGCCTTGGCTGGTGCGATAGAGCTTCCTCAGACGGGGCAGACACGGTGCTGGCGCTCCTACGACCCCTATGACGAAATCCCTTGTTCAGGCACGATGCAGGATGGATACTGGAGGGCGGGAGCAGCATGGCCCGAACCCCGCTTTATCGACCACGGCGACTGCTTGACGGACGCTCTCACGGGCCTCATGTGGCCGAAAAACGGCAACCTGCCGGGGCAGAAAAAGTCGTGGGAGGGCACCTTTGAATTCATCGAGACCCTCACCCTCTGCGGCTACTCCGACTGGCGGCTCCCCAACATCAATGAGCTTGAGAGCCTCTTCAATGCCGACGAGCCGCAGACGGTGAGCTGGCTCAATGCCCAAGGCTTTGCCGAGGTGGAGCCCTACTGGTACTGGACATCGACCGCCTATGCCGCCATTCCCACCCGGAGCTGGGTCGTCAGCATGGACAATGACTATACCCTACAAAGCGTGAAAGAGGGGGGCGAAGCCTATGTCCTCCCTGTGCGGACCGGAGAAAGTGTTGGCCCCGCCGCACTCTGGAAGACCGGACAGACCACAGCCTATCATGCCGGTGACGACGGTGACGTCAGGGCAGGCGTCGACTGGAAACCCGATACCCGCTTTGTCGCGGGCTCAGGCTCTGCCGACGAATGCGTCACCGATACCCTCACGGGCCTCACGTGGACGAAGGATGCGAACCTCTACGGCACCGTCGTGACATGGCAGGGCGCCATCACGTTTATTAACGGACTGAATCGAAGTGGGCTCTGCGGCCACAACGACTGGCGCCTGCCGAACCGTAAAGAGCTTCTGAGCCTCATCGACCGCTCCCAGCACGACCCTGCCCTTGCTTCCGGTTATGACAATCACTTTGTGAGAGTGCAGCAGGCCGCCGCCTATTACTCCTCTACCACAGTCCTCTCCAACACTGAAAACATTTGGATCCTCCATATGGATGACGGCCGGTTAGGCACAACGCATAAATTGGGCAACCAGTACCTGTGGCCCGTACGGGGAGGTCAGATAGACCCGCCGGACTATTTCATCCTTACCGTCAACAAGGGGGGGACAGGTCTCGGAAAGGTGACCAGCACCCCCGCAGGCATCGATTGCGGCGCCTACTGCCCAACCCAGTCGGCCCAGTTTTCGAAGAACAGCACCGTCAAGCTGACTGCCGAACCGGAGCCCGGCTCCGCCTTCGCCGGCTGGTCCGGCGGGGGCTGCTCCGGCACCGGCGCATGCACGCTCCAGCTTACGGGGGATACGAGTGTCTCCGCCGCATTTGTAAGTTGTTCCTATAGTTTAGGCACTGTCTCCAAGGCCTTCACTGCCAACGGCGGTTCGGTGATCATCAAGATCACGGCGACCGGTCCCGCCACCTGCCCGGCCCCAACTGTGGCTGAAGACTATGACTGGATTACAGCCTCCCCCGTTGTCTGGTCGAAAAATAAGGGCACCGTAAAGATCACGGCCGCGAAGACCACCACGTCCTTTTCCCGCAGCGCCGCAATTACCATAGGAGGCCGGCCCTTTTCCATCACCCAGCTTGGAGCTGTCTGCGCCATAAAGAAGGTCAGCCCCGCCTCCCAGAGCTTCGGAAAAGCGGAGGGCAGTGGTGCATTTGCCGTTGAAGTAGCGCCTCTTGATTGCTCCTGGGCTACATCGACAACCACCGGCTGGGTACACCCGCCGGCAGACACGAGGACCGGCAGCGGCATGGTGGCGTACACCTTCGATGCCAACACCGGAAGGGCGGCCCGGACGGGCAAGATCACCGTGGCCTTGACCCAGAGCACCAGGAAAGCAGTGTTTACCGTGCGACAGCTGAACAAGTAAGCAGCCGGGGTCAAGCCCGAAGGCCGCTCCGTTTTCCGCCCTATCCTAAGGGGAGCAGCGTGATCTCCCGTGTACCCTTTGCCTTGCGCAGCTCCGTCGCGTTCCCGATGATGCGCCCCACGATGTTCACCTCACTGGCTGGGACCGGCTCCGGTCCCGCGCTCAGGGGCGTGGGGCCGAAGAAGATGGCCAGGGCGTTGCCCGGCGGCCAATAACCTATGTCGCCAACCCGTACAGACGCCGTCGCCGTGTCGTCGAGCGGCATGTCGACGGCGACGGTAAAATAGAACTCGTCACCCCACACGTTGGGCCGGGCGGATAAAGGAAGCTGCTCCGCTATGGCCCGGCCGCAGGCTGTATCGGCCAGTTCCGCTTCGACGATAACCGGCCCTGCCGTTATTCTCACCTTCATGCAATCCTCCTAAGCCCGGGGTGCCACGCAGCAACAGCATAGAAGGAAGGAAAAAGGATTGTCAAGCTTTCGGCGATTCTCTATACTACAACCATATAAATAAAGGCTTACTTCAGGGGGTTTGCACCATGAACGGCGCAGAAGCACTTGTCCGGGCCATCACGGCAAGCGGTGTGGAGGTTTGTTTTGCCAACGCCGGCACCACAGAGGTGCCTATCGTGTTGGCCCTTGATCAGCAGCGGGCCATTAGGCCCGTTTTGGGGTTATTCGAAGGCGTCTGTACGGGCGCCGCCGACGGCTACGGAAGGATGGCAGGCAGGCCTGCCATGGCCCTCCTTCACCTCGGACCTGGCTTTGCCAACGGCATCGCGAACCTTCATAATGCACGGCGCGCCGGGACGCCTATGGTCAACATCGTCGGCGAGCACGCCACGTGGCACCTCAAGGCCGACGCGCCCCTTGCCATGGATATCGCTGCCCTTGCCGGTACCGTGTCGGGCTGGCTTCGGACCTCTGGGTCTCCCGGCGATTTGTCGAAGGATGTGGGCGAGGCGGTCTCTGCAGCGCGCCGCGGCCTGATAGCAACCCTTGTCGTACCCAACGACTTTCAGTGGGCGCCATGCGAGGATGAACAGGTTCTGTCCGGCCCTGCAGCAACCCATGACCGGCCTGACGAAGAAGCCTTGATGGCGGCTGCCCGGCTGCTCAGATTCCATGGAGACAAGGCCGCACTTATTGTCGGAAAACGGGCGCTCCGAAGGGAAGGCCTCCTTCTCGCGGCCCGCATCAAGGCGGCAACGGGCTGCTCAATCATTACCGATACCTTTCCGGGCTTTGTGGACCGCGGCCCCGACCTGCCCGAGGTGATACGCCTTCCCTACTTTCCCGAACCGGCGCTACAGGTTCTTGGGCCGTTCAAAGGGGTCGTTCTTGCCGGTATGAAGGACCCCGTAACATTCTTTGCCTATCCCGATACGCCAAGTTTTCTCCTTAGGGACGATCAGGAGACGGTGCGCATGGGCATGGCAAACGAGAGCGTTATCGAGGCCCTGGAACTCCTCGCCGACCTTCTGAATGCCCCTGCCGTCGAGCGCCTTCACCGAAACATCTTTCCGGTCTCCCGCCGCCCCGCCGTGCCCCACGGCTCATTGACCCCCGAGAACATCGGCCTCGCCGTGGCAGCGGTCCTTCCGGAGCATGCCGTGATAGTGGACGAAGGGATTACAACAACCTTTTCGCTCTTCCCTGTTCTGGCAGGGCTGCCGGCCCACAGCTACCTGACCATCGCAGGGGGGTCAATCGGCTACGGCATGCCCTGCGCCACCGGTGCCGCCCTCGCGTGCCCGGACAGACCGGTCGTGAACATAGAGGCGGACGGCAGCGCCATGTACACGGTGCAGGCCCTGTGGACCCAAGCAAGGGAGGGCCTTAATGTGACAACACTGATTTGCGCAAACAAGGGCTACCATATTCTTCGCGTCGAGCTTGAGCGGGCCGGCCTCGCTTCCGTGGGGCCCACGGCGGCGGCGCTCATCGATGTCGATAAGCCCGGACTTGATTGGGTCAAAATGGCTGAGGCCATGGGCGTTCCCGCGTCGTCGGTGACAACGGCAGAGGCCCTGGCCGACCAAACACGCCGCTGCGTGACCGAGCCCGGGCCGCACCTGATTGAGATGGTTATGGGTTAATACTGGATATTTGCTCCCATCCCTTGCACTTAAAGCCGGGAGGACCTACGTTGAACAGATGGGCACATTGAGGAAGCACATTGAGGAAGTAAAAGGGGTTGTCGACGGTGCGCTGGTCATTGACCCGTCGACGGTTGCGACCGCCCCCTGGGTACGCCTCAAATGCCGGTTCGGCTGTGGAGGCTTTGGACAAAGGCTCTGCTGCCCGCCCTATTCGCCGACGCCGGAGGAGACGCAAAAAGTGCTCGATTCCTACGGCCAGGCAATCCTGCTGCACCGTCACTGGCAGAAAGGGTATGGCACGGTGCAAACTTTCAACGACCTGCTCGTCAAGTTGGAAAGAAGCCTCTTTCTTGACGGCTTTTACAAAGCCTTTGCCATGGGAAGCGGCCCCTGCACGCTCTGTCCGGAGTGCGACACCTCCGGTACGTGCAGGAATGCGGAGCGGGCAAGGCCATCCATGGAGGCCTGTGGCATAGACGTGTTCGCCACGGCGAGAAAACACGGGTTGCCCATAGAGGTCGTAAGGGCCCATAACCAGGAGCGTAACATTTACGGGCTCGTGCTCGTGGAGTAGAATAGACGACTGACTCGGAAAGGAGAGGAAGATGGATCACAAGGAACGGCTCAACGCGCTTGAAGCCGCGTTGGCGAACGAGATGAAGGAGCGGGAATTCTACCTGCAACACGCCGAAAGGACCAAGAACCCCCTCGGCAAGGCCATGTTCCGGCACATCGCCGACGACGAACTGGAGCACTACGAACGACTGAAAGAACTCCACAAGACTTGGGCGGCAAAGGACAAATGGCCCGAAACAATCCCGCTCAAGGTAAGCGAAACGAACATTAAGAAGACGCTGGGCAACGTTCTTCACTCCATCGACAAAGGGGCAAAGGCAGATGCAGACGATCTTGCTGCCGTGAAAATTGCCTGCGATTTTGAGGAGAAGGGCGTGCAGTTTTACGCCAAACTCCGCGATTCGAGCACAGACCCGAAGGAAAAGGCCTTTTTCAACCTCTTGTCGATGATCGAAAACGAACACTACCTGTCCCTTCGCGATGCCGAGGAATACTTCGCCGATCCGACGGGATGGTTTGTCAAAATGGAGCACCACACCTTTGATGGAGGGTGAGAGGAAGAGTTATAAGTGATGAGTTTTGAGTTTTGAGTTTTGAGTTGAAAAGCGGGAAAAGCAGGGACTGAAAACGGGAAGGAGTGGTTGATATGATCAATTTGTCAACGATGCACGCCCTTCTAATGATAGCGGCCTGGGGAATCCTGCTTGCGGCCTTTGTTGTCGTGCGGTTTATGAAGGGGAAGCGGTGGTGGTTTAAGTCGCATCGAACCCTGGCCGTTGTCGGTTGTGCTTTTGTTGTTATCGCCCTCATCGCCGTGGTGCTTGACATATTTATGACAAAGCGCGAGCACCTCGCCATACCCCACGCCTATGTGGGCTATGCGGCGTTCGTGTTCGCCATCCTTACGCCGGCGCTGGCCTACCTTCAGTTTAAGGTTCCTTCGGCAGCGGCCAGGATCAGAATTGTCCACCGCTGGGCCGGAAGGATTACCCTGGCCATCATGGCCATCAACATATTCTTGGGCCTCTCTTACGTGGGCCTCATCTAACCGAAAGGGGGTTGCCGTGTTTTCACTCATAAGCGGCCTTGTAGCAGGGGTGCTGGCCGGCATTGCCATGGGCATCGTATCCGATCTCGCATACCGCCTCAAGATCTTCAAATCGAGCCTCTTTGTCGTGGACGGCAACTTTCTCTTTCGTTTCTCGGGCTCACAGCCTTCCCAAAAACAGTTATACGCCGCCGGTATCCCCATCCACCTCGTCACGAGCGGCGTCTTCGGGGCCGTCTACGGCCTCGGTACGTCGGTACTAAGCCTCAACCCCTTTTCGACTTCACTGATAGCTCTCTACTTCTTCCTTCTCTGGCTCTCCATGCTCTTTATCGCCCTTCCCGTCGCAGGCCAGGGGATGGCGGGCAGAAATGCACACCCTGCCACATGGGTCGAACAGCTCATTCTGCATGCCGTCTTCGGCATCGCCTACTACAGGGCCCTGCAGATGGTCATGGCGTAAAAACGGCGGCACGGCACGCATCAGAGCCTGCGAAAAGCAGTATCCCAACAGATTGGCGACCGGAAGGAGCTTTTGCCGAGTCGCGACTTCGCGCACGACCCAGGGAGCGACCGAAGCAGGGAGGTCCTGCCCCCGGGAGCAACGGCCGGGGGAAACAGCGTTCCGGCCATTGGACCGCATTATTTCACAGGTTTTTAAGGGATAGCGTAGAACCCGTCCGCTTCCCTCACCAGACCCTCCTTTTCGAGCCGACTCATGATCCCGGCTGCTCTCTGCCGGTCGGTCTCGAGCAGCCTGCAAAGCTCCTCCGTAGTCAGGGGCCCCTGGGCCACCAGCAGGCCGAGAACGGCCCCCCGGATCTCCCTGTCAGAACCCTTGAAGGGGGGCTGCTTCTGGTAACGGGCACTCTTCCTGTTCGGATTCTCAACCGTCCTCTTCAGCATCGTTCCGTAGTCCATGAGCGCCCAGTACCAGCGCCGAGGATCATTCCGGTCCAGCGTCTCGTCGACAAGCGGCAGGATATCGCCATCGCGCACCCCCTCCCTGTCGGCAAAGAACCAGTGTATAAAAACCCGTCGGATATTCGTTTCGATGAAGACTGCGGGCAGGTTGAAGGCGTAGGCAAGGATGGCCCCGGCCGTCGCATCACCCACGCCGGGAAGTAAAACGAGAGCGCCTTTGTCGTGCGGAAGAACACCGCCGAATTTCTCCATCACCTCAGCGGCAAGCGATTTCAGGGCCTGTGCCCGCCGGTTGTAGCCGAGCCCTTTCCACGCGGCCAGAACATCCCGGAGGCCCGCCCCGGCCAGAGATCGGAAATCAGGAAAGGCCAGCATAAACTGCACATATTTTTCTTTGACGCGGTCCACCTGGGTCTGCTGAAGCATAATTTCGGAAACCATAATAGCATAGGGGTCCGTCGTCCCGCGCCAGGGCATGTCGCGGCCGTGGGCCTCATAATACCCGTAGATTTCGTTCCGAAAACGGGCCCTTTCCTGTTCGTCAAGCATGAAGTCTTGCGCCCCTGTCAAGCGGAATATGCCCCCATGGGCAGGCCCGCACCAAGCGAGGGACCTGCCGTCCGACAACCTTCCGTCTTCCAGGGCCTTCAAAACCGGTAGCCGACGGCCAAGTACCCCATGGTCTGGTAGTTGTCGAAAAAGGTGATGTTTGAATTCGTTTGGTTGCTGTTCAGGCCGGCGCTGAGGACAAAATTCTTGAAGCCGAAGGGGTCGGGATAGATGGCGAGCAGGCCGGCACCGACATAATTCTCATCCCTCGTCTCCAGATAGATCGGGTTCATACTGTCAAATTTGACCTTCCTGCCGTAGACACGCGCCGACAGCCTCAGAATGTCAAACCTGTATTCGGCCCCTACGGCGCCGCCGTAGCTGTTGTAACTGTTCGCCTTGCCGTCGTAATCGCCCTTCTCATAGACCGCCTCAGGGATGAGGACAAAGCGGTCTCCCACCTTGAAGCGGTACCCGGCGGCCAAGGTGTGGGTGTAACCATCCTGCTGCAGGGACGGCACGAGGGCACCGATCACATCCTTGTCCACATCCGTCAGTCCGAAACGATACGAGAGATAGAGATCGGAGCCAAGGATGTTTCCGTAGGTGATCTTGCCGCCGAAGTTCATCGTAGTCGTTGATGTCCTGTAAAGCGCATAGGGATTCTGCCAGTTCTTGGCGATCAACGAATAGAAACCGTAGGCGTCGAGATAGCCCTTGGAGAAGTCGTAACGGGCGCCTGCGCTCAGGCTTCCGGGCTCAAGAGACGTGTTGAGGTAAAATGAGAAGCGTTCCTTTTCCTTGGCCAAAGGCGCCGGATTATACCTTACATCAACAAAAGGGTAACCGACAAAGAGCGTCTTTGCCTTCGGCTTCGAGTAGATGCTGTCGATCTTCCTATCCCCGTTGCCCCAGAGGTTGTCGGCCCTGTTGACAAACATGAGCCACACGCCGACGGTGACGTCGTACTGCTCCCCCGCCCCTGCCGTCATCGCCGCGCCGAAAAGGACGGCCACAGCCACAATAAGTCCGACAATCTTTCTCCTCATAGCTCAGGACCCCTTTGATAGTTAATCATTCCATATACTCCCACATTGCATGGCCAAAATAAAGCCCCGCCTGTCGGCCCGCCTTGTTTTTGCCTATTTGCTGTTGTATCGTATGGTCATGCCCGTCCTAAAGTCCCTCTTGTCTGTTGAGATGCTTCTGAACGATATGCTGTACGTGTCGTACCTCATACCCCCTGAACGCCTGGCCCCTCATCTGCCCCCAGGGTTGAAGCCGGCGGAAATTGAGGGGCGAACCTTCGTCACCCTTGTCGTCTTCCGCGGACGGACAAGCGGCGCGGCAACAATCCCCGTGCCGCGAATCCCCTTTGACCAGGTGAACATCCGGTGCTACGTCATGGACCCGATCACAGGGAGACCGGCAGTCTATTTTCTTCACTGCGGTATCAGCGGCGCCCTCATCACCTCTCTCTACAGGATATCATCCCAGATGCCCGTTGAGCATGCGCCGTTTCGCATAGAACCGGGCCGGGGCAAAGGCGGCGCCTACGAGCAGTATCGGGTCATGGGCAACTGGCGAGGCTACTTTACCATACAGGCAACAGAGACAGCGCCCGTACTCACCGAACTTCCTCCCTTCCCGGACAAGCAGGCGGCCATCGACTACCTGATCGACCCGCTTCTGGGTTTCTATCGCACGGGACGGAGCGTCCTGCGGCTGGAGGTCTACCATAGGCCCCTTATGCCGCGGACCATGAAGGCCCTTCACGTCCAGTTTCCTTATCTCACGGAACTTGGCCTCGCGACGGTACAGGAAATCCCCTACCCCCACAGCCTCCTTCTCATCGAGCGCACGCCCTTTCGGATATTCCTGCCACCGAAGCGGTTTTCCCGCGACGCCTGATAGGCGACCCGGCGACCCCTTTCTCGGGGCAGCGTCCTTCCCCTACTCGTATCCCAATTCGGCGAGCCTCTCCTCCGTCATGCCGAGGTAGTGGGCCACCTCGTGGACAACCGTCACCTCAATCTCCTCCTCAAGCTCCTCCAGCGTCTCACACATCTCTTCGAGAGGCTCCTGAAAAAGGATGATCGTGTCCGGATAAAGGGGTGGCTCCATAAAAGACCTTTCCAGGAGAGACACGCCCTGAAAGAGTCCCAGAAGGGGCTCATCGGGCGGCAGCCCCATCTCTCTCAGGAGCGCCCGGGAAGGCCGTTTCTCAACAGTGATGATGATGTTGTTGAGATGGTCCCTGATCTCCCGGGGAATGCGCTTGATGGCCCTCGCAACACTCCTGTCGAATTCCTTTTCCGTTACCCGCATCATCCCCGGCGATTGTACCAAGGCCGGTGCCGGCCCGTCAAACATTCCCGTCCGGGGCAAGGGGCCTGTCCGTAAGCGACAGGCCCCGCCGGCCGGGTCAGGGTACGCTATCCTCCCCGGACCAGCTCGCCGTCGGCGAGACGGAGCACCCTTCCGGCGTAATGGGCATAGTCGGCGCTGTGGGTAACCATGACGACGGTAGCCCCCTCGCCGTTGAGACCGGACAGGAGCTTCATGACCTCAACGCCGTTCTTTGAATCGAGGTTGCCCGTCGGTTCGTCGGCCAGGATAATGGCGGGCCGGTTCACGATGGCCCTGGCAATGGCCACCCGCTCCTGCTCTCCGCCCGATATCTGGTTCGGAAGCCTGTCGGCCTTCGTTAGGAGCCCAACCCTGGATAAGGCGTTTTCGGCCATGGCCCGTTTCCTTTTTCTCGACGTCCTGAGTGTAGCCAGTGGAAGCATGGTATTTTCGGCCAGCGTCAGGTAGGGGATGAGGTGAAAGCTTTGAAACACGAAGCCCATGGACGTACGCCTCAGGTCTGCCTGCTCGTCGATGCCCAGGGCATAGACGTCCGTGTCACCCACGAGAAGGCGGCCCCGCGTCGGCTTGTTGAGAGCCCCGACGATGGACAGGACCGTCGACTTTCCTGAGCCCGATTCGCCCATGATGGCCACAAATTCACCGCCGGCGATGGTGAAGGAAATATTGTTCACGGCGGTAACGGCCGTTTCGCCCTTGCCGTACTCCTTGGAGAGGTTTTCAGCAATGATAGTTCTCATCGTTTCCTCCTACAGCGCCCTTAGGGCTTCGTTGGGGTCAAGACGGGAAGCGAGCATGGCCGGATAGGCGCTCGACAGGAGGCCGAGAACCAGCGAAAGGGCCAGGGCAACCCCCGCCAGGACAGGGTCGAACGGCACCATCACCTGTTCGCTCGTTGTCATGAAGGGTGCAAGGCCTTTTGTGGCGAGAAAGCCAAAGGCGTAGCCCAGAAAGCCGGCAAGGAAGGATACGATGAAGGCCTCGATGAGGACGATCCTGATAACGTCTTTACGCCGAAAGCCCATGGCCCTGAATATGCCGATCTCGACGGTTCGCTCCCGAATGCTGCCCGTCATCGTCACGAGGACCATAAGGCCGCCGACAAAAAGGACGAGGGCAGATATACCGTATGAGAACTTTTCAAATTGACCCAACGTTTCCATGCGGCCCCTGACAACCTGCTGAATGGCCATGACGTCGGCGCCGGGAAGGACCCCTGAGATCTGCTCGACCATCTCAGGTATGGGGCAGCCCGTGCAGAGGGCCGCCACCTCCGCCATGGATACGAGGCCCGCCTTCTTCAGGATTGTTTGGGCCAGCGCGAGCGGGACGAAGATGAGTCCGTCGTCCTGTGACCCCGTCTTCTCCAGCACGGCCGTAACCGGTACGGTCCGGCCGTTGACGACGGCCTCTCCGCCCGTTTGAAGGCCCATGACGCGGGCCGCCTCACTACCTGCCACAAGGCCGTCGCCTGTCGGCAGCGCGCCCCGGAAGGACCACCAGGGGCGGAGGACGTTCATTGCCTGGAAATCGACGCCGGCAAGCAAGACCTTGTTGCTTCCGACGGTCACGGCGCCGAGGAGCATGGGGCCGACGGCCGCCACGTTGCCCGCGTTCTTTATATCCCTGATCTTATCGAGCTGCCCTTCCCTGATTTCCTTCATGTCAAAAGAAACACCGCCCAGCGAGAGCCCTCCGTAGGAAAGGGACAGGTTCTCTGTTTTCGGGGTGATAAGGATGTTGGCACCGTACATCTCCAGCTTGTGGTTGATGTCGTGCTTCAAGGTTCTAACCAAACTCACGAGGGCAACGGCCGTTGCCACACCGACGACAAGCCCCGTAAGCACGAAAAGGGTCTTTGCCTTCCGCCGCCTTAGGTTCCCGATGGCAATGTCTCGGAGCCTCATCGTTTCACCCCCCTAAAGTCAAAATACTTCCTTCCCTTAACGATGTCATCCGCCTCAATAATCACCTTGTCCGCCTCCATCCGCCGCGTCAGCGCTGCGGGGTTGCATCCCCCCGTCACGTCGTTGATGCGCGTTGACGCAAACTGGCGGCCGCAGTTCCGACAAACCATGAAATTGCCCTTCTGTTCATACCCCTTTCCGGCGGGCCAGCAGACATCGCAGGCGTCGAATGCCGCCCGGACTACGCCGTCGGAACTCTTAAGAATGAAATATTTCACGGTCATACCGTCTGGTGTCCTGTATTCGAAAAACGCGGCCTTGCCGTCGGCGAACCGGCTCACCGGATAGGAGATCTCTTTAGCCTCCGCCCCGGGGAACATCGAGGTCGATACCCCCGGAAGCACAGCTCCAAACAGCACAACGATTATACATACTCTTAGTAAACGGTTTCCCATCATTACCTCCCGTAATGTCCTTACCGGCACAGGCCAACGGCCCGAACAACCCGGCGACAGCAGAGAAACATAGCGCAATCAGAGGAGTGTAACGATGATTAGCAGAGGATGTTGAGGTTGAGGAGATAGCGTGGACCTGAAGGCCCCCGCGCGAGGGTCCAGGCGGGAGAATCGCCCTCGATGAGACCCGGCACATGCGTGTCTCCAGATGAAACTGCCATCGCACCATCCGGGGACTGACGCTCCTGTCGAACCTCGGGAAGGGCACTGACGCCGCCTTCTTCCAAAGGCGGTCCTCCCTGCCTCACGTGACAACCGCATTGGCCGGCCCCTCCGCAACAGCAGCCACGCCCCTCCTCCGCACCCATCCCGCCGGACCGCGCATCCGCGCCCGGGCACGGGTCGTATTGTAGCAACAGGGTTGGACCGAGAGCGGGAAGGCCGGCCAGGATGGCCAGAACAACAACCGCCACCTTGACGAAAAAGGCAGACCTCTTTGTTGTGTGAATGATCATAACCGTGGCCTATCTAATAGTACCAAAACTGTCCTATGTCAAGCCGTCGGGCACAAAGCCCTGTCATTCCCGCTACTGATGGGTCTTTACGAGCCGCGTGGGGTCATAGCCCTGCGCCTTCAGACGCTCCAGAATGCCGTTGTATGTACTTTCGTCCATGCGCGGTGCCCTGCTCAGCACCCAGAGGTACTCTCGGCTTGGGTGGCCGACAACGGCGTAGTCATAGTCCGGGCCAAGATCGATAATCCAATAGTCGCCGTAAAAGGGCCAGAAAAAGGTGACTTTGAGCTTGGCGTTGGTCTCGGCATCAACCACCTTGGCCGTTCCCTTCGCAACCGTCAGCTCCCCGTCGAGGCCGCCACGCCGACACTCGTTGACAACGGAGACCGAGCCGTCTTCCCTCGCCGTGTAGGTTGCCTTGGTAGCCGCACAGCCCCGCTGGAAGCTGGTTGGGTACAGGGCAATCTCGTACCAGGTCCCCATGTAGCGACTAAGATCCACCTTCTGCACCGTTTGCAGCGGCGGGCCCTGGTCCCTCGACCCCATAGCCCACCCGGTCAGGGGAGCAACAACCAGTGTCACAGCTACTACAGCTAAAGACGCGAAACGCACCATTTTAACCTCCTGCGCAAAGACCTTGACCATCATTATAGGCACCGCCATCTTCCCGCGCAAGCCCCTTCTCGTGCCGGGCAATTTGCAGATAGCGACGGGCCATGATAAAACTTGGGGTGTGCGAGTGTCGTTCATATCCCTTGGGCGGAGGTTAATGTGGAGCCGATCATACGGGTTGTAGACCTCTGGAAGCAGTACGGGGGCGACGGCCAGAGCGGCATGGCGTTGAGGGGTACCAACCTGGCCGTCTTTCCCGGTCAGGTTGTCGTCCTCTTCGGCAAGAGCGGCTCCGGAAAGACAACACTTCTCAACCTTTTGACGGGGCTTGACAAGCCCACAAGGGGTTCCGTTGAAATCGAGGGGAAGAACCTGGAGGAGCTCGGAGAGGCAGGCAGAACGGAGCTGAGGCGGAACCGCGTCGGCTTCGTGTTTCAGTTCTTCAACCTATTGCCCACGCTGACGGCTTTCGAAAACGTCTCGTTGTCCCTTGAGCTTGCGGGGCGACCCGACAACGCCTCCGTTGCCGAGGCCCTTCGGGCGGTGGGCCTGGCCGACAAAGAACACCGGTATCCCCATGCCCTCTCGGGCGGCGAGCAGCAACGGGTGGCTATAGCGCGGGCCTTCGTAAAGAAGCCCTCCATTATTCTGGCTGACGAACCGACGGGCAACCTCGATTCTGCAACTGGGAACAGGATCCTTGACCTCCTCGTCGAGAGGTGCAAAGAGGTCAACACCACTCTCATTATGGTGAGCCACGCCCTCACGACGTGCCGGTATGCCGACCGCGTGTTCAGAATGGTCGATGGCGCCCTCGTTGAGGAGACCTGCGAGAATCTTCGATCGTGAAAAGCGTCATCAAAGCCTTTTTGCGCTACCTGTTGCGCCGCCGGAGCCTCACACTCCTGCAGCTTCTCGGGATCGCATTGGGCGTGGCTGCCGTCATCGGCATGACCCTGTCGGCGCGCTCGGCACTCTCCAGCTTCAGCCAGGCCGTAGAGTTCCTGCGAGGCCAGGCGACGCATCTTCTCGAACGGCCGGCGGGCCCCATTGAAGAATCGGTCATTACGGATCTCATCGACGACGGCACGGTAGAACACTTTGCCCCCGTTATCGACAGGAAGGTACGCCTTCCCAACGGACAGCTTGTCCGCCTGCTGGGCGTAGATCCCTTTCTCGACCGAGAGATACGGCCCGAGCTCTCCCGGTTACGCGTTTCCACCGACCAGCAGGCAGCCACAGGCCTCTTTCTTTCCCTGCTCTTAGACAATGATGCAGTGCTCGTTGACAACAGCCTCTCGGAGCAACTGGGTCTGGCGGCAGGCGACAAGCTGACGACATCAAAAGGAACGTTTCGTATCATAGCCACCCTTCCAAACCCGTCCGGCGAGCCCCTTATAGTAATGGACATATCACACGCGCAGGCACTCTTCGATCTCCGGGGCAACGTCGACAGAATTGACCTGATCGTCGCAAACGACCAGGCTTTCCGGGCCCGATGGGACAAGGGCTTTCGGGTGGAGTCGAACCGCCAGCGTCGGGAGACCCTGACGGCACTCCTTCAGGCCTTCAAGCTCAATCTCCAGGCCCTCTCCCTGCTCGCCCTCTTTGTCGGCGTTTTCCTTGTTTACAACACGTCCATGTTTACCGTCGTAAGCCGCCGAAAGGACGCAGGGATTCTTCGCAGCCTCGGGGCGCGGCGGAGCGAAATTCTTGCAGCCTTCCTCGCGGAAATCCTCATTTTGGGGACCATCGGAGGCGCCCTGGGCGGCCTCTTCGGCTACGGACTGAGCCTCCTTCTGACCGGCCTCGTGGGGGACACCATTAGCACTCTATACTTTTTCTTAAAGCCGGCACCCCTGCCGTGGTCATGGGTTAACGTTGCTCTGGGCATCGCACTCGGGTGCGGCGCCGGCGTTCTCGGGAGCATGGAGTCACTGGTCGAACTCCTTCGCGCCGAGCCCGTCAAGGCCTTAAGGGGCCGGACCGTGCCGGCTCAAGGAACCTCGCGGACCAAGCAGTGCGGCGTCGCCGGATTTGCCGTCATGCTCCTTGGCCTGGCGCTTCTGGTCCTCCCGGAGACACACGTCTACGTCGGCTTCGCCGGGGCATTCATTTTTCTGCTCGGGGCAAGCCTAACAGCAGGCCTTGTGATTCTGTGCGGCACCCCCCTGCTCAAAAGGCTCTTCGGTAGTCTTGCCGGCGTTGCGGGGCGTGTCGCCGCCGTCAGCATCAAACAGAACATGGGTCGCACCGGCGTTGCCGTCGCGGCCTTCATGGTCGCACTTTCCATGTCCATTGGACTCGGCTCTATGATCGACAGCTTCCGCCATTCCCTTGTATGGTGGATGAGCAGCCAGCTTCGCGGCGACCTCTACATTTCAACGAAGGGCGATGTGGAGGTGCCCGAGGCATTTTACGAGGAATTGAAACGCCTGCCCGGGATCGGCGGCGTCGATCCCTATCGGAATGTTCAGATCACATTCCGCGACGCCCCTGTCTACCTTACCGCCATAAGCGCCGACGTTCTCCAGAAGTACGGCCGCTTTGGCTGGGTAAGCGGCGGCCCAGATACGTGGAACGACGTTAAAAAGGGTGCCGTCATGGTATCCGAAAGCTTCGCACGAAAATTCGCCATCCGAAAGGGTGCAACGATTGAACTGGAAGGCGCGGCCGGTACCGTGCAACTCTCTGTTGCCGGTGTATTCTACGACTACACAACGGAGCACGGCCTCATCATGATGGACCGCCGGATCTACATCAACATCTTCCAGGACCGGGCTATCAACAGCCTTGGGGTCTTTACCGATCCGGACAACCCCGCGCGGCAGCAAGGGCTCGACGAGGTGCGCCGGCGCTCGGAGGCCTTAAATCTCCCTGTTGTAACAAGGGACCAGCTTTACGGGAACGTCCTCGCCGTCTTTGACAACACCTTCGCCGTCACGAGGTCCATGCGTATCCTAGCCACAATTATTGCATTTTTTGGCATTACCGGGGCACTCATGACCCTCTACGTGGAGCGCCAGCGGGAGTTCGGCATACTGCGGGCACTCGGATTTTCAACGGCACAGATCGGCAAAATGACGGTTCTCGAGGGCCTCGGGATGGGCATCATGGCCTATTGCATGAGCATGGCAGTGGGAACGGCGCTGGCTCTCATTCTCATAAAGGTGATCAACCTGAAGAGTTTCAACTGGACCATCTTCTACCATCCCACCATCGGCCCCTATGCCGTAGCCGCCCTGACAGCCCTTCTTGCCAGCGCGGCTGCATCCGCCTATCCGCTCTGGAAGGTCTACAGGAACTATCCCCAGATGCAAATACGGGAGGAGTGATTGCAAAACGGAGAAGCGGAGAGTGGGGGAGAGGGGAGAATAGTTCGGAGTT
>CAZYVU010000014.1:26227-75153 GCA_964651435.1 uncultured Pseudomonadota bacterium
TGATTGCAAAACGGAGAAGCGGAGAGTGGGGGAGAGGGGAGAATAGTTCGGAGTTCGGAGTTGGGAGTTCGGAGTGGAGAACTTGGAGTTGGGGGGAAAGGGAGAAGTGGAGAGGGGAGAATAGTTCGGAGTTCGGAGTTGTGTTGAGGCATTATTCATGAAGGCTTGAGTTAGGGCGTGGAGGGGATCATATGAATCGGCTGAAAAAGAGTGATGTGGCAAAACTCTTTCTATCGTTGGCTGCATTTTTCTATCTTCTTTTCCCTCCATCTCTTCTTCCCAATCCGTCTTCTTTCTCCGAACTCCGAACTCTCTGCTCCGAACTGCTCCACCCAGTAGCCCAGGCAGCCGATGACACATGGAGCCAGGCCCTTGGTCCCTGGCAGTGGTCTTTTCCGCGAGACCACGGGAGCCACCCCCAGTACAGGACCGAGTGGTGGTACTTCACCGGAAACCTTACCGATGCCGCCGGGCACGCCTTCGGCTATCAGCTAACATTTTTTCGCCAGGGGCTCAGGCGGTCGCGGCAGGGGCAAGGATCCTGGTCCGTCACGGACGTTTACCTTGCCCACTTTGCCATAACGGATGAGGCAAGGGGGAGGTTTTTTCATATCGATAAGGCATCACGCAGAGGGCCGGGCCTCGCCGGGGCCGCTGAAGGGGCGATGGACGTACACCTTCTAAACTGGTCAGCCCGGATGGAGGGAAAAAGGATACGCCTGAAGGCCACCCACAAGGAGATGGAGCTCTCCCTGACCCTCGTACCGGGAAAACCTCTTGTCCTCCATGGCGAGAACGGCTTGAGCCGAAAGGGCCCCAAGCCGGGGCAGGCATCGTATTACTACTCGTTCACGGAACTGCTTTCCGAGGGAAAGCTGAAAGTGCCCGGCCTTCCCAAACCGTTGACGGTAAAGGGCGTGAGCTGGTTTGACCAGGAATTCGGTTCCAACCAGCTTTCGGCGGATCAGGTCGGATGGGATTGGTTTGGCCTCCACCTTTCCGACGGGAGAGACCTGATGATCTATTTCCTGCGGAAAGAGGATGGCACCTTAGAAGCCACCTCTTCGGGCACCCTTGTGGAAAAAGACGGCCGGCCATATCATCTGAACCTTTCCAGCCTCCGGGTGACTGTCCAGGAACAGTGGAAAAGTCCGAGAACGAATGCCTTTTACCCTTCGAAATGGCGCATCGAGATCCCTTCGGCACAGATTGACTTCGTGCTCGCACCAGTTGTGCCCGATCAGGAGCTGATAACGGCGGCATCGACGGGCATTACCTACTGGGAGGGTGCGGTGAAGGGGACCGGAACGTCTAAGGGCAAGTCCGTGTCCGTGTACGGCTACAGTGAGCTTACGGGGTATGCGGGAAGTCTCGGAGGGGTCTTTTAGAGCGCCTCTCCCATGCGGGAAAGATCGTAGCCCGTGAAATCGCCTATGTGGCGGACCAGAAAGGATTGATCGAAGACGGCAAGAAAGGATTTTATGGTCTTCGAGTAGTAATCATCCTCCGTCACGACGAGGTGAAACTCTTCATTGTGGATGGGGACAAAGCCGAGGCCAAGCGTATGCGCTACATTACGAATGCCGAAGGCGCAGTCCGCCTCGCCCCGCAAAACCTTGAGGCCCGACTCGAGGTGTGACTCCACTTCTCTGTCGTAGCCCTTCACAGCAGACCCTGTGGCCCCGGCACTCTGGAGCAGATAGTCGATAAGGAGCCTCGTCCCGCTTCCCCTGTTGCGGTTCACGAACGAGCTGCCCCGCTCCGCAATATCCTTCACGGAATAAAGGCCCTTGGGGTTTCCCGGCTGCACGTACAGTCCTTGCTGGCGGACAAAGAGATGGATGGCCCGGGCGGGCGTGCCGGCCAGGTACCTATGAAGGTAGGTGGTATTATATTCCTTGTGATCAATATCGATGATGTGAACGCAGGAGGCTCGCGCCGCCATTCTTTGCAGCGCCCTGAGGCCGTTGATGCTGCCGATGGGCGCGTAAAAGACCAAAGACTCCGATGACGCGTTGAAGATGTCGAAAATACGACGCAAGAGCGGGTCATCACTGCCCGCAACGGCGACGTGCCGGGTGCCCTCCGTGTTTTCAACGATCCATCTGTCGACAAGCTCCTTTGGGAAGGCAACCTTGCCGCCGATCCACAAATGAGGCAAAGACGATTCCTTTGCCAACTGGTAAACCTTCTTTTCGTTGATCTTGAGGTAGGCCGATATATCACGGGCCGTCATTACGTCCATAAAGCAATTATAGGGCATATACGCAAGAAGAGCAACAGAACAAATCAAAAGGTACTGGTCATTTTAGGTCATTTATGGTAATTAATGGTATTAACATTTCCGCATCACTACCATACGTTAAGGAGGTTGGAAACTATGAACAAAATGTGGACAAAATTGCTGTTATTGATATGTTTACTCCTGTGCGTTTCTTGTGCTTCCACCGGCGGCGTCCAAAATTCCAACTTCGTTTTTCTGGCCAGCACCATAGGCCCGATAGATGCGGGCATCGTTGAAACGCTCGAGAACGCCTTTGAAAAGGAGACAGGGACCAGGGTTCGCCACGTCGGGGCCGGGACAGGGGCTACGCTAAAGATTGCTGAGAAGGGCAACGTGGACCTTGTCATGGTTCATGCCAAGGCCCTTGAGCAAAAATTTGTCCAGGAAGGGTACGGTACGGAGAGGATTGACCTCATGTACAATGATTTCGTCATCGTCGGACCGGCCAACGATCCTGCCGGCATTAAAGGTATGAAGAGCGCACCGCAGGCGCTGCAACAGATTTCGGCGAAAAAGGCTCCCTTCGTGACCAGGGGTGACAAGTCAGGAACCCACGTGGCAGAAATGGACCTCTGGGCCAAGGCGTCGCTTAAACCATCGGGATCCTGGTACGAAACATATGCCAAGGGCGCCGAAGGAAACATGCCCACTCTGCGTTACGCGGACCAGCGGAAGGCATACACGGTTATCGACCGGGCAACCTTCCTTACCCTTCAGAAGGAGATCAAGCTGGCAATTCTTGTGGAGAAGGACGAGGCGCTGCTCAATTACATCACCCTCATTCCCATAAACCCGAAAAAGTTCCCGAGGGCCAATTACGAAGGTGCCATGGCATTTGTGCAGTGGCTCACGGCACCGGATAAAGGCCAGGCCATTATTCGTGATTTCGGAAAGGACAAATACGGAAGCGCCCTCTTTTTCCCCAACTCCAAAGAATGGCGCGCGACCCAGACTACGAAGTAGCAGCACACACTTGCAGGGAGGCATACATGAAGAACAGACTGTACAACGTTTACCTGATCGCGGCACTGGTGACCATGGTCATTCTCGGCACCCTGACCTCTGTGTCGGCCCAGCAACGGGTCGAGAAGAACGTCATTCTGGCCACCACGACAAGCACCCAGGATTCGGGGCTCCTCGATACGCTCATACCCATTTTTGAAAAGAAGACCGGGTACTTTGTCAAGACAATAGCCGTCGGCTCCGGCCAGGCCATGGCAATGGGACAGAAGGGAGAGGCCGACGTCCTGCTGGTGCACTCGCCGGAAGCGGAGAAGAAGTTTATGGCAGACGGCTTCGGCGTCAGCCGCAGGCTCGTCATGCACAACGACTTTATCATCGTTGGGCCGGGCACCGATCCTGCACGTTTAAAGGGGACCAAAAGCACCACGGCTGCCTTTCAGAAGATGGCCAAAGCCAATGCGCTCTTTATCTCCAGGGGCGACAAATCGGGCACTCACGCGAAGGAGCTGCAGATATGGAAGGCCGCGGGCGTCAACCCCGAAAAGGAGAAATGGTACCAGCAAACGGGCCTCGGCATGGGCCAGACTCTGAACGTCGCATCCGAGAAACGGGCCTATACCCTTGCCGACAGGGGCACCTACCTCGCGCTCAAGAAAAGGTTGGATCTTGACATCCTTGCGGAGGGTGATGCGATCCTTCTCAACATCTACCACGTCATCGAGATAAACCCTGCAAAATTTCCTAAGGTAAACGCCGCCGGAGGCAAGGCCTTTGCAGATTTTATGGTATCTAAGGAAGTTCAGGATATAATTAAGCAGTTCGGCGTAGACAAGTTCAGCTCTCCACTATTCTTCCCTGACGCGGGCAAGAAGGTGGAAGACCTGGGGAAGTAAAGCAGTTGCGGCGGGTCGCCGGGGCTTAGGCCGGCAACCCGCCGCCGAAGCACGGTGCTCCGATGGACCTGATACTTGAAGGCATCAAGAAAGCGATTCTTCTTCTCTTTACCCTCGACAGGGAGGTCCTGGACATCACCATCCTGTCCCTCAAGGTATCGGGAATCGCAACATTAATCAGCCTTTTCATCGGCATCTCCACAGGCACCGTCGTAGCCCTTAACACCTTTCCCGGCAAGAAGATCGTCGTTAGCGTCATTAACACGGGCATGGGCTTGCCCCCCGTCGTGGTAGGCCTCTTCGTCACCATTTTCCTTTGGAGGAGCGGTCCCTTGGGCTTTCTGGGCATCCTCTACACACCTTTGGCGATCATCGTCGCCCAGGCGGTAATCGCGACACCCATTGTCATGGGCATCACCGTTGCAGCCATGCAGCAGATACCAAGAAAGATGAGGCTTCAGATATTGGGTCTCGGGGCCACCCGTTTTCAGATGGTCTGGATGCTTCTCAGAGAGGCGAGGCTTTCGCTCTTGGCGGCTGTTATGGCCGGGTTCGGGGGGGTCATTTCGGAGATCGGCGCCTCGATCATGGTGGGCGGGAACATCAAGGGCTATACGCGCGTCCTGACGACTGCGACGGTAATGGAGACGAGCAAGGGAAACTTCGATGTAGCCATAGCGCTCAGCATAATACTTTTGGCCCTGGCCTATTTCATCAACCTGTTGCTGACGTATGTGCAGCAGCGAGAGAGGCCCAGGTGACGGGATTGCCGACGGATGATCGGGAGGCCCTGCTCCGGGGTTCCCGGGTCTCTGCAAACTCGAACGAGAGCTGACATTTTGAATTCTCCGGACGAACAAACACCCATACTGGAAGGACGCAACATCAGAGTAGTGAGAAGGGATGCCGTTCTCCTGGACGTTGCCTCTTTCATCGTAAAAAACGGTGAAGTCGTGTCCCTCATCGGTCCGAACGGCTCAGGAAAGACGACACTGCTCCAGACCCTCTGCTATCTCATGAAGGGCTTTGAGGGCGAAGTGTTCTTTCGGGGGGCCAAGGTCAGGGACGAGTATCCCCTTTTCGATTACCGGCGCAAGCTCGCCATCGTTTTTCAGGAGCCCCTGCTCTTCGACACGACAGTCTTCAATAATGTTGCAGCCGGCTTGAGATTCCGCAGCGTCGGCAAGGCGGAGACGGAGGCCGTCGTCACCGAAAACCTCAAGAGGTTCGGCATAGAGCACCTTGCCCACCGGTCCGCCAGGACCCTGTCCGGGGGTGAGGCGCAGCGAACGAGCCTCGCACGGGCCTTTGCCACCAGGCCTGAAATACTCCTTCTTGACGAGCCCTTCTCGGCCCTTGATCCCCCGACGCGGGAGTCCTTGGTTGAGGACCTCGAGCATGTACTGGAGAAGTCGAGGACGACAACCATATTTGTAACCCATGACCGCGTCGAGGCGCTTCGCCTTTCCCACCGCATCGCCGTCATGAGCGGGGGACAGATCGTCCAGATGGACACGCCGTCCCAGATTACCAATCACCCTGCGACAGAGTTTGTCGCCTCTTTCGTCGGCGTCGAGACAACACTCGAAGGAACCGTTCTGTCGGAGCGGGACGGGACCATTGCGGTTTCTGTTTCGGGGAGCAGCGTAGAGGCTTTGGGGCGCGTCGCAGCGGGAAGGAACGTGATACTCTGCGTGAGGCCCGAGAACATCATAATATCCCATAATGCCGTCGGCGGGTCGACAAGCCTGAGAAACGTTTTCCAGGGAACAGTCACCAAGATCTTGCCTTTGGGGCCTTACCAGAAGATACATGTCGACTGCGGCTTCCCTTTGGTGGCCTATATCACGAACCAGTCATGCAGAGACCTGGCGCTCCGGGAGGGGAGGGAAGTAACGGCCTCCTTCAAGGCGACGGCCATTCACGTTATAGAAAAAAGGGGCGACGGCAGAACTTGACAACGATATCACCTGCGGTTTCCGATCATGCGATAGACCCGACTTCACATATCCACGAGGTGACGGATGCGATGCTACATCGGATTTGACGACACAGACACGAGCGAGACCGACAGGGGCACGGGAAAGCTTGTTCGCTGGTTTGCGGACAGGCTGCCCGACGGGCATACCCTCTGGGGCGTGGTACGGCAACAGCTTCTTGTAGATCCCGCCATCCCCTATACGTCGCACAATAGCTCGGCCTGCGCCATTGTCGACTGCCCGCCGTCTTTTGATGTCAACCTCCTCATCGAAAGGGCAGCCGAACATCTGAGGTTGCACTTTGTGCCGGGGAGCGACCCGGGCCTTTGCATCATGCCCGAGGACTCTCCCGTTCGGGAACGGATGATTGCCTTCGGACTCTCATGCACCGCCCGCGTCGTCTCGCAGGAAGATGCCATCGAGGCGGCAGCCGGCATCCATCTGTCGGGTCATGGCGGGACAAACGACGGCATTATCGGTGCCGCCGCTGCGGTAGGCTTGACAGCTTCAGGATGGAGCGGTAGATTTGTCGAGTATGGTGATCTAAGGAGTCGGCCGGCCACGCTTCCCGTAAGGGAGCTGGCTAAGCTCGGCATGGTAGTTGTGTCCCTCGACAGGGATGCACATGTGCCATCGGAAACGGATGTGGTGGCGACACGGGGCTGGCTAAGACCGCGGCTTATCGGCGGAAAGCCTGTTCTGTTCGTTGCGCCGCTGGCACAGGGCGTCTGGTCGGCGGTAGGAGCAGGACGCAGGGGGAAGAGAGAGGAGGATAGACATGGCGGGAAAGATTTTCTATCGGGAACGGTTGAAAGTAGGGGAAGATAAGAAGCAGCCCAGGTTCAGACTCATTGCCGTGGCGGATGTAGACCTCAAGATATTCGGAAAGCATCTTCGGAGGTCTGAGCTCGAACAGATAGCCGAGGCGGTGGGCGCCGAACTGATCCTTCTTACCAAGGGCGACAAGAAGTACCGCGACGAAGAAGTCCAGATTGAGAAATGACAGGGGGCTGCACGATTACAGGTAAAGGAACTTTTCGCGCAGCGCTTCCGAAGGGAGGCGGGGCGTGACACTCGTTCGGGAACGGGACGGTCGGCGGCTTCACGTCAAAAGCAGACTCATGGGCGAGAGCCTCGTCAGCAAGTCCTTTATAGCGGGCCTTCCAGTGGCACCGCAGACGAGGCTTTTCCCGGACGTCAACATCCTGAAGGTGGGCGGTCAATCCATATGCGACCGTGGGGCAAAGGCACTACCGGGCATCGCACGGGAGATTGCGGCCAACAAGCAGGATCACAAGATGCTCATCACGGCAGGCGGTGGCACGAGAAGCCGCCACATTTATGCCATCGGGCTCGAGCTGGGCATGCCGACGGGGATCCTTGCCAAGTTCGGCAATGCCATCTCTGAGCAGAACGCCCTTCTCGTCACCATGCTCCTCGCCCCCGAGGGAGGCATAAAGATCGGCCATGATGAGATCGTCAAGCTCACAAGCTACTTTGTGCAAGGCTGCATCCCCATCATGCATGGTATGCCGCCCTACGACTACTTCGCCATGCCGCCCCCGCAAGGCCGCATCCCTCTTCACCGGACCGACGTGGGAACGATCATCCTGGCCGACCTCATCGGTGCGAGATCGTGCATTTTTGTAAAGGATGAAAAGGGCCTCTACACGGATGATCCAAAGAAGAGCAGGAAGGCTGAGTTTATCCCGGCCATAGGTGCCCGCACCCTAATGGCAATGGATCAGGACGACCTCATCATCGAACGGCCATGCCTCGACATTCTGCAGAACAGCGAGGTCATAGGTTCCCTTCAGATCATTAACGGCCTCGAAGAGGGGAACATCACAAAGGCCCTTAACGGCGAACACGTGGGCACCATCATCTATAAGGAGTAGCCGGAACGGCTCATCCGGCGGTGCCCTGCCCCCGTCTTCGGCAGACCGCGCGGCCGGCAATTGACTTGCCGGTAAAATGTGATAATCTTTTAGGCGAGATCAAAATTTTTGGGGAGGTATGTAATGATTAAGAAACTGTTCTCTGTTTTTGTGTTGGTCGGCCTTTTGTTCACGGCAGCCCAGTATGCCGCGGCTGCCCCTGCTATTCCGGTGCTTGAGGATACGTATTTGATGTATGGCGGCAAGATGAAGGTCGACATGAAGTCCGGTCTGACCATAGACATTAAGACCGGAATTCAAAAGTACACGCAGCTTCTCGATGTATCGGCCACGATGTACGATGCAGCCCTTCTGGTAGGCGGTATGGCAGGCGGCGCCTTTCAGTTCGGGCCGGGAACGGTCGACCAATCCGGAAAGATCCCTTATTTGAAAGGCGATCTCAACATGATGCTCGGAGAAACGCCGGTCATAGCGGGAATCTATAAGGTTGAGCTGGATCCCAAGAAGGGCACGCCGAAGAACAACAAGTTTGTCGTCGATATTTCCATGGAGCCGATTATCGAGCAAATCCAGGCAGCCATAGCCCCGCTTCAAGAGCAGATTCCCTTTGAGCTGGTAATAGAGCGGAAAAAAGGTGTCATGACGGGCACCATTGCCACAAAGGCCGTGTCGTTACTCGGCCAATCTCAAATTATGAAGGTGGCTACCATTGCCTTTAATGGGGCATTTACGATCTATGCCGGCTTTAAGAGCGAGGAGCAGGAATTCCAGCCTCTTCTTGTCGTATCTCTCACCATGTTGTCGCAGCCGGCCGTCCTTGGAATCTCCGAGGTCGACGCGGCGGGCATTGCCGGTATAGCCAACGTAGGCCAGCAGACGTCCAAGGGGCCCGACTCGGTAGCACAGGTTGCAGAGCTTATCGCGAGACAGATAGAAGCCGGCCTTCGCTCCGCGGCGAGGTAGCCGGACCGGATACGAATTAGGACTCTTGCCGAACCGTATATGTGAAAACAACAAACAGGAAACCCGGGGTGAGCTCCGGGTTTCCTGTTTAGGACGGACAAGAAGCATGCCGAGGGCCGGCGGCTTCCTGGCCATCGCCCTCTTGCTCCCCCTCATTTTCTGCCCCGGGATCGTTTCTGCCTGGGGGTCTATTGCGCACGCCTATCTGGTAAACAGGGCCCTTGGCGGCAACGCCGCCCCCCTGGCCCTTTATGGTGCCACGGCACCCGACATCTTTGAAACCACCATTGCTCTGCCCGCCTACAGCACGCTGTCCCGGGAGATGCACATGCACCCCCTTAAGATGGTGATGTGGTCGGGGCCTAACCAAGGAGTCGGCCCTTTTGTCCTGGGATTCATATCCCACAACGAGGTCCGGGGTGCCGATTTTTACGCCCACAGGAGGGGCGTAACCACCCGTGCCGGCTACGTAATCACAAAGGCCGCGGTGCTCAAGGGCACAGTCCGGGCAGCCTTGGAAAGCATGCTGGCGAGGGCCGGGGTCCCTTTCCCTTCCCTCGTCGCATCTAATTTTGCGGAGGACGTTGCTCATCCCCTTGTAGAAACGGCCATCGACGTGCTGCTCCACTATCGTCACGATGATGGAATAGCCCGCTATCTCGGGTACGGAGCTGCCACGAGGTCCTCTGCAGCGCCGGAGCTTCTCGTCAAGGCTTTTGCTCTTTCCATCGGAGAAAAGACGGGTCTTGACCGGGAAACGGTCAGCGCACTTCTGTTGTCATCGGAAAAACAATTCCGGCAATCGATTATCGACTACGTTGGCGCTTTGGGCCCCGATGAGTCGCAGGCCATTGCAAGCCTGGCGGCCATAGGGGCGCAAATAGCGAACGCCGTCGCCATCGACAAGATCGGACAGGATATCGGCATAGCAGCCGACGACCTGGTGCCGCTGCTCTATGCAGCCATGGATGAAGTCGAAGCGGACTATTTGAGCGAACTGGACCAGGTTGCGGCGCGCCTCACGCGCTATCTAAAGACTTGGCGCATCATGCTGGAGCGGTAACAGACTGTATTAGATGTGCTACACCGTTCTCCGGTCCGTCTCACAGGCCTTGATTCCCAGCTTTCTCATTTTCTTGTAAAGCAGGGTGCGGTGAATCCCAAGGGACCGTGCCGCGTCCGTCTTGCTGCTGGCTCCGGCAAGGGCCTTCAGTATCGCCTCCCTTTCGGCAAGCTCCTTCATCGCCACCAGGTCCCCGGCAGCAACCTGCTGCGGCACGACAAGGCCACTGCGAAGGAAGACGGGAAGATCGTGGACGTGTATCGTATCCTTCTCCAGGAAACAGGTGACGCGGCTGAGAATGTTGAAAAGCTCCCGGATGTTGCCCGGCCACTCGTAGGCCATCAGGGCCTTCTCGGCCTGAAGGTCCGTCTTGACCTCCGGGAAAGGGCAATCTGCACTGAGGTCGCGGAGAAGGTGCCTGGCCACGGGCACGATATCCTCCTTCCTCTCCCGCAGTGGAGGGATCCGGAGTCGTATGACGTTAAGGCGGTAAAAGAGATCCTTCCGGAACTTTCCCTCGTCGAGGAGGCCTTCGAGGTTCTGATTGCTCGCCGCAATGAGTCGAAAATCGGACTTGACGGGTGCCTTTCCTCCTATGTGCTCCAGCTCCTTTTCTTCCAGCACTCTCAAGAGCTTTGGCTGCATGTCCCAGGGCAGATCACCGATCTCATCGAGAAACACCGTTCCGTTATGACCGAGCTCCAGCTTTCCCGGCTTTCCGCAGTCCTTGGCGCCGGTAAAGGCACCCTTTTCGTAGCCGAACAACTCCGATTCGAGCAGGTCTCTGGGGATGGCGGCACAGTTGATTCTGACGAAGGGGTGAAGGCGTCGCGGGCTGGCGTGATGGATCGCCTGGGCGAACATCTCCTTGCCGGTGCCGGACTCCCCCGTAATAAGGATGGGCATGCTCGTGTTGGCGGCCTTCATAGCCTCCTTTTTCAGCGTAACGATGCTTTCGCTGACGCCCACGATGCTGTCAAAGGTATACCTGGTGGACCGAAGGGACATGAGTTCTTCTTCGTAAAGCTTGACCTTCGATTCCAGAACGCAGAGCTTTCTGGCAAGCTTGTTAACGTCGGCAAGGCTCTTGAACATTACCTGGCCGAGGGCCGCAATAACCCGGCCATCCTTCTTGATCGGTATGCGCTGGACGACCATCTCCTGGCCCCTGATCTTCTGCACCACGTTGATTTCAGGCTTTCCTGTCTTTACGACGATGTGCATCCGGCTGTTTTCAATGACATCGGTCACGTGCCTGCCGATCTGGGCCTCAGGGTCGACACCGATGAATTGGCCGTAGGGCCTGTTGAAATAGAGGATACGGCCCTTGGGATCAACGACAACAACGCCGTTGTGAATGCTGTCCAGAACCAGCTCGTACAGTTCAAGCCTTTTGCGGATGTCCGACTCTTCCTGCCCCATAACCCTCGGGCGTCCTCCCGTCGCAGTTACCGCCTGCCCACCTGATCCTCGTCAACAGAAAAATTAGCTCTGTAGAACAATTGCTACACCTATAGATCAGAGCGTATACAAATATCTGAGTTACACGATAATAGGTCGTCCAACATTTTGCAAGCAAAACTTTTCATTTCCCGTATTAACGCCGATATATGTTGTAGAATTAATCTGTTATGCATCATCGTCTCCACGAAGTCCCATTTCTGGTATACAATTTGCACATGATGGACCATAACACTTAATCCTTCCAACGGGGGTTGCCATGGCCTTTGACATCAGGGAACCGGAGATCAGGTACGACGATATCCTCAGGCTTGACGATGGCGACTTCAACCCCGGCAATGTCTGTATCGTCACCGGAGCCGGCAGCGGCATCGGCCGCGCCCTCTCCGTGGCCGCCGCCGCCAACAACCTCATGGTCATCGGCATCGACGTAGACAACAAGGGCGGAAAGAAGACCCAATCCATGGCCAGAAAGATGGGCGGGCAGATGATCTTCCTAAAGGCCGATCTGACGAAGGACGACCAGTTGGAAGGGGCTATCACCGAAGCGGCAAAACTGGGCGCGATTCGGTATGTGGCAAACATTGCGGGTATCCAGCACATCAATGCCATTGAGGATTTCCCGATGGAAACATACGATCGCATGATGCACCTCATGGTCCGGGCACCCTTCTATCTCGCAAAGCTGACCATACCGCACATGAAGAAGAGCAAGGACGGCAAAGGGGTCATCGCCAACATGGGCTCCATCCACGCCCACATCAGCACCCTCAACAAGCCTGTGTACAACATCGCCAAGTTCGCCATGCGGGCCCTGAGTCAGTCTATAGCCGCCGAGGGGGACGGCAAAATCCGCTCCTTCTCCGTCAGCACAGGGTTCGTCAAGACGGCCCTGGCCCTCAATCAAATCCCGTCACAGGCAGCACAGAGGGGCATTACACCGGAGGAAGTGGTCCGGGACGTAATGATGGGAAAATCCCGGACAAAGGAGATGATGTCCCCAATAGAGGCGGCCAATCTCTTTATTTTTGGTTTTTCAAGGTTTGCCACGTACCTTAACAGCGGTGATTTGCTTTTCGATGGAGGGGTCGTTCTGACCTATTAGGCTGTGGGCCAAACACACATTTAAGGGAGGAACTATGAAACGCAAGGCTTTGAAGGTAGCTATGTTGATTTGCGCTCTATCGTTACTTATCGGATTCGCCGGGACGGGAAAGGTTTCCGCTGCCGAACCTTACAACCTCGGTGTTGCCCTCGGATTCACCGGAACGGGGACCTTGTACAGCAAGGACCAGATGGAGGGGATTCAGATCGCCGTCGACGAGATCAACGCCAAGGGCGGCATACTGGGCCAGCACCCCATCAAGGTCTTTCAGCAGGATACACAGACCAAACCCGATGTAGGCGTCCGGACGGTCAAAGACCTGATACTGCGAGACAAGGTACGGGCCGTTATCAACGATTATTCAAGTGCCGTGGCGGTGGCGGTGAAGCCGATCTGCCGGGAATACAAGACCATTCACATTGCCGCCATCAGCAACTCGGAGAATATCACAAAGATCAACTACAGCCCCTACACCTTTCAGGTAGTCCCAAACAGCTACATGCAGGCAAAGGCTGCCGCCCTGGCCGTCGACAAACTGGCAAAGGCCAAGGGCTGGAAGGAATATGTGACCCTTGCCTCCGACTATGAGTGGGGCAGGTCCACACAGGAAGAGGTGGTGGCGAACCTGAAGAAGAGCGCACCGTACCTGAAGGTTAAGAAAGAGCTGTGGCCGAAGCTCGGTGAGACACAGTTTACATCCTTTATCACCAGCATGATGGCCATGAAGCCCGACTTCGTTTATGCCTGTCTCGCATCAAAGGACAACGTGACCTTTACGGAGCAAGCGAAACCTTACGGCTTCTTCGAAAAGGTTCCATACGTTGGAAGCATGCAGAGCGTTACGGAGCTGATCACCGAGGCAAAGACGCTGCCCAGGGGCCTCGTGGCCATTGCCCGGGCACCCTTCTTCGCCCATCTCGACGTCCCGATGATGGCAAACTTCGTCAAGGCCTATCAGGCGAAGTACAACAAGTATCCCAGCGACTGGGCCGTCATGGGTTATGATGCCGTATACGCCCTGAGCCAGGGATGTGCCAAAGCGAAGAGCATCGACTCCGATAAGGTAAAGGACACCATGAAGGGCATGACCGTTGATCTGACCCGGGGCAAACTCCAGTTTCGACCCCTCGACAACCAGCTCCGGTGCTCGTCATATGTCGGGGTGGTGGGAGACGATGCCAAGTACCCGTTCCCCATCCTGAAGGAGCTTATCGAAATTAAGGGTATCGACAGCGAGCGGCCCGAGGCGGAGATTGTGGCAGCCCGGAAGGCGGAACAAAAATAATCACCCAAAAGGACAGGACGGAGCCATGGAATTCAGCTTTTTGTTCTCCCAGTTCCTGAGCGGCCTCACGTTCGGCATGATGCTTTTTCTCGTAGCATCGGGGCTCTCTCTCATATTCGGGGTTATGAACATCCTTAACTTCGCCCACGCCACCCTGTGGCTTATCGGTGCCTATTTCGGCTTTACGTTCTGGCACCTCATGCAGGCGAGCAATGTTGCCATATGGGTAAGCATCCCCCTGGCGGCCATCGCCTGCGGTATGCTGGGGTGGATCTGCGAAATGGTGCTGATCAAAAGGATCTACAAAAGGGAGCTGCACGAACAGCTACTCATCACCTACGCCCTGGCCCTGATTTTTGCCGATCTCATCAAAATAGTCTGGGGGCCGACGGACAGGCTCATTATCCGTCCCCCCCATCTTCAAAAACCGGTCTTTATCTTCGGGGCGCCCCTTGACTCCTACTTTATCTTCGTCATCCTCATGGGATTCGCCGTAGCGGTCGGCCTCTGGTGGTTTCTCAAGTACACGCGATACGGCCATATCATCAAGGCAGCCGTGTACAGCCGGGAAATGGTGAGCGCTTTGGGAATTCCGATCCCGAGGATATTTACCTGGGTCTTCACGCTGGGCATCTTTCTGGCGGGGCTTGCCGGAGGCGTCCAGGCGCCCATCGGCTCCGTGACCCTGGGGATGGACATCAACATCATCATCCAGGCCTTCTGCGTCGTCGTCATCGGCGGCTTCGGCAGCCTTCTCGGAACGCTGGTCGGATCGATCATTGTGGGCGAGATCTTCTCCTTCGCCATCCTCTACTGGCCCGACGGCGCCATGGTGCTCATCTTCGTCGTCACCGCCTTCATTCTGATCGTTCGCCCATGGGGGCTCTTCGGCACACCTTTGAGGACATAGCATGGACAGAGAGAAAACTTCCCTCTTCAAGAACTACAAATGGGTGGCGGCCGCCTTCGTGGTAGCCCTGCTGCTGCCCCTCGTCATCAGTGAATTCTGGGTCCACGTCTTCAACGAGATACTCATCATGGGGCTTTTCGCCCTGAGCTTCAATATGATCTTCGGATACATGGGGCAGTTGAGCTTCGGACACGCGGCCTACTACGGAATCGGCGCTTATACCACGGGGCTTTTGATGGTTAAAGCCAAGTGGCCGCTTTTTGCCACGCTCCCCATCTCCATGATCACCGCAGGTATGGGAGCGGCTATCCTGGGCTTCTTCTGCGTCAGGCTCAGGGGCATCTATTTTGCCATATTGACGATGGCCTTTGGACAGCTTGTCTTCTACATCGTTTTCCAGTGGTATTCCTTTACCGGCGGAGACAACGGGCTTCAGGGCATCAACCCGCCTTTGTGGCTTTTCAAGGCCAACGCCTACTACTATTTTACCCTTGCCGTCGTCACCATCGGCGCCATCCTGCTCTGGTTTATCAGCGAATCACCCTTCGGCTACACCATGAGAACAATACGGGACAACACGGAGCGGACGGAGTTTATCGGTATCAACGTTCAACGCTATATGCTCATCAACTTCATCGTAGCAGGCATGTTCGCCGGCCTTGCCGGGGCGCTGTGGGGCCCCTTTAACCGGAGCGTGGCGCCCGACCTCTGCAACTGGCAGCATTCGGGGCATCCCGTCTTTATGGCCATCCTGGGAGGGCCCCATCATTTTCTCGGGCCTATGCTGGGATCGGTCATCTTTACCTTTCTGAACGCCTTCGTGACGGGTTTTACCGAATACTGGCCCCTTGTCAGCGGCGTTGTCATTATCGTGGCCGTTCTGCTCCTGCCGGGCGGGGTCTTCGGGGTCTACAAAGAAAAGATCAAGCTTCGGGGCCGCAAGCCAGCCGGCGCGTCCGAAAGCGGAGGTGGGTGACGATGGAGGGTAACGAAACCATCCTCAAGGTTGAGCACCTGAGCAAAGCCTTTCACAAGTATCAGGTGTTGACCGATGTGAGCTATGAGTTGAAGCGGGGGCAGATAGCCGCCATCATCGGGCCCAACGGCGCGGGGAAAACCACATTTTTTAACCTCGTCAGCGGTTACCATGTCGTAGACGGCGGATCCGTTACCTTTCGGGGTATAGACATTACCAACTGGCCGCGGTACCGAATCGCCCAGACAGGGATTACGCGCGCCTTTCAGGTGAGCAACATCTATCCGAAACTGACGACCTACGAAAATGTGCGCCAGTCGGTGCTGGCTCAGCAGAAAAAGACCCTCAAATTTTTTACTCCGGCGGCGAGGCTGGCCGAAAAAGAAACCCTCGACCTCTTGGAGGTCACGGGCCTCCTCCCCTTTGGAGACATGGATGCAGGCATCCTCTCCCAGGGCGACAAGAAAAAGCTCGAGCTGGCGCTGGCGCTGGCCAGCAAACCCGATCTTGTCCTCCTCGATGAACCGACAGCCGGCATGTCGTCGGAGGAAACCCACGAGACGATGGAATTGGTGAAGCGGCTCAATAGCGAAATTGGCCTTTCGATCCTCTTCACGGAGCACGATATCTCCGTCATTTTTGGATATGCCCAAAAACTTTCCGTGCTCCACCAAGGCATGCTGGTGGCGGAAGGAACCCCGGAGGAAGTGAGAAACAACAAGACGGCTCAAGAATGTTACCTTGGTGAGGAGATATGATACTCGAAGTAAAGGACATGAATACCTTCTACGGCACGAGCCACATTCTTTTTGACGTCTCACTTGAGGTTGCAAGCGGTGAACTGGTCTGCCTTCTGGGCCGCAACGGCGCCGGAAAGACAACAACGCTACGGAGCATTATGGGCCTTACACCGCCCAAATCGGGTACGATCTCCTTCTACAAGGAAGAGGTCAAGGGCAAAGCGCCCTACGTTATCGCAAAAAAGGGTATCGGGTACGTGCCCGACAACCGGTGCATCTTTCCGGACCTTACGGTCCGCGAAAATCTCGAAATCGGCCGGAAAACTTCCCAGCATTACAAGGGCCAGCCTTGGACCATACAGAGAATCTACGAGATATTTCCCAAGCTGAAGATTCTGGAGGATCACCTCGGCGGGTATCTGAGCGGAGGGGAGCAGCAGATGCTCACCATTGGAAGAACGCTCATGGGGAACGCCGAACTTATACTGCTCGATGAGCCCGTCGAAGGCTTGGCACCGCTGGTCGTGAGAGACTTTGCCGAGAAGCTGAAGGTCCTGAGGGACGAGGGCGTGACTATTCTCTTTTCGGAGCAGAACGTACGCTTTTCGCTCTCCGTGGCCGAACGGGCCTACGTCATCGACCGGGGGCGGATCAAGTACCACGGCACCATCGAGGAGCTGGCCGCAAGCGAAGAGGTTAAGAAAGAGTACCTCATGATTTAGCATTATGGAACATTGCCCGGCTTTGGGGCGTGGCACAGGAAGAGACGGACTGAGCGAAGCTGGAGGAGACTGATGAAGCAACCCTTGTGGAAACCATCGGAGTCGAGAGTAAGAAATGCCAACCTGACGCGCTTTATCGACGTCGTCAACGGACGTTATGACAGGCAGCTTGCGGGCTACTTCGATCTCTACGATTGGTCCGTAGAGCATATAGCCGATTTCTGGGCGTGCGTCTGGGATTTTGTCGACATCAAGGCCTCGCGGAAGTATGAAAAGGTGGTTGAGAACCTGAGCATCTTTCCGGGAACGGAATGGTTCACCGGTGCACGCTTGAATTTTGCCGAAAACCTTCTGAGGTATAGGGACAAGGAGGTTGCCTTCGTCTTCAAATGCGAGACGAGGGACCCTGTCACCATGACCTACTCCGAACTGTATGGCACCGTGGCACGCCTCGCAGAGGCCTTAAGGCAGCAGGGCGTGACGCCAAAGGACCGCGTTGTGGCTTACATGCCGAACATGATCGAAACAGCCGTCGGCATGCTGGCCGCCACCAGCATCGGCGCCACCTGGGCCTCCTGCGGCTCCGAACTGGGCATGCAGGCCGTCATTGACCGGTTCAGCCAGATAGAGCCGAAGGTCCTCTTTACCGTCGACGGATATTTATACAAGGGCAAGCCCTTCCCCATGCTTGCCGACGTAAAGGAGGTCGTCGAGGCCGTGCCTTCCATCGAAAGGGTGGTGGTGGTACCCTACGCCAACGCTCATCCCGATGTCCGGGACATTCCGGGCGCCCTGCTGTACGAAGACTTTCTCAACCTCGGCCGGGACGGAGAGATCGTCTTTGAGCAGGTCCCCTTCAGCCATCCCGTCTACATCATGTTCTCCTCGGGCACAACGGGCAAACCCAAGTGCATGGTGCAGAGCGTCGGTGGCATACTCATCAACCAGACGAAGGAGCTGATCCTCCACGCCGATTTGAAACGGGAGGACAGGATCATCTACATGACGGCGCCCTCGTGGATGATGTGGAACTGGCTTATCGCCTCCCTTTCCATTGGATCGAGGATCGTCCTCTTCGACGGGAACCCGGGATACCCGGACGTCGGAGCCATGTGGAGGCTCGTGGACGATGAAAAGATCACCATCTTCGGCACCAGTGCAACATACATCAACATGCTCAAAGGACAGGGGTACCGCCCCATGGACCATTTCGACTTAAGCAGTCTCAGGGAAATCTGCCAGACCGGGTCCCCGCTTTCCGGCGACGGCTTCGAGTTCGTCTACCGGGCCATCAAGGAGGACGTTCATTTCAACTCCATCTCCGGCGGCACGGATATTAACGGATGCTTTGCCGCGGGCTCACCAACCCTTCCCGTCTATGCCGGCCAGCTTCAGGCCCCCGCTCTGGGTATGAAAGTGAAGGCTTACGATGAGAAGGGCAACGCCGTTTACGATAAACAGGGCGAGCTGGTCTGCGAGGCACCCGCACCGTCCATGCCCCTCTATTTCTGGAATGACCCGCAACTATCCAAGTATAGGGATACCTACTTCGCCGTCTACCCCGGCGTCTGGCGTCACGGCGACTACGTGGAAATGTACGGCGACACCAGGGGTATCACCTTCTTCGGCCGCTCCGATGCCATTCTCAAGCCCTCGGGCGTTCGCATCGGCACAGCGGAAATATACAACATCGTGGACAGCTTTGCCGAGATCGTGGACTGCGTGGCCATCGGGCAAAATTGGGAGAACGACCAGCGGGTTCTCCTTTTCGTGAAACTGGCACCAGAAACCGATCTTACGGACGACCTTAAGGACAGGGTCAAGAAGGCGCTGAGAGACAAGGCCTCGCCACGCCATGTGCCTTCGCTCATCATCGGGGTGCCGGACATTCCTTACACCTTCAACATGAAGAAGGTGGAAAGCGCCATCACCAATATCATTAACGGCAGGCCTGTTACCAACCGCGATGCTCTCGTCAATCCCGAGTCGCTCGATTACTTTCAGACACTTCTGCCCGACGTGCAGAAGTAAGCAAGAAGGAGGAGGTCCTCATGTTTGTATCTGATTGGATGACTAAGAAGGTTTTCTCCGTAACGGCCGACGCCAACATCGCCGAGGCAATCAAGCTGATGCGGGAAAAAAAGATAAAGCACCTCCCAGTTGCCGATCACGACAAGAAGGTGGTTGGAATCCTTTCGGACAGGGATATTAAGGAATATACGCCTTCAAAGGTTTCCACGTTCGATATCCATGAGTTGAACTACATCCTCTTCACCACAAAGGTGAAGCAGATCATGATCAAGAAGGTCTTTACGGCATCTCCCAGAATGCCCATAGAAGAGGCCGCCATGGCCATGTTCGACAACAACATCGGGAGCCTTCCTGTCGTGGAAAACAAGAAGCTTGTCGGTATCATCTCCGACCGCGACCTCTTCAAGGTCCTCGTCGATATCACGGGCGTCCGTCACGGCGGGCACCGGTTCTACCTAACCCTGGAGGACAAGCTCGGCGCCACGAAAGAGGTCCTTGACATCGTTCGGGAACACGGGTTCACCATCGACAGCGTGCTGACCACCTATGAGGGGGTCAAGAAGGGCCTCAAAAAGGTGGTCGTGAGAACGAAGGGGTCCGATGGCGATCTCGTGTCGGCCACCAAGGCCTTCGAAGGGAAGTATGGGACCTACTTCTTCCCCTACTGACGGGGCATCGACCCTCCCCGGCCAACCGCTGCCTATGCGCCATTGTTCGGTCGTCCTTGCTCTGCCTCCCTGCCGCCCTCTTCCCCGAAGACCTCCATCGTATCCTCACCCGCCATCGTCTTGGGCCTGTCGAACATGACCCGCACATTTCTTACCTTCGTCATGGCAACGGTACAGGTGTTGCCCGACGCGGAGTCGCAGCCCGTCCAGGACGAGAAGACAGAGAGGGGGTCAGGGGTGGCGGTGAGGATAACGGATGCCCCCTCCATGTAGAGCTTGGAACATTCGCCTGGGCACGAGATGCCGGGCGGTGTGGATGCCACTGTGCCCATGCCTTTGTTTTTCGATGCAACAGCCACCTTGAGGGTCCAGGGTCCGGTAAAGGTGGCCTTGACCGTTTTCGCTTTCGTGGCGGTAACGGTACAGGTGTTGCCCGACGCGGAGTCGCAGCCCGTCCAGGACGAGAAGACAGAGAGGGGGTCAGGGGTGGCGGTGAGAGTCACCGTGCTGTTGTAGAGGTAACTCCCCTGGCAGGTCGGGCCACAGGAGATCTTGCCGTCGCTGCTTGTGACAACGCCGGCGCCCTTGTTCTTCGCCGTTTTCTGAACCTTCAGGGTCGAAGGACCGATGAAAGTCGCCTTCACCGTGTAAACCTTGTCCATGGTGACGGTGCACGCCCCCGTGCCGGGGCAGGAGATGCCCGTACCCGACCAGCCGGCAAAGACGGAATCGGGGTTCGCCAGGGCGGTGAGCACCACGGGCGCGCCGGGGAAGTATGTCTCAGCGCAGTCCTTGCCGCAGTTGATGGTGCCGTCGCCGGACACTACCATTCCCTCCCCTTTTGCCGTCTTGACCTTGGTAACCGTCAGCTTGTACTGCTTCGTCTTCTGGGGAACAAAAACGGCTCCCACAGTTCTTACATCGCTCATAACAGCGGTGCATGTAGGCATCTCCCCCACGCAGGCGCCCGTCCAGTAGGCGAACTCCGATCCCGACGCCGCAGCCGGGGTGAGGGTGACGGTCGTTCCCAGAACGTAGTCCCCGGTGCAGTCGGTCCCGCAGGAGATGCCGGGCGGAGAGCTGGTGACCGTACCGTTGCCGGAACCGGAAGTCGTGACGGTAAGACGTCTCGTTTCGGCCGCGAAGACGGCTGTAACGGACTTCGAACCCGTCATGGCCACCTGCATTGGGTTGGCGGAGCCGGTCAGCGACCCCTCCCAATGGTCGAAACGGTAGCCTGTGCCGGGCTGCGCGGTAAGCGTAACGATCATTCCCTCATCAAAGGTGGTTCCCGGAGGATCAACGGCAACGGAACCCTTGCCTGACGGCGTGACATACACGTTCAGGGCATACGTTGCAAGGTAGCCCGAGCCCCGCACCTCGACACTGGAGAGCGCCTCGGGGTAATCAGAGGAGATGCTGAGCGTCGCCACCTTGAGCCCCTTCGATTTCGGGGTAAAGACAACCTGGAGTGTGCAATTGTTGTAATAGGGCGGGAAGTTGACGTAAGAGATCGTCTGGCCGGAGCAGCCATCGGCCTGGAGCGCGAAATTGAGGGTGTCGGAGAGGGAGAGCCCGTTGATGTGGATGTCCCCGAGGCCGGAATAATTGGAGAGAGTCACCCCGAGGGCCGACGAAAGACCCACCTTCGTATCGTAGAAGCTTACGGGCGAAGGGTTTACGGTCAGTTTCGGCACGCACGCGTCGACCTGCCGGTAGGAGAGGCCCGTAAGAAGGCCGGGGTCCGGCAGGGTTCCCGTCCACGTGCCGGCTGCGACGGCCTCATTGCAGCTCAGGTCGCCTTTCCCCGGAATAACGACCATCGGGGCGGCTTCCTCCTCCGTCGTCGCGTTCGGCGATGTGGGAAGGGCAGCGCACCGATTGTCAAGATAGCCGGTCCCGTTGAGGCGGGCGAAGAGAAAGTCCCACTCGCTCGTGGCAACGGCAAAGCCGTCGCCGACCGACCGGGCAATGGCCATGTAGTGGCCTCCGTAGTAGTTGGCCCATTGCAGGTTGCCCGAGGAGTCCGTTTTCAGGAGCACATCGTCGATCGTTGAGTACCCGCTCCGGAGGGAAACAATCGTCCCGCCGTCATTCGTCTCGACGATCTGGATCGGGTAGGCGGGCGAGCCGTCAGCGTAAATCTTGTAGCGCTTTTCCCAGACGACGACGCCCATTGGATCCGTTTTGAAGAGATGGTACTGCCCATTGTCGGCGGTATTCGTGGCGACGATGTACCCGTCCTCCACCTCAGCCACGGAATGTTCGTGGAAATACTGGGCAGTCCCGCCACTGCCGCCATAGTAGCCCCTGGTCCACTCAACCTCTGCCGTGGCGTTAAACTTCTGAATGTTCAACGTGTAGGCGGTGTCAAAGAAACGTGTGCTCGCCACTATGTAGCCGCCGTCACTCGTCTTGTAAACCTCGTTTTTCGGGCCCCCATAGGGACTTCCCGATACAACGTAATGGGACAGAAGTGCTCCGTCGGCACCGATGTTAAGGACGAGGCCCGACTCATACCCGTAGTAAGGGCAATCCTTGCCGATATTACCGAAAAGGACAACACCCGTTACCGTCAGGGTGCCGTCCGCATTTTCGTAGATCCGCCTACCATATGCGTGAGCAAAGGAATCCGTGCTCGCTTTTACTCTCCCGAAGAGTCGCTCCCACATGAGCGCCCCCGAGGAGTCGAGGCGGACCACATAGGCATCCCAGTCCCCGTGGCCGCCCTTTTCGGAATCCACATACGCCTGCCCCGTGACGGCAAACCCACCGTCTGCGGTCTCGACGATGCCGGCAAGCTCTGTTGTACTCTCCTCGAACCCCGGCGAAAAGACCGTGCTCCAGGTAAGGGCCCCGTCGCTTGCCAGTTTCACCACAACACCGTGGCTATTCGACGTGCCCACGGCTGCAAAACCACCGTCAGCGGTGACGATGAAATCCCTGATCGTCGTCGACGTCCACCATTCCCCCCAGGGCCCGTGGTACGTCTTGCCCCACGTCGCCCCTTTGACCGCAGAGGCAGAAACAGCAGTTAGAAGCGTAGCCGTCATTAGACTTACAAAAAACAGCCATACACAATGGCCTTGTCTCCTTTTCATTGGGTAACCTCCTGCTTTACTAAACGGCTCCAAACCTCCGAGGTAAACCCGGATCGCGAACGCTTCATCGCCACGCCGGCATCGGGCACAATCCAATCTGCCGGCCCGAGGCCCGATCATGTTTCGTGGAAACCGAGCCTCAGAGTATAAACATCGGGCAGGACCTCCTTCTCCATGCTGAACCCGGCCTTCTCGAACAGGTGGAGCATAATCCTGTTTTCTTTCAGCACCTCGGCGGTAAAGCCGAGCAGGCCCCGCTTCTTCGCTATGTATGTGAGGTATCCCAGCAGCTCTGTGCCGATGCCCTGGTTCTGAAAATCATCACCCACGACCACGGCCACCTCGGCCGTGTGGCTTCCCTCGCGGCCCCGAAACTGGGCAACGCCTACAACGTCTTCTTTTCCACGTCTTTTGGTGAGAGCGAGAATGACCATCTCCTTCGTATAGTCGATGACGACGAAAGATTCTTGCAGCTTTTCGTGGGGCATACTTTTTCGCATGGACATGAATCGTCTATAGATCGTCGACTCCGAGAGGGAGTAGAAGAAATCCTTGAGGAGGGGTTCGTCGCTGATCTTCACCGGCCTCAGCATAACCTTAAGGCCCGCCTTGACCACCTTGAAGGTCTCAAGCTCTTCCGGGTATTCTCCTCCCTTGCCCGCAATGTATGCCTGGTCCCTGTAAATGAGGGCCAGCTTCCGTGCCTCCTCTATGAGCATGGGCTGGAACCTCGGATGGGCTATGGAGATGAGGGCCATGGCCCGTTCGCGGATATTCTTGCCGTGGAGGTAGGCAATGCCGTACTCGGTAACGACATAGTGCACATCACCTCTTGTGAGGGTGACGCCGGCCCCCTCTTTTAGAAAGGGGACAATCCTCGAGACGGCGCCGTCCTGGGCCGTCGACTGGAGAACCAGTATTGTCTTTCCCCGTGGGGCCAATGCCGCGCCCCTCATAAAGTCGGCCTGGCCGCCTATGCCGCTGTAAAAGGTCCTGCCTATGGACTCCGCCGTAGCCTGGCCCGTAAGGTCGATCTCGAGGGCGCTGTTGATGGCCGTTATGTTCCCGAGGTTGGCAATGACGGCAGGGTTGTTCGTGTAGTCTATGGTCCTGAACTCGATGGATGGATTGTCGTGGATGAACGCATAGGTCTCTCTGGAGCCCATGCAAAAAGCGGCGACGGCCTTGTCTCGGTCAAGCCTCTTTCTGGCGTTCGTGACGACGCCCCTCTTCATCAGGTTTGCCATGCCCTGAGAGAAGAGCTCGGTGTGGACGCCCAGGTCGTTCTTCTCCGAGAGGTTGGCCAGAATGGCATTGGGAATGCTGCCGTAGCCCGCCTGAATCGTGTCGCCGTCCTCGACGATCGTTGCCACATGTCCGCCGATACGCTCCGCAATGTCAGAGGGGATATGGGCCTCATACGTGAGCAACGGTTCATTGTGGACCACCAGAAAATCGATGTCCTTCAGGTGGAGAAAGGTGTCGCCGTGGACCCTGGGCACCTGTTCGTTGATCTGGGCCACGACGAGGGAGGCCCGGGCCACTGCCGCCTTGACGATGTCAACGCTGACCCCGAGGCTCACGTAGCCATGCTCGTCGGGCGGGGATACCTGTATGAGCGCCACGTCAATGGGGATCATGCCCCGTCGCAACAGTTGTGGTACCTGAGAGAGAAAAACGGGCGTATAGTCGGCAAGACCGCGGTTGATGGCATCTCTTGTGTTATCACCGATAAAGAAGGAGTTGTGACGAAAATTGTGCTTGAACTTTTCGTCCGTGTAGGGCGCCACCCCCAGGGTCCAGATGTGGAATATCTCAGTGTCCACCAGGGCCCGGGGGTTCGACTCCACGTATCCGATAAGGGCCTTGACAAGATACTGAGGCTCCCCGCAGGCGGTACCGATGAATATCCTGTGGCCCGGCTGGATATGGCCGAAGATACGCTTTTCCGAGACGAACTTGCGGGGATAGGCCTGGCGTATCCGCTCAATATCCATGGGGCCCGCCGGAGGGCTATTCGACGAAAGGCTTCTCGGCCGAGTTCAAGAAAACAAGCTCTTTCAGCGGCTTTCTCGGGGCGGGCCTTGGTATCTCCTCGAAATATCCCACGGGCGTCATCTCCACCACGCTGAAACCCTCGGGAACCTTGAGCGCCTTCTCCGCCTTACCGGCGTCGAACATGCCCACGTGAACGGTACCGAGACCGAAATTCCAGGCGGCAAGGACCACATGCTCCATGGCTATGCCGGCGTCAAACATGAACCAGTCTCCCTTGTCCGTTGCCGGAGCGCCCTTGTGATAGCCGGAGGTGCCCCGTTTCGCAAAGAGACAGATGACAACGGGCGCCTCCGTCATGGCCTTTCGGGCCGGGTTCCCTTCGGGAAGAGATTCGGCGAGACCCTTCTTGACATCCTCATCCCTGACGACGACGTACCGGCAGACCTGCGTGTTGGCCCACGACGGCGCCCAGCGGGCCGCCTCCAGTATCTCCAGTATGACGTTGTCGGGAACGGGGTCGCTTTTGTACCTTCTGACGCTCCTTCTCTCGGCCACAACTTTCAGCAGTTCCATAGTGCGCTTACCCCCTTCTACATGGGATGGCAAAAACAACAGCCCCGCGGGCGCGAAGCGAGCTTCTGCAAGCCCCTTCGCAAAGTATCGGGGCGACTGGATTTGAACCAGCGACCTCTTGCTCCCAAGGCAAGCGCGCTAACCATGCTGCGCCACGCCCCGACCAAAACCAATCTACCACAGTTGGCAATGCTCTGCAATAATGAAAGAACATCATTGACTTTTGTTCGTTTTGGCTCCAGAATAAGACGGTGATAGGAATTTCTAAACTCTACTGTGGCGCCGTAGAGGCGTCGGACCCCCTACGGTACGGGCGGGAATCGGGCAGACTCCCCTCGCACCTTCTCCAGTTCTCCAAGGACAAGAAGCCTGTCGTGGTCTGGAACGTAACGAAACGGTGCAACCTCAGGTGCGTTCACTGTTACGCGAAGGCCGAAGCCGAGGCCTGGAAGGGCAAGGAGCTGACGACGGAGGAAGGAAGGGCCCTCATCGACGACCTTGCTGCCTTCGGCGTGCCCGTCGTCCTCTTTTCGGGTGGCGAACCCGTGCTTCGCGAAGACCTCCCCGAACTCATTGACTACACCGTATCCAAGGGATTGAGGGCCGTCATCTCCACCAACGGGACCCTGATTACGCCCGAAAAGGCGCGTGTTTTTGCCCGCTTTTCGCTTTCCTACGTGGGCGTGAGCCTCGATGGAATAGGTGCGGTGAACGACAGCTTCCGAGGCGTCGAGGGCGCCTTCGACCGTGCCCTGCTGGGTATGCGAAATGCCAAGGCAGCGGGCATCAAGGTGGGGTTGCGTTTTACCATAAACAAGAGAAACTTCCAGGAAATTCCGGCCATTTTCGATCTCATCGAACACGAGGGCATCGATCGCGTCTGCTTTTACCACCTCGTTTACGCGGGCCGCGGATCAAGCCTTATCGACGAAGACCTCTCACCTGCAGAGCAGCGCAGGGTCGTCGATTACATCCTCGACCGCACGAAGGCCTTTTTCGACTCCGGTCGCCCCATCGAAGTGCTTACCGTGGACAACCATGCCGACGGCCCCTACGTATATCTGCGGCTTCTCAGCGAGGACGGCAAGCGGGCCGAAGAGGTGCACCAGCTTCTGCTCATGAACGAGGGCAATGCCTCCGGCGTCGGCATCGGCTGCGTCGACGAGGAGGGAAACGTCCACGCCGATCAGTTTTGGCGCCACTACAGCTTCGGCAACGTGCGAGAGCGCCCCTTCAGCAGCATCTGGGCCGATAGGAGCAACGAGCTGATGGATAAGCTGAAGGACAAGAAACGGTTCGTAGGGGGGCGCTGCGGCCGGTGCCGGTGGCTTCCTATTTGCGGGGGCAATTTCCGGGTCCGCGCCGAGGCGAAGACAGGCGATCTCTGGGCCGAAGACCCCCAGTGTTACCTTACGGACGACGAGATCCGGTAGGGCGTACAATCTTCATCGATAAGGGATAAGGAGGCAGCATGGGTTTTCCCGTATGCAGGCCGCGGCGGCTCAGAGGCAACGATAAGCTGCGCGCCATGATGAGAGAGACGGAGCTGTCGCCGCAGCACCTCATCTATCCCCTCTTTGTGAAGGAGATGCCCGAGAAAAAGGTCTCCATACCATCCATGCCCGACGTTTACCAGTTCTCCGTGGAGGGTCTCCTCAAAGAGGTCGAGGAGGTGGTCGGCCTCTCGATCCCTGCAATCCTCCTTTTCGGCATCCCCGAGCACAAGGATGAGTGGGGCAGTGAGGCCTATTCGGAAAACGGAATCGTACAAAAGGCGGTTCGGGTCATCAAGAAGCTCTTCGGAGGCGACATTCTCGTCATCACCGATGTCTGCATGTGCGAGTATACGAGCCACGGTCACTGCGGCGTTGTCAGGGACGGCGACGTGGACAACGACGAAACCCTGCAGCTTCTGGCCGCAAGCGCCCTCACCCACGCCGAGGCAGGCGCCGACATGGTGGCGCCATCGGACATGATGGACGGCCGCGTCAAGGCCATACGGGAGCGCCTCGATGCGAACGGTTTCCCGGCCGTTCCCATCATGAGCTACGCCGCCAAGTATGCCTCGGGCCTCTACAGCCCCTTTCGGGATGCCGCAGAATCTGCGCCCCAGTTCGGGGACCGTCGAAGCTACCAGATGGACCCGCCCAACCAGAGAGAGGCGCTCAGGGAGATAGCCCTTGACATCGAGGAAGGTGCAGACATTATTATGATCAAACCCGCCCTCTTCTACCTCGATGTCCTTGCCCGGGCCCGCGAGACCTTCAACGTCCCCCTGGCCGCCTACTCCGTAAGTGGCGAGTATGCCATGATCAAGCACACGGCGGCAAAGGGATATCTGGACCTGAAGAGAACCGTCCTGGAATCGACGACGAGCATCAGGCGCGCAGGCGCCGATATGGTCATCACCTACTTCGCCAAGGATCTGGCGCAATGGCTCAAAGAGAATTCCCTTTAAGAATGGTTGCGTGGGAGCTTACCCGCAACTGCAACCTTAACTGCATCCACTGCCGGGCCCGGGCCTCCCTGGGCCCGCACCCCGGCGAGCTTGACCTGGCGGCATGCAAAAAGGTTCTGGACGGAATCGCCTCCTTTGCATCGCCCACCATCATTCTGACGGGCGGCGAGCCCCTCATGCGCGAGGACATATTCGATATCATCGACTATGGCACAGGGAAGGGCTTGAGGCTCGTCATCGCCATAAACGGAACCCTCCTGACGCAGGAAAGGGCCACCATGCTCAAGGAGGGCGGCATCAAGAGGGTAAGCCTCAGCATTGACGGAAAGGATGGCCTGTCGCACGATGCCTTTCGCGGAGTGACGGGCTCCTTCGATTCCGTCACCGCCGCAGCCCGTATCCTGAGCGACGTTGGGCTACCCTTCCAGATCAACACCACCGTTACCATGTCCAACGCTGCCGACATGGAGTCCATCTACGGTCTCGCCAAGAGCCTTGGCGCCGTGGCGTGGCACACCTTTCTCCTTGTGCCCGTGGGCCGAGGGGAGGGGCTAAGGGGCTCGGAGCTCGACGCCCGGGCCTACGAAGAGATGCTCCGGTGGCTGTACAACAGGGAATCTCTCGATGAACTGGAAATGAAGGTTACCTGCGCCCCCCACTACTACCGGATCGTGAAGGAGCATGGGGGTTCTCCAAAGAGCGCCGGATGCCTGGCCGGAAAGAGCTTCCTTTTCATCTCCCATCGGGGCGTCGCACAGCCCTGCGGATATTTGGAGCTTCCGTCGGGCGACGTGACGGCCGAAGGGGTGGAAACGGTGTGGAGCGATTCCCCCGTTTTTTCCCGCCTCCGGGATCTGTCGTCCTACGGGGGCAAGTGCGGTGCATGCAGCTACCTCAAGATTTGCGGGGGCTGCCGGGCCCGCGCCTATGCCGCCACCGGCGATTTTCTCCAGCAGGAGCCGCTCTGCGCTTACAACCCCAGGGGTTAACCCGACACAGCCCATTGTCAATGCATTCCTTTTCCCCCTCGCCCTGACACCTCCCGCAATGAGGCGAGGGATGTGGTGTACGCCGCGGCCCTCTGCGAGGGTCCTTCAGATTGACAAAGCGACATCCTGTGTTACTATTATTACTCCGGCAACAATACCGCTCAATGCTCGTCGTTCCGGAAGGAGCCGTCATTCATCGAGCACCATGGATGGTCTATAAAGGGCGACATGACGGTCTTTGAGACATGCTATTGCCGGAGCAATGCTCTTGCCGGTGAAGGTTCCTCGGCCACTCCGGGTTCACAGACCTCGGCAGGCGAACGATTGACCGGCCGTTTTTACAAGGGAAGGGGTACGTCTGCCCCTTGCCAAAAAACCAACGAGGCCCCGGGCTGAGAGCACCTCGGAAGGGGGCGAAAGCAGAGGAACGATGAACAGACTGGCAGCGGAAAAATCGGCGTACCTGCAGCACGCGGCTCATCAAAAGATCGACTGGTTCCCCTGGGGCGACGAGGCGTTCGAGAAGGCGAGGGCCGAGAACAAGCCTGTGTTTCTGAGCTCCGGGGCCATATGGTGCCACTGGTGCCACGTCATGGCCAAGGAGTCCTTTGAGGACGAGCAGGTGGCCATTATCCTGAACGAGCTTTACGTCCCCATCAAGCTGGACCGCGACGAGCGGCCCGATATAGACCGTCGTTACCAGCGGGCCGTTGCGGCCATGGGGCAGGGAGGCGGTTGGCCGCTCTCGGTCTTTCTTACGGCCGACAAGAAACCTTTTTTTGGGGGCACCTATTTCCCGCCCCAGGAAAGCTACGGAAGGCCGGCGTTCAAGGGCATCCTCATGGCTATCGCGCAGGCCTACAACGAGAAGCGGGAGGACATAGAGGCAAACAGCGAGCAGATTCTCGAGATCATCTCCCGGGAATACGCCGGCGCAGGCACTATAAGCGAAGCACTCCTCGATGAGGCGACAGGCCTTATGCTGACAAGCTTCGACCGGCAGTACGGGGGCTTCGGCTCGGCGCCCAAGTTCCCCATGAGCGGTGCCATTCAGTTCCTTCTCGGCCGCTACCTTTTGACGGGGACCGAGGAGTTGGGCCGGAATCTGCAAACAACGCTTACAGCCATGGCAAAGGGCGGGTATCAGGACCAGCTTGCCGGGGGGTTCCATCGCTACGCAACCGATCCCTGGTGGGGCGTGCCCCATTTCGAGAAGATGGCCGATGACAACGCCTGGCTTTTAAGAAACTATGCGACGGCCGCGAGAGCCTTCGGCGACGCCGTTTACGAGGATGTGGCGCGCGGCATTATCCGCTTCATCGCGGCAGAGCTTACAGACCCCCGGGGGGGCTTTTACGCAAGCCAGGATGCCGATGTGACCCCCGACGACGAGGGGGGCTATTTCACGTGGACCGTTGACGAGCTCGGGGACGCCCTCAGCGGCCCGGAACTGGAGGTGGCCCGAGCGGCCCTCGTTGACGAGAAACTTGTGGTCCCCCACAGCGCGGGAAAAATGGTCCTTTCACGGGCAAAAGGCGCCGAGGATGTGGGAGCGCTCATGGGCAAGGACCCCGGGGAGGTGAAGTCTCTGCTTGCGAGCGCCAAGGAGAAACTTCTTGCGGCCCGTCACTTGCGACAAAAACCGTTCATCGACGAGGCCATGTACACCTCTCTCAACGGCATGCTGGCAAGCGCCCTTCTATGGGCTTACCGCTGCCTCGGAGATGAAGAGGCCAAAGCGGCGGCCGTGACGGGCCTGGACAGAATTCTGGAAAGGAACTGCGCCGGCGGCATCCTCTATCACAGCGACGGGGTACCCGCCCTTCTCGACGACTACGCGAATCTCATCGATGCCCTCGTGGGCGCCTATGAGGTAACGGGAGCCGCGGGTTATCTGGAGCAGGCCCGGGGATTTATGGAGGCCTGCCTGCAAAAGTTCTGGGACGCCGACAGGGCGGCCTTTTTCGACACGGAAGAGGCTGTCGTGGGCATGCGTCTCAAGGGGATCGACGACTCTCCGCATCCGTCGGCAAACGCGCTTGCCGTTATCGCCCTCCTAAAGCTTGGCTTCATCGCCGGCAACAACACTTACCGCCGGCGCGCAGAAGAGGCGCTGAAAGCATTTGCACCGCAGGGACAGGCCATGGGCGTGCACAGCGGCTTCTATTTTGCGGCCCTTGACGCCTTTTTCAACATGGCCGAGCTCACCGTTTCGGCAGCACCCGCTTCCGAGCCGGCACGGGAGGCCCTGTCGGTCCCCTACCCTTACACGGCAATCTCCTACAAGGGTGACGGGAACCTGGTAACGCCGTGCCTGCGGAATACCTGTTACGCACCGGTACGGGATGGCGCTGCCCTCTCCAAGGTGCTCTTCGGGGCCCTTCAACCGGCGTCCTCATGACTCTCGCTGCCGCAGGCGCCTTCTGCCTCGGCCTTCTGGCGGGGGGCGCGGTCCTCTGGCTCATCCTCTCGTCGCGTTTCCACGCAAGGCTCGCCGAGGCCGAAGGGAGGGCCGCCGCGAGCGATGCCCTCGCCCGGGAGCGTGCCACGGTCATCGACCGCAAAGACTCGGAGCTGCACCGGCAGGGCCTGCAACTGGATGCCGAGAAAGAGTTGAGGACCCGCATGGAGGAATCGCGCAAGGCCCTTCAGGAAGAGGTGGGACGCCTGCGGGAGATTCGGCAGGAGTTCTCCGATGCCTTCAGGGCCATCTCGCTCGATGCCCTGAAAGGCAATTCGGAGGAATTTCTCAAGCTGGCCCGGACGGCCCTGGAGGCCCAGGCGTTGAAAGGTTCCGAGGAGCTCGACAAGAAGAAGGCACTCATTGATCAAGATGTCGAGGCCATCGAAAAGGTCCTCTCTGAGATAGGCAAGCGTATCGAAGAGGTGGGCAGGGGCAACGCCTCAATCGGCACCCTCCTCCAGCACCACAGCGAGTTAACGTCACGCCTTAGGGAGACGACGGAGCGCCTCGGCTCGGCCCTGGTAAGCGCCAAGAAGCGTGGGGAATGGGGCGAGCGCATGGCGGAGGATGTCATTCGCCTTGTCGGCATGGCCGAGGGGATCAACTACGTCAAACAAAAGACCCTCGACAGCACGTCCGGGAGGCCGGACTACACCTTTCTCCTCCCCAACGGGCTTCGGATCAATATGGACGTGAAGTTTCCCCTGGACAATTTTGTTCGCTATCTCAATGCGGAGTCGGACCACGACCGAAGGCGCTTCAGGGAAGAGTTGCTCCGGAACACGCGCACCATGATCCGGCAGGTTACGGGCCGGGAATACATCAACCCTGTAGAGAATACCGTCGACTACGTCCTCATCTTCATCCCCAACGAGCAGGTTTACGGGTTTATCAATGACGCCGACCCCGCCATCATGGATGATGCGTTACGGCAAAAGGTAATCCTCTGCTCGCCCTTTACCCTTTACGCCGTTCTTGCCGTCATCAGGCAGGCCGTCGAAAACTTTAACCTCGAACGTACGGCCTCGGAGATACTGACGCTTTTAACGGATTTCTCGAAACAGTGGGCGGCCTACAAGGACCGCTTTCGTATTATGGGCGAACGACTGGAGGCGGCAAAGAGAGAGTACGACGTCCTCGCCACCACTCGTACGAACACCCTTGAACGGTCCCTCCGCAAAATCGACGAGCTCAGCAAGGAAAAACTCTGCCTTGCCTGGGAACCGCCGGAGAACGGCCCGTAAACAGAGATGGCCGGCGGCCCTCTCCTACCGCAGCCGGACGGTAACCTCGTCGCCCTTCCAGGCGCCAAATTCATCCCTGAAGCTTTGCCGGAAGGAGGCGAGTTCGAGGTAGCCGTTGCTTCCGATGATGCAGGCCGTCTGGTCTTCGTAGTAGGCCCGTGAAATCCTGTCGAAGGAAAGCTTTTTAAAGGTGATCCGCACCGGCTTCCCGGCGGCAAAGGACCGCACAGCGTCCCCGGAGATATTGGTGATGGCGTTGCCAAACCGGTCAAAGCGGACAATCTTTCCGCAGAGGGCGTCGTCGAAGGCTTCCGGAAAGAGCCCTTCGAGTAAAACGGGGTCGTCGATCCTCCTCCCCAGCCTGTCGGGGGCAAGCCCCCGGCTGAGGTGGGCCGCCACGGGGGCAAAGATGTCCCTGCCGTGAAACGTCGAGCTCACCTCGCCCAGCATGTACTGCCTTTCGGTGATCTCGTAAGCTGCCCACGGACGCTGGAGGATAATTGAAAAGATGCCGTTGTCGGGGCCCACAAAGAGGTGGCCGCCGGAGGACACAACCATGGGCCTTCGCTGACTTCCTACCGTGGGATCGACGACGGCAACGTGAACGCTCCCGCCCTCGAAAAACGGGTAGTATTCAGGTATGAGAAAAGCGGCCTCCCGTACATCCTGGGGCTCCACCTCGTGCGTGATGTCAATGATGGGGGCAGCGCCGTCAACGGAAAGGATCACCCCCTTCATGACGCCCACATAGGGGTCCCTGACACCAAAGTCCGTGAGCAGGGTGACGGCCTTCACGACCTTTACCGGAAGAGCATCTTGATGTATTTTCTGAAGGGCCTCTCGACAATGCCCCTCTCCGTGATAAAGGCCGTCACGTAGCGGGCGGCCGTCACATCAAAGGAGTAATAACGGGCCGCGATGTCCTTTAGGGTAATTTGCCTGCCCGCAATGCGCTTCACCTCGTCGCCGCTACGCTCCTCGATCTGGACATAGGCGCCGTTCGGGATCTGGGCATCGAAGGTGGAGACGGGCGCGGCCACATAGAACGGTATTCCGTAGCGCTCCGCCGCCAGGGCGATCATGTACGTGCCGATCTTGTTCGCCGTATCGCCGTTCATCGCGATCCGGTCGGCACCCACGATGACCTTGTCGACAACCCGGTTGTCACAGAGAAAGGCCACGTGGTTGTCCGGCACGAGCTCCACCGGAATGCCCTCTTCGTGCAGCTCCCAGGCCGTGAGCCTCGCACCCTGGAGATAGGGCCGCGTCTCCGTGGCAACAACCCGTATCTTTTTCCCCGCCTCGTGGGCCGCCCTGATTACTCCCAATGCCGTCCCGTATCCGCCCGTGGCAAGAGAGCCTGCGTTGCAATGGGTCAGGATGGTGTCGCCTTCGTCGATCAGCTCCGCCCCGTACAGGGAAAGCATCCTGTTGTTTTCGATATCCTCCACGTGAATGGCAATAGCCTCTTCGAGAAGGACGTCGACGGGATCCTCCGCCGCCTTTATGCCCGCAAAGGACTCCCTCATGCGGCTAAGCGCCCACACCAGATTGACGGCTGTCGGTCTCGTGGCGGCCAACCGGCTTGAAATCCCTTCGACGTCGGCCATGCCCACATTCTTTCCCGCCCCTATCCTTTCGGCGACGCCCAAGACCACGCCGTAGGCGGCAACAATCCCGATGAGGGGCGCGCCCCTCACAACCATATCCCTGATGGCAGCCGCAACGTGCCGCGCCATCGTGCACCGAACATAGGTTTTCTTAAACGGAAGGAGCCTCTGGTCGAGTAGATAGAGCGCACCGTCCTTCCAGTAGATGTGGTCGGTCATCGCAAGCCTCCTGCGCCCTGCAGCATCAGCATCACCTTTTCAGTTTCTTCAGCAGCAGCTCGTTAAGAAGCTTCGGATTCGCCTTTCCTTTCGTCTCCTTCATGACCTGGCCGACGAAGAAACCAAGGAGCTTCTCCTTTCCTCCCCGAAAATCGTCCACCTCCTTGGGGTGCCGCTCGATAACCTCGTCGACGGTCACGGCGAGGGAGCTCTCATCGGAGATCTGGACCAACCCTTTGTCTTCAACGATCTGCTTGGGCGAAGCAGCACTTTCGTAGAGCTCGGTGAAGATCTCCTTGCCGATCTTGATGCTGATGGTACCGTCCTTTACCAGCGAGAGGAGTTCGGCAAGCCGCCGGGGTTCGAGCGGCGACTCCTTTGCCGGCGTGCCGGTCCTGTTCAGCTCCCTGAGGAGCTCCGTCATCACCCAGTTGCTCACCGTTTTCGGCTCAGGAAAGAGCTTCACCGTTTCTTCAAAGTAGTCGGCCAGGGCACGGTCGGAAATCAGGATCTCCACATCGTAGCGTGGAAGGCCGTAGGCCTCCATAAACCGGTCGATCTTCTCCACCGGCAGTTCGGGCAGGCCGCTCCTCACCTCTTCGATCCACCGGTCATCAATGGTAAGGGGCAGCAGGTCCGGCTCGGGAAAATAGCGGTAATCGTGGGCCTCCTCCTTGCCTCTCATGGAGTAGGTGATGCCCTCGTCGACGTTGAAGAGCCGCGTCTCCTGCACAACGGCACCGCCCCTTTTTACCAGGTCAACCTGCCGCTCAATTTCGTAACCCAGGGCCCGCTCGATGAACCGGAAGGAGTTGAGGTTCTTCAGCTCCGCCCTCGTACCCAGCTCTGCGTCACTTTTCCTCTTCACCGACACGTTGGCGTCGCAGCGGAAACTGCCCTCCTCCATGTTGCCGTCGCATATTTCAAGGTACATGAGGACGTCGCGAAGCATCTTGAGGTAGGCCGTTGCCTCGTCAGGAGCATTCATATCGGGCTCGCTCACGATCTCGACAAGGGGTACGCTGGAACGGTTGTAGTCGACAAGACTGTAAGGTGCCGTCTCGATGGAGCCTTCATGGACGAGCTTTCCCGCATCCTCTTCCATGTGAACCCTCTTGATGCGGATCCGCTTCTTGGAACCGTTGAGGAACACGTCGAGATACCCGTTCTCGCAGATGGGCTCCTCGTATTGGGAAATCTGGTAGCCCTTGGGAAGGTCGGGATAAAAGTAGTTTTTTCTGGCGAATATGCTTTTCCGGTTGACGGTGCAGTGGAGCGCCATGCCCAGTTTGATGGCGAAATCGACCACCTTTTTGTTTAACACGGGAAGCGCACCCGGCAGGCCCATACAGGTCGGACAGGTGTGACTGTTCGGCTCTGCACCGAACTTTGTGGAGCACCCGCAGAATATCTTCGTATTCGTCAGGAGGTGGGCATGCACCTCCAGCCCGATGACACCTTCGTAATCGCTATCGTTCAATGAGCACCTCGCAGACTTTGGAAACTGTCTTCAATAAGCTGAAAATATACACCACTTCTTTTATCCTTTTCAAAAAAATCGGCAAGAGGGTGCCCGTCGGCTATTCCCATGCCTATGCTTTTGTGATAGAAGGTGAGAAGCAGCCTTCAGCCATCCTGTGGGAGGACAGACCATGGAGCCGAACGTAGTGGATAGATTTAGGGAACAGGGCAAAAGGGCGGGCAGGATTGGAAAAATCATAGGCATTGTCGCCGCGTGCCTCATCGTCCTCTTCATAGTCAACCCCTTCGTCATGATCGGGCCCGGCGAGCGAGGCGTGGTTCTCAACTTCGGCGCCGTTCAGCCGACGGTCTTCGATGAAGGCCTTCACATGCGCGTACCTATCGTCCAAAAGGTCATGAGGATCGATGTCCGCGTTCAAAAGTCGCAGGTGGGGGCCGAATCGGTCTCCAAAGACCTACAGGACACGCACTCAACCATTGCCGTCAACTACCACATCATTCCATCGAAGGCAAACTGGGTCTATCAGAATCTGGGCCGCGAATACAAGGAGCGGATCATCGACCCAACGGTGCAGGAGGTCGTAAAGGCCGTTACGGCACGCTACACGGCCGTGGAGCTCATCACTCAGCGGGAAAAGGTCCGCGCCGAGATCAAGGATTTGCTCACACAGCGCCTTATTGGATACAACATCAGCGTCGACGACTTTTCCATCGTCAATTTCAAGTTCTCCCAGCAGTTCACCCAGGCCATCGAGTCCAAGCAGACGGCCGAGCAGTTTGCCCTTAAGGCCCAGCGCGATCTGGAAAGGGTGAAGTTCGAGGCGGAGCAGAAGATTGCCCAGGCAAAGGCGGAGGCGGAGGCACTGCGCCTCCAGAAGGCGAATATCACCCCGGAGCTCGTGAAACTGAGGCAGATAGAGGCATCCATGAAGGCCATAGAAAAATGGGATGGCCACATGCCCAAGGTAACGTCGGGCGCCATCCCATTTATAGACGTGAAAAGCCTGGACGACAAGAAATGAGGTGATCTACACCGGGATGTCGTCCTCCTCAGGAACAAAGCCATCTTCACGCTCCCTTGGGGGGCCCTGTTCGTCTCTGCGCCTGCCCTCTCCCTGCCCGCTTCCGATGAGGATCCTCAGGGTGTTGCCGACGATCTCACTCACCTTTCTCTTGATGCCGTCCCGCCCTTCGTACTCGCGGGACCTGATGCTGCCCTCTACGTAGACAAGGTTGCCCTTCTTGATCTGCTCGGCCGCCCTGTTGGCGAGGTCCCTCCAGAGGACCACCCTGTGCCACTCCGTTCTCTCCTGCCAGTTACCGCTCTTGTCCTTCCATGACTCGCTCGTGGCCATGTTGAAGGTGGCCACCGGTGCGTTGTCCGCCGTATATCGCAACTCGGGATCCGCCCCGAGCCTTCCGATGAGAATAACCTTGTTGACGCTCGACATATTTGACCCCCATTCGCTGTAAAATTATAGTTGAACCTACTTGCCTCCGGACATCGCGCCTTTCTTTTTCTCCCACTTATAGCCAAACTGGTGGCACTGGGCGCAGTAGTCGGTAAACTGCGAATGTCCCTTGTGGCAGAGGTTGCACCTCAAGTCCACATAGTGTGATTTGTGGGGATTCTTTTCATAGGTGGACTTCTTGGCCGACTTAAGGAGGGCGTCGTAATCGCCGTGGCACTTGACGCACTGATCCTGCGTTTCCCTGGCCTCAAAGGGGTCTATATAGTTCTTGTGGCATTCCGTGCAGTAAACACCCTTCTCCTTGTGGGCACTGTCAAGAAACGACGAGCTCATCCACGAAGCAAAGAAAGGCGCCAGCGCTTCCCCTGCGAAAGCCCCTTCCTCGCCTTTCGGCGGCGCGTGGCAGCCTAAACAATCCTTTATCAGATCGGCTTTTTTGGTCAGGTGGGCCGTGTGGACAACCTTGCCCAGCGCCCCTCCCTTTCCGCCCGCCTTGTGGCAGGTGGCGCACGTCTTTTCGCTGAAAGACTTGTGGTTTGCAGGTAGGACCTTGGAAAGAGGATCGTGACAGGGGGTGCATTTCCAGGCCGGTGCGGCCTGAGAAAATGCCGACTCCGCAGAGGTGAGTGCAAATGCCGCCACGACGGCGACGATGATCAGGTACCGGACAATCATGATAGACCCCTTTGGTTTCCTAAAATAAGCGCTGGAAAAAGCATGGAGTAAGGTAGCGGCCATCATCTCCTACGCCATAAGGATAATAGGAATCGACTCGGATTGTCAACGCAGGCTTAAGAAGGACGCAGCGATCCCGGCTTGCCGTCCTTGGCGGGAGCCGCCCTGTCCGGCCCGGGGAGGATCTCTATGTCGCCATAGTCGCCTATAGCCTGAGAATTGGTGTTGTCTGAGTCCGTCAGAATAGCTATCCCCTCCGCCACGGGGTTTCGGTCGCCGTCCCCGAAAAATCGCCGGTAGTCCGCAAGAACGTCGCGCACCTCCGTGACCCACGTCCCCGCACCCAGACGGCCGCTTCGCACCACAATGATCTTCGTCGACTTTGAGAAAGGGGAGTCACAACAGGTGCCCAAAGGCAGCGTGTCGCTCCAGACGTACTTCAGTGATTTGATAAATGGCCAACTGCCGAAAACGACGTAGATACCGAGAACGCTGTCGCCGCCTTCCTTCTTCCGCTCATCGGTGTTGCTCGGAAAGACAATGGGGCGCCACTGCCACCGGAGCACAGGGTAATCACCCAAAGGCCACTTGGCTTCGTAGCCGATCTGTGCAGACACCCCCTTGGTCTCGGCGTGCAGAAACCTCCTGCCCCCTTCTGCCCGGACGGAGTAGAGCTCTCTCGCCTTGCTGTCTCGTGTCACCCATCCTGCAGGAAACTGGCCCAGTCCCTGGGCATCGAAGGAGATGCGTAGCGCTGCCTGGGCCCCGGCCTCATTGGGACAGAGCACCACGGCAGACCAAAGCACGACGGCAGCGTAAGCGACCCTGCACAGATAATAATTCATGGCCCCCCATAAAAAGCACAGTCTCGCCCGATGCGCAAGACAAAATTGATCATCGCGCGAAGTGGAGGGCCCTAAGCCCCGCCTGTTGTGGAAAGGAAAGCAGGCCCAGCGCAGCCGGGCCTGCTTCATAAGCTTAGCCTTTTACTACGTTTGCCGCCGACGGACCCTTAGGGCCGCTGACAACGTCAAAAGTGACCTCTTCTCCCTCGGACAAGGACTTGAAGCCGTTGCCCACGATGGCTGAGTAGTGAACGAACACGTCCCCACCGTCATCCTTCGTTATAAAACCAAAACCCTTTGCCTCGTTGAACCATTTCACGGTCCCCTTTGCCATACTGTACTGCCTCCTTATTTGAAATGTGGAAGAATAAGGAACTGTGTTACGAAGAGACGACAGGAAAATCACTTCACTGCGGCAACGACTAACAGATGTTCCCAAACTCCAAACAAATTATCCCACAAACAAAAAAAGTGTGCAACATTTTTCATGGAAAGAAAAAAATATTTGGTCTCCCTGCCCGGGTTGACGAAAGAAGCCGGTCATTACTTGTAATGGTCATTGTAGCAACTGTACACGTTGATGTGTAGCCAACGACGGCGTTTCTGCTCATAGCAGGGCGCCGTTTCTTGTTTGGTGCTGGACGAAGGCGTCTTGAATCCTGTGACGGGTTTGGGACGCCTTCGCTATTTTAAGCGTGGCATGGAGGTGTCGTATGAAAGGATGTTTGATCTGCTTGGTTCTCTGTTTACTTCTTCTCGCAACGGCTGCCGCAGCTTCGGCCCAGGAACAGAATCCGGTTGCACCCCCTTCGTCGACTGAGGGCGTGGCTTCAGGTGGCATGTCTCCCGGACCGCCTGCCAAGTCAGACACCGGAGACACGGCCTGGATGCTCATATCGACGGCCCTCGTGATGCTCATGACGCCGGGTCTGGCCTTCTTCTACGGCGGCATGGTAGGGCGAAAAAACGTCTTGGGCATCCTCATGCAGTGCTTTATTCTCCTCTGCGCCGTCAGCGTACAGTGGGTGCTCTATGGTTACAGCCTCTCTTTCGCTCCCGGAAATGGATTTTGGGGCGGCCTTGACTGGGTCGGGCTGAAGGGCGTGGGGTTGGCCCCCTTCAAAGACTACGCGGCCACTATACCTCACCAACTCTTCATGGCCTTTCAGCTCATGTTTGCCGTCATCACGCCGGCGCTTATCATCGGGGCCTTTGCAGAGCGCATGAAGTTCTCCGCCTTTCTCGTTTTCATGCTCCTGTGGTCCACCTTTGTCTATGACCCGGTGGCCCACTGGGTCTGGGGAATCGGCGGGTGGCTGAGGGAGCTTGGGGCTCTCGACTTTGCCGGGGGCACTGTGGTCCACATCAACGCCGGTATGGCCGCTCTCATGCTGGCAATCTTTATCGGCAAGAGGAATCGGGGCAGCAGGACCATCCTGCCGCATAACCTGCCCTTCACGCTGTTGGGAACGGCATTGCTCTGGTTCGGCTGGTTTGGCTTTAATGCCGGAAGCTCCCTCGGTGCCAACGAGCTCGCCGTCAACGCCTTTGTCACCACCAACTCGGCGGCGGCGGCGGCCGGACTCTGCTGGGCCGTCCTCGACTGGATATTCAACGAGAAGCCGACCGTTCTCGGGACTGCCACGGGCGCCGTCGCGGGCCTCGTGGCCATAACGCCCGCCGCGGGATTTGTGAGCGCCCTGTCGGCACTTGCCATAGGCGCCTCGGTCTCTGTTTTCTGCTACGTCGCCGTCACCGTCCTGAAGCCTAAGTTCGGCTATGACGACGCCCTCGACGTATTCGGCGTCCACTGCGTCGGCGGCATTTGGGGCGCTCTCGCAACGGGCCTCTTCGCTTCGAAGGCGGTCAACCCCGCCGGGGCGGACGGACTCTTCTTCGGCAACCCCAAGCTGTTCCTCATTCAGCTTGCCGCTGTGGCGGCCACTGCCGCCTACAGCTTTGCCGTCAGCTTTGTCCTCTACAAGATCATCGATGTGACGATGAAGATACGGGTGACGGAGCGGGACGAGATCCTGGGACTCGATCTTACCCAACATCACGAAAACGCCTACACGGTCATAGAGTAGGAGGAGGAATACATGAAACTGATCATAGCAATCATAAAACCGGATCGTCTGGAGGCGGTAAAACAGGAGCTGTACAAGGCGGAAGTCAATCTCATGACGGTCAACGAAGTCTTGGGGCACGGCCGCCAAATGGGCGTTGCGGAGGTTTACAGGGGCACGAAGGAGATGGGCAACCTGCTCAGAAAGATACGGCTCGAGATTGCCGTCAACGAGGGGTTCGTCGAGCCTACCATCAACGCCATTATCAAGGGCGCACAGACGGGCAATATCGGTGACGGCAAGATATTTGTCCTTGATCTCGTCGAGTGTATTCGCATACGGACAGAGGAGCGTGGCGGCGAAGCCATAGGATAACGGGTGCGGGATGTGGGGCTTTCAGGACATGACTGTTTCCGCCGGCCCGGCGGTTTACACCGACAGGATAGTTTTTACTTGTATAGTTCCACATCCCAGGCTTGCACACTGTCGTGTCTGTCTGCCCCTCGGCGAATCTCGAGGGACCCCACATAGCAAAAGGAACAGCGCTGTTCATGGAACCCCTGTCAGAGTACCCGAGGGATCCTTGAGGCCCATCAACCGCCAAACACCGGTGCCTCCACCCGAGGACAGGGAAAGCAAGGCCGAATTGCAGAAACCAGGGCGCCTGCGGGATACATCGGCAGCACAGAGGATAGGCAGAAAGGATCGACTGAGTATGGACAGAAAGATCATCATTATTCAACACAGCGGCGACGAGGGACCGGGGACCATTGAGGAGTTCTTTTCGGCGCAAGGATGGCCGGTACAGATTATCGACGCAAGCCTGAACGGCCCGTTTCCCGGCGTCCTTGACGAGATTGCCGCCGTCGTCTCTCTCGGCGGACCCATGAATGTCTATGAAGAGGATCAATTTCCCTTCCTGGCGGACGAAGACCGCTTTGTGACACGACTCATCATAGAAGAAATACCCTTTCTCGGCATATGCCTCGGGTCCCAGATACTTGCCAAGGCATGCGGTGCAAAAGTTTTCGGAGCGCCCGTAGCAGAGCTTGGCTGGGCGCCCGTTGAGATTACGGGAGAGGGACGAAGCGACCGTCTTTTCTCTGACCTTCCCCAGCACCTTAAAGTTTTTCAGTGGCATCACGATACGTTCGGCATTCCCGACGGAGGAAGGCTGCTGGCAACAGGAGAGGCCTGCCCGAATCAGGCGTTCAAGGTGGGAGCAAACGCGTACGGACTCCAGTTTCACATCGAGGCCACACCGGAAATGGTGCGACGATGGGTGAAGATGGAGCGGGGACGGCTCGACACCGACGAGGTGATGAGACAGACGGTTGAGGGCGCAGGGGTCTTTCGGCGCCAGGGCAACCAGGTGCTGGACAACTTCAGGCGGATCATAGAATCGTCGGTCAGGATCAGGCGGGTGATATCCATGTTCGTTGAAGATGAGAAGGCGAGGAAGGCGAAACACCCTATCGCCTGGTGGCAGAGGGAGGAGCTGGGAGGATTGAAACTCCTGGCCTCACATGGCTAAGGTGATTCACGTGAGCCGGATGATGCGAAACGCTTTTTTGAGGTGATCTATGTGCCGTCTTGTGGCCATTACGTCCAACGAGTACTTTAGCCCCATGGAGAATGTTCAGGCCCTGGAGACCATGCGGGAAGGGCACGACGGTTCCGGCATGGGACTCATTCTCAGAAACCTCGGGGGGGAGTTCGAGGAGCTGAAGGAATACCCCATGCTGTCGGGAATATGCTCCAATGAAGGTTTAAGCATTCTTGATCAGCATATGTCCGGAGAGGGCTTCAGGCTAAAGCACGAATGGCGCCCCAACATACGGCCCCAGAAGAGCATCAAGAAAAGAGACCACTATTTTGCCAGGGTCTATGACTATCCGGACAGCTACCGGGAACGGCCCATGAGCGAAAAGGAGGACCTTCTCCTAAAGACACGCCTCTCCCTGCGGCGCATCGGAGAACCGCGAGGGTCGGTCTACGCCTTCTCCTTCTATCCCGACACCATGACTATCAAGGAGGTCGGGGAACCTATGGAGATAGCAGAGTTTTTCGGCATGAGGGATCTGCGCCTCAAGGCCAGGATAATCTTTGCCCAAGGACGACAGAACACCAACTATGACATCAACCTCTATGCCTGCCACCCCTTCTTCATCCAGGGTTTTGCGTCTATGACGAACGGTGAGAACACGGCATTTGTCCCTATACGGGAATACCTCATGGGAAGGGGATTTCCAGGGTATGTCGGTTACAACAGCGACAGCGAGACCTTCACCCATATTCTCCACTACACAGTTCGACAACTGGGATTTCCGCTCCATTATTACAAGGATATCGTCACGCCGCTCGATGGTCCGGACATCAATCGCCGGCCCGACAGCGAGGTGCTCCTCTTTCTGAAGGCCTCCCTGAGGCCGCTTTCCATCGATGGCCCCAACATGGTCATCGGCTGCACCCCCGACGGCACCTGCTTCCTGCTCCACGATTCGAAAAAACTCAGGCCCGGCGCTGTGGGCGGCGTAAAGGGCAAGATGGTTCTCGTTTCGGAGGAATGCGGCTTAGATAGCATCATCCCGCGCCGCGACAAGGCCCGGGACATCTTTCCCATGAAATACGAAATGGTTGTGGTTTCGCCAGGCGCAGAGGAGGTGAGGGTATGGAACCAGCTACAAGGTTGGACCACAATAACGAACTGACCCTGAAGGACCTGCCCTTCATCGTCAGGTGGCGTGAAGACCGATGCAAGCGCTGCGGCCGATGCACGGCCGTATGCCCTACCCTCGCCATCGAACCCACCGTGGTGCTGAAGCGGGAGGTAAGCTCCGATGGTTTCACTCCGGAGCCCAGGCTTGTGAGGAAAATCGTCACGGGCATTACACAGGCCGTAGACATAGACCGCTACTGCACAGGCTGTGCCGCCTGCAGCCTCGTTTGCCCCAACGATGCCATCGAACCAGAGCCGAACCCCAACCACAAGCTTCTCTTTCACAAGAATGCGGGCGGCTACCCATACCGTCGGGGCGGGAGGAGAAACGATGCAAAGGCATCAACCCTCGACCGGCTCAAGTTCACCCGTATATCCATGCTCACCGATCCTGCTCTTGACGCGGGCCGGCACGAGTTTCGCATCCGCACGTACCTTGGAAGGATTCTGGCCCCCGACCAGCTTCCCCTGAAAGTCGAGAACGGCAGGCTTGAGGTCGACCGCTTCTCAGACATTTTTGTGCCGCCGGTGAGAGAAATCTACCCCGTCATGATCGGAAGCATGTCCATCGGCGCCCTCTCGCCGACCATGTGGGAAGGATTGGCCATGGGCGTCACCTATCTGAACGAGGTAGAGAAGATGCCTGTCGTCATGTGTTCCGGCGAGGGAGGCATGCCCCCAAGGCTGCTCAAATCGAGATTCATAAAGTACTTCATCCTTCAGATCGCCTCGGGGTATTTCGGCTGGGACGAGATTATACGGGCCGTCTCGCAAATGGTCGAGGACCCCTGCGCCATAGAGATCAAATACGGCCAGGGCGCCAAGCCGGGCGACGGTGGACTCCTTATGGCGGACAAGGTGCTGAAGCTTATCTCGGAGATTCGCGGGGTCCCCCAGGGTGTCGATCTGCCCTCTCCCCCAACCCACCAGACAAAATACTCCATAGAGGAGTCGGTGGGTAAGATGATCCAGTCTATGGCCATGGCCTGGGGCTTTCGGGTCCCTGTTTTTCCTAAAATCTCAGGCACAAGAACGGCCAAGGCCGTCCTCAACAATCTCGTCCGGAACCGCTATGCCGGGGGCCTTTCCATCGACGGTGAGGACGGAGGAACGGGCGCCGCATACAACGTATCGATGGACAAAATGGGCCACCCAATAGCCTCAAACATCAGGGACTGCTACCTTGACCTGGTACGGCAGGGCAGGCAGAACGAGCTACCCCTCATTGCCGCCGGAGGCGTGGGCAAAAAAGGGAACCTGGCCGCCAACGCCGCAGCCCTTTTCATGCTCGGCGCTTCGGCCGTTTCCATCGGAAAGTACATGATGCAGGCCGCCGCTGGGTGCTTGGGCGACGAGCAGAACCGCTGCAACGTCTGCAACCTGGGAAAGTGTCCCCGGGGGATCACCACGCAAGATCCGAAGCTGTACCGCCGCCTCGACCCGGACAAGGTGGCCGAGCGAACGGTGGAGGTCTTCAAGGCCCTGGACGTGGAGCTGAAGAAGGTTCTTGCGCCTCTGGGCAGGAGCACCGAGCTTCCCATAGGCATGTCCGACGCCATCTGCGCCGACGACCCCGGCATTGCAGAACGGTTGCAGATAGGCTATGTGTGTTAGGAGATGGGAAATGGGAAATGGGATACCGACGTGGAATACAGGAAATAGATAGCTGATGCTTGAATAGGAAAGAGCGATGTCGAAGGTTATAGAAGGAAATAGGGGCGCAGCGAGGGTCGACTCGAGGATACTGGACGACGAAATCCGCGAGGCCATCCGGAGCGGCTTCACGAAGCTGCACATCATCGCCGACGGCCAGCACGGCATCGGCGGCAGACTCTGGGGCGTGGGAGAGCCCGTGGTGCTCACAGTGGAGGGCCCTGTGGGCCAGAGGCTGGGTGGCATGGGGGTCTTCGGCACGACCATAACCGTGCTGGGGAGCGCCTCTGACGATGTGGGATGGCTCAACTGCGGAGCAGACATCACCGTATTAGGCGATGTGACGAACGGGGCCCACAACGCCGCCGCCCAGGGCAGGCTTTACGTGCAGGGCTCCGGCGGAGCGCGCTGCGACACGATGACAAAACACAACCCCAAGTTTGCCCCGCCCCAATCGTGGTACTTCCGCGATGTGGGCGACGCCTTTGCCGAGTTCAAGGCCGGCGGCATCGCCGTTGTCTGCGGCGTAAACCCCCGGAGCCGGAACAGCGTGCTCGGCTACAGGCCTTGCGTGGGCATGGTGGGCGGCATCGTCTACTTTCGCGGCACAATAGAGAACTACAGTGAAGGGGACGTCAAGCTGCTGGAGCTGACGCAGCAAGACTGGGCATGGCTAAGCAGCAACATGGGTCCCTATCTTGACGCGATAGACCGCCGGGACTATTACGACGAGCTTACGGCGGACCCGGGCCGGTGGCGAAAGCTCATCCCCTACACTGCGCAGGAACGGGCCCAGCGTAGGCCCCTCTCCGGGGCCCTTTCGAGATTCCGCGAGACTTCGTGGGAGCGAGAGGTGGGGAGGGGCGGACTTTTTGCAGACTACATCAACCACGAAATGACCGTTCTGCCCTATGTTACGACGGGGCAGGACAGGCGATTCGTGCCGGCGTGGAACAACGGAAAATACGCCCCGCCGTGCGAGTACGCCTGCCCCAGCGGTATCCCCACCTGGAAGAGAACTCAGTTGATTCGTACCGGAAGGATTGCTGAAGCGCTGGAGTTGGTGCTCCAATTCAGCCCCCTGCCCGCGACGGTATGCGGCGAGGTCTGCGCTCACCTCTGCATGGAGGGGTGCACGAGGGCACGGGTCGACCGTCCGTTGAGCACCGAGGAGCTGGGAAGGGCGAGCCTCAACGCGGCTACGCCCGCCCCGGAGCCAAAGACGGGCAGAAAGGTGGCCGTCATAGGCGGCGGCCCCGGAGGTCTCTCCGCTTCCTGGCAGCTTGCCCTGAAGGGTCACGCCGTAGACCTCTACGAGGCCGAGGAGAAGATCGGCGGAAAGCTGGAGTATTTCATACCAAGGGACCGCTTGCCGCAGAAGGTCCTGCAGCGGGAGCTGAAACGCTTTGAAGAGGTGGGAATTGCAATCCATAGGGGCCGGCCGATAGACCGCGACGGATTCGAGGCCCTTTACCGGTCCCACGATGCCGTCGTCGTGGCCAGCGGCGCACACCGGACGCGCAGGCTCGCCGCACCGGGGGCTGACGACATGGCAACGGCCTACGATTTTCTCAAGAGGGCCAACACGGGCAAGGCGCCATCCATGAAGGGCAAAAGGATTGTCATCATCGGCGCCGGAAACGTAGGCATGGATGTGGCCGCACAAGCATTCAGGCTCGGGGCGGCGGAGGTGACGGCTGTCGATATTCAGAAGCCCGCGGCCTTCGGTAAGGAACTGTCCATTGCGCAATCGCTGGGCACCGTTATTCTCTGGCCACGGTTTGTGGAACGCTACTCGAAGAAGGAGAAGAAGATCTTTTTTACGGACGGCAGCGCCCTTGACGTCGACCGTGTCTTTGTAAGCGTGGGTGACGTGCCCGATGCGGGCTTCCTGCCGCCCTCCGTGCACACGGGCGAAAACGGTTGGATCGTCGCAGACGAGGCGGGCCACACGTCAGACCCCAAGGTCTTTGCCATTGGCGACGTCGTCGGCCCCGGGCTGGTAACGCACGCCATCGGCCACGGCCGGAAGGCCGCTGAGGCCGTCCACGCTCTGCTTTCGGGCCAATCCTACTATCGTCCGGCCCCGAGACCGCTCGTTCCCGCAAGCCGCATAAAGACGGCCTTTTACGAGGGTTGCCAGTCATTCCCCACGACAGTGGAAACGGAGGCCAACAGGTGCCTTTCCTGTGCCGCCTGCAGAGACTGTCACATGTGTGAGACGGCGTGCTTCTATGGTGCCATCTCGCGAGAGGGCCATCCCGACGGTTCCTGGGAGTACGTCGTTGACGGCAGCCTCTGCATCGGCTGCGGGTTCTGCGCCGGTGTTTGCCCCTGCGGCATCTGGGAAATGGTGGAAAACAAATAGCGGGTGCAGTTTAAAACTATTTATGTTCTGTCCATAATAAGGTAAATAAATGGGCAGACCATGAAAGAGATACGAAACTTCAGCATCATCGCCCACATCGACCACGGCAAATCGACGCTCGCCGACAGGCTGATCCAGTACACCCACCTCGTTGACGACCGGCAGTTCAGGGATCAGATCCTCGACACCATGGACATCGAGCGGGAGCGCGGCATCACCATCAAGAGCCAGACCGTCAACCTGCCCTACAAAGGGGCGGACGGAGTCGAGTACCAGCTCAACCTCATCGACACGCCGGGTCACGTCGACTTTTCCTACGAGGTCTCACGGGCCCTGGCGTCCTGCGAGGGCGTCCTCCTCCTCGTCGATGCATCGCAGGGTGTGGAGGCCCAGACCCTTGCCAATCTCTACGCAGCCATGGAGCACGATCTCACCATCATACCCGTCATCAACAAGATCGACCTCCCCTCGGCGGACATCGATAAGGCGCGGGAGGAGATCGAAAAGGAGCTGGGCCTCGACGGAGATTCGGCGCTGCTCTGTTCCGCCAAAGAAGGCACGGGCGTCGAGGCCATCTTCGAGGCCATCGTCGAGCGCATCCCGCCCCCCAAGGGAGATCCCGCCAAGCCCCTTTCGGCCCTCATCTTTGATGCCCAGTACGACCCCTTCCGTGGCACCATCATCAGTTGCCGCATTGTCGACGGGGCCGTCAAGCCCGGTGACATGATCCGGCTCATGGCCATGGGGTCGACGCACAAGGTGGAAGAGGTGGGCATCTTCCGCCTCGCCAGGGAGCCGCGAAAGGAGCTGACGGCCGGAACGGTGGGATACATCATCGCCGGCATCAAGACGGTGAGCGACACGAGGATCGGCGACACGATTACCCTCGACACGAACCCTGCCCCTGAGCCGCTTCCCGGCTTTAAGGAGGTAAAGCCCGTCGTCTTCTCCTCCATCTACCCCATAGCCTCCGACGACTACCAGTCCCTCTACGACGCCATGGAGAAGTATAAGCTCAACGATGCGGCGCTCATCTACCAGAAGGACTC
>CAZYVU010000015.1:0-58420 GCA_964651435.1 uncultured Pseudomonadota bacterium
TGGGGGCGAGGCGATCCTTGCTCCAGGCCATGCCCATTTCAAGCGTTGGCTGCACAACGAGGATAGGCGCCGGATCCTGGTCGATGTAATACCCCACAGCATTGTTGAGGATCTCTGTCTTCCCGATCTGGCTTGACGTCATGAGAACGACTGTCTCGATGAGGGGGTCCGATAATGCGTCCATGATCCCCCGCTGGAACGGCGCCCTGTCAGTGTAGAACTTCCCCGGCTCAGCCGACGATTCCGGAGACAATACCCGAAAGGTATCAGCCCACTCGCTCACCGTCATCGTCGACGGCGGCTTGAACGACTTCCAGATCTCGTTGAGGGCGGCGAGGCACTTTCTTTTTTGCGCTGCGTAGTTCAACCGGTTTGGCAAGGTCTTCCAATACCTCCCATATATAGCGCTGCAGGGTCTCCTTGGCCTCAACCATCGTTTTGCAGGCCAGGACAACGGGCGATGCTTTCGTAGGAATCGCCAGGAGATTTGAGCGTGCGCCGGCGATCCTCTCGCCCCACATCCGCATCGCCGTCTCCACGTTTATCAGTGCGCCTTCTTTCTCTTTCGACTCCATTTCCGCCATATCGGCCTGGTGCTTTGTCAGGCGTGCACGCTCACTGGCAAGGTTCGATGTTTCTTGCCCATCATCACCCTTCTTGAGGTACTCGACGAAGTTCCTGATACTTCCAGCCAGTTTGTATTCACCCCGTGCAACGTCCTTGACGCCTTGGCTGCTCCCATTTCCCCCGGGCCCCTGGAAGAGAAGATTATACTCACCGTGGTCGGCCTTCTCGATAATACCTTCATCGGCCAACTGCTGGACCCGCCGAGGCGTCCGGCCGAGGAGCTCGGCCAGGGTGCCCACGTCTACGGTTGCCTTGCGGAGATCGGAGAGGGTAAGTCTCATTTATCGGGTGTTTGTGTTAAGCTCTCGCTGCCCTCGGCTGTCGATAAGATCGGCTCGCCTGCACCGGCGGCGGGTGGTTCCACTATACGATCCTCGTCCCTATGGGTGAGCAGTTGAGCTTTCGCTAATTCGAGCATGCCGACAGCTTCCACGATATTGCCGCAGCCGGTAACGGATAGGTCGATACTTTCACCGTCCCATAGAATTAAGATCGTCCGCGCTGCGCATTGGTTTGAGCCGCTTTGAGAACGGAAGGCCCCTTGAAGCGCTTCGTTGATGGGTGTGGCGTGTCGCATGAACTCTTTTTCCATACCTTCACCTCTCGATCTGAGGGCCTTCCGGCCACTGAGAAAGGAATGCCCGGGCCGCCTTGATCTCCGTCGAGGTTCGCTCCGGCTGCATAGCCCAGCCTGCCACGACGCCGGCAGCCGTCACGATGGTATCCGGCCTTTCGAGATGGCCCACCATATCGCTGGGGCCGAAATCCCCGGCTACATCCTCGGATGTTATTTGAAGCACAGGCAGGCCGTAATGGCTTGCGGGCGAATTTGTTGTGAGATAAACCGTACGGCCTGATCGGTCCTTCGTCACGAGAATATGCATTGCTGTTCCTCCTTGTCTGCGTTCACCTCTGTAATGCTTCGCGAGCTGTCCATAGATTTTTCACCGGGCTGTTTTCATGGCCTCATCAAGAGCTCGCGAGAAGTTGGTTGACCACCTTTCGGCAACAATCTTTCTCGCAGTAATCACAAATTGAAGGACCGGTTTGATCTCGGCCTTCTGTTCCATGGCGTACATCGGCGCGATGGTTTTCTTGTTCTTCCTTGCAAACAGGACAAGCTGACCTGTCGTTGTCTTGATGAAGAATGATCTCTTGAGCGCCTGGGGCTTTTGAGATGGCGCTATAAGCTGTTTTTTAGTCCGTCTCACATTGTCCGTTGGGATTGAGAGGTATTTTTTCAGCGGTTTTTTTGTGCCCCCTGCCTCCTGCAAGCTCATCCAGGGCGCGCGAGTGAACACCTCGGCTTGGAGGCTTGTTTTTGTGGCCGCGCGTATGTTGAACCCGTACCTGTTGCCGGGCTGCCACCATGTCGTTCTCAAGGTGAACTTTCCGGGAAGGGCTTTCACGACCTCTTCCTGGACATTCTTCGCCGTCATCGTCAGGGATTTCGCCAACGCAAAAGGCAACTGGCGTTTTTCGAGGTCGTTCAGCTTTGATATCGCCTCCTTTAAGCCCTGAACTTGGATTGTGAACATGATCTATCCTCCTTCGTCCTTAAAGTTGCACCTTGACCGCTTCTTTCTGATAGTGCCTGCGCCCGTCCCCGGAAATACTGCGGTTCCTACAATGGCTGCTTCAGGATGATCTTGCTATCGGTCATTGTCGGTGCTATCCTTCCAGTATGTCTCTCGTCTGGGCGATCTTTTTTGTCATACCGTTCTACTTAACGGTTCTTGCCTTCTGCATCTTCGTCATCATTCCGGCCATGGGATTGCAGGCCATTGCTATCGGCATCGGCCTGATCTTGGGCGGCAACTGGTTCATGGATAAGTGGGAGGGCCGTAGAACTGGCAGGCCCCGCAGCGCTCCGTAAATTCATTCCCGAACATCTCTCCGCAGGTGAGCACGTCGTTTTAACGAGTAGACCCTTCCCGAGGCCGGGACGACCGCTGCCAGGATAACGACGGCGTCGGGAATGATATGGGCTTTCTGATCAGCCATGCTATACTTCGCCCATGGCGTATGAAATCCTAATTACCCTCGGCGTCATTTTTGCCACCTGGATCATCCGATCCGCCACCAGGAAGTTGCGGGGCCGTTCGAGTGGAAAGGCATGACATCCGTTGTCACTCCTGAGCCGTACAGAAGAGCTGCGATCTTCTGTCATGCCTTCAGCCCCTCCGGGAGCTGAGGACCTTCAGGCCACTGCCTCAGAAACAATCTCGCAGCCTTCAACTCTTCTCTCTTCCGTCCCGGCTTTACTGCCCAAGCATACACAATTTCAGCCGCAGGGTCCGGCGTGAAGTTCTCCTCCGGAGTACCAACTAAATCGGCCGGGCCAAAGTCTGCCGTCATAGTAAAGTTCCCTGTGATCCGTAACACCGGTATACCGTAACGGCTTGCCGGACTATCCGTGGTAAGGCAGATTTCGGCCCCATTCTTTACCTTCGTCACCTGAATGTTCATACGCTCGCTCCTTCCATGGTTATTCAGTTGGTGCGCACAGTCATGCCGATCATGACGGCTCTCTTCTTTTTCTCTTCAATCGGGATTTTGGTTCTAATTATTTCGTGACGTTGCGAGCAATAAAGGCGCTTCGAATCCCCCTGGGGACGCTCTTTTTCCCCCGAAAGACTTTAGGCGAAAGCGCCAATTCATTAGGGACGTGGGTTTGACATCATGGTCGAGCGTGCAGGCATCCCATTGGCTTGATGACGCCGTCTGTCAATGACGTGTTCACATCAGCATCGTTTTAATCAACTTAAGATAACTACAGTGCAATGAAAGAATCAGGGGAGACCGGAGTCTCCCCTGCCACATTCTTGGGCACCTGTGGTCCGGAATCCCTCAGTTTGACGTCATGGCCGGGCAATGGGCTGCACTGCCGCCCGTTGTGATGGCTGCCTCTTGCGCATCGAGCATGACCGCATAAGGAGCCTTTCGGCCAATTTTGATGGATGCCGTATCTCTGTTGCCCGTTAAGAAGTTGTCCCAAAACTCAAATTCAACCCAGTACCCCGGCATCCAGTTCCACGTGCCTTCGCCGTGACCTCTGATAGACGTAAAGTACGGGAAAAGCTCTGTGCCGCATGTGATAACGGGCACACCTTTCATGGCAAACCTGTTGGAGCTGCCCCAAGAAACGGTCAGCAGGTTGGTTTCCCGGGGCATGAGCATTGGAACAGACAGTGCCCTCGTGTGGTTGGTCACGTTGGGGCAGGAAAGGAGGATGCTATAGTTCACGAGGACCGTCTTCCCCGGCGGAAGGGGAGGCACAAAGGGTCCCCACAGTGCGCCGCCGCCGCTCATGTAGCAGTCTTCGAAGAGGGAGGCCTCAGCGCCAAATTTGAAGACGGCCACATTCGGGTCGTGGGTGCCCGTGCCCCGTGCAGCGTCGCTTCCATAGTCCTCCGGAAAGTCACTGTTGACATGGGCGATACGGAACTCAGAGAGGTCTTCGAGCAACGGCTGGTTCACAAACATGTGATCGATTGTCTGCGCCATACCCAAGTAGGCGGTGCTGTATGCGGATTCCGGTGCTTCCTCCGCCAGGACTTCCCACAGGTTCTTAAGGTCCAGGGCCGGATCATAGAGCGACGCCAGCTGATCGCTTGCACCATAGGCGGTATTGTCGGGGCGGGGGTAGATGTTCAGGTCGCCGCCGAGAACGATGCGTGCGTACGGCTTCGCCGCCTGGAGAAAGGCAACAAGCGCCGCGTTGTACCCGGCTTGCTCTGTGCGGTGCTCGACGCAGGTATCGGGGCCGCTCCTGAAGTGGTTGTTGATGACATAGACGTCATTATAGGCACCCTGGCCAACACTTGTTCTGTAAATGCGGAAGAGAGCGATACTGGGGGCACGCGGAAAAACCCACGTGGTGTCGCACGGAGGTATCCCGACGGGCAGCAAGGCGTTAAGGCTTTTCGGGTTGGTAACGTTGCTGTTGTAGGGCACGGCCGTATAGCCATCGATACTGGGGCTGCCCCCCAGGACGGGGTCACCGATGGCGCCAAGGAGTTGCACGCGGTCAGTGCGGTACAGAAAGGCAGGGGTGATGCCGCGCAGGTCGGCGCTGTCGCGATCAAAGGCGGCGTCGTAGGTCGGACCACCAAGCGACGCAATCTTGAGCGCCAGCTCCTGCAGCGCGTCAGGCTTGCCGTCGGCGTTGTCGGTTGCTCCACAGACAAGCGCGCCGCCCGTGACAATGCAAATGTCCTGGTTTTCAACCTCTTGCACCATGAGAATGTCCGGGTTGTGCAGATCGCCGACAATCTGTGTCGCTATATCGGCAAGCCGGGCCTGGTAGGCGGCATCGCTTGCAGGAACGTAATCGAAGGGCGGCCAGACCGCATAAAGGAACGGGGGAACCAGGGGACAACCGGGGTTGCCGGGGAAGTCACACCCGGAGAATGGGTTGTCGCGGTAGTCGTATAACGTTTCCAGGTTATAGTCCGCGATGCTGAAATAGTGGCTTCGGTCAAATGCTTGCGGGGGGTTGTTCCCCGCGGCGTCGATGCCGGGGCTCACGTTGGGCTGCGCGGTGATCTCAATCCGGTACTTGCTGTAGGTGTAGTTAACACCGCCGGCCGGTGCGTTGGCCACGGTATCGAAGGTCCGGGCCGGATCGATCAGCGCCTGGGCGTTGTCCGTCGCTCCCTTGATCCCCAGGCTTCCCAGCAGGATGCGGTAGCCATTACCGTCCCAGTTGGTCGGTTCATAATTGTCGTCGAGCGGATGGGCGTCGCGGAAGGCCCGACGCTCGTAAGGGTTGGGTCGCTCCGCGATAGTGCTGTCCGGGCGTGCGACCCAGATTTCGGCGTCAGGAGGGCTAAACACGTTACGGCCACCGAGGACCACGCTGTTCTGCGGGACCTGGACCAGCATCCCCTGAAGCCGCTCCCAGTATCGGTTTGCATCAGCCAGATCTACAGGGGGGTTTGCCGCGACCGGAGGCAGCTCAGCGTCAATGACCACGCCGCTGCGCACAACAGACAGAACGGTCAACGAGGCGCTTAGTTCGGTCATGTAATAGTACTCTGACACGCGGCCTGAGATAACGACTTCATCCCCTACTGCGGGTGTATACCGGCCACCCGGGCAGGTCGGACAGGCAACGGTACTGGCGGTACCCATGAAGACGAAGAGGCCGTCGGAGGTGTTTGGGTCACCATCTGCCGTTGTGGCTGTGTTCTGCATAAAAAAACCTTTGTACGTGTTGACGGAATTACTTATGGCCTGCAATGTCTTCTCGTAGACTACGCCCTGCACGGTGGCAACCGTCGTCCCGGCGCTATTGCCGCTTGGGGGTGCGTACGATGATCGGTGGGTGGTGCCGTCATCAGTATCAAGGACAACCCCGTTCACTGTGCCGATCGGTACAACCTGAGCCAGTGCGGCCGGTGAACCAAACACAACGAACAAACACAAAAGCGCCGATGACAGGGTGATGATTTGCTTCCTTGAGCTCATCTGTCGCCTCCTTATGTCTTTCAAAAAAGGCACACCCCATCCCATTATCCTCTTCGCCAGTGGTCCCTAAGGCGGTTCGATGAGACGGATTCCTTTTAACGTCTGTTTAATTGCCCCGTTCGGGTCGTGACGTATCCCTGTCGGGCGTTCCGTAAAAAAGGCCAACATGAGGGAACCGATACCGCTCCTCAAATCAATCCCTTTCATTCTTGCTTGGTGTGTCCAAACCCCAACTTGTCCCCGCGGCCTAAGTTTCTATAGTAGCAGTGAATTTTTGGCCTTGTCAAGGAGGGGAAATGTGAGTCTGGTGACCCTTCATGGGGTTGTACCGTTGAGGGCGATGATACGGAGCTTAGCGATCTTCGCTTGCGCGTTCTATGTAGGAGTGTTACCATAGGCAGCATAGGGTGTGCCATCAGGAAATGAGAGACGGGGGCATGGAACAGCGAAACAGACAGGGTGGGGCTGGTCCCTTTCGGGAAATTCTGGATGTGGCCCGTCTCCTCCGCTTCAGCCTTGTTCCGGAAAAGGCCGTTGAGACGGTGCTCATGCAGCTTTGCGAAAGAATCGGCAAGAGGGCGCGCTGTGCCCTCCTGGAGGGCGATGACCTAAGGCTCCGGTTTTGCGCAGGCCATCACAGTTGTCCCATCGACGGCGTTACGATTCATAGGAAGAGCGTAGTCTGGGACGCTGTCAACAAAGGCAAGCCCGTCAATATTGAGAATCGATCACAGGCAGAGAGCTTTACGCATACGTTGAGCGACCCGATTACCGTAAAGGCGGTGATCCCGCTGGGCTACGTGGACCCCCTTACCAACGAAAGGAAAAAAGTGGGGGCGCTGATCGTTGATTCGGGTCAGGAGGGTGCCCCAATCTCGTCCGAGGACTTCGAATACCTTCAGGTTATCGGGCATCTTATCAGCGCCATCTTTGAACGAACGGATCTTGTTCAGCAGTTAATGGCGACATGCAACAGGCAGGAGTCCATTCTCATGGAAACGGCCCACAACTTCCGTAACAGCATCGCCATCATAGCCGGGTTTGCCCGGCGCATCACCAAGTCTGCTGGGGACGGGGAACTGAAGGAGGACGCCCTGCGCCTAAGCAAAGCGGTGAGGACTTTGGAGGCGCACGTGCGAAGATTTGAGAAGCATATGTCCTTAAACGTTTAGGGCGGATGGACGAAGCCGGTTGCCGGCCCAGTGGCCGGGCGCGTGACCGGGGGCCCTACAGAACCCACCAGAAGAAGGTGCCGATCATCGCGACGGCCACGGTAACCTTGACGAAGTTACCGGCAATGAGTCCCAGTATTGTTCCCCAGCCTGACCGGACGGCCTCCCTCAAACCTTTGCCGGCCACAAGCTCTCCAACCGTTGCGCCGATGAAGGGTCCGACAATGAGCCCCGGTAGTCCCGCAACAAGCGATCCCACTATCCCGCCCACTATCGACCCCCACACGGCATACCCGGAGGCTCCGTATTTCTTGGCCCCAATAGAGCCCGCATAGAAGTCGAGAAGCGCAACGGCAGCGACGACGAGACCCCAGGCTATAACGGCCCCGACGCCGTAGCTTTGCCAACCCGTAACCAACCCGTAGAAGATATAACCCGCATAGATTAGAGGAATTCCCGGAAGAAAAGGGAGTAGGGTTCCGACAAAGCCGGCGGCCATGATGAGGACAGTTATGACAATCCAGAGAGTGTGCATGACGTCAGTGCGCTTGGGCAAATATATGGGTTACCATGAAAGGCTTCAAGGGCAGTAAGCTGCAGGGTGCGAGGGATCGGAGCCGGGGAGAGCGAGCCTGCCCGGCTCCGATCGGTATCGCCGGGGCCGGGTTACTTTGCCCGGACCGGCGCACCTTTCTTTGCCTTCTTCGGTGTTGTCATCTTTGCCTTGGCCGGTCCCCCAAGCTTTGTAAGCATGAGGCCGTTCTTGGTATACTGCGCGGCGACCGTGTCTCCGACGGTTACGTCACGGATGGATTTATAGCCCTTAAGCTGGGGGTGGCGCGCATCAAACGTTACCTGATCCTTCTGGCCCTTCACGGCTACTGCACCTGGGGCAACCATTGTCACGGTCCCGACAAAGCCGGCGGCCTTTATTTGTGCCTGCTTCGCCCGTTTCTTCTGCGCAGCAGCCTTTTTGGCAGCCGGCGCCCTATGGGCTGTCGCTTTCTCCCGGGCCACCTTTTCCTGCGGTGCCTTTTCGGGGACGGCCTTCTCCTGAGCCTCCTTTTCGAGCGCTTGGGCAGGGGCGCCAAGGATTTCGGTGGCCGCTTCAGCCTTTCCTTTAACCGAATTCGCCATAGCCACGGCCTCGGCGAGGTTGCCTGTCTTGAAACTTTCAAGGGCCTTGGCCCATTCCTCCCTGGCGGCAACGAGGCCTGAGTTGGCCTCGGAAATCTTCTCGGGCGTCATATTGGCAGGGAGCTTCTTGGCCTTGGACAGCGCATCAATCCGGCTCTGGGCGGCTTCTACCATCTTAGGGACTGCTTGGCTGAGATCCGTCCAGCTCTGGGTGAGCTCTTCTTTCTTTGTTTTTGCCCTATCCGCCAGGCCCTTTGACTTCTCGCCAATCGATTGTGCTTCAGGGATTGCAGCCTTGTAGTCGCCCTTGGCGAATTTGTCCTTAACGGCTGCGAGGGCGCCTTCCAGCGACTTTACCTCATCGGGTATATATTTTACGGCTTCAGCTTTGGATGCGTTAAATGCTTCCTCGGCAGCCTTAATGGCCGATTCAGCCGGTCCTTTATCGCTGGAACAGCCCGCCAGGAGGGCGATCAAAAACAAGGCCACTGCTAAACAAACGACATTTCTTTTCATACTTTGCTCCTTATGGGTATGTATTTGTCCATGGGCGGGCGCTTTGAAAACAGGTTGCTATCGGCTTTAGGATTTGTGTCCCCTTCCGCTCGATCGTTTGCGCTGCTCAGCTCATCTTACTGGATGACGATGTGCATGATTCGGTTCCCGCCCTTTATAGACTATATTCCTAACGGGACCCGACTGTCAATCTGAATGATTCCTGACAGCTTGCTACGGGATAAGCCTTATCTCGTGCTGGGTTGCGGACGGAGGCGGGGCGAGGGGGATAGGGGATCCATTAGGTGGAAGGGGGGTGCCCCGTCGGGGTCAAGAGTCCGGCGGGGCCAATACGTCTACGCCCAGGGTTTTTCTTTCGCGGCATTGATACCCACAGCCCTTCCGAAGACTATGCAGTCTGTGGTTGCGTTGCCGCCCAAGCGGTTTGCGCCGTGCACGCCGCCGGTCACTTCACCTGCAGCATAGAGCCTTGGGATAATCTTGCCGCTTCTGTCGAGCACCTGGCCGGTTGTACCCTTTGTTCTCAGGCCGCCCATGGTGTGATGCACGCCCGCCTGGGTGGGGCTCGCGTAGAACGGGGGTTGTGCGATCGGTTTCAGATTTTCCGCTGCCTTTCCGAAACCCTCGTCTTTGCCATTGGCCGCCATCTCGTTATATTTCTTTATCGTTGCCATAAAGTTCGCTTCGGGCATGTCAAACTTTTCTTTCAGTATCTTGGCCAATCCTTCCAAGGTGTCAGCCTTGAAAGCCAGTCCGTCACGAATGATCTTCTCGGTGAGCTCGGGGTTAAACCTTTTCTTGCACTTCTCGTCGGCAACCCAGAGGAGCACCTTTTTGGGCTGCTTGAGAACGGCCTCGGCGAGCACATCCCTGCGGGCGTCTTCCGCCACGAACCGGATACCTGACGTGTTGAGAAAAACGGCCGAGTCAATACCGAGGTTTGTTAGCGAACCGTATTGTTTTGTGAAATAGTTGCATGCCACGAGGAGCTGAATAAAGTCCATGCCCATAACGTCGGCACCTTCGTTCTCCGCGTAGACGATCGCCTCGCCGGTGGCCGTGGGCACATTGGTCGTAGGAACGTCCTTGTCGAGACGGGGCGCGTATTTTGACCGCATGGTCACATCGGCCCCAAAACCACCGGTGGCCAGCACCACTGCCTTCGTAGCCTTTATGTAGTGGTCTTTGCCTCTGTAGCTGACGACGGCACCCATGACCGGCCCGTCAAGGACTTTTTCGCGAACGATGGCCGTCAATTTCGCATCGAATAGTATAGGGATCTTGCGCTTATCGACCTGTGTCTTGAGGCCCCTCACGATTGCGGCGCCCCGGCCTTTTTTAACGGGGTCGTGGCTCCGCGGCCAGAGCGCCCCGATAACGGTATAAACCGTTGGCTCAAATTCAACGCCGCATTTTTCCAGCCACTTCAGTCCATCCAGCGCATTGTTGACGAGAAATCTAATTTTCTCCGGATCACCCCGAAAATCTCCTCCCTCCAGCGTCTGCTGATAGTGGAGATCGGCAGAGTCTTTGATGCCTTGTTTTGCCTGGCGCTCAGGATCAACGGCATTGTAGGCGCCGCTGGCAATGACCGAGTTGCCTCCCGTAATGCCTGTTTTTTCCACAACCATTACCTTGCTTCCGCCGTCAAAGGCCTCTATGGCCGCGGCAAGACCGGCAAATCCCGTACCTATGACGAGAACGTCTGTCTCTCTGTCCCATTTCTTCGGTGGGGTTACGGCCTTGACCTCGCCGGGCACGATCTGGTTTACGACCAGGGCTCCTGCCATGGCTGCACCGGCGCCGATGAGAAATTTCCTGCGTGTCACCAGACCCTTTGGGCTTCCCTTTTCTTCCGGGACCGTTTCTTTCTTTTCTCTTAGCATAATATCTTACCTCCTTGATTTGTTACGGGTACCCAGTCTTTAAGGATACCTGTAAACTGTACGAAACGCTGTGGAGAATGTCAAATTTGGGGGTCGAGAAATGCCTTGCACCATCGTAAGTCGAACTGATATAAGGATGACAGGAGATCGGAGAGCATTTCTTGTTTGTACTGAGGCTAACCGGTCTCCAGAGTGCCTGCACTGCATGTGCAAAGAAACCGGGAGGACACCATGGGTTCAATGAGCAGACGGCAGTTCCTGGGAGTTCTGGCGGGTACCGTCGCGACGGTAGGGTTTGGGGCGAGTGCGGCCGGCGCTGTCGAAAACATTGTCCGGCTTCGCCCCTCCACGTTGCCCATAGGGAGTCAGCTCCTTGATGCGCACGCCCATCCGGACAACCTCGGCATGGCCTTCAACCCCGACGGCAGTCCGCTCTGCCCCAGCCTCACGAACGTTGATCTCGACAACACGCTGGCGAAGTTAACGGCCCTCGGCTTGAACGGCAGCTCCTTCGCGGCTATAGGCGACTTGCCACTACAGAGCAACGCCTTTGTCATCGATTTCGATGACCTCAAGGCCCAGCTCAACTGCGTCTTGGCCATGGAACGGGCGGGCAAACTGAGGATCGTGCGCCGAGTCTCCGACATCCCCTCCGCCACGATCTTTTCCCGCTTTGTGCCCGGCGCGGTTCTTTCGGTTGAGGGAGCGGCACCGCTCGGGATGGGACTGCCCACGTTTGACGGGTTGCACGATCCCGACTATGACCCTGCCGCCGAACCGGCACTGGATGTGAAGGCGGAGATCAGGGCACGGGTCACGGCCCTCTTCAACATGGGCGTGCGCCTCGTAACGCTCATGCATTACCGGGAGAACAACATCGGCTCCACCCTTTCGGGTTCCCATGACTGGCGTCACTGGCTGCGCCTCACGAAGCTGGGGGAGGCGCTCGTCGAGCGTATGTTTGAGCTGGGTATGATCGTCGACGTGGCCCACGCAAGCAGACAGGCCCTCGAGGACGTAGCAGGTCTTGCCCGCCTCCGGGGCAAGCCGATTATTGACTCCCACGTGAGCTTGTCGTACGAGGAGACGCTTACGGCAAACACGCCGAGCAAGAGGCTGCGTCCCTGGGACGAGATGGAAATGATTGCCGCCACGGGAGGAGTGGTCTGCACGTGGCCGCTGAAGGTGACCATACCGGCCAACGAGTTTCACGGTGAGATTCCGCGGACAACGATCCGCCACTGGGCGGAGGAAAACTATCTGCTCAAGAAGAGGCTCGGGTTCCGGCATATCGGTCTGGGAACGGACGGGTGCGGTCTTGTGGGCCCGAACGTGGCTATGGTCGACGACTGGCACGGTATTCTCAACCTGGTGGACCTGGCTGATGAGATGCGGAAGGTCGGGTTCAACAACACCGAATTGGCCGCATACATGGGAGGCAACCTCCTCCGGGTCATGTGGCAGAACCGGCTGGGAGGTTGGGGTCTCCCCAACCAGAACTTTCAAAGCATTTGGTGACGATGCGGTAGGCTGTCCCGCGACTAACCAAGGGACAACGAAACGCGCGTGATGCCGTCAGGCAGCAGGTGGGGTGTAAAGCCCATTTTCCTGCAGACCCTGAGCATCTTCTCGTTCTCGCTGAGCACGATGGCGTAGACCTCCTTAAGCCCCCGCTCCTGAGCGACCCCGATCAAGATGTCCAAGAGCTTTTCACCCAGGCCTTTGCCGTGAAAATCGTCGTGGATAAGGACGGCAAACTGTCCGCGCTCAAAGCCCGGTTCGATGATGAGCCGTCCGCCGCCGATGAGCATCTTCTTTGCCCCGTCCTTGAGTTCGGCAACGAAGGCCATCTCCTTGTCGTAGTCCACATTGCAGAATTGCATCAGCATCTTGTGGGTTATCTCGCGGATCACAAAGAATCTTACCCTGAGGGTTTCCTCCGATAGGGACGCGATCATCTCCCGCGCCAGCGGCTCGTCTTCAGCCCGAATGGGCCTAATGATCACTTCAGTCCCGTCTTTCAGCGCCCAGGGAATGACATACTGTGCCGGATAGGGCGTTATGACCAAATGCGGATACTTGGAGGCGCCGGCCACATAATCTCGCTCGAGGTGGATACGGGCGTCTAAAACAGAGACCTTCCCCATTGAAAGTGCTATCGGAGCCAGTTCCATCGCCGCCATCTCGGGGAAGTCGGTGATCACGTTGGAGCACGAGACGAGGAGTTCCTCCAGTTGTCTCCAGATGGACTGGAGAGCATCGTCATCGTGCTGTGCCAATGCGTTTAGCCCTATGTCTTCGATCAATCCTCTGGCCAGGACCTGGTTGAGCGGCGGCAGACCGACGGAATAACCCGAGCCGTCCACCCCGCCCCTACCGGTATAATGGCCGAAAAATATGGCAGAGCCAAAATCAATGTCCTTGTTTACCCGCAAGAGAAACTCGTGGTCGATATCCTCGGGCATCTTCTGCACTGCCACCTGCACGCGGGAGAGGTCCGACCGGCCATGGCCCGCTGTGTGCGCCAGTGTGTTGTAGCCTTCCCTCGTGCCGCCCTCCGACCTGATGCCGGTCACCATGTCCTTCTCCGTATGACCGTCCCCGGCAACGAGCCGGAGGGCCACGGGGAAGCCCATTTGCCTGGCTGCCACGACAGCCTCTTCGGCACTGTTGGCCACCGACGTCTTGGCCACGGGAATGCCGTAATTCTTCAGCAAATCCATCGTTTGCTCCGGTGGAAGGCTGAAGAGGCCGTTTCGCATCGTGTTGTGCACGATCACTTTAAGGTAATTCTTCAGCCGCCCCTGATTTACGGAAAGCTCATCGGGCGTTTCGTTAAGGAACCGGGTGTTTCTCTGGTAACTGTACATGTACAAATACGCCCTCACGGCCTCCTCAGGCGTGTCGTACACGGGAATGCTCTTTTCAAAAAACACTTTCTTCCCCTTGTAGGCATACTCTCCACCCATCCAAATTGCGATAATCGGTTTCCGCGTCTTGGCGGCCATTTCGGTGATCGCCTGGGCCAGCCTGTCGGGCTCTACTTCGGCCCGAGGTGTGTAGGCCACAAGCACTCCGTCGACACCGGTATCGTTCAGGCAGACATCGATCGCTTTCGCATACCGTTCGATATTGGCGTCACCCTGTATATCGATGGGATTGTTTTCAAAATAGGGTGAGGGCAGCACCATCGAGAGCTCCCGTAAGCTCTCGGCCGACAGTCTTGCCAATTGGCCCTGCAGCTCAACGAGGGCGTCGTTGGCGAGAATGCCCACGCTCCCGGAATTGGTAACGATTGCGAGTCTCGGTCCCCGTGGCAGGTCCCGAGATACCAGAACGCCGCAGGTGTCGAAGAGGTCTCTTGTTTCCTTTACGCGAACGATGCCAACGCGTTTAAACGCTGCGTCATAGACCCTGTCGTCGCCGATATCAAGGCCCGTGTGTGCCATGAGCGCCGTCGCGCTTTCCCTAAGTCGGCCCGGCTTCAAAACCACGATGGGCTTATTGCGCGCGAAACCGCGGGCAGAGCTGATGAATTTTTTCGCATTCCCCACGTGTTCCATATAGATCATGATACTTTTGGTAAAGTAGTCGTCCTGGACGAGGTCGATGAGGTCGCCGAAGTCCACATCGATCATCGATCCCAGGGATACGAAGAGGCTGAATCCTATGTTGCTGTTTGCCCCCCAGTCTACAATTGCGTCGCCCAGGGCGCCGCTCTGGGAGATGAAGGCAAGGTTTCCCGGTTGGGGATTGGTCTTGAGGAAGGTTGCATTCAAACCGATATGGGGAAGCATGACGCCGAGGCAATTGGGGCCGATGATCCTCAGGCCGTACCTGTTCCGGATCTCCACAAGCCTGTCTTCCAGCCGTTTGCCCTCAGCTCCTGCCTCGCGAAAGCCAGCAGAGATGATGATCGTCCCCTCTGCACCCGCCTTTCCGCATTGTTCCACCGCATCGGGTACGGATGCCGCCGGCGTGGCAATTACGGCACAATCAACCGGTTTTCCGATGTCGCCAATGGAGGGGTAGCAATCAAGGCCGAAGGCCTGTTTTCTGTTGGGATTTACCGCCAGTATCTGTCTATGCTTCGATGAGAGGAGGTTCTTTAGAATGGCACATCCGATAGAACCCTCTTCATCGCTGGCGCCGATGAGGGCAACTGCCTTGGGGTTGAGCATGCTTCTGAGATCACCCATGACTTGCTTTTCTCCTAACTATATTGTGTGGTAAATATTCCTAATACTATCATTCCCGAAAGGGGCGCACAACTGTAAGGAGGTCACATATGATGCTGAAGAAGTTGTCAGTCACCGCTGTTTTGATTCTCTTGCCAACCATTCTTTGGGCACAGAGCTTTGTCTCCCACCGCGTAGCGGAGTCTTCCGGGTCCATCGAGGCTTACTGGACCCCGGAACGAATGGCAAATGCGAAAGCCTATCCCTTAGGAAAGGTGGTGGGTGACCGAGCAGGTGCTTCTCCGGCTGCAGTGGTAACGAACTACGACTACCCACCGCCACATACGACCTACACGTGGGACTCCACAAAGGCGCTCTCGCTCTATACCCAGCATCCCTTCAAGGCTATGGGAAAGCTTTTCTTTACCGATGACGAGGGTGACGATTCGGTTTGTTCCGGAACCTCAATCGGGGGCAGGGCGGTGCTGACGGCGGGCCACTGTATCTCCAACGGCAAGGGCACATACTTCACTAATGTGATGTTCGTGCCGGCCTACTCCAAACCCAACAAGGAAGGGAAGTACTACAACGCGCCCTTCGGCAAGTGGTACGCCGAGGAAATCTGGACTTTCGACGAATGGCATCGGTCGAAGAGCTGGTGCCGCGATGTAGCCTTCGTTGTAGTGAAGAAGAATCTGAATATGACGCTCTCGCAACGGGTCGGATCGTTGGGCATTGCGGTAAATAAGCCGCAGGTCCAGCATTGGAACACCTTCGGTTGGCCTGCAGATCCGCCCTACGACGGAAGATATATGGTGCAGACCCAGGCGTCCTTTTCCGCGCTGGCGAGCGATCGGTCCTCAATCACCTGCACCGACGTACTCGTTCCCCAGGGTATCGGCACGGTCATGACGGGCGGATCCAGCGGGGGCCCATGGGTTTTGGACCTTGACCCTTACGAACGGGGCACTTCCGGAAACGTCGTGAACAGTCTCAACAGCTTTTCCTGGGATGGTGCTAATGATGAGCTCTTCGGGCCTTACTTTGACGATGAAGTCCTAAAGGCGTGGACGGAATTCACAAAAAAGTAGGCCGTCGATGTCAGGGGCAGGGAGGCTTCGGCCTCCCTGTTTGTGCGCTATGAAGATCGCCCGGCGACAGAGTCCTCGCGGCGGAGGCGAAAGCGCTTTTATTGCCTCCGGGAAACGATCGGCGCCAGGCAGATCAGACCTTCAGCTCCATGTTGTACATGTCACCCCTTGTGCAGCCCATCTTTTCAAAGAAGTTGATCAGGTTTCTCTGCTTTCGGTTCACGAAGACGTAGATGGTATCGATGCCGAGCTTCTTGAACGCGGACCGGATCTCCTTGAAAAGGAGCTGTGAAATACCCTTTCTCTGCCAAGCTTTGTCGACCCCGATAGTGTCTATCCACCCGACGTTATCCGGGATCCCATACTCCCGGTCGCTCGCCTTACCGAGAACAAAGGCGATAACTTTTCCATCGATCTCTGCCGCCATCGAAGGAATACCGGATTCTTCTATCCGCATGATCTTGCCCTTCCAGTATTCCGCTCGCTGTTTTCCTAAAAGGGAAAAGTCGATCCGGGCTACCTCGTCGATATCCTTCATGGACAACGGCCTCAACGTAATGTTCTCCAAAGTCTTCCGACCGGGACCGTGTGTTACCAGGTAGTTCATCGATGATGGTTTTGAGGCGGCTGCTGTTTGCGGGTCCATATCGCACCTCCCTTATGATGGCCTTAAAGGACCGCTGGGCTTTCTCTGCTGCCTGTAACTTCCCGCGCCGAGAACTTCTTTTGCCAATATAGCATTGGGCTGTCACTTGTCAAGCATTGCGACGTTTTTCTCAAGGTCGTGCACCGGCGCGGCAAACAATGGGCCCTGCCTGCCGTCGGGGGATATACGGCGAATGGCCTCAGCAGGGACAGACATCTTGAATTTTGGTAGGCAATACTTATCTTTTCTTCAGAAAAATACATTAATGAAAGGAGGTAAACCAAATGGCAAGTTGGGACGTTTTTAGGGAGCTGGACAACTTGAGAAAGGAGATCGACGAAGCCTTTCGCGGCGCAGGATTCAGCCGGCCCGTTGGGCCTACGTTCCTTTCGCCGGTGACGAGACGTCAATTTCCGCTCGTAAACTTTAGCGAGGACGAAGGCCATGTCTATCTTGAGGCCTTGGCCCCTGGCGTCGATCCCCAGGATTTCGACCTTTCTGTGATACGAAACAGCATAACGATAAGCGGCGAAAGAAATGCCTATGCCGAGGAAAAAGAGCACATCGTCCATCGTATGGAGCTCGGCTCCGGCAGGTTTTCCCGGACGCTGGAACTGCCCGTCGACATAGATCCCAACAAGGTCAGTGCCGAGTGCAAGGATGGCATTATGCTTGTCACGCTCGCGAAGGCGGAGCATGCCAGACCAAAAAAGGTCAAGATCAAGCTTTCATGACCCGGTAGCATGGCTAATTACGTTGAAAGGAGGTCAGCACTATGGCAGCAAATAATTTGACGGAAAGAACAAATGACAAGAGCGTCCAGCCGAGGGAAGAGACGCGGTCAATGGATAGGTTTATCCGTCCGGCTGTGAACATAATTGAAACGGATGAAGGGCTTACATTGACGGCCGACCTCCCTGGGGCCGTCAAAGAGAGCCTTGACGTGAGCGTGGAGAAGGGCATCCTCACCATAAGCGCCCCCGTAACTCATTCGACGCCGGGACGTGCGGTTTACACGGAGTTTGAGCTGGCCAGTTACTACCGCCAGTTCTCGATACCTGAAAGCCTGGATCACAGCAAGGCCAAGGCCGAATATGCCAATGGCATCCTCACCTTGCGTGTTCCCAGGGCGGAAGCTGCCAAGCCGAAACGTATCGATGTAAAGGTCACCTAAAAGATGAGATCATTTCACCTGCCCCTCCGGATTTAACGGGGGGGCAGGTTGAGGCCCCTCGCCCTGTCCTCAACCTTACGGCTGTTGTCCTCAAGGGGGTCTCCCTCCCTTGCGGAGATGTCGCTTGCCGAACCTTAGCATCCGTGCCTTTGCCCTGCCCGGCCTTGGAAGAGCGGAACCGGAAGGGAGCTACAGCGAAGGTTTGTCCAGTGGGGCCTGTGTCTTGCCGAGGGGCGAGGACGGCCGGGTGGCTGTGGTGAAATGACGGACGCCGTGTGGTATATGTTATAGGTGAGAGACCACGAGAGGCACGCAATGAATATTAGGATTCGAAAAGTAAGGGCCGAGGAGCCGGGCGGCTGTCCGGTTGATGGGGAGAATACCTACATCGTCACGGAAGATGATCGGGAATTTAGGATTGTATCGGCGAGGCGCAGACATAATCACAGCCTCAGCCTGGACGGTGACACCGGCATCCTTTATATTGACGGTGATGACGGCACGGTCCACAGGCAGACTGTTGAGCTTGGAGGCGGGTGCGGACTGATTATTACGGATGAGAGGGTCAAGGGATTGTCACCCTGGGCCATCCGGGGTATCTCCCTGGCTGAACGCAGGCCGGGATATGAGGACTTTTTCATAACGGCAGAGACGTCGGGGAATGGGGTCGGAAGCCCGGTAGTCCTGAACAACGGTCTGGCGTCCCCCTTTTCCCGCCCCGTCGATTGACACGAGAATGCAGCTCCGTCCGGGCTGCCGTATATAGGCGTTAGATGGTACATATTCGCTACAATCCTTACAACATCTTCCGAACAAGCGTATCTCCACCGGGGCTCTATGCGCGGCAGAAGTGGCTTGGACAAGAAGCGGAAGACCGGTGGAAGGCCGATTTCAACAGGACGGTCTGCTCTTTGATGGAGGGCTGGTCGCCCGACGGCTCCTGGGGAGGTTCTTTTGTTGAGACGGCAAAAAGGCTTTTTGGCCTCCACCTCACCGTGAGGCATCCGAACGACGACGTGAACCATGGCATCAGGTGGCTCATGGGGAGTGTCGATGGGGGAGCGATCCCGGGCGAACTCACCGGAGTCTCCGGTGATGATCTTCAAGGCCTCCCCTTCGTTCCGGGCGAACCGCGCATCCTTGCCCTGTCAATGACGCTTTTCCTCGCGACCATATTTGATCATGGAAGTACGCCGGATGCCGTTGCCCTCTATGAAGACCTTGCGGAACGGGTTCGGCAGGGGCGAGGGGCCGTTGAAGACCTTCCATCGGTCAGCAACATCATGCGTGCGTTTGTGGTTCACCCTCTTTATGCCGGCCATGCAGCGGTCGGGGCGATCATGGGATACCTGAGAACCATCATAAGCGACGGCGGAACGTGGCCCCATGAGCTGCCCTTCTATGAGACGGTCAATGCCCTTGGCCACCTCCGGGTCCCCGTAGCGGATCAATTGCTGATGGGATCCTTTAGGACGCTCAGCGAAACACAAGGCCCCGACGGCTCCTGGGGTGAAGGCAGCACTCGGGATAGGGAGTGGAACACCTTTTTAGTCGTTCATGCGCTTAGAAACAAGGGAATTCTTGCCGAGGCGGGCCCCGGGGGACCGGAGGAGCAGCCACCGCCAGGGCCGGAACAATGGCAACGTTACTGATGATGGGGGCCCTATTGGGCCTGTCAGCCGGATTTTCCCCCGGTCCTCTGCTTGCTCTTGTCGTATCCGAAACCATCAGCCACGACGTGAAATCGGGCATACAGGTTGCCCTCGCACCACTCATCACCGACGTACCGATTGTCGCAGTGACGTTCTTCATTTTGCTGAAGCTGTCCGGGTTTCATACCATATTGGGGATCATTTCTCTGGCCGGTGGCTGTCTGGTTTTTTTCATGGGTTATCAGAACATCCGTTCAAATGGAATCGCACTGGCCGCAGGGGATCAGCGGCCAAAATCTCTCATGAAGGGTGTAGCAGCCAATGTTTTGAGCCCTCATCCCTACCTTTTTTGGTTAAGCGTTGGAGGCCCAACTATGGTGAAGGCGCTGAACGTGAGCGTGGCTGCTCCCGTGGCCTTCCTTGCCGGTTTCTATGGCATGCTGGTCGGCGCAAAAATCCTGGTTGCCCTGCTGGCCGGAAGGTCGAAACTGTTGGTGAGTGGCAAGGCGTATCTGTACATAACCCGCTTTCTGGGAGTGGCACTCTGCGCCCTGGCCTTGGGTCTTCTCTATGACGGGGTGAGACTGCTCGCATTGCTTTAACCCCCGTGATGGATGTTTCTGTATGGATGCTGCGGGGCTTTCGGAAGATGGATTGCAGGATAGATGGGATGCATCCTATCATACATCGTTAGTCAGGAGGGTAAAACGCTTGTTAAAAAAATACTTTTTCGAACAGTTAAAGGACTCCGGCGCCGAGGAAGTCGTTGTGCTCCACGTCATTGATGAAAAGAAGCCCCATATGCTTTCCGGGGGCCCGGATCAGTATCTCAAGATCACGACGGAGATGGAAGAGGCAATAGCCACCAATATGGTGGCACTGAGAGCGGACTTTGCTGAGAGCGGGTTCCGTGTTCCATCTCCAAGACAGCCTCGCTTAGCTGACTATATATAAGGTGCGCATCCTCCGGGGACGATGAGAACTTTAGAGAGTACCAACTGCCAGAGCCGGCCGTTTGGCTGCCGTATCTGCGGCAATGCCGAGAACAATACAGTGCATCCGGCGCCGGATCTGTGGACGCATCCATCGGCCGTTTACCATTATGTGCAGTGCGGTGTCTGTGGTTGCGTACAGATTGCCACCTACCCAAACAATGTTGAGGATATCTACCCGAGAAACTACTATGCCCACGCTGTCTCCGATATACCTCCCATCAATCCCCCGGCAAAGTGGTTACGGAAACAGTGGATTGACTATGGCCTGACCGGTACAAACCCTTTGGGATGGATGCTGGGGTCGTTAAGACCGCTGCCTCCCTGGTATAGGACGGCCGGCAAGCTTGGCTTGAGAAGAACGTGGTCAGTCCTCGATGTGGGGTGCGGCAACGGCATATTCTTGCTGTGGCTTGGCCGGGCGGGATTTAATAACGTGGTGGGGCTTGATCCCTATATCGAGGGGGATAGAGCATTACCGGAAGGGGTTAAGCTGTTTAGGCGATCGATCTTCGATGAGACCGACACATATGATTTCATTGTGCTCAACCACTCCTTTGAGCATATGCCGGAACCAGGGCGCGTTCTTACCGCCCTGTGCGGCCGTCTCCGGGACCGTGGTATGGTCATGATCAATATGCCTGTTGTGGGATTCGCGTGGCGGGAGTATGGCATCCACTGGTGGAATCTCGACTCTCCACGTCATTTTTACCTTCACACCCGTCAAAGCCTTCAAACGGTCTGTCAAAAGGCCGGCTTTGAGATTGCCGAGGCCGTCTATGCCTCGACATACTGGCAATTTGTCGGCAGCGACCTTCTCCGGAAAGGATTTACCCGACAGCAAATCGAAGGCGAAGAGTTTTCTGTCGCAACGTTCTATGACAAAAATCAAATCAGCGCATGGAAGGAAAGAGCCAAAACCTTAAATAGAGGCTGCGATGGGGATGAGGCCATATTCTTTCTGAAAAAAATAGGCCCGCGTAGTGGCAGGCAATGACGGAGCAGCTTTGGCGGGCATGATGCAAAAGTGCAAGATCAAGGGGCAGTGTCAACAAAAAAAACTATACGCACGCGCACAAATGTGGTAGACATGATTAAAAATGGCAGCTGACGAGGCTGGGTCAGCAAATACATCAAGAAAGGAAGGTGTGGTATGAAAAAGAGATTCGTTGGATTGGTAGTATTCGTTGCCTTTATCGGCATGGTACTGAGTGGCTGTGGCTGCTTTCAGCAGGCGATGAAGGGCGAAGCGGCTCCCCCGCCGGCCCCGGCGCCGGCAGTGAAGGCTCCACCGCCTCCTCCGCCCCCACCGCCTCCTCCGCCTCCGGCAGTGAAGCAAGAGCCGAAGAAGCAGGAAGTACCGCCCCCACCGCCACCGCCTCCGGCGCCGGCAAAGAAGAAGAAAGGCTAATACGTGTTTCCTGACGTGATCGTTGATGTAGCAGCAGCTATCATCTGCTTCGCGGCGACATGTCATCCCGTGTTGGTTGGAGTTGAAACTCCCCGAGGGGAGTTTCAACTCACCCATTATGCTACGCAGGACCGGGGCTATGGGGGGGATATCCTTTCCTTCAAAGAAACAAATGATGCCCTCTACACGATTCATCGTGTCATCGATGTGCCGGGCCAACAGAGGCTCTCCCGACTGAAGAACCCCGACTCAAAGCGCCGCAACAAGATAACAGCCGGATGCATCAACGTCGATCCAACCGTATATGAAGAGCTTGTCAAATGCTGTTACGGTTCTAGGATCATCATCAGATAAAGCCTTTCATCCTGCCCCATACAATCTGTTACCGGCTGTAAAGTCTTTCGCTGCAATTCTTTACGCACCTTTTCAACACGGACGGTTGAAAACCTCTTGAAAAGTTGTTGAAAGAGGCTCCAAAACCCTGTGATACCGTTCCCATTGACCATTTCGACCGATGATATCTTGTCTTGCCGTTAGGGGCAATCACTCCCGGGACACGTCGATGCAGAAGTCCCCGATGAACTTTCCCCAGGTGGGCATGAAGAAGTTGCTCACCTTGACGGAGAAGGTCCCCGTCTTGCGCAGGATGCCTGAGACCTGGTTGGGAAGCTGGGACATGTCCGTCTTGAGAAGGAGCCATCCCGCAAGCGTCAAGCCGGCACAGCTCCCCTGATGGGTCCCCTCGTCGTTGGCCCATAGCCTCACCGTGATTCGCTCGCCGGCAGTGCCGCTGAAGGTAAAGCACTGCGTGTCGTAGCTCCAGAGGGTGCCGCAGTACGCCTGGCCCCGGGTCTCGCTGATGATGCGGGGCAGAAACTGTATGACCTTGACCTCGCTGCTCGAATAATCATAAAAACGATAGTCGAACTGGAGGGGGAGGGAGGAGCCGAGGTTCCGGGTCTTGATGGATGAGGGGTCGTAGGTGGCTGTGGGGAAGTGGTAGGAGTAGCCGCCCATGTCGGAGCCGTTGTCAACATCGAGCCAGTACTGGGAGCCTGCGGTGGGGAGGTTGCCGGAGAGCCCTTCCGTCTCGCTCGTCTTCGCGAGCGCCTCCTCAGGCGTGATGCCGGGATAGACGTACCAGTAGGGGTCTCCCCGGAAGGCTGAGACGCCGTGCCCAGGGGTTCGGTGCCGGTGAAGGTTGTAGCGATGACGACGGGGACGATGCGCTGGCCGGTATAAACATCGGTAAAATACATGTGGGCGCACGTGTCGTTGACGACCCAGCTCGTGCCGTTCCAGACCATGGCGCCGTGCTGGTTCACCGGGGCGGGCCACTGTGACGGGTTGGTGCCCACGTAAATGTCACCGCCGGGCTCTTCGTTAATTTGAATATAGATTCCGTTTGACAGGGACAGTGTCGGCAGAGCGAGCGAAAGACCCGCCACCAGGCAAACCAAGGACACAAGAACAAGCACCCTTCCTCTCATAGCAATTTCCCCCTTTCCCATTGTCGGTAATTGAACCCTTTTTCCAATTGTAGAAGGGGAGAGCAGAAATGCAAACGGTTTTTAGGCAGAGCCCCTATGGCAAAGGAAGCAGACCGTAGCGAAACTCGCTTTCTGCAAAGGGGCGCAGTCGGTCTCGCCGGCAGCCGTTACGTTCTCGTCGGCACTCAGTATCTTAGTGTGGGCAGGCGAAGAACCAAGGAGAAGGAGCGCGACCAGGGGCAGGAATAATATCCACTTCCGTTTCACAACAACCCCTTTTTCGACCTGTTGTGACAGTGTTTCTTCTTGCTCCCGCCGATTGACGATTACCCTATGACCCACGTACCCTCCAAAAAAACGCAGATTGCTTCGATTGTGTCATCGCGGCGGCAAAAGTCAAGAAATAGCCGGGCTTCAGAAATCAGCCCACCTGCTGTCCAACGCTTTGTCCAATTGAGCTATGGCCCCTCCACCGTCATCGTCCCTCCAGAGTCCCTGATGGCGCTGTATCCCAAGGACAGCACGAATCCGGGTTTCCCCTCGGGGGAGAGGCCGATGAGGGAGCCGCTGCCCGTCCCGATGTAGATGGTGTCCAAGGGTCCGACAAGGGGAGACGAACACCGGTTTTCGACGGGGTATCTCCACAGCAGTGTGCCGTCAGGAGAGATCGCGCAGAGGTAGTTAGTGCCTAACAGTTCGGACGCACCGAGGTGCCGTGTTCCTGAGCCGAAACGTCGTCGGGAATTCGAGGCCCTCTATGCGCTCCGAAAAAGCCCTATCAAGCAACCCCTCGTATCCATCCGTCCGCGACCGGACCTCCGAGGGCGAGCCCTCGGAGACAACGGGCTTAGGGCTTCGTGAATTCGAGCCGCAGGTTTGCGGTGCCCAAGACCCCCGTGTCGGCGTGGATCGTCATCTTGCCGTTCAAAACGATGGAGGTCACCTCGCCGCCAATGGCGTCCTTCTTGAGCGTCCCCTTGCCTTCAAAAGAGGCGAAGCCGGGGAAGAGGCGGTTCCCCTGAAGAACTACCCCGCCGTGGCCGTTGCCGTTCATCGTCACCTGCTCGGTCCTTGCCTTCGGGTTCTCCGTGGAGAGGTGGGTTACGTTGTCGAGTTCAATATAGCTTCCACCGGTCAAGGAGCAATAGAGGCGGACCGGTTTCCGATAGACGGCGTAGAGGTAGCATGTGCCCTCGATAGGCTGGTTGGCATTCTTGAACTTCACGTTTCCTTTGGAGTCCTCTTCGAGGTACGTCGCCCTGAGGGACGTCGAGACAGCCGATGTCCAGAGAGAACTCGCATTAATGAACTGCCCCACCGATGACGGACCGTTTCCTACGGTGAGCGTTGCAAGGACGGCATTCGTCGTCCTGTCGATGACGGTGACGCTGTCGCCATAGTAGTTCGTTACGTAGAGATACCGGTCGGACCGGTCCATGCAAACGGAGCGCGGTGCATTCCCGACGGTGATCGTCGCCGTGATGGCTCTTGTCGCCACCCTGATGACGGAGACTGCGTCGGCATTGTTGTTTGCCACATAGGCATAGGTGCCTGATCTATTGAAGGAAATGCCCCTTGGTCCGTCACCGGCGGGTATTGTTGTGGTCGTCCAGTCGTGGCGGTTGATGATCGAGATGGTGTCAGCATTTTCGTTGGTGACCCAGATGGATGATCCGGACGGGTGGACGCGAAGATCGTAGGGGCCGTCGCCCACGGCGATGGTGCCCGCGATTATTCCGGAACTTGTGAGCATGGTGACCGTGTCGCTGTACCTGTTTCCGACGTAGATATACTCCCCTGCGGGGTCCATGGCAATACCGTAAGGACCGTCGCCCACGGCGACGCTTTTCACAACCGTCTTGGCAATAAGGTCGATGATGTCGACCTTATCGGTAGCCTCGTTGGTTACATAAGCCAGGCTCTCTTCATTGTTCACTACGATCCCCTTCGGGTACCCGCCGGTGGTGATCGTCGCCAGAATGGCCCCGGTTACGGTGCTGATGAGCGAGACGGTGCCCTTATCCTCGTTTGTGACGTAAAGGGTAAAGCCCGCGGCGCCAACGGCAACGCTTCGGGGTCTGGAGCCTGCGGGCAGCGTGACCGTCCGTGCCACCGTCCGCGTGTCCGTATCGATGAAGGAGATGGTATCAGCATCCCAGTTGGTGATGTAGGCAAAATGGCCCGGTGGTTGGGAGACGGCATGAGCTGCCGGTGCGACGATACAACAAACGATAATGACAATCAATGTCTTGAGAGAACGGTACATGGCAATTTCCTCCTTATCCCGTCGATATACCTGAATGATGAACCATAAACAGCGTTTTGTAAAGGACTGATCTGTCCGGACCCGGAGAGGAAACGTGATGAAGCGTGAGAAGACCCGCTAACCACATCTAAGAGGCACGTCGCAGATGGCACCAAAAGGTATGCCTTTGAGGAGGAGGGAAGGTGAACAACGGTATTTTTAAGTATTCGCTGCGAACCACTGCAGAAAGTGCGCCCAGCAAGACTCGAACTTGCAACCTTTGGATTCGTAGTCCAACGCTCTGTCCAATTGAGCTATGGGCGCATGAAATGAACGTGGAAGTCATTGTAGCATATTTCGGCGGTAAAGTTGTAGACTTTTTGAAATCCCTCGCTGTCCGGCGTTGTGCGATAACCGGCCTTGTTTTTGAGGCGGCCAGGCGTTATAGTAACCAGAGAAGGACAGAATAACTGGAGGTGTACTATGAAGTATGTTGCTTTGGCTCTCCTGGTTGTGGCCGCAGGCTTTATGGTGATTTCTTGCGAGTCCATCGGCGGGTTGAGTGACACCACAAAAGGTGCCGCCATCGGCACGGGTGTCGGGGCTATCGCCGGCCAGATTATTGGTGGCAATACTGCGGGAACGCTGATTGGTGCAGGGGCCGGCGCGCTTCTTGGCGGTATTGTGGGCCACGAGATGGATTATCAGAAGCAGAAAAGCGCCCAGCAGAAGGCCACGGTTTCGGCCAATCAGAGCGACCAGCCTCCCGGACAGTGGGTCGACGTGCCCGGACAGTGGGTGAACGGAAAGTGGGTACCCGCCCACCGGGCTTGGGTTCCCGTTAACCCGCAGTGACGGCTTGACGTCATCGAGGGGTAGTTTCTTTCGGAAGTTGCACAACAAAGCATTGCGTGGGGAGGAACGTATGGAACGAACACTGAGAATCTTTTTTCTTATGGCCCTCTTTGTCGCCCTCGTTGGTGTGGGTACTGCAACGACGGCGGTAGCTGACAGTCATACATCGTTGACCAAAACCTTTGAACGCCAGGGCGTGGGCTATACGATCAAGTATCCTGGCGCCTGGAAGGCGAGCTTCGACTCCGGAAAGGCGCTTTTCAACGGCGCTAAGACGGAAAAAGACATAGGACCGGCGGTCGGCGTACGGAACGTGAAAAGCACCAAGGTTGAAGGCGGTGTCTACAAGGATATTGACGCTATCGTGAAGGATATCGAGAGTCAGCTTGTATCGAAAGAGTTGAAAGATGTTAAGGTATACCCAGCCGAACCTTACACCTATCAAAAAGGCGGGGTGAAGGTTGTGGGGAAACAGTTTTCCGCCGAGTATATCTATGCGGGCAGCCCCTACCGGCAGTGGTTCGTGATTGTTCCGAGGCCGGACGGAAGGATGTTCCACCTGTGGTATTTCGTGTCCAACGTGGCTACCTACGATAAGAACTTGGAAACGGCCAAGGCTATGCTCGATTCCTGGATGATTCAGAAATAACGCTTCGGTTTAGGGGGCTTTTGCTTCCCTGACGACGGGTGGTTTCTCCCGCAAAAGGCTTTCCGTTAGAGCCTTGGCGAAGGGAGCGGCGGCGGAAGCGCCATGGCCGCCGTGTTCAACGAGAATACACATGGCGACTGACGGGTTTTCGGTCGGGGCATAGGCGATGAACCAGGCATGGTCGCCGGCCCCGCGCCCTTTTTCAAGGGCTACGGTCTGGGCCGTCCCTGTTTTCCCCCCCATGGAAATGTCCTGAATGCGTGATCCGTAGGCCGTTCCTCGCTGCTCATTGACGACACCGCGCATGGCATCGTTGACGAGCGCAATGGTTTCCTTCTTCAGCTTTACGTTGCTTTCCATAACCGGTTCGAGCTTCTTGATCAGCTTGCCGTCGGGACCTACGACCTTGTCGACGAGCCGAGGCTTGTAGGTGGTACCCTGGTTTGCCACAAAGGAGGCCAACTGGGCGAGCTGCAAGGGGGTAAGCCACACGGCACCCTGACCGATGGAAACGGATAGCGTCTCGCCCTCGTACCAGGGAACGCCCTGTGTCTTCTTCTTCCATTCCGACGACGGCACGAGACCCTGTTTTTCGCCCGGCAAATCAATGCCCGCCGTTCTGCCGAGACCTATGGCTGATGCCATGGCGTGAATCCGATCGACGCCCATCTTCAGACCCACGTTGTAGAAGAATACGTCGCAAGACTCGACGATACCCCGGTGAACGTTAACCTGTCCGTGGCCTTCTTTTTTCCAGCACCGGAAAACGCGGCCCCCGTAGGGCAGGCCGCCGCGGCAGAAAAAGCTTGTCCTGTCGTTTATAATGCCCTCGTCGAGCGCCTTTAACGCCAGCACAATCTTGAACGTTGACCCAGGTGGGAACCTTCCCTGCGTGACGCGGTTCTGAAGGGGGTGCTGCTTGTCCGTAATGAGTTCCCGCCATTCCTCCTTCTTGATGCCTGTGGAGAAGGAGTTGGGATCGAAGGCAGGCCTGCTGAGCAGGGCCACGACGCCGCCGGTCTTTGGGTCAAGGGCAACGATGCCCCCTTTCTTGTTTTCAAACATCTGCTCCACCACCTGCTGTGTGTCCATGTCCACGTGGAGATACAGGTTATTCCCGGGAATTGGTTCCTTGATATCGAGGGTTCGTATCTCGCGGCCCGAGGCGTCCACCTCGACCCTCCGTTCCCCGTCGATGCCACGGAGGTAGGCCTCGTACTGGCGCTCAAGCCCGTACTTGCCGATAAAATCTCCCTGGGAGTAGCCTTTGTATTCTTTGCCTTTCAGCTCATCTTCGCTGATCTCCGAGACGTACCCAAGGGCATGGGCCAGCATGCGCCCGTAGGGGTAGTACCTGCGGGGTTCAATCTGGCTGGACACACCGTGTAGGTAAACCCGATGGGCCTCGATCTTTGCCACCTCATCCATGGTAATGTCGGCCTTGATCTTTACGGGAAAGGAGGAGGGAAGGCCGCTGGAGCTCTTCAGCTTTTGGACGATCTCCTCCCTATCCATGTTGATCAGCCTGGCCAGCCCATCAACGGTCTGGCTGAAGTCCTCAATATCCTCGGGCGTTATGTAGAGGTTGAAAGAGGGCCTCGAGTCGGCAAGTATTTTTCCTGTTCTGTCAAAAATGATGCCTCGAGGGGCAAGCACCTTCCTGATCCGTATACGGTTCTGTTCGGACATCTTCCGAAGCTCGTCGCCCTTCATAATCTGTAGGTCCCACAGCTTGATGGTTAGTATGATGAGGGTGAACACGATGATCATCGTGCACCACTTATACTTCAGGCCGCTTCGATCCTCTTTCATCGGGCAGTCTCAACGAAGCGTTCGTTCAGCCGTTCTATAAGGTGAAGGATAAAAATGGATGTGAAACCCGTGAAAACAGCATTGGGCAGCGTGTAGAAGAAGACGTTAAGGAGATTGCTCAGGTCGCCTTTTGTGACAACGGCAAGCATAAGATAGAGGAGGGACTCGACAAGGGCGTAAAGGCCGGAGAAGAAAGCGAACATATACTTCGATTCTATGAACAATTTCCGCTTCAGGAAGATAGTGGCAAGAAAAAGAACCAGCTTTGTAAATACGATCGTTCCGTTAGGGGCGGCCGTCAGAATCTCCTGGGAAAGGGCGACGAAGATGGTAACGATGATCCCCGACCGGGGTTCCATATAGAGAGCTCCATAGAGAACCAGCGGAAGCCCCAGATCGGGTTTAAAAAACTCGAAGGGGAAAAAGGCCAGGAGGGCCGACTCAAGCATGGAGAGGGCAATGCCGATGACGGAATAAGCGATGGTTTTCACGGCTTTTTCAGCACCAGAATTTCATCAAGCCTCTTGTAGTCGTTAAAGGGCATAACGTCGATATCGGCAAAGATGCCCGCTTTTCCCACTGCGACGGTGGTGACGAGACCCACCGGTATGCCCTTCGGATAGACACCATCCTTGCCTGAGGTGATGAGCTTGTCACCGCTTTCTGGCTGATCCGTCTTTCGCACATACTTTAGGCGGCAGGCCGACTGCCCTGTCCCCTCCAGGACACCGCGCGTATTCTTGCCATCAACGTAGACGTCGACGGAAGAATTGGTGTCGTTGATAACCATGACCTTGGAATGCCACGGATGGACCTCTACTATCTGGCCCACAAGCCCTTCGCCGGTCAGAACGGTCATGCGCTCCTTGAGCCCCGAATTCTTGCCCTTATCGATGATGATGCACTTGTACCAGTTCTTGAGGTCCTCGCCGATGACCCGGGCCGCCACGTATGCGCCGGGGGTTCGCTGACTGAAAGCGAGAAGAGCGCGGAGGCGATGGTTTTCCTTTTCTATTTCGGCCAGTTTCTGATTCTCTAATTCAAGGGCTTCCACCCTCTTTGCGAGAGTGGCGTTCTCCTTTTTTGTGCGGACAAGGTTGAAATAGGTGTCAAAGACGTGGCCGACACCCCCCGTAACCGTATGAACGCCTTTAAGCACGGGACCGGCCGCAGCGCCAAGGATGTTTTTCGCCCACACAAACCCCTGAGTCACATACGGTGTCCCCGTAAAGACCAGGAGGGATGTTCCAAGCACTACTACCGCGATAATGATGAAAACCGGATGTCTCAAGTCTCCAGTTTCTTAGAAGTAGGTGGCAATCTCTTTCAAGAGGCTGATTTCATCAAGGGCCTTGCCGGTACCCTCGGCCACAGCCGTCAGAGGGTTGTCCGCGATAATCACGGGAAGTCGTGTCACTTCCTTGATGAGTATGTCCAGGTTTCGTAGTAAGGCCCCCCCGCCGCTTATGACGATACCCTTGTCAACGATATCGGATGCCAGCTCCGGGGGTGTCCTCTCGAGGGCCACGCGCACTGCGTCGACGATGGCGTTTACGGGCTCCGAGATAGCCTCGCGTATCTCGTTTGATGTGATCTCAAGTGTCTTTGGTATGCCCCCCACAAGGTCCCGCCCTTTGACCTCCATGGTCAGCTCTTCGCCGTTCGGCCCCGGATAGGCCGAGCCGATGTTGATCTTTATCTGCTCCGCCGTTCTTTCTCCGATAAGCAGGTTATACTTCCGTTTGATGTACTGGATGATTGCCTCGTCGATCTTGTCTCCGGCGACGCGAACGGAATTACAGTACACAATGCCTGAGAGGCTGATGACGGCGACCTCGGTGGTGCCGCCGCCTATGTCGACGATCATGTTGCCCGAGGGCTCGGTGATAGGGAGACCGACCCCGATGGCTGCCGCCATCGGCTCTTCGATCAGGTAGACCTCCCGTGCCCCCGCCGATTCCGCCGATTCCTTGACGGCCCGGCGCTCTACAGGCGTGATCCCCGAGGGTATGGATATGACGATACGAGGCCGCGCGTAGGACTTCTTGTTGTGAATCTTCTGAATGAAGTACTTAAGCATGGCCTCCGTGATTTCAAAATCGGCGATGACGCCGTCCTTCAGGGGCCGGATAGCCATGATGTTGCCCGGTGTCTTGCCGAGCATATTCTTCGCCTCTTCTCCTATCGCGATAACCTTCTTCGTTCCTCTCGTGTCTCTGTGAACGGCCACAACCGACGGCTCGTTCGATACGATTCCTTTGCCCTTGACGTATACAAGCGTGTTTGCCGTTCCCAAATCTATAGCAAGGTCTTTTGAAAAGAGCCCGAAAAGCGAGTCAAGCATCAATTGTCCTCTCTGGTTAATGTTGAAAAACTCGGTCTAATATACTATTTTAGATAGTCAAAATCAATAAGCCGGAGCGTTCAAATGCTAAGATTTATGAGGAAGTACGCAACAGGTTACCTTATCAAGGCCCTTTTTGGTGTCATCATTGTTGTATTCATTTTCTGGGGTGTTGGGTCCTTCCGCGACCCTGAGCACGTTGTAGCCGAAGTTGGCCCGTACAAGGTGAGCGCTACGGAATATCGGGATTCATATAACCGGTTGACCAATTTTTACCGCATGCTTTTTCGGGAAAAATTCGACGAGAACGTGGTCAAGGAGCTGAAGCTTCGCGAGAAGGCCATGGATGACATTGTAAATCAGTATCTGCTGCTGATTCAGGCCAAGGAGTTCGGGCTTTCTGTGGGCGACAAGGAGTTCGGCGAACGCTTGGCCCGCATGGCTGAGTTTCAGACGAACGGCCAGTTCGATCAAAAGAGATACGTGGAGATTCTGAAACGAAACGGCATGGATCCGAAGCAGTTTGAAGAATCGGAGCGGCGGTCCATGCTGACCCAGAAGGTTGCAGCCGTTCTTGGTGACACGGCGGCATCACCATCGGATTCAGAGGCTTATGCAAAGTACGTCACCATGCGAGGCAGGGTCAACGTCGGCTATCAGGAGTTTAGCCCATCCGATTACAGGGGAAAGGTAAACGTGACCGAAAAGGAAGTGGCGGACCTCTACGAAAAGGATAAGGGGGCCTACAGGACCGAGCCGGTATACCATCTCAAGCAGGTGATCATCGAGCCCAAGGCCGGGATGAAAGACGATCAGGTCTATCTGGAGCTTTTGAAAACAAAGGATGTGGAGGGGTACGCCAGGCAGAAAGGGCTTCAGGTCGCCGACCTCGGAAGCCTCAAGGAGACGGTTCTTTCCAAGCGGCTGAAGGAGCTCAAGGCTGAGAACGTGTTAAAGGACTTGAAAAAAGGCGAGATCTCTCTTCCGGTCAGGGACGCGGGCCGTTCGTACATCTTTCTTCTCGTGGATAAGGAGGATGGCAAGCCCATGGATAAGACCATGGTGCTGAAGGAGATAGAGGAAAAGCTGAGGGCTCAGAAGGCCAAGGAGATGGCAAAGGCCTTGGCCGAAGACGCTATAGCGAAGAAGACAATTGCTGCCAAGAAGGAGACGGGACTCGTACCCAGAAACATGACCGTTCTTCCTGACCTGGGCGCCATACCGAAGGATTATCCGGACCTGCTCTCCCTGACGGAAAAGAACCCTGTTTACGGCAAGGCCGTCGAAATGAACGGAAAGTATTATGCCTTTATTTTTAAGGGGGAAAAGGTGCCGGATCAGGCTGAGTGGGACAAGGAGAAGGCAGCCTTCAAGCAGTCACTGGCGGCCCAGAGCCGCGAAGAAGTGGTCAGGGCGCTCCTGGAGGACCTGAAGAAGAAGGAGAAGGTCAAGATCCGCTGGGAAGAAATATGAAGCATGATCATTCTGGGCATCGATAGTTCTTGCGATGATACGTCCCTGGCCCTTGTCAGGGATGGGAGCGAGATCATCAGCAACGTTGTCTCCAGTCAGATCGAGCTCCACCGCCATTTTGGAGGAGTGGTGCCCGAGTTGGCCTCCCGTAAGCATGTCGAGATCATAGATGTCGTATACAAGGATGTTCTGGCGGGCGGATGCAGGCGGCAGGAGGAGATAGATGTCATCGCCGTGACGTCCGGGCCGGGCCTTATCGGATCGCTGCTCGTGGGCCTCTCTTTCGGCAAAGGCCTTGCCCTCTCCCTGAGGAAGCCCCTTGTTGCAGTCAACCATGTTCTGGCCCACGCCACAGCCATATTTCTGGAGCGGCAGGTCTCTTTTCCTTACATTGCTCTCGTCGTGAGCGGGGGCCACACGACGATACTGCGCGTAGACGACTTTGATGCGTTCACCATTGTAGGAACGACAAGGGACGATGCAGCCGGCGAGGCCTTTGATAAGATAGCAAAGTTCCTGGGCCTCGGGTATCCGGGCGGCATTATCATTGAAGAGCTGGCACAAAAGGGCAGTGGGGACTATGTGTCTTTTCCTAGGCCCATGAAGGACGACAAGAATTACGATTTTAGCTTCAGTGGTTTGAAGACATCGTTCATAAATTACATTAAGAAAAATGGTATAAGTGATGAAAATAGAAGCGATATATTGTCCTCATTCCAGGAGGCTGCCTTCGAGGTGCTGTCTGACAAGACCTTGCGGGCAGCCGAGGATTTGGGCATCAAGACTGTGGTTATAGGGGGTGGGGTGGCATCCAACGGGCGGCTTCGCGAAGTAATGGAAAGAGAGGGAGGCCGTCGCGGCAAAGAGGTTTTCTTTTCCTCTCCACGGTTTTGCACCGATAACGGCGCCATGGTCGCGTCGTTAGGATGGCGCCTTGCCGAGCGGGGTATCTTTTCGAGTATCAACGTGCGGGCTTTTTCGAGAATGACCCTGTCGCCCCGGTGCTGAAAAAGTCCCTTTCCCAGAACCTTATCGGGGATAGAAACATCCTCGCAAAAATGGTCCGGATTGCAGGGCTAAGGCCCGGTGACACGGTTGTGGAGATTGGTGCAGGGAAGGGATCGCTGACGAGAGAGCTCTGGGCTGCCACGGGAGCCGTGTTCGCGATCGAGGTGGACCGAGGATTCATTTCCCTGCTTCAGGTCCTCGAGGAGCGGCTCGCGGGCCTAACGGTGGTGCCCCGGGACGTTCTATCGGTAGATTTCAGCGCTTTTGGCGGAGGAAAGAAGATCAAGGTCTTCGGAAACATACCCTACGGCATAACGGGACCGATCCTTTTCAAGCTCCTTGAGGAAAAGGAATGCATTGAAAGCGCCTTTATCACCCTCCAGCGCGAGGTGGCCGAGCGCCTGGTAAGCGCACCTCACCAGCGGAGCTATGGGGCCATCTCGGTAATCTTTCAACTGTGTGCCGACATGAAGATACACTTTCATTTGAAGCCCCATCTCTTTACGCCCCCGCCAAAAGTGGACAGCAGCTTCATCTCCATAGCGTTCCGAAATGATGGCGAGGAAGCGCTGAACAGGCGGGAGATGATGCAGTTTGTGAAACGCTGCTTTGAGCATAAGCGCAAGCTTCTGAGGAATTCCTTGATCAAGCATTATGGGCAGGAAAAGGTCGACGCACTTTACGCAGAGCTGGGCCTTGGGCCCAAAGTACGGGCCGAAGAGCTTGATCGCCGCCTGTTTCCGGACATGTTTCGTTTTCTTTCGACATGAATTTCCCGAGGGAAGTGACAATCAGGGTTCTTATGGACAGGAGCGATATCGGATTTGTAAAGGCCATTCTTGAATCCTATGAAGAAATCGCACTGCTTACCGTTGTAGACGGGGGGAAGGGCATCGTCGAGCTCATCTGTCCGGAGAGCGCTCTTAAGGATTTGGAGGGGATTATGGAAGATTTGAGGAGCACCGGTATTTTATTGAGCGAGGTTGCCTATGCTTAGATTTGACGGAGAGAGGATTCTCAAGATCCTGACGGGGGGCTCTGCCGCTTACGCCGACGTGTACGCCGAGCAGAAGGCATATGCGCACATTCACTTCGAATCGGGCCGCCTGGAAAAGGTCGAAAGGGCTGTCGACGAGGGGGTGGGCCTACGCGTGATAAGGCCCTGGAAAACGTTCTACGCTTCCACGACATCCTTGAGAGAGCAGGATGCTACCGATATCGCGCGCGCAATCGGGGATGGGCCTCTGAGTCCGCTGGCGGGGGGCGGCAATACGGGAGCGATTCTGGGGCCGTCGTACCCCTTTCGGCTTGCTGTGGACCCCGGGACCGTGGCAATCGACCGGAAGGTTGCCCTGGTAAAGAACGTCGAGTCGATGGCGGCAAAGATGGAGAAACGAATCCGCCAGGCAAAGGTGATCTTCAGGGATTCGACGCAGGAGGTGTCTATTTGGACGAGCGACGGTGCCTTCGTCGAGGACAGGAGAACGCAGGTCGTCCTAAGTCTGCTGGTTGTCGGTGAGGCGAATGGAGATGTCCAGACTTCGTACGAGGTGATCGGAGGCTTCTTTGGGTTCGAGTATTTCTCTGATGAGGTTGTCGAACGCTTTGTGGAGAGAACCGTCAGGAGGCTCTCGGGGCTGCTGGGTGCCATGGAGGCCCCGAGCGGAACGAAGACCGTTGTTCTTGGGGCAGAGGCAGGCGGAACGATGATTCATGAGGCGGTGGGCCACGGGCTTGAGGCGGATCTTGCCATGGAGGGTTTGTCGTGCTATCAGGGCATGACAGGACAAACGATCGCCTCGCCTCTCGTCACTGTTGTTGACGACGCTACGGTTCCTCACCTCAGAGGCACCTATGCTTACGATGACGAGGGAACAGCGGGGGAGCGGACCGTTCTTGTGGAAAACGGCCTATTGAAAGGCTATCTTTGGGATAGGTTTCATGCCCTGCGGTACGGCAGGAAAAGCACGGGCAACGGCCGGCGCGAATCCTTTCGCCACAAACCGATCCCAAGGATGAGCAACACCATGATCATGTCCGGCAGCGAAGATCCTGCGCGGATCGTTAAATCTGTTGATGACGGCGTCTTTGTCGTAAAGATGGGGGGAGGCCAGGTGGATACGGTACGGGGGGATTTTGTTTTTGAAATAGCGGAGGGGTATCTTCTTGAGAGGGGTGTTGTAGGGCCCATGATCAAAAACGCAACCATGATGGGCAACGGATTGAAGGTACTTCAAACGATCGATATGGTAGGCAATGATCTCGGCATCGGGATAGGCACCTGCGGGAAGGACGGCCAAGGGGTTCCCGTTGCTGACGGCCAGCCGACGTTGAGGATACCGGAGATCATCGTCGGCGGCAGGCAGTAGGAGGGCGGCCCTATTTCCCGACTGCTACCCGTATGATCCCCAGGACAGCCAGGTGGACGGGATAGAAGAGGTAAAAGAAGTATTTCATCTTCGGCCCCTGCTTGCCGCTATAAAGTGCGATGAGCAGCACGGCGAGGCACCCCAGAGGCTGGAGAAGCGATGAGACGGAGTGGGTCGTCAGGTAGGTCAGGGTTGGGGAGAAACCGGGACTGGTGAAGTAGGCCCAGACGTTGAAGCGCACGAGCCCCAGGATGCCGATGAGGAAGACGGCCAGCGCCATTCGTTTGTAGTTGTCCAGATAGCGGTACATGAAGAAGATCATCAGCACGCCGGGGATGCCGAAAGATGCCCGCACAAACTCAGTGGACGCGGCGGCAAGGATCACGGGTCCGTAGCCTCCCCCCTTGTTGTAGGCATAGATAGCGTACAGCCCTGCCGCGAGGGTAAAAAAGATGTTGAAGTGAACGTGCGGGAAGTTGAAGGCGAACATGTAAAAGGGCTGGGAAATGAGGGCGAAGAGGAAGAGCCGGCCCAGATACGCCGTGGGGTCCTTGGTGTGACGAAAGCCTTCCGCGATGAGGTAGGCAAAGGTGGGAAAGACAAGGCGGCCGATGAGACGAAAGATCACCTGGCCCGGGAAAAAGATCTCTCCAACGTGGTCGACGACCATAAGGGCGCAGGCGAGAAGCTTGAAGATGCAACCGTTCACGGGACCGTTTCCGCTGTCACGACTCCTTCATCGTCCCGTCGTTCAAAACCGGGCGTTCCTGAGCCGCTCCACGGCAGCGCGGATCTTTTCCTCTGCGATGGTGATGGAAATTCTAAAATAACCTTCGCCCTCGTCGCCGAAGCCGTTACCCGGCGTAACGACAATGCCGTATTCATCGATCATCTTGCCGCAGAATTCTTCCGACGTATAGCCCTGGGGCACCCTGGCCCAGATGTAAAAGGTGGCGCGGGGCTTTTGTACCGCCAGGCCTATGGAGTTGAGCCCCTCGACGAGGATGTTGCGACGGCGTTCAAAGGTGCGCCGAATCTCCTCCGCCGGCCCTTGATCCCCTGAAAGGGCCTCGATGCCGGCGACCTGAACGGCTTGAAAGACCCCGGAATCGATATTCGTCTTCAGCTTCCCTAAATTGGAAATCGCCTCGGCGTTCCCGACGGCAAAGCCGATACGCCATCCCGTCATGCAGTAGGTCTTGGAGAGCGAGTGAAACTCTATGCTGCATTTCTTGGCCTTGTCAAACTGGAGAATGCTCGGGGGCTTGTATCCCTCGTAGTAGACCTCGCTGTAGGCCGCGTCGTGGCACAGGAGCAGGTCGTGCCCCTCGGCAAAGGCCACGGCCTCCTCATAAAAGTCTTCTCCGGCGTGGGCACCGGTGGGATTGTTCGGATAGTTGAGGAAAAGCAGCTTGGTCTTTCGAAGCACGGCCTCCGGAATTTCGTCGAAGGACGGCAAAAACCCCTTCTCCTCACGGAGGGGCATGATATACGGTGTGCCCCCGGCCAGGTTGGTGCCAATCCTGTAAACGGGATAGCCGGGCGAGGGAACGAGTACGACGTCGCCTTCGTCGGCGTAGGCCCAGGGGACATGGGCGATGCCTTCCTTTGAGCCGATGAGCGTCAGTACCTCCGAGGCCGGATCGAGGTCTACACCGAACCGTCTCAGGTACCAGTCTGCAACGGCCTTCCTAAACTCCGGCATACCCTCGTAGCTGGGGTAACGGTGATTCCTCGGATCTGCCGCCGCCTCCCGCATCTTCTCGATGATGTAGGAAGGGGTGGGGATATCGGGGTCACCAATACCGAAGTCTATAAGATCTGTGCCCTTTTTTCGGGCCTCCTCTTTCTTCTTGTCTATTCTTGCAAATAGATAGGGGGGAATTTTCTGGACGCGCTGTGCCGGCTGGGCCATCTGCTGCTCCTTTTTCCTTTTTGCTCTATAATTTAACCGTTTTTGATGTAAAGTAAAGCAAAATAACGCTTTTGGCGCCGACCGATTCTGTTTGCAAAGACTTCCCGTCATATGTAACAATTAGGCCTATGAGAACTGAGGCAGAGCGGTTGCTTGCAAAGGTTCCGGCCGATTTTCCCCTCGTTGAACGCCCTTACGCAACGCTGGGGGAGGTATCAGGGCTTAGCGGCGAGGCAATGATCGAGGCCCTGAAGGAGCTGAAGGCGAAGGGTATTATCCGGAGAATCGCCGCCATAGTCTATCATCGAAGGGCGTCCTATACGCATAATGCCATGGTGGTCTGGCGTGTTCCCGACGAAGCCATGGAGAAAACGGGGCGTGCCATGGCCGCGCACCGGGAGGTGAGCCACTGCTACGAGAGGGATCGGGGCGGATACTGGGATTACTCTCTGTATACGATGGTCCATGGCCGAAGCGCCGGCGAATGCCTGGCCTTCGTCAAATCCCTGGCCGAAGAGACGGGGGTAAACGATTTCAAGATATTCTTCAGCAAACGGGAACTGAAGAAGACTGCCCTGGTGGTGAGTGATGAATAGAGAAAAGTCACAAGCACTCTTTGAGCGTGCACTGCAGAAGATCCCCGGCGGTGTCAACAGTCCGGTGCGGGCCTTTCGTTCCGTCAACGATCATCCGTTTTATGTGGCGAGGGCCAAGGGTTCACAACTTTACGACGTAGACGGCAACAGCTATCTCGATTACATCGCCTCCTGGGGCGCAATCATCCTGGGGCATGCCCACGACGGCCTGATCGAAGCGGCGCGCCGCGCCCTCGACGACGGCACAACCTTCGGGGCCTGCCATCCCTACGAGGTAGAGCTGGCCGACTTAATTATCGAGGCCTTTCCTTCCATCGAAGAGGTCAGACTTACCAGTTCGGGAACGGAGGCCACGATGAGCGCCATACGGCTGGCCCGTGGCTTCACGGGAAAGGATGGCCTCATTAAATTCCATGGTTGCTATCACGGTCATGCCGACAGCCTCCTGGTCAAGGCCGGCTCGGGGCTCATGACCTTCGGCATACCGGACAGTGCGGGCGTGCCGCCGGACCTGGCAAAGCATACCTGGGTGGCCGACTTCAACGATCTGCGGTCTGTGGAGAATATCCTGCAAAGCACCGATTCGATAGGGTGCATCATAGTGGAGCCGGTCATGGGAAACATGGGTATAATCCCGCCTCATAACGGCTTTCTTGAGGGTTTATCCGCCCTTGCAAGGCAGAGAAATGTCGTTCTGATCTTTGACGAGGTTATTACGGGCTTTCGGCTTACGTACGGTGGCGCACAGACCCTCTACGGCGTGGAACCGGACATGACCTGTCTGGGTAAGATAATTGGCGGGGGTTTCCCCATCGGGGCCTTCGGGGGCAGGCGGGAGATCATGGAGCGCCTTGCGCCGCTGGGTGGTGTGTACCAGGCAGGTACCCTCTCCGGTAATCCTGTGGCCGTAAGGGCCGGTATATTTGTGCTCCGCTACCTGAAGACGCACCCCGAAAGTTATGGGCTCTTATCGGACGGGGTCAGCGTTCTCGCCGGCGGGCTAAAGGATGCGGCGGCAAAGTATGGGTTCCCCTATTGGGTCAATATGGCTGGTGGAGCCTTTACGGGATTCTTTGCGGACCACTCTGTAGCGGATTATGAAAGCGCCGTGGGGGCCGACCGGAGCCTCTACGAGCAGTTCTTCAAGGGCATGCTCGAAGAAGGCGTCTTCTTCGCGCCCAGCCCCTTCGAGGCTGCCTTTCTCACGCTATCGCACAGTCCCGACGAGCTTGCAATGACCGTCAAAGCGGCTGAACGTGTTTTTGAGGGCATGAGACGGTGACCAATGTGTTCGGCACAGTGGACGTTCTGCGGGAGAACGGCAGGCTAAGGGTCGTCGCCTACATAAAACTGGCAGCCCTTGAATCGAACTATGCCCTTATCCGATCCCGGATACCGGCTACGGTAAAGCTGCTCTGCGTTGTCAAGGCCGATGCGTATGGCCACGGGGTGCTGCCGGTGACGCGACTGCTGGAGCGTCTCGGAGCCGATTTTTTTGGGGTTGCCACCTTGTCGGAGGGGATTTTTCTCCGGGACCAAGGCCTTTCGTCGCCCATCCTTGTTATGGGCGGGTTTCTTCCCTGGGAGGACATCGAAGCCGCAGCGGAGAGGAGGCTCTCCGTGGTGCTCCATGATTCGGCGGCCCTGGAAAGAATCGGCCGGAGCAGGCTCTCTCGGGCCAGGCCGCTCCAGATTCATGTGAAGGTCGATACGGGTATGGGCCGATTAGGATTTGTGCCTGCCGAGCTACCGGCCGTCCTGCGGGCCGTCAAAAAGATGGAGGGGGTCAGCGTAGAGGGAATGATGAGCCATTTTGCCGCATCAGAGTCGCGGGACAATTACGGCCTGGTTCAGATAGATCGGTTCAGGGATGCCCTGAAGACGGCGGCACAAGAGGGCGTCGTGTCCCCGCTGGCCCATATGGCCAACAGCGGTGCAATGACCGTCTATCCTGAGGCGATGTTCGACATGGTCCGGGTGGGCATCAGCCTCTATGGTTCCCATCCCGACAAGGCCCTGGCGGGCCGTTTGCCGGTGGCCCAGGTGATGGAGGTCGTTTCCCGCGTAGCCTCGATTCGGGACTTCGGGCCGGGGACACCCCTGAGCTACGGAGGCACCTTTATTACGGAAGGATCGACGAGAATTGCGTACGTGCCCGTAGGGTACGCAGACGGATACCCCCGGTATCTTTCGAACCGGGGAAGGGTCCTCATTCGGGGCCGCCGTCGGCCTGTCGTGGGAAGGATTTGTATGGACTGGCTTTTGGTGGACGTGACAGGCCCTGACCTGGTGCAGGTCGGGGACGAGGTGATACTCTTGGGAGGAGAGGGCAGGGAGACCATTACGGCCGACGAGGTGGCTGAGGAGGCCGGCACGATCCCCTATGAGATCCTCTGCAAGATATCGGCCAGGGTGCCGAGGGTTTATGGCTGACAGCTTGAGACGGCGTTTTTTCAATCCCGTTGCCTCAATCTTTAGGGACATGGGGGGATTGGGGCTGCTTTTTTTCCAGACCTGTTTTCTTGCCTTTCGCCGGCCCCTTAGGATTCGCAGTATTTTTAAGCAAATGGAGTTTATAGGCGTTGATTCCGTTCTCGTCGTCGTGTTGACCGGTGCTTTCACGGGCGCGGTGCTTGCGCTTCAGTCCTACTACGGTTTTAGAAAATTTCAGGCCGAGGGTTTGGTCGGCGCGACCGTCGCCTTGAGCATGACGCGGGAGTTGGGTCCTATCCTGACAAGCCTTATGGTAACAGGCAGGGCGGGGTCGGCCATGGCTGCCGAACTGGGCAGCATGAGGGTGACAGAACAGATCGACGCCCTTATTGTCATGGCGCTCAATCCGATCAAGTACCTTGTGGTCCCACGGGTGCTCGCCTCTTTTATCATGCTGCCCATCTTAACGGTTATCTCGGACTTTATCGGCATCGTCGGCGGCTACCTGATCGGGGTTAAACTGCTCGGCATAAATGAGGGGGCCTTCATCAATAAGATGATCAAGTATCTGGATTTGGAAGACATCTATGTTGGTCTCGTCAAGGCTGCTGTTTTCGGCATAATATTGAGTGTTATTTCGTGCTATAAGGGGTTTTACACGAGGGGAGGGGCCGAAGGGATCGGCCGTTCCACCACCGAGGCCGTGGTGCTCTCCAGCGTCACCATACTTATGGCCGACTACATTATGACGTCAATCCTGTTCTGATATGGATATAACAGCCATCAACATAATCGACCTTCACAAGAGTTTCGGTAGCCAAAAGGTGCTGGACGGGATCGACCTCGCCATTGAGAAAGGCAAGATTACGGTGATCATAGGCAAGAGCGGCGGGGGCAAGAGCGTCCTTCTAAAGCACCTTATCGGTCTCTTGAAACCGGATGCCGGGCAGATCTGGGTCGACGGCGTCGATATTGTCCCCCTGAATGATAAGGAGCTGAATCGGGTGCGAAAAAACTTCGGCATGCTCTTTCAGGAGGCGGCGCTCTTCGACTCCATGGATGTCTATGACAACGTGGCCTTCCCGTTGAGGGAAAAGACGGCACATTCCGAAGCGGAAATTGAGGGCATAGTCAACGACAGGCTGGAGCGGGTCGGGCTTTCGGGCTTTGGAGAGAAGATGCCGTCGGAATTGTCGGGAGGGATGAAGAAGCGGGTTGGTTTGGCCCGGGCCCTGGTGCTTGACCCGGCCATCATCCTTTTCGATGAGCCGACGAGTGCCCTTGATCCCCTTATTTCGCTGACCATTGGAGATCTCATCGTGGAAACGCAGAAGCTTCTGCGCAAGACCTACGTGGTGATCAGTCATGATATTCTGGGAATGTTCCGGATCGCCGACAAGGTGGCCATGCTTTCGGAGGGAAGGATCATCGAGTACGGCACGCCGGAAGAGGTTGTGGCAAGCAATAACGAGGCAACCAGGGAGTTTCTGAAGGCAACGAAGATACCGGGTTGTTTGGGAGGTGCAACGTGAGAAGACGTGGTTTTACGACTGAGGTCAAGGTCGGCATCGTGGTATTTCTCGGGATACTGCTCGCTTTCTATATGTCCTTTCGGTTAGAGAAATTTGGAGCTTTCGGCGATAAGGGCTATCCCCTCCACGTAACGCTCGACAATGCCACGGGCCTCGATGCGAAGACCCCTGTCTTTATCGCCGGGGTGCAGGTAGGAAAGGTCTCCAAGATTGCTCTGGAGGGGTACCGGGCGGCTGTCACCCTGAGCATCCTGAAAAGCGTAACGTTGCCGGCCGACAGTCAGGTTGCCGTCAAGTCGCAAGGGCTTCTGGGTGATAAGTATATTGAGGTTGTTCCGGGTAAGAGCGGACAGTTTCTTGCACAAGGGGACAAGATCCGAAATGTCCTGCAACAGGCCGACATGGCCGAGGTGTTAACAAATATCGACGAGGCGGCAAAGAACTTCGGCGAAAGCATGGGAGAGCTTAAGCAGGTTCTGGGGCCGTCGGAGCGGGAGAACCTGAAGAAGAGTTTTGAGAACATCCAAGTGGCCAGCGGCGATTTTCGTCAGTTCCTGTCAAAGAACAAGGACAATATGTCGAACATCGTAACAAACCTTGACAAGATAACGGCGGAAGTGGAGCAGGGCAAGGGGACATTGGGGATGCTCGTAAAAGATGATAAGCTTTACCTCGATGCGAAGGAGACGGTGGCAGCACTGAAAAGCATTACCGGTGACGTCGAGCAGGGCAAGGGTACCATCGGGAAGCTGGTAAAGGACGACAGCCTGTATACTGACGCCAAAGACACGCTCCAGAATTTCAAGGAGTTGACTGACGGTATTAAGAAGGGCGAAGGCACACTGGGCAAGCTGGCCAAGGATGACGGGCTATATGTTGAGGCGGAAAGGGCCATGAAGAAGATTCAGAAGGGCGCCGAAGGCCTCCAGGAAATGACCCCCATTACTGTTCTTGGGACCCTCGTGGGCATCTTCTTCTGACATGCGATGCTGAAGGCCCTGTTCCTGATTCTTTTTGTCCCTTCGGTGGCCTGGGGTTTCTGGCCCTTGGCCTGGGACCTGGGGGGAGAAAGGAGCTATCTCGGTCCCCTCATGGCCAGCGAAAAAGGGCCCAGCGGCAACAGCTTCACCATACGGCCGTTGCTTTTCTCATACAGCCCCGAGAACGGCGGGGAATATGACTTTTTTTACCCCCTGGGGAAGAGCACGCCGACGAAATCGTACTTTTCGCCCCTGTATATGTGGAAGAAATCGGAGGATGCCGAGGACTGGAATGTTATCCTCGCCTTTTGGGGCCATTCGAAGGGCAGGGGCTACGGTGGTCTCTTCCCCTTTTTTGGCACTATGTATAACCGTTTCGGGCGGGATGAGTTAGGGTTCGCCCTGTGGCCCCTCTATAGCTATACCGTCAGCGAAGGTGCGAGAAAGGACAACTTCTTCTATCCTGTTTTTACCCTCTATAGCGGGGCCGAGGAAGGGTTTGGTGCCTGGCCTCTCTATGGCCAACGAAGCCGGCCGGGGGTTCGGAGATCGACATATGCCTTCTGGCCTATCTTTCTCCGGGAGGATAGGAATCTCGACACGGACGACCCCATGAGGACGTTCCAGATCATGCCCCTTTATGCACAAAGCGTCTCCAACAGCCGGGCGGGGTACAACGCCCTCTGGCCTTTCTTTAGCTATTTCAGAGACACCGACCGGGAAAGATGGTTTTTCCCCTGGCCCGTCCTTGCCTATTCCCGCGGGAAGGAGACCAAGGGGTTTCGCTTCTTGCCCTTCATAGATGAAGAAATACGAGGCCAAGACAGAGAACTGAAGATGCTCTGGCCCCTCTACAGCGAATCGGAGTGGTATGTCGGGGGCCAGCGGTACCTGTACCGCCGGGTCGGCTTTGTAAACCGGCAGGTTGAGGAGCCGGGAAGGTCTTATGTAAACGTGTGGCCATTCTCGGAGCAAAGAAGGATCAACGGCGAGGAGCGGTACTTTTTTCCTTCCATACTGCCTTTTTTTCGATACGAAGGTTTTGACAGGATTATACGGCCCCTTATCACGATTATGGAGAATCGCCGCAGCGAAGAAAGGGAGACGGTCAACTTTCTTTGGGGGTTATCCACCTATGAGCGCAATGGCGAAGACAAGAAAATCCGGGTTGCTTTTCTTTTCGAGTGGCAGAAAAAGGGGGAAAAGACGGGCTTTGAGATCCTTTCGGGACTCTACGGGCGCGGCACCGACGGATCAACAAAGATATTTTTCATGCCATTCGGAGGTAATCAGGACGGTCCTCAGTGACCCGTGTCTCTGTCAAGAATGGCGGCGAAGCGGTTCTTGAAAGCGCTGGGCTTCATCTTGGCAGCCCGGGCCATGCGGGCCAGGCCCTTCCCCTCGAGATCGCCCTTTTCTAACCGGATCATATAGTTGCGGGCAACCTCGTAGAGCTCCGAATGAATGGATACCCTACGAACCCTTGCCGTTCCGTCCCTTTCCAGCAAGTCGGCGAAGGGGATGGAGACGATCTTGCCTTCATAGCGGGCGATCATGGCCCCCGAACCCCCTTTCAGCAGGTGCCGGATGGCGCCGTACCCGAGCGCACGGGAGTACTCGATGTCGAAAGGTATGGGGGGCGATGCGCGAAGCTCGTAGCCCACGTTTTTGTCGAGGATGGTCACCTTCTGTATGCCCAGGGACTTGATCTCCTTCTGTACAAGCCATTTGAGGGCCCTTCCGAGCTGGATTTCGGAGAGCCGTATCCTGCCCGTCGAATCATGCTCCAGGTCTTCGCAGGTCTTCAGCTCCTCGGCATTCAGCCTCTCGACGATGCCTTCGGCAAACACCGCAACGCCGTGATTTTTGCCAAAGCTGAGGCGCTTGACGATGGAGCACGTGAGAATGTCCGTAAGTCTCCCAATAGGAATGATGGTTTCGGGAAACTCCTCCGGAATAAGGGTGATCGTGGCTCCGGCCGCTTGTCCGATGCCGAGGGCGAGATGTCCCGAATGCCTTCCCATCGTTGTCACAAAGTACCATCGTCCCATGGTCCGGGCGTCCTCCATCAGGTTGCTCACGATGTTGACACCCAAGTGGCGGGCTGTTTCATAGCCGAAGGTGGGATGCCCCCCGGGAAGGGGAATGTCGTTGTCGATGGTCTTCGGTGCGTGTACCACGTTGATGCGGCCCCGCCCTTCCTGCTGGATCCAGTTGGCCACGAAGAGCGTTCCTTCACCGCCTATTGCTACGAGGTGCCGGATGCCGCTCTTCTTCAGCGCCGACATGAGCGTCTTGAAGTTGGCGCGGGCGTGGGCGGGCGTGTCGCGGGACGTACCGAGAATAGAACCCCCGGCCCTGTGGATGCGCGAGACGGTATCGATGGTAAGAGGGACAAAGGCGTCTTCGCGCCCCTCGAAGAGGCTCGTAAATCCCCCGATGATGCCCAGAACCTGCCTGCCGTGGTCGATGGCTTCTATGGCGGCAGCGCTGATGACCCCGTTGATGCCCGGGGCGGGACCACCTCCAACAACTATTCCTATGATTTCTTTCGCCATAGGCCACGTATTTTCTCACTACCGGACGTAGCAAGGCAAGAGTTTTGTTGAAAAAGAGCGCGATCGACCTTACCATTTTCATGGAAAGAAGGGGAGGCCGTGGCTATGAAGATAGGTTTTCACCTGCCAATCTCGAAAGGCTTTAAGGCTCTGGCAAAGGAGGCAAAGGGCCTCCGGTGTGAGGCGGTTCAGGTATTTGTCAAGAACCCTCGATCGTGGAAAGAGAAAGAGTGGCTTGATGAGGAAGTAGATGCTGCCAGGCAGGTGACGTCCCGTCTGCCCGTTTTTGCTCACCTGTCGTACCTCCCGAACCTGGCAAGGGCTGATGAGGACGAGAGGCACCTTAAGGCCTTGGAGGACGAGGCGATGCTTGCCTGTCAGGTCGGTGCGCGAGGCCTGGTGGTGCACTGCGGTTCGAGGGGAGACAAGAAAAAGGGCCTTGTTGCCGTTGCGCTTGCCGTGAATCGGGTCTGCGAGGGTTGGCCTCTCGATATCCTTCTCGAGAACTGTGCCGGGCAGGGGAACGGTGTCGGCAAAAGCCTTGAAGAGCTTGCGACCATCCTCGAAGGCGTGAGTAAAGCTGAACGGATCTTTCTTTGCCTCGATACGGCCCATCTCTTCGCGGCGGGCTTTGCGATCGGGACGACGGAGGGCTACGAGTCCCTTATGTCGAGGGCGGAACAACTCTTCGGGATTGACCGTATCGGCCTCTTCCACCTCAATGACTCAAAGGCGGCGCTGGGCAGCAGGGTGGACCGCCATTGGCACATCGGCCATGGGTTAATGGGCAAAGAAGCCTTTCGGATGATCGTTAATGATAAACGATTTGCCCACCTTTGCGGTATCATGGAAACCCCAAAGATGGGCAAATGGGATAGAGAAAATATGAAGACTATGCGGTCGTTACTTTCTCCGCTGGTGTCTCGTTCTCCTTCTTAACTTTTTGTGTTTATGCTTCCTCATCTTTTTCTTGCGCCACTTCATCACGCTTCCCATTCAGCACCTCAATATTTTGTAGAGAATCGATCTCTTATAGTACCGGCCACGCCAAAACCGTAAAAAGATACCCTTCCTTTGTCTTTTTTGCAAGAACAATATGATAGGAACCTCCATATTCTTCATCGAATGTGAGAGGATAGGAGGCCCGTTCTCGTCCGGGCAACGGTATCAGCCTCACCTTTGGCCATTGCCGAAGGCGTCGTACAATGCTATAATAAGGAAAAATTTAATATCTAAACCAACCTGGGGTTCCGGCTTAACGCCGAGCTTGGTTCTCAAACACCGGTCTCACCGACTATACCCCCCCAATCTTGAGGACCGTCAAGAGGCCGGCGGCAAAGACGGAGCCCCTTCTTTTGGGACGCGGCATTTGTCAACGCCCTGTTTGTTCCTTTCGTGAGACGTGGTATAATGGACCTTTGAAATATGCCTTACCGGAAAGGACTGACGTGAGCGAAGCCGGCGTTCCCTATTTGAATCCCGAAGAGTTTCCCAAGGTCCCCTTTGTCACCGATTCGATCTCGTCCCGCTTTATCAGAGAGAATAAGGTAATCCCCCTTGAACTGAAGAACAACATCCTGAAGGTGCTCATGGCCGACCCTTCGGATATGGAACTGATTGACACCCTGAGGGTGGCGGTGGGGAGCGAGGTGATTGTCTACAGGGGCGACCCGCGCATGATAGACGAGCACATATCGAAGTTCTACGGGCAAGAGTCTCAGAACCTGAACAGAATCATCGAGGGCATCGACGAGCAGGGGCTTGAGTTTATCAAAGAGGAAGAGGAGGATATCGGCCACCTTAAGGACCTCGCTTCCGAAGCGCCGATTATCAAACTTGTGAACCTTCTGATCACCCGGGCCGTAGAGAGTCGGGCAAGCGACATTCATATCGAACCCTTCGAAGACGAATTAAAGGTGCGTTACAGGATTGACGGCGTGCTCAACGACATCGAGTCGGCCCCCAAAAAGCTTCAGGCGGCCATCGTCTCCAGACTCAAGATTATGGCCAAGCTGAACATAGCCGAGCGAAGGCTGCCTCAAGACGGCCGCATACGGCTGCGCGTTGGCGAGCGCGAGATCGACCTGCGCGTATCGACCATACCGATCATTCACGGTGAGAGCGTCGTTATGAGAATCCTGGACCGGGAAAGCATCATCATTGACCTTGATGCCCTTGGTTTTCCGGCAAGAACCCTCCACACGTTGGAGCAGCTCATCAAGAAACCCAACGGCATCCTTCTTGTGACCGGACCGACGGGCAGCGGCAAGACGACGACTCTCTATGGGGCCCTGGACAAGATCAATTCGCCGGACAAGAAGATCATCACCGTCGAGGACCCCGTTGAGTATCAACTGAAGGGCGTGAATCAGATTCAGGTGAAGGCCCAGATCGGCCTCAACTTTGCCAGCACGCTCCGGCATATCGTGAGGCAGGACCCGGATGTTATTATGATCGGCGAAATCAGAGACCTGGAGACGGCCGAGATAGCCATCCAGTCGGCCCTCACGGGACACCTTGTCTTTTCGACGCTCCACACAAACGATGCGCCCAGCGCCATTACCCGTCTCCTTGACATGGGCGTTGAGGGATTTCTTCTTTCTTCGACCGTCCGCGGCATTCTCGCCCAGCGTTTGGTGCGGGTCATCTGCCCGCATTGTCGGACCGTGGATCCTGCCGGCGACCATGCGGAGGAGCTGGAGGCCTTGGGCATAAAAGGGGGCATCGAGCTTTACAAGGGCAGGGGCTGTGAGCATTGCACCTATACCGGTTTCAGGGGGAGAAACGGGGTTTTCGAGCTCCTCGTTGTAGACGAAGAGGTCAGGAAACTGGTGCTCAGAAGGGCAGACGCAAGTCAACTCAGGGAGGCGGCGAGAAAGAACGGCATGAAAACCCTCCTTGAGGACGGCCTCGAAAAGGTGAAGGCCGGCGTCACGACCCTTGGAGAGGTCCTGAGGGTTACCCAGGAGGAATAGTTGGCGGTTTTTTCCTATCAGGCTACCACGCTGGAAGGCATTCTTGTGGAGGGTGTTGTTGAAGCCCCGGATGAGCGGCTGGCCATCGAGCGCCTGCGCGACACCGGGGTCATACCGCTTAAGGTGACGGCCCCGAAGGCAGGGATTGTAAAACGGTTTGGCGGCCGCCCGTCACGTGCGGGGCTTCTCACATTCACCACCGAGCTGTCGGCGCTCCTTGCCGCCGGACTGCCCCTGGATAGGGGTCTTAACATCCTTACGGAGATCTCCGAAGGCAAGGAGATGAAGGCCATCGTCCAGTCGATTCTGAAATCGATTCGCGAGGGAAGCTCTTTCTCCGACGCGCTACAAAAACACCCAAGGGTTTTTCCCCGGCTCTACGTGAGTATGGTAAGGGCTGGTGAGGCTGGCGGGGTCCTGGACGTGGTTCTCGACAAGCTCAACGAGTTTTTGGAGTCGGCCAAAGAGCTGAGGGACAGCGTCGTCTCAGCCATGATCTATCCTACCATCCTTGCCGTTACGGGGGGGATATCGATCATCATACTGCTGACCTTTGTCATTCCCAAGTTTTCCGTCATCTTCGATCAGATGGGAGGATCGTTGCCCCTCCCCACCCAGATCGTCCTTGCTATCGGATACGGGTTGCGGTCCTACTGGTGGCTTGCGGCGGCAATAGCGGTAGTGCTCTGGGTCCTTTGGAGCCGGTACATTAGGACGGCAAAGGGGGCGCTTTTCTGGGATGCAATGAAGCTAAAGCTGCTTGGTGATATCGTGGCCAAGCTTGAGACGGCGAGGTTCTGCAGGACTCTGGGCACCCTTCTCCGCAGTGGAGTACCTTTTTTGCAGGCCTTGGGCAATGCCAAGGACGTGATCAGCAACAGGGTCATAGCCTCAAGCATCGACGTTGTTGCCGGTGCCGTCAAGGAAGGGAAGGGGATGGCGGGTCCTCTTGCCGATATGGGGACATTCCCTCCACTGGCCCTGTCGATGATTAAGGTAGGCGAGGAGACGGGCCAGCTCGACACAATGCTTCTCAAGGTGGCTTCGACATACGAGAAGGGGCTTCGGGATACGGTGAAGCGCTTCATGGGCCTCCTGGAGCCCGTTATGATCCTGTCCATGGGTCTTGTCATAGGCTTTATCGTTATATCGATGCTTATTGCCATATTCAGCATTACTGAGCTTCCATTCTGAGCGGTGAAGGGCTATGGCCGGGGCAAAAGAGAAAGGTTTTACGCTCCTCGAGCTGCTCATCGTCCTTTCGCTCATTGTGCTCATGGTGGGCCTTTCGACGGTCTTCTTCGCCAATGCCCTGCCATCGGTTCGGCTGTCCTCGACAGGGAGGGAGATATCGGCCACACTGAGGGATGCGCGGCTGAGGGCCCGGCAGAACGGTGAAACACAGAAGGTCATCATCGATTTTGACAGGCGTCGCTTCGGCCTCGAGGGCAAGGGCAGCAGGGAAATACCGTCGGGCGTTCTGGCGGCCGTTGTTGATCCCGACGTTGGTGAGATTTCCAGGGGCACATATCAGTTCGTTTTTACTGATTCGGGGGGCGCGGAGGGGGGTGTCATACACCTTTGGACGCGAAGCAAGAGGCTTCGGATAGAAATGGACCCGCTTATCGGTTCGGTGGTGATCAGGTGACGATGCAGCAGCATCTTCGGGAAAGGGCAGCGATTGAACAGCCCAAAGGGTTTACACTTCTGGAGGTTCTCGTGTCCTTGGCCCTCCTCGGTATCACGGTCACCGTCATCATCCAGCTCTTTTCGGCAAACCTGGGACTCCTGGCAAGGTCGGAGGACTATGTGGGTGCCTTGATCAAGGCCGAGTCGAAGCTGAGAGAGGTTCTCGAAGAGGAGGCCCTGGAGGAGGGGACCACCTCCGACACCACATCGGAGGGCTACGCCATGGACGTGAAGGTTGCCGAGACGTTGGCCGAAAAGACCGAACTCCTTGGCGTCAAGGTCCTGGAGATCGAGCTTACGGTCCGCTGGCAGAAGGATCGCCGCGAGCGGTCTATCAGACTCAAAACCTTGAAGACGGTAGAGCGCGAGGTGTAGGGAGTTATGGCGAATCAGGCCGAAAGAGGCTTCACCCTTCTTGAGCTGCTCATATCGATTCTGATCATTGCGCTGCTCAGCGTTCTTGTCGGGGGTGCGCTGTCGATGGCATACCGGTCCGTACAGAAAGGTGAGCGAAAGATAGAGTCTTCGGAGCGGTTTAAGGCCACACTTGCGCTTATCGATGCACAGATACAGTCTGCCATACCGGTGACGCTGACGGCGGAGGACGACTCCGAATACTCGTTCAAGGGAACCCGGGACTCGTTCACCATTGTTTCCAACTATTCCTTGTGGGGCGGAGACCGCGGTTACGTGCAGGCCACATACCGCATCGAAACCGAGTCCGGCGGGAAGAAGTCGTTGTATCTAACGGAAAATACGGTCGGCATGGACAATGCGCGGGAGGCAATGCTGCTTCACGGTATGGACGAGGTCAAGTTTGAGTTTCTGGAGACGGGTCTTGCGGAAGGTGAGGGGGGCTGGATAACGGAGTGGGAGGACGAGACGGTTGTTCCACCGAAGATACGGTTCGAGTTTGTGACGGGCAAAAGGGTTGTCTCGCGTGTTATTCCCCTTCGCATGCAGGAGCCGAATTCTCAACAGCAGACGCCACAGAAGGCCATGCCGGCCAAGGGATAGAATGAAATCCGGAAGAGGTATAGCCCTGCTCATGGTGCTATGGGTGATCATCATCCTCATGGTCGTAGCCTTTTCATTTACCCTCTTGGCCCGTTCGGAGGCCTTTTCAACGCTCAAATTCAAACAGGACCTGGAGGGGAAGTTCCTTGCCGAAGCTGCCCTGGAGAGGGCCGTTATGGAGATTTTTTTTCGGCTCACCTACAAGTATCAGGTGCAGACGGAAGAGGAGAGGGAGGTCTTCAGGGTAGACGGCAGGGTCTACAACGGAGAACTGGGAAAGGATCGTTACAGTCTCAGGATATCTGACGAGTCCGGAAAGATCAACATCAACCTGATGACGGAGAATTCTGGTATAATACTGAATAACTTGCTGGTAAATCTCGGAATCGCGAAGGAAAAGGCAGATATTATCGTGGATTCGATCTTCGACTGGAAGGATGAGGACAACTTGCACCGGCTCCACGGGGCTGAGGATGAATACTATCAGTCCCTTCCCAAGCCGTACAAGGCAAAAAACGGGCCCTTTCAGACCCTGGAGGAGCTGCTCCTTGTCCGTGAGGTGACGCGGGACATTTTTTACGGTGCCGAGGGGAGGCCCGGCATCGTCAACTTCATCACAATCTATGGAACGACCGACAAGATCAACATCAATGCGGCTCCCCGGGAAGTCCTCATGGCAGTGCCGAACATGACGGCTGAGGCGGCCGATAGGTTGGTGGAGGCGAGGGACTCCCAAGAGATTGTCGCCCATTCGGCGATTATAGCCGTGACGGGAGACAACTCCCTCAACGTATCGCGCTATATCGACATTGTGGAGTCGGGGGCGTACACAGTCGAGGCATTGGGTTACCCTGAGGGCAGGAAAAGGGGGTACGGCATACGGGCCACCATACTCCTCGAGAGTGGAAGCAAAGTCAAGTATCTCTACTACAAGAGCCCGGCGGAGGTGAGACAGTGAAAGGTCTCGAGGCCCTGGAGCCGCTCAGACGGAGCCTGGAAGGCCTGTTCAGGCGCGCTCAAGGACTCATTCGTCCGCTGGAGAAGTTTTTTCTTGTCAGCCTTCTTGATGGTGTGCTGGTGCCGAGAAAGGGCGTATGTGTCGGCATAGGCAAGGGGTGGCTCTCTGTCGTCAGCGGATCGAGGTTTATGTCAAGGGTGAAGCTGGGCGAGGAGAAGGTGTACTCCTTTGAGGACAACAGGTTTGTGCCGCCCGAAAGCGTCGCTTCCACTCTGGCCCTTGCCATGGAGGAGATGAAGATACGGTCCGCCGACGTGGCCCTTTCGGTGCCGAAGGACTGGGTGGCCGTACGGACCGTACACCTGCCGTCCACTGCCCGCGAGGTGATCGGTGATGTGATTCGCTTCGAGTTTGACCGCTTTACACCTTTTCCTGCCGACGAGGCCCTCTACGACTACAGAATTATCGGACAGGAAAACGGCAGGCTGCACGTCTCTATGGCCGCTGTCAGGTCGTCCGTTGTAAAGCCTTACTTGGAAGCCTTGCGGGCGAAAGGCATAAACCCCTCAAGGGTCATTATAGGGCCGTCGGCCCTCGGTACGCTGGGGTTCTTTATCACAAACCGGGAGGACATCGTCTGTGCCCAGGTCACCGAAAGCGGGTACGCCGGATGTACCGTTATATCCGGCTCCCCGGCGACGCCCTTCTCCAAGGAGGTGCCTTCGGGGGCAGACAACGTGTTACCGGCCCTGGCACAGGAGATGGGCGCTCAAAGGGAGACGGCTGCAAAAACGGGAAAGAACCCGGCCTTTATCTTTTTGAGCGATGACGGCCATGATATGTCGCTTGCCGCAGAAGTGCAGGGCGGCCTGGAGGTTGTCGACCGAAAAGGGCTGGGGGAGCGGTTGGGTGCGGGCAGTCAATCAGTCAGTTTTTTCGGCGTAGGCGGCATCTTGGAGTCGCTGTGGCCACGGGCCCGAGGATACAACCTTCTCAGCATGGGGAAGGAGGAAAAAAAGAAAATACCCCTCGGTGTGACGGTGGCACTCTTGGTCTTGCTCTGTGGCTTGCTCGTTCCTTACGGTCTCCTGCCTCTCGAACGTGAGCAGAGGCGGCTTGCAGAGATAGAGCGGCAGATCTCTACGAGAAAGGAAGAGGTTAAGCGTGTGGAGGCCGTGAAAAAGGAGATAGATGCTCTTTCGGCGGAGGTGGACCAGATACGGGCATTTAAGGAATCCCGCCCGATGGTGCTTGTTGTGATGAAGGAACTGACGAGCGTCCTGCCTAAGAACGCATGGCTTACCCGATCGAGGGTCACCGACGAGACGGTGGAAACGGAGGGTTATGCGCAATCGGCTACGGAGATCCTTCCCAAGCTGGAGCAGTCGGCCTATTTCAAGAAGGCGGAATTCTCGTCGCCCACCATTAGGGATACTCGCCTCAATGCGGACAGGTTTGTGATCAAGATGGAGCAGGAAGGCGTGGCAAAAAAGCAACCGGAGAAGCCAAAAGATGACCGGAAAAAATAGAACGCTCATCTTTGCCCTGCCGGTCCTGGCCATCCTTCTCGTAATTGCCGTTTACGAGTACGGCTATCTCCGCGTGAAAGAAGAGATAGCAGCCGTTCGCGAATCGGAGATGGTGAAAACGAAGACGCTGGAGAAATATATGAATCTCATTGCCGAAAAGCCGGCTCTGGAGAAAAAGCTTGCGGACCTGAAAGACCGGAGGAAGGCCGATGAATCGAAGATCGTTGATGCCCAGACACTTTCGCTGTCGGCGGCCAACGTGCAGGACACCGTCAAGGGGATCATTACGGGGAAAGGCGGGTCCATCTCCAGCGAGCGGGTGGAAAAGCCTGATGATCTTGGAAAATTCAAAGTGATCAATGTGACCATTGACGCCGTCATTCCCGACGCGCGCGCTCTTACCGACATTCTTTACGGCATTGAGACGAGAACCCCCTACCTTGTTGTCAGGGAGCTGGATGGGCGGGTAAGAAACTTCAGGGACCCACGGGAGCTCATGGTCAAGTTTCGGATACAGGCACTGACGGGGAGCAAATAGGATGCGGTTCTTGAGATACTTAGGGCGGAGCGTCACGCTTCTCAATATTCTGCTTCTCGCGGCCATAGCCGTGGGCGCCATTGGTCTTGTGGCGCCCGTGACAAGGCTAAAGGTGAGGGTTGCGCTGCCCGTGGCGAGACTGAATGCGGCGGCGGAGGAAACGAAACCGGCGGAGGCGGCACAGAGCCCCTCGCCCTCAGACTTTGCCCTCATAGCCGAACAGAACCTTTTTCATCCCGACCGCAAGATCCCGATCGATAAGAAGAATGACCTTCCAAAGCCCGAGCTTATCCTTTACGGAACGCTTATCACCGACGCCCTGAGTGTAGCCTATATCGAAGACAAGAAGGCGCCGGTCACGACGGCCGGCCGCGGAAAGAGGCAAACGGCGGCCAAGAAGGGCGATGTCATCTCGGGCTTTACCCTGACAGAGATAAGTGCCGACAAGATCATCCTTGTGAGGGGCGACGAGCGATTGACCGTTCCGTTGATGGAGGGCGAAAAGCGCAAAGGTACCGATCAACCGCCCGCAAAGACCCAACCGGGCCAGCCCCCGGGAAAACAGCCCGTGGCTCGGCCGACGCCACCCCGGACGCCGACGCCTCCGGGAGCGGTGGGTGCGCAGCCGAGTACCCCTGCGGTGCGTCCCGGCGCTGTAACGCCTACGGTGCCATCCAGGCTGAGGGGGCACGGAGCAACGGCAGCGCCGCAGCAGTAGGTTCCGCAATACGCCGAGACAGGGGAGGAGAGCGCGCTTACGTGCTCGTTACTCTTCCGGTGGTGGCGGAGGGGTCAGTACGTTTCGTGGGTCAATGGTTTTATCGAGAGGGACAACGACATTGGGACTTTGCCCAGGGCTCTGACCCTGCTGGGGCCTTTGCTGCTTCATGACCTCTTCGCGTTTCAGGCCCGTCTTCCCCATCTCGGTGGTGGTTCGAATGTAGTCGGTGGTGACGTTGTGGGCCTCCCGCTGGTTCTTGATCACCTTCGGGGTGAGGAGAATGATGATTTCGATCCTTTCATCGCTGTCTTCCGTTGCACCGAACAGATAGCCTATGATGGGCAGCCTGCTGAACATGGGCACGCCGCTCCGCGACCTCTTGATATCCTCGCGGATAAGACCGCCAATGATAATAGTCTGGCCGTCCTGAACGACGAGATTGGTCGTGGCCTCCGTCTTTTCCACAATGATGTTGGTTTCGTCGGCGAAGAGCTTGATCGTTGTGTACGTAGACACTTCCTGGGCAATATCGAGAGACACGAGGCCGCCTTCATTGATGCGCGGTTTGACCTTCAGTATGATACCGATGTCTTTGTACTGAATGGTCCTTTGAGGCGCTACCGTCGTGGACCCGAATGTCTCCGACGTGACGATGGGGACCTGCTGGCCCACCTGGATGCGGGCCTCGCGGTTGTCTGAAACGAGAATGTAGGGTGCCGCGAAAAGCTTGCCTTTGCCCTGGGACGCAAGCATGTTTATGATTGTCTTAAAGTCCTGGCCGACCTGCCCTGCGAAGGTAAAGGTGCCTGCGCCTGTGGCGGTCCCCGGCGTTGCCCCCGGTATGTCAAAGCCTACCGTCCCGGAAACCTTACCCAGCAGTCCTCCCATTCCGCCCTCACTCAACTGAAGGGCCCAGGAGAGCCCCAGCTTGAATTCGTCCTTGAGCGTAATGCCTGCCACAACCCCTTCCAGAACGACCTGCCTCGGAACGATGTCGACCTTCTCTATTGTCTCCTTGATCAGCTCGTAATCCTCAGGGGTTGCGAGGACGATGATGGAGTTCAAGATCTCGTCGGGTAGAATCCTCGTGAGGGGAGACAAGAGCATGTCCGTGGTGCCCCCCATTGCCTGAGCCAGGGAGGCGGCGCTTTGCGTGGGCGTCGTGGGCTGGGTCGGCGTTCCCGGCGTTTGGGGCCTTTGTTGCTGCGGTGTGGCCGATGCGGTTGCTGTGACGGGGCCCGTGGTGCCGCCCCCGCCTCGACCGCTCAGGAATATCTGCTGAAGCGTATTGGCTATGTCCTTCGCCTTTCCGTTTTGCACGTGGTAGACGTATACCTGCGGTTTCTTGCGTTTTGTCTGCTCGCTGTCAAAAAGCTCCACGAGCTGTAAGAGGCGCTTCACATTTGCATCCGTATCGACAAAGACAAGCTGGTTGGCGTTGGGGACGTCTATGGCAACGGCGCTGGTAGAGAGAAAGGGGGTTATGAGTTTAATGATCTCCGTTGAATGCACGTAAACGATGGGAACGACCTGAATGAGTGAGCGCCCTTGAACAATCACCTTCTCCGGGTCACGGCCGATTGCCACAGGGGCGGGCTCCCGTGCGATTTCGCTGATTGGTATGATGCGGTACAGCCCTACGTCCTCAACGACGCCGATGCCGTTGAGTCGCAATATGACCTCCATAATAGGGAGAACCTTTTCGTTGGGGACCGGAGAAACGGACCTGAAGGTCACGCGGCCCTTGACCCGCTGATCCACGATATAGTTGACCTTTAGAATGTCTCCGAAGACGGTCTGTATGACGGAGTAGACGTCGGCATCATCGAAATTGAGGCTCACGTTTCCCCGTGACGGGGTTGCGCGGGCCTGCTGCGGGGGCCTCTGGGGCGGCTGTGCGGGAGCCGCCTGTGCCGAGGCTGGAACAGGAGCTGCTTGCTGGGGGCCCTGCTGAACTGTACCTGCGGAAGGCGTGGGCCGAGCTGGAGGAGAGGGCCGAGCAGAAGGGGCCTGAGGTGGCTGCGTTGTGGGTGTGGGGGCTGCCGGCGAAACGGCTGCAGTCGTTGGCGCCTGAACTGTCCCTGCGTGAGGCGAATCCGGCGCGGGGGGCTGTTGCATGACCCTTGGCAGTCGGGGCGTGGCGGGCCGGGGGGTTTCCTGGGCTCCGATGGTGCTGTGACCCGCCGAGAAGAAGACAAGACCTGCAAGAATACCGGTGACGATAAGATTCACAGGCGATCTTTGCAGCACAAGCTCTCCCTTGCAGTGATCAGTGGGACGTTCCTCATTCCCAGCTCGCCATGTCCTTATCCTCCCCGTCTCCACCGGGGCTGCCGTCCCTGCCGTAGGAAAGGATATCATAGTCGCCGTGCGTGCCGGGCGACTGGTAATTGTAGGGCTTGCCCCAGGGGTCGTTCGGCAACCCCTTCTTGAGGTAGGGCCCGTCCCAATTATCCACGCCGGGATTCGTTACGAGGGCATTCAACCCTTCCTGGGTACTTGGATATCTACCTACATCGAGGCGGAACTGGTCGAGGGCTTGGCCAAAGAGCTCTATCTGCGCCTTTGCGGCCGACTGCTTACCTTTTCCAAGTTTTGGAAATATGCGCGGTCCCACGAGCGCCGCAAGGAGTCCTATAATGATCATGACTACGAGAAGCTCTACAAGCGTAAATCCTCTCCGGTTCGTTCTATCGAGGCTGTTTCTAAGCATAGGCCCTCCTTCCCGAGATTCTATTATAATTGAAGGGGTAGTACGGGTCAACTAATCTTTAATTATT
>CAZYVU010000016.1:0-50659 GCA_964651435.1 uncultured Pseudomonadota bacterium
AAAGTATCACATATTGAGCCGATCCACTGCTCCCATCCTGCCTGCGCAAACCTTTTGCAGCGCCCATCCTTGTCCATTTGCCGCTTGATTTTTCCCACTATTACTGGTCTAAATTAAAAGTGCAGTATAGTGCTTTGTTTTCCAGGATGCAGATGATCGGTTTTGCAAGCGGGCTTCTGGGGGGTTTTCTCGGAGGCCTTGCCGGGTTGGGCGGCGGTATCGTCATGATACCACTTATGACGTGGCTTGCCAGGACGACACAGCACCAGGCCCACGGCACGAGCCTCGTGGCCATCGTCTTCACAGCCCTGACGGGAGCCACGACCTACCTTCTCCACGGGGATATGAGCTGGAGCGGCGCCGCCTTACTTGCCGTGAGCGCCACGGCAACGGCCCGGTTCGGCGCCCGGTACGCCCACTCCCTCCCGGAAAGAAAGTTGAAACGGGTTTTTGGTGTCTTTCTGATTTTCGTTTCTATCATGCTGGTGGGTAAGGGGTTTATGGGGCGGGGGGGCTGTGAATTCAGCCCGTGGGCCTTTGCCGTCCTATTTCTGGCCATCGGCACAATCACGGGATTCGTTTCAGGGATGATGGGGGTGGGGGGAGGAGGAATCATGGTTCCCCTCATGGTCCTCGTGGGGGGCATGCAACAGCATATGGCTCAGGGCACAGCCCTCATGGCAATGATTCCGGCGAGCTTTACGGGCGCGCTGACGCACTACAGACTCGGGAACGTCCGTGTCGATATTGCCTTAGGTCTCTCGGTGGGGGCTCTCATCGGGGGATACCTTGGCGCAACGGCCGCCGGCGGGTTGCCGGAGCTTTACCTGCGCATAGTATTTGCGTGCATAGGCATCCTCATGGGTGTACGGTATATGAAGAAGTAGGAGCCATAGGGGTGAAAATAAACCGCCCGGCAGCAAACTGAGAGGAATCATTGAGGTTGATGCGCTATCATGTCGGTTGAACAAACCAGGGTTATTATGAGCCGGAAGAGCTTTCCGCGAGTCGCGCATTCGAGCATTTTTGGGCACCCACTGGGCCAGAACAGGCGTCCCGAAGGGCAATTCGCATGTCTGAGTGCCGCCGCGACGGGACCAGTTTGCGAAATTGAGCGCGGCTCGAGACGGAAGTGGGTAAAAAGCGCAGCGAAGCAGGGGGCGGAACAGCGTTCCGGCGAAACCTGTTTTGCGAAAAAAGGGCCTGTGTCATGACCCGCCTGCTCAAGATCGCCCCCGCCATTATCCTTTCCGCCTACATCACGACGGGCAACCTATGGGCCTTCCGCCCGGCTCTCATGCGGCCGCTCAGCCTTGCGGGACTCCTCCTCATGGGGGCTGCCCTTTGGGGAAAAGGCCGGCGCGAGGGCAGTTCCGCCATCGACAAGGGCTTTCTCATCTACATGGGCTGCAGCGCATTCATCTTCTGGGCGTTGTCCGATCAATGGATCGGCATCGCGATGCACTTTACCGCAGGGCTGCTCTACGCCATTCTTTTCATCGTTGTTGCCCTGCCGGCCGCGGCAACGGGCACCTATTTCACGGAGTTCTTTGCCAAAAAGCGCACACCTGAGATCTTTTGGGACACACCACTGTTCAAGGCAATCAACCGAAACATGACCTGGGTCTGGGCGGCCATCTTCGCCCTGTCGGCGGGCCTTACGCTCGTGCCTGTCCTGGTTATCGGCAAGCCGGGTCAGATAATGGGCATCCTCTTCCAGGTCGTCATTCCCATGGTTCTCGTCGCCGGCGTGGGCGCACCCTTTAACAAGCGCTACCCCGCATATTACAAGCGCAAGGCGGGCATCGCCCCTTTACCTGGCGATCACGGGGCAGGCACCGAGAGGCTAGGCGGATCGGTTCCGGCAACAAGGGCACCGAGAGGGGAGGAAGAGATGACGGAAGGACTCAAGGTAGTGGCAATCAACGGGTCGCCCCACAGGGCTATCGGCAACACGGGCCAAATGATCGGCATGGTGGCTGCGGCTCTGGCGGAAGAGGGCGTAGGGCTGGAGGAGGTATTCCTTTGCGACAAAACGATAGGCTACTGTGTGGGCTGCGCCGTCTGCCTGGAAGGGAGCCGCTGCTGGCAGAAGGACGATCACGGGGCCATCGTTGACACACTTTTGGCGGCCGATGGCATCATCCTGGCGTCGCCCGTTTATTTCAAACACGTGACGGCGCAGATGAAGACCTTTGTTGACCGGTCTCTCAGCTTCGGCCACAAACCCCGCACAACATGGAAGCCCGGCCTCGCCATCGCCGTATCGGCCGGCCTGGCAGGCACCGAAACGGCCCGCTACCTGGAGCAGGTGCTGCGCGTCTACGGAGCCTATTCGGTCGGGGCGCTGTCGCCCGTCGCCGTAAGCCCCGGCCAATTCCTGGGCGTCGATGCGGTTCGGGACAGGGCCCGGGACCTTGCCCGCGATCTCGTTCGAGCCGTGCGAGAGAAGAAGCGCCGCCCTGCCTCCGATGAGGACCTGGGCTTCTATCTCTTTATGCGGGACCTCGTGACGCGGGAAAAGGACCTGATGCGGGGCGACTACCGCCACTGGCAGGACAACGGTTTTCTGGAAGGGTTTGAGGCTTACTTGGGACAACAATTCGCCCGCACAGCTTTTGATCCGGCAATGCGGGCCGCCTGGGTCAGGGAAATGATCGGCCGGGCAGGGCCCTCTCCGGCGGACGATGGGCCGTCCCCGATGGGCGCTTGCCCTACGGGTACCTGCCGGGAGCTGCTGCAGGCGATGCCCTTAGGGTTCAAGGCCCATGCGGCACAAGGGCTTTCGGCCGTTTACCAGTTTGAGATGAGCGGGAGCGAGGAGTTTACGGCACACCTTACCATCGAAGGCAATCTCTGCACGTACCATGACGGCCCCCACGCCAGGCCCGCCGTGGTCATCAGGTCCCCCGCCGAAGTGTGGCTCGCCATATCAAGGGGCGAGCTGGACGGCCAGGCCGCCTTTATGTCCGGCAGATACAAGGTGGAGGGCGACCTCTCCCTTCTTCTGAAGCTTAGAAGCCTTTTCGGCCGTTAGGCCGCAGGCCCTACTTACACTCCCCGATGCGACGGCCGGAGAGTCGGGTGGTCATCTCGACCTTTTCCTCGCCGGGCCGGGCCATGATGGTCGTCACCGTGCCATCGTAGCCGTCACCCTTGTACGTGATCTTGCCGCGGCTTTCCCCGGACCCCTGCTTGCCGCTGCACTTGAGCACCCAGGAAACGGTGTCGCCTGAAATCTTTTTCTCCGCCAGCTTGCAATCCGGGTTCTTTTCAAAATCCTGGGGCACCGTGTCCTTTTTTGTAATGCATTGCCTGTTCTTCTGAGGCGGGATTTTCATGCCCGTCATCCCTTTTACCTCCGGCGTAGCCGTAATCTCCCAAAGGCCCTCCTTGATGTTCGGTTCGGCCCATGCTGAAACAGCCACTGAAACCAACAAAGCGACGGCGAAACAAAGAACGGTTTTTTTCATGGCTCCTCTCCTTACGGCCCGTCTGTTTTGGGTGCCCTTGCCCCTATTCATGGTACACCAGAAGCGACCTTTATGCCAGAAAGAAGGTCCCCGCCCTCCACCTTGCTTCCATCTTGTGTATGACCGAAAAAGCGGGTATTATAGAAATGAGAGGTGACCCATGAAAAGGATTGTTTTGATTGACTTTGAGAACATTCAGAAGGTTGACCTTGGCCTCATCGATGCCACGGGAACGGACATCATGGTCTTCGTCGGAAGGTCTCAGAACAAGATTCCCTTTTCAATTGTCGAGAAGGCCCAGTCCATGGGCGACCGCATCAAGTGGCTGAAGATTGCCGGCGACGGCAAGAACAATCTCGATTTTCACATTGCCTTCGAGCTGGGGCGCCTGAGCCAGAGGCTGGAAAAGGATGTGCAACTGATTATTCTCTCAAAGGATAGCGGATACGATTCGCTGATAGGGTATATCAACGAGATGGGTGTCCAGGCCAAGCGGATCACGAACCTTGCCGAACTGGGCGAGAGCAAGAAGCCCCTGCCCTGCTCCAAGTATACCGACTACATTACGGCCAACCTGAGAAAGATCAACCTCCTGAAGCGGCCACGCACGAGGAGCACGCTGAAGAAGCACATCGAATCCCTCCTCAGGGACAAGGTGGGCACAGGAGAGATCGACCTCATCGTGGAGGAGCTTTTTATCAGGGGCCTCCTGTCTCAGTCAAAGAGCCGCCTCAAGTACAACTTCGACCCCACGGAGGACGAGGCCGCGGCAACCATACAACCGCCGGCGCCGGCTTCTCCGCCCACGGCTGGACCGCCACCGGTTGGGTAGCCGAGACACAAAAACGTTTTGAGTCGCCACACAAAACCTGATATAACAAACCCGGGGTGCGGCCTATGCGCAGGGTATTATCGATACTATTGGTCCTCGTGGCGTCCTTCTCCGCCTTCAGCGCCAGGGCGGCCGAGCCTGTGGCCTCCGGCGAAACCCTGACACTTCAGCGGTGCCTGGACATTGCCATACGGAACCACCCCTCCATTCTACGGGACGGGTTTGTGGTTCGTCAGAAAGAGGCGGTCGTTGGCCAGGCGCAGGCCCGCTACTATCCCAAGATCGACCTTTCAGCCCAGTACACCCGAAACAACAGCATCGTCGACCACCGCGATCCTTATTTCCCCTGGGTCGGCAAGACGTACAACCAGAACATCGGGAGCGCCAGCTTGAACCAGATGATCTTCGACTTCGGCCGAACGCCCACCGACGTAAAGTCAAAACAGTTCGACGCCGATTCGTCGCGTTTCTTCCTCGACGACACGATAACGCTGGTCGCCCTGAACGTGAAAGCCTCCTATTACAATGTGCTCAGGGCCAGGCGCTCGAAGGGTGTGGCCATCGAAACGATGGACCAGTATAAGCTCCACCTCGCCCGGGCAAGAGACTATTTCACGGCCGGAACGAGGCCCCACTACGACGTGACAAAGGCCCGGCTCGATCTGAGCAATGCCGAGCTGCAGCTAATCGTGGCCGATAACGACCTGAAGATCGCCTGGGTCCAGCTCAACAATGCCATGGGCATCGATGAGCGCTTGCGGTACGACATTGAAGACAGCCTTGACTTCCGTGAGTATGCTGTTTCGTCCGAGGAGGCCCTGGAGAAGGCATATGGGAACAGGCCCGACCTAAAGGCGCTCATGGCCCAGAAGGATTCGGCCGCCATGGCAACGGAAAGGGCCAAGAGCGAGTACTGGCCGTCGCTCTCGGGCTCTGCAGGATACAGCGCCCAGGGCAGCAGCTACCCCTTGAGTCAGGGATGGAATGCGGGGGTGGTGATGACCATGAATGTTTTTGAAGGGTTGGTGACGAAGAACCGGGTCGATGAATCGAAGGCCAAAACACTATCCGTAGAGGCGCAGATCAGCGCCAAGAAGCTCGATATCCTTCTCGAAGTAAAGCAGGCCTACCTTAACCTCATCAAGGCCCGCGAGAGTATACTCAACACAGAGGTCCAGATCAGACAGGCCACCGAAAATCTCGAGATTACCAACCTCAGGTACAATGCGGCGCTGGCAACGCCCGTCGACGTGACAGACGCCGTTGTTTCCTTCAGCAATGCAAAACTGGCCAATGTGACGGCCCTGTATAACTACAAGCTGGCCCAGGCAAACATGGAAAAAGCGGTGGGGAGCAAGTGATGAAAAAAAAGATTATTGTCCTCATTTGTGTCGTCGCTCTCCTCTTCATTGCCTACCAGATGGTCTTCAGGAAGAAGGCACCTGAAGCGGTTCAGCCAAAGGTTCCCGTGACCGTCGGTAAGGCCGTCACCAAGGACATGCCGCTGGAGCTGAGGGAGATCGGCACCATCGAGGGTTACCGTTCCGTGCCCATCTATGCCCGCGTAACGGGGACCCTCGTCAAGATCCACTTTAAGGAAGGCCAGGACGTGCGGCAGGGCCAGCCGCTCTTTACCATAGACCCAAATCCCTACAGGGAGGCCCTGCGCCAGGCAGAGGCCAAGCTCATGCAGGACACGGCGCAACTCAAATTCGCAAAGGACGAGGCCCTGCGCTACAAGTATCTCGTTGAGCGGGGCGCAGTGTCAAAGTCGGATTACGAGAACAAACAAACGATAGCCGATGCCCAGGAGGCCATCGTGGCGTCGGACAAGGCGGCCGTAGACAATGGTCGGCTCAACCTGTCCTACTGCCACATCAGTGCGCCCTTCGAGGGGCGCATGGGGGCCTATTCCGTATATGAGGGCAGGATGATCAAGGACAACGACACCCAACTCGCCCTTATCAACCAGATCGCGCCCGTCTATGCCACCTTTTCGGCCGCCGAGAAGGACCTTCCGGACATACGAAAGTATTCCGCCCCCGGCAGACTGAAGGTGACGGCAACACCTGGAGGCTACAAGGGGCCTGCCCCCGAGGGCGAGCTGACCTTTATCGACAACACGGTAAACACCCAGACCGGTATGATCCTGCTGAAGGCAACCTTCCCTAACAAGGACAGATTCCTGTGGCCCGGCCAGTACGTCAACGTCGCCATGACGCTCACGGTGGAGAAAGGTAAAACGGTGGTGCCCACAACGGCCGTTCAGTTAAGCCAGGCCGGCAAGTACGCCTTTGTCGTCAAACAGGACAACACGGCCGAATATCGGACCGTGGTAACGGAGCGGACGCGGGGGGACGAGACGATCGTGGCGAAAGGCATAAGCCCCGGAGAAACGGTTGTCACAGACGGACACCTTAAACTGAAGAATGGCTTTCCCACTGAAATCCGGGAGTCCCTAAGCACGGGGCACAACAAGCCGGCGGCGGGCGGCGGGGCATCCGGTGCCGGGAACACAAAGCCGGGCGGCCAAACGGATACCAAGAAGTGAACCTCTCCGCCATTTGGATACGGAGGCCCATCATGACCGCCCTGGTCATGATGGCGATCCTTTTCTTCGGCATCATCAGTTACCGGTCCCTTCCCATCAACAACCTGCCCGCCGTCGATTTTCCAACCATCCAGGTCTCGGCATCGCTACCCGGTGCCAGCCCCGAAACGATGGCCTCCAACATAGCCAAGCCCCTGGAAAAGCAGTTCTCGACCATTCAGGGCCTCCAGTCCATGACTTCGACGAGCTATCTCGGCACGACCGTCGTCATCCTGCAGTTTGGCCTGGAACGGAGCATCGATGCCTGCGCCCAGGACGTGAACGCAAAGATCAACGCCGCCTCGGGAGACCTTCCGCTGAACAACATGCCGAGCCCGCCCACCTTCGACAAGGTGAACCCGGCGGACCAGCCCATCATGTGGATCGCCCTGACCTCGGAGACCATGCCCCTCATCGATCTCAACGACTACGCGGAGAACTACCTTGCCCAGAACTTCTCCATGGTCAGCGGCGTCTCCCAGGTGCAGGTCTACGGCCAGAAGTATGCGGCCCGCGTTCAGGTAAACCCAAAGGTCCTTGCGGACAGGGGTATCGGCCTTGACGACGTGCTCAATGCGGTGCAAAGAGCGAACGTCAATCTCCCCGGAGGCACCCTGGACGGCCGCCACCAGGCCTTTACCATCGACTCGAATGGGCAGCTTATGGTTGGCGAGGAGTACCGGGACGTGATCATCGCGTACCAAAACGGAAGACCGGTAAGGGTCAAAGACGTGGGCGATGCCTTCAGCGGTATCCAGTATGACAAGCAGACGGCGGCGTGGTACGGTACCCGGGAAAAAATAGGTCGGGCCGTCGTTCTCGCCATCAGGAAACAGCCCGGCTCCAACGCGGTCCTGGTCTCGCAGGGCGTCAAGGATATCATTCCGAGGCTTCAGGCCATGATCCCCCAGTCGGTAGAATGGCACCTCCTCTACGACGCATCGGAATACATCGAAGAATCGATTAACGACGTCCAGTTGACGCTGGTGCTGACGATCGTCATCGTTCTTGTCATAGTCTTTCTCTTTCTTCGCTCTCTCAGGTCAACCATCATTCCCAATGTGGCCGTGCCGCTCTCCATTATCGGCACCTTCGTGCTCATGAGCGTTCTTAATTTCAGCCTCAACAATCTCTCCATGATGGCCCTCGTGCTCTGCGTTGGGCTCGTGGTGGACGACGCCATCGTGGTCCTGGAAAACATCGTGAGGCGCATGGAGATGGGCGAGAGCGCCGTGGACGCGGCCTACAAGGGGTCAGAGGAAATCGGCTTCACCATCATTTCCATGACCCTTTCCCTTGTCGTCGTCTTCATTCCCCTCTTGTTCATGCCAGGGATCATCGGCAGGCTCTTTCGCGAGTTTTCCGTCTGCATTGCCGTGGCCATCCTCCTTTCGGGGTTCATCTCCATCACGCTCACACCCATGATGTGCAGCCGCATCCTAAAAGGCTTCCAGGAGAAGAAGGAGGGGCGTTTCTATGGCGCTACGGAGCGCATCTTCGAGGGGATGGTCAATCTTTACGGCAAGACCCTGAGATGGGTCATCAATCACCGCATTGCGGCCCTTGCCTTCACAGTCTGCATGCTTATCCTCTCGGCGGTCCTCTTTGTAAAGATACCGAAAGGCTTTTTGCCAAGCCAGGACCAGAACTTCGTCATGGCATGGACCCAGGCGGCCGACAACATATCCTTCGACGACATGGTCCGCCACCAGTCGGCGATGAACAGTATCTTACAGCAGGAAAAGGACATCAAGAATTTTGTCTCTGTCGCCTCCATCAACACCTACAACAGCGGCATAGCCTTTACGAACCTCAAGAGCCTGAAAGAGAGGAACCGTTCCGTCGATGAGATCGTGAACGACCTGAGGCCGAAGCTGAACAGCATCCCCGGGCTTCTTGTCTTTCCCCAAAATCCGCCGCCCATTCAGATAGGCGCAGGCAATTTTCTTGCAGAGTATCAGTTTACCCTTCAAGGCTCGGACCTGAGCGATCTCTATCAGTATGCGGCCCTCTTCGAGAACAAGATGAAGGCCCTTCCGGGGCTTGTCGATGTCAATTCCGACGTGAAGCTGAACAATCCCAAGGCATACCTCAAAGTGGACAGGGATAAGGCGGCGGCGCTGGGCTTGAGCCTCTCGCAGATACAAAACGCCTTCTTCTCCGCTTACGCCTCGCGCAAGGTCTCGACGATCTACGGCGATCTGAACCAGTACTGGGTCATCCTTGAGGTTCAACCACAGTTCAAGGAAGATCCCAACGCCCTCTCGTACCTCTACGTGAAGTCGGACTCGGGTAAAATGGTGCCGCTCGCCACCGTTGCCGAACTCATCGAGACGACGGGGCCCTTGAACGTGAACCACACGGGACAGCTCAATTCGGCAACGATTGCGTTTAACCTCAAGCCCGGCCACGCCATCGGTGAAGCCGTCGCAGCGACAAAGAAGATCGCCGCCGAAGCAAACCTTCCGCACACCATCGTCACGGGCTTTCAGGGATCGGCCCAGGAGTTCCAGAAATCCTTCGCGAGCATGGGCTTTCTGCTCTTTATCACCGTTGTGGCCATTTACATGGTCCTCGGCATCCTCTATGAAAGCTTTATTCACCCCGTAACGATCCTCACGGCCCTTCCGCTTGCCGCCTGCGGTGCCCTTATATCCCTCGGGGTCTTTGGTATGCAGCTCGATATGTACGGCATGGTGGGCATGATCATGCTCATCGGCATCGCCAAGAAGAACGGCATTATGATGGTCGACTTTGCCCTCGAGGAGGAGCGCCGGAAAGGGCTCAACTCCGAGGAATCGATCTATCAGGCCTGCTTGATCCGGTTCCGGCCCATCATGATGACAACCATGGCCGCCCTTTTCGGTTCCCTTCCCATCGCCCTCGGCATCGGCGCCGGCGGCGATGCCCGCCAACCCATGGGGGTTGCCGTCGTCGGGGGTCTCTTTCTTTCCCAGCTCATGACCCTGTACATCACGCCCGTTTTCTACATCTACTTCGACCAACTCAACCGCCGGCTCACGGGCAAGAAAGAGGGCGGAGTAACGGTGCACGGGAGTGCGGGTGTTACATGACGGGATGGTGCCTATGAACGGCCGGAAAACGCAGGTGGATGGCGCTCCCTCCATAGGCAGCGTCTTTCCCCGGTTTGACGGCCCCTCTAAAGTAACGGGCCGGGAGCGCTATGCCGCCGATTATTACGGGGCCGGCGCGCTCTGGGCCGGAGCCAGGCGGGCCGGAATCCCCCATGCCGTCCTTGGCGCCATCAAAACGGCCGCGGCGGAGAAAGCCGAGGGGGTCGTCCGGGTGCTCACCTGGAAGGATGTCCGGGGCACAAACCGGGTTGGTGTCGCACGGCAGGACCAGCCGGTTCTCGTCGACGGGGTCATTCGCCAGGCCGGCGATGCGGTGGCCCTCGTTGTGGCCCGCTCCAAGGATAGCCTGCAGAGGGCCCTGGACCTCGTGACCTTTGAGTATGAGACCCTCCCAGGGGTCTTCGACGCAGCGGAGGCCCTTCGCGAAGGGGCCCCGCTGGTGCACGAGGAAAGTGACGAAGGGAACCTGGTACGCTTCGTCTCGGCGGGAACGGGCCGGGGGGAAGAGGCCTTTGCCGAATGTCCCGTCGTTGTCGAGGCCGTTTTTGACCTTCCCCGGCAGGCGCACGCCTTCCTCGAGACGGAGGCCGGCTGGGCCCGCCTTGATGATGCCGGCAGGCTCGTCATCACGGCGTCGACCCAAACACCGTTCAGGGACGTTAAAGAGGTTGCCGCTGCGTTGGGTCTTGCGCCTGAGGCTATCAGGGTCGCGGCTCCTTACCTCGGCGGGGCCTTTGGGGGCAAGGACGGCATCACGGTGCAGTGCCTTCTTGGGCTCGCCGCCATGTCCGTCCCCGGCGAGACGGTGAAGATGTGGTGGGACAGGGAGGAAAGCTTCGCTGCCGGGGTGAAACGCCTTCCAGCCAGGCTGCGCTATCGTCTCGGCGCCCGGAAGGACGGCACCTTTCACGCCCTCAGCGTACGGGCCTTCTTCGATACCGGCGCATACGCTTCTCTCGGCGGGGAGATCATGACGCTGGGGCTCGAGCACGCCGGCTCGTGCTACCGCATCGCCAATACCTCCATCGAGGGCCGGTGCGCCTACACCAACAACTCCGTCGGGGGACCCTTTCGCGGCTTCGGCGTCCCCCAGACGACGGCGGCCATGGAGCAGGTCGTCGATATGGTGGCTCTTAAGGTCGGCCTTGACCCGCTTGCCATTCGACTCAGGAACGCCCTCCGGCAGGGCGACAGGAACTGTATCGGCGTCCCCTTGCGCTCCTCGACCGGTATTGTGCAGTGTCTCGAAGGACTGAGGGCCCATCCCTTTTGGGTTGACCGAGAGCGCTGGTGCAGCGAGGCGCCTCCCTTCAAAAAAAGGGGTGTCGGCGCTGCCGCCATGGCCCACGCCATCGGCTACCCCCCCGTTGTCCCGGACTTCGGCAACGCAAAGATCGAGGTCACCGAGACGGGGCGGTTTATCGTCTATGCCGGCGTTGCCGATATGGGCCAGGGGAATGCATCAACGTACGTCCAGATGGCAGCCGCCATTCTGGGCCAGCCGGCGGGATCGATGGACCTCGTCCTGCCCGACACGGAGCGGACCCTCCCCTCCGGCTCATCGTCGGCAAGCCGGACGACATACGTCTACGGAAACGCACTTGTTGAGGCGGCAGAGCGGCTCAAGGCAACCATACTGTCCCGTGCCGCCGCCTTGATGGGCCTGAAAAACGCCGACAGGACGAGGCTCCTGCCGGGCCGGGCCGTGGACACAGAAAGCGGCGCATCGGTCGATCTCATGGATGTGACGATCCGTCTGACCGCCGAAGAGCGGTCGGCGACGGGCTTCTTTCGGGCCGCCGGAGCTACGGACCTGGCCCACCTCATCTATCTGGGTCCTCACATCCTTTTCTCCTACGGGGCCCACATTGCGGCGGTAGAGGTGGACGTGCCGACGGGGAAGGTCGACGTGGCCCGATACATCGTCTTTACCGATGCCGGCAGGGTCATCAACCCTCAGGCCTATGAGCAGCAGGTCCAGGGTGCCGTGGCACAGGGCCTGGGGTACGCACTCATGGAAGATTTCTCGGTCAGGGAGGGGTTTGTAACGACGAGGAACTTCTCCTCCTACATCGTCCCTTCGTCCCTTGATGTGCCCCCCATTGAGTCGACGGCCGTTGACACGAACGAGCCAACCGGCCCCTTCGGCATGAAGGGCCTCGGTGAGGTCGTCATTTCCGGCGTGCTGCCGGCCATCGCCAATGCCCTTGCCGGGGCGTTGGGGGTCCGCTTTGTGAAGGCACCCTTTACGCCCGAGAGGGTTCTTGCGGCCCTTTCTTCAGGCGGCGAAGGGGGCCTACGGCGATGATCGTCTCTTTCGTCCTCAACGGAAAGCGGGTATCCGTGGACACGGCCCCGGACCGAAGGGCCGTCGACCTCATCCGGGAAGACCTGGGGCTGACAGGCACAAAAGAAGGCTGCGGCACCGGGGAGTGCGGCGCATGCACCATCCTTATCGACGGCGAGGCCCGCCTCTCCTGTCTCATGGCAGCCGCACAACTGAATGGGTGTGAGGTAACAACCATCGAGGGGCTCTCGCAAGGGGAGACGCTCCACCCCGTCCAGGAGGCCTTCATAGATCACGGTGCCATTCAGTGCGGCTTCTGCACGCCCGGCATGGTCCTGTCCGCCGTGGACCTGTTGCGGCGGAAAGAACGGCCATCCCGCGATGAGATTGCCGATGGCCTGGCCGGAAACCTCTGCCGCTGCACCGGTTACCAGAAGATTATCGACGCCGTGGAGGCCTCGTCCCGTCTGTTGGTGGAGCGAGGCCGACAGGCGGCACCGTCCTGCGAGGGCATCCAGCTTGCCGGTGCCGTCGTCCGGTCCCGGGAAGGATACGGTCGCCACCGCGACGCCTATTCGCCCTCAAGCCTCGACGATCTCTGGTCCATCCTGGGGGACGAACCGGGGGCCGCCGTTGTTGCCGGCGGTACCGATTTCTTCCCGAAGGAACGGCAAGCAAGGAGCCGCAGCCCTGCGCTCGTCTTTGTCGGTGGTATTGGGGAGCTTCGCCGCCTGGAGGAGGACGGGGAATTCATTTTTCTCGGCAGCGCCGTGACGCATAGGCAGGTGGCCGCAAGCCCTCTCGTGAGGAAATACGCCCCCGTTCTGGCCCGTGCGGCGGGTGAACTCGGTTCCCCTGCCATCAGGACTATGGGAACGGTGGGGGGTAACATCGTCACCGCCTCCCCCGCCGGAGACACGCTGACGCCGCTTTACGTCCTCGATGCAGCCGTGGAAACGCGGTCGCTCGACGGGTTTCGCATTACACCTCTGAAACGGTTTATCCGGGGGCCGGGAGCAACGGCCCTTCGGGCAGGAGAAATCCTCTACGGCATTTGGATTCCCAAGGGGCAGCGGCAGGGTGTCCATCATTTTGAGAAGGTGGGAAGGCGGCGCGGCCCCACTATTTCTCTTGCCAGCTTGGCCTCTATTCTTCACCTCTCGGGCGAAGGGGACATAGAGGCGGTCCGTCTTGCCTGGGGCAGCGTGGGGCCGACGGTGGTCACCATACCGGCCGTGGAGGAATACCTAACAGGCAAACCGCTGAACGCCGACATGCTCCGTAGTGCCATGCCGTTGGTGCGGGAGCACGTTGCCCCTATAGACGATGAAAGGGCCGGAGCCGAGTATCGCCGAACGGTTGCGGCGAACTTGTTGCTCAGGCTGCTGCGGTATCGGCCCCCGGACCATGAGTGACCGTCTCTTAACCGGAAAATTGGCTCTCCTCACCATCGTCTTTATGGCCCTTTGCGTCGCGGCGGCCCTTCCGGCCCTGATTCAGGGCGTCTTTCTCCCGGGGACCCCCAATAGGGCACGACCGTACCATTGTATCAATACGCGCGGCTATAGCGCCATGCTGCTATCCTGTACCGCCCTCAGCCTTACGGTTCCGGCTCTAACGGCTGCGATGGGCATAACGCCGAATGGAGGAACATGATGAACGATAATTTTCTTTTGCCCACCGGTGAGACCGTCGATGTGGGGGTATTCCGGCCCGACGACGCCGACGGGATCAGCCGTCTCTTCAGGGCCGTCTACGGCGATGAGTACCCTATAAAGATGGTCTATGACCCCGAGCAGCTCCGGGCTGCCTTTGAGAGCGGGGAGAATGTACCCGTTGTGGCAAGGCTGTCTGATGGTGAGGTGGTGGGAGCGGTGAGCCTTTTCAGGTCCACCCCTAATCCCGGTCTTTACGAGTCGGGGCAGGGCCTCGTCCTTCCGGCCCATCGTGGCTTTGGGATAAACAAGGCAATGCTGCGGCATCTGCTCGAAGTGGTAGTGCCTGGGCTCGGTATCGGCGCCGTCTTCGGCGAATCGGTCTGCAACCATCCGTACAACCAGAGGACGACGGCTGCTCTTGGGTACGTCGAGACGGGCCTTGAGGTTGACCTTATGCCCCATGAGGCCTATTCGAAGGCAGGACAGCCGGGGCGGGTCTCCGTCCTGCCGCAGTTTCGCCTCTATGAATCCCGGCACCAGACGGTGTCGGTGCCGGCACAGTACCTTGATGAATTCGGTTTCCTTTACGGGGGGCTGGCAGACGATAGGACGATTCTCCCCTCCTTTCCCGCAGCTCTGCCCGAGGGGACAAGCGAGATCACATCGAGGTCTTTTGACTTCGCCCGGGTGGCACGGATAGCCGTGACCCGCGTCGGGGCGGATTTCGGGCAGGCCTTCGCAAGGGAAGAGGAAGAATGCCTCTTCAACGGAATGCTCGTCATCCAGGCATGGCTCTCTCTTGCCGACATATCGGTAGCCGCTGCCGTCGAGCACCTTCGGGGCTTGGGCTACTTCTTCGGCGGTCTGCTCGTCCGCTGGTTCGGTGCCGATGCCGCTCTGATGCAGAGGGTCATAACAAAACCTGACTGGGGAGGCATCGTTCTTCATACGGACCGTGCACGGGCCATTGGGGATATCGTCCATCGCGACTGGGAGCGTGCGAAAGTGTAGCTGAGGGGCAACGAGCGTTCCCGCCTGGGACACGATGCCTTTCCGGGCCGGATGCGCTACAGAGAGAGCATGTTCCTAACGGCTGAGGCGGCAGCCTCCATGGCACCCATGGTGGAAAGGCTGATCCGGATGTGGTTGGGAAACCGGAAGCCTGTCATCGCCCTGATCATGATGCCTTCACGCATGAGCTTCCTGTACGCCAGCGTATCGCTTCCCGGCAGCTTGACGATGAGAAAGTTTCCTTCGCCTGAGATAACGGGCAGACCCATGGAGGCGAACTCGTGGCGCAGGAAGGCCTTTGCCTCGCTGACGAGCGCTCTCGTCCGGGCGATGTGGCCCGTATCGTCGCGCAGCGCCGCAACTGCCGCCTCCTGGGCAAGGCCGTTAACGGAATAGACGACACAGGTCCGCCGAAGCGTGTCGACCACCTCGGGGTCCGCCGCAAGGTAGCCTATCCTCAGCCCGGCCATGCCGTACATCTTTGAAAAGGTTCGAAAGACGACGACGTTGGGGTACGCGCCTATGAGCTCTATCCCGTTCGGATAATCGCTTTGCTCCACGAACTCGAAGTAGGCCTCGTCGATGACGACGATCTGCCGCCCGTCCACGGCGTCGAGGAAGGAGCGGAGGGTTTGTCCGTCCCAGTAGGTGCCGGTGGGGTTGTTGGGATTGCAGAGAAAGATCGCCTTCGTGCGGCTATCGATAGCATTGAGCATGGCGGTTGCGTCAAACCGGTGGTCCCTGAGAGGGATGAGCCTTGCCGTTACCCCCGAAAAGGTGGCGACCCACTCGTAGACCGCAAAGGTCTTGTCGGCAGTAACGATGTTGTCGCCCTGCTCGCAGAAGGCCTTGATGACGAAGGTGATGACCTCGTTTGCCCCGTTGCCGACCAGAAACTGCTCGGCATCCATGCCGTGGTGGGCCGCAAGCTCATGGCGGAGGTAAAACGAATCGCCGCTGGGATAGACTGCGGCCCGTGGCGGAGGGAACCTTCCGATGATGTCCTGCGCCCCGGGCGGGGGGCCCAAGGGGTTCTCGTTGTTGTTCAGTCTCAGGAGCCGCGCACACCCATACATCTTCATCAGCTCCCGGTCCGGCTTGCTGGGGATGTAGGGCTCGAACTCCCTCACGTATGGAGGAACAAGGAGGTCAAGGGGCGGGCGCATGGTACTGAAAAATGACCATATCTGATGTGGCCGCAAAGGGCACGACGATGCGGGGCACAAACCCTTTCCTCAGCAGGGGTCCGATGGCGCGGGCATGCCAGGGAACGCCCAGATCGATTGCAAAAAGGATGTTCAAAATCTCTTGCGAGGCAAGTATCTCGACGTGCCTCTCGATGTTCTCTTCCATATCCGCGCCGGGCCACAACGGTCTCAAAGTGGCCCGCGATGCAACCGTTTCGATATCGGCGGAAAAGATCGAATACTGGGGTACCACCTCTCCGTAATCCTTTACGACAGCAATATCGCGGGCAAGCACAAGGCGGTCGTACTGTTGCTTGAGAAAAGGCATAAGCTCCTTTTCCGTCCAGACGAGGGCACCGGGGTCTTCGTGGAGGAGCCGGTAGTAGACTGGTACGGCCGTCAAAATCTTGTCCTTGCCTACGAAGTCCAGGTCGCCGAGGCCTTCGAAGTCGCCGAGAATGGCCGCGGGCATCGCATCAAAAGAGACGACGCCTATGGTTTTCGTCCGGGCCAGCGTTGACGTAAAAGCGTCAAGGAGGCTCCGCGCTATCGGCCCGCCCTGCCCCTGAGCAAAGACGTAAGGGCCGTAGAACTCGACAAGACGCTCAGTGCGGTGAAAAAAAACGATCCCCCCGGCCGGTCGGCCCCTCTCATCCACGGCCGTCAGGACGCGGTACTCTCCGCTGGCGACCATATCCACAACCTTTCCGGGATAGCGGAGGAACGAAGGCAGCAGGGGGTCCGGAAACAGGAGGCACATTGCCGCCGCAAAGGCGGCGATCCCCTCCGGTCCCGGCACCGCAACGTTCACAGCCCCCAAGAGGGCTGGGGCCTCGCATTCTCCCGGCGTTACAGATTCATAGCGCTTCTCCTTGATGAGGTCGATGCTCACCTCGCGCGGGCGGGCATGGGAGATGTTGAGCCGGTCCACGAAACGGGTCGCTATGATGAGGCCCATTTCCTCAAGGCCGCATCCGCTTTCAAGAGACACAGGCACACTGATGTTCAGGCCTTTAAGGTTCAAGGCGGAGACGGGCAAATGAAACGTAACCTTGAGGTAGTAGACGGCCGATACTGCCTCGACGGTCAGTTTGACGCCGGGGCAGACGAACGTGGCCATGTAGGTAAAGACCTCCTCGGAGGCGAGGACAAGCTTCAGCCCCTCCTCTTTCCCGAGATTGAAGGCGCCGGCGGCGCTCTCCACAAACCCCGTTACCACCCCCGTAAAGGGGATCTCTGCCGGAACCTCCAGCCTTAACGCTCGCACGACCTCTTCCCGGGCCATCGCCCCGCTCCTTTCAGGTGCCTCATCTTATTATACAGCATGCACGGCGTCGTTACGCAAGCGGTCATTATATTTCACCGTCAGCCCTTTATAGTTGTCACGTCAATCGTATTGTGCCAGAATGTATAGGGACACCGGGAACGATGATACAAGCGACTGGGAGGTGCACGTTGAAGCATGTGAAACTCATGATCATAGGGATTGTTTTGGCTGCATTTTCCTGCGGGCTTTGCGGCTGTGCGGCAACGGACAGCGGTGCGGGCGCCACGGCCGATCAACCTTCTGCAAGAGACTGGGTTGACAGGCAGGGCAAAGGCACCGACGTGCCGCCCTGGGAAAACAGGTGACAGAGCATACAGTGGCAGAACGGGCGCCCCACTCGGTACGGCACCAACCCTCGTGGAAGGCCCTCGAGGCGCACTACAGGAAGATCGAAGGGTTGCATTTGCGTGACCTCTTCGCCGCTGACCCCGCACGGGGTGAACGCCTGACCGCCGAGGGAGCAGGTATCTATCTCGACTATTCAAAGAATCGTATCACCGGCAAAACCCTGCAGCTCCTCCTGGGGCTTGCAGAGGATTGCGGTCTGCGGGACCGCATGGAGGCCATGTTTCGGGGGGAAAGGATCAACTCAACGGAGAACCGCCCTGCGCTGCACGTGGCCCTGCGGGCCCCAAAGGGCGTGTCCATTGTTGTTGACGGCGAGGATGTGGTGCCGAAGGTGCACGCCGTCCTTGACAAAATGGCCGATTTTGCCGACCGTGTGCGGACGGGAGCGTGGACGGGCCATTCCGGCAGGCCCGTCAGGAACATCGTCAACATAGGCATCGGAGGGTCCGACCTCGGTCCCGTCATGGCGTACGAGGCGCTCCGGTACTATAGCATGCGGTCCCTTAGATTCCGGTTTGTCTCCAACATCGACGGTACGGACTTCGCTGAGGCGGTGCGCGACCTCGACCCGTCGGAAACCCTCTTTATTGTGGCGTCGAAAACATTCACGACGCTGGAGACGATGACGAACGCACAGACCGCACGCCGGTGGCTCATTGAGGGTCTCGGCGAGGAAAAGGCCGTGGCAAAGCATTTCGTGGCGGTGTCGACAAACGAGATGGAGGCCACACAGTTCGGTATCGATAGGGATAACATGTTCGGATTCTGGGACTGGGTGGGCGGCCGCTACTCCATGGACTCCGCCATAGGCCTTTCTACGATGATCGCCATCGGTCCCGACAACTTTCTGGCCTTGCTCCGCGGCTTCCGCGAGATGGACGACCACTTTCGGGGCGCTCCTTTTGAGCGCAACCTGCCGGTGCTGATGGGCCTCCTCGCGGTCTGGTACAACAATTTTTTCGGCGCCCAAACCCTGGCCGTGCTCCCGTACGACCAGTACCTCAGCCGGTTTCCTGCTTACCTGCAGCAACTGGCCATGGAAAGCAACGGCAAGCAGGTAACCCTGGAAGGCGTAGCCGTGGACTACCAAACCGGAGCCGTCTACTGGGGAGAGCCGGGCACGAACGGCCAGCACTCCTTCTACCAGCTCCTTCACCAGGGTACAAAACTCATTCCCTGCGACTTCATTCTTTTCAGCAGGAGCTTAAATCCTCTCGGCCGGCACCACGATATGCTGGCGGCGAATGTGTTCGCCCAGGCCGAGGCGCTTGCCTTCGGCAAGACGGCCGACGAGGTCCGCTCCGAGGTTATACCGGACCGGCTCGTGCCTCACCGGGTCTTTGAAGGGAACCGCCCCTCCAACATGATCATGGCCGAACGCCTTACCCCCGAGGCGCTTGGCAGGCTTGTCGCCCTCTATGAACACGCAGTCTTTACGCAAGGGGCGATATGGAACATCGATTCATTCGACCAGTGGGGGGTAGAGCTCGGCAAGGCGCTGGCCCGTCGCATCGTTCCAGAGTTGGAGGGTCAGGCCGAACCGAGACCGGAGCACGACAGCTCGACAAACAACCTCATACGCCGGTACCGGCGACAAAAGGAGACCCCATGACAGCGATCGGCTTCAACAAACCGTTGTACATACTGCCCTTCGATCATCGCGGTTCGTTCCAGGAAAAGCTCTTTGGCTGGAAAGGCGCGCTGACGCCTGAACAGACGGCCCAAATCGCCGCCGCCAAGGAGGTCGTCTACGATGGCTTCAAGAAGGCCGTGGCCGCCGGTGTGCCGCAGGAGAATGCCGGCATTCTCGTGGACGAACAGTTCGGCACCGCCATTCTCAGAGACGCTGCGGCTCGGGGCTACTCGACTTCCTGTCCGGCCGAAAAAAGCGGTCAGGACGAGTTTGACTTCGAGTACGGCGAGGCATTCGGCGAACACATCGAGCGGTTCAACCCCACCTTCTGCAAGGTGCTCGTGCGCTGCAACCCGGAGGGCGATGAGGCCCTGAACAACCGGCAGGCAGGACGCCTGAGACTTCTGTCGGATTATTTGCACTCTCGCGGCAGGAGCATGCTCATGTTTGAACTCCTGGTGCCACCGACGGCCGCACAGCTCAACAGGCTGAACGGGGACAGGAAGGCCTACGACCTCGGGATGAGACCCGGCCTCATGGTCAGGGCCATAGAGCAGTTCCAGGAAGGAGGCGTAGAGCCAGACGTGTGGAAGATCGAGGGGATCGACGGGCACAAAGACTGCGAGAAAGTCGTGGCCGCGGCGCAGAGAGGCGGACGGGATACGGTGGGATGCATCATTTTGGGGCGGGGGGAAGACGATGCCAAGGTGCGCCAGTGGCTCGCAACTGCCGCTGCCGTACCCGGATTCATCGGCTTCGCCGTTGGCCGAACGACCTTTTGGGACCCCCTCGTCCAGTGGCTCGGGAAAAAGATCAGCAGGGAGGAAGCCGTCGCCCGGATTGCTGGAATCTACACCGAATGGGTGGAGCTCTTCGAGAAGGCCCGTCCCCAGTGACGCGGGAAGATGGGAAGGCGAGTGCTTGGGTAAGTTAGTACGTCGGCGAACAGGCGTAGGGGTGGAGCAGTGTGCTGAGGAATCGATGGGGCGCAAGATTACAGCGCGCGCAATACAAACAAAACGTTAAGGAGGGACTATCATGAAGAGTCTATGGATTGTAGCGGTATTGGTGGTTGCCCTTGTTGTGCCGGGCATGGTTTCTGCGCAAGCCAACCCAAAAGTCGATGCAACTATTGAGCTTACCAAGGGTCAGGTGGCCGTCGGCATAGGCTGGAGTTGGGGCAGCGGTACGCTTACATACAAGGGAAAGAAGTACCCCGTAAAGGTTGAAGGCCTCTCCGTCGTCGATATCGGCGTTACCAAGGCAAAGGCATCAGGCAAGGTCTACTACCTCGACAAGATCGAGAATTTCAACGGCGTCTATGAAACGGTGGCAGCAGAAGGCACCATAGGTGTCGGGGTGGGAGTGACCAGGCTGAGGAATAAGACCGGCGTCATGATCGATCTCGTAACGAAGACCAAGGGCGTAAATTTCAAACTTGCCCCCGAGGGGGTAAAGCTGGAGCTGAAAAAGTAACGAGAAAGAAAGGCGCGGGGGCTTTCCGAGTCCCCCGCGCGATCATCGAGTCATTTTACCGTGTAGCCCTTCCCCTCCATACAAGCGGAAAAACCCTTCCTGAATGTGTTCATTTGATCGGCTGACGCTTGCTTCTGCTGGGTGGCCTGGGCCTTTCTCGCCTGCTGTTTGCCCCTCACAGCGCCGGCGGCGGCTCCGACGGCCGCGCCCTTTCCGGCATCGTCGTTTGCAACCTCGCCCACCACGGCTCCCCTTGCAGCCCCTCTTGCCGCACCCTTCACCCTGGAACCATCAGGCCCCGCTGCCTGAGGGGGCGGAGACGGCGGGGCGGACGGGTCTATTCCCGTCTTGTCCTTGGACCAATGGTAGCACGCCTGCTCGTCCTGTCTTTGTTGGTCCGGAGTCTGGTTCTTGGCAGGAAACGCTACGACACCGAGGGACGATGCAATGGACTGCGGGCCACCCGCCTGGGTCTTTTGCTGGGCCTGAACGGAAGGCACAGCCGGAAAAATCAAGATGATAACTGTCATAACTGTCACTACCTGCAGCATTTTTTGCATCCTTGTCCTCCTCGTAATGGGTTCATCGGCAGTGCCCCACAGTGCACAATCCCTTTCGTATCATATACCGCCTTACGGTAGCCGTGCAATGAGGAAAATTACCCCTGCTTACGAAAAACTGGGGGCCATCCTGGGATTGCCTTGTCGGCGACAGTGGGTCCCAGGCCCTGCAAGAAGCGCTGGAAACAGACCCTGCCAAAATGGTACGATGTCTGCGCATTACCAGGGAGTGCTTTGGTAGCGCAAGACAATCTATAAGGAGGGCTTACATGAAAAGGGTGTTTCTGGTAGTACTGGCGATGGCAGTGTTCTTTGGCATGGTCCAGACGGGTTTCGCGGCGGGCGAAAAAGAGAAGGCGGCGGGCGAGAAGCCGGGCGGCATCGCCGTCGAAGCGATTACGGCTACGCGAACGGTCACGGCTGTTGACGTAGCGAAGCGCATGGTAACACTGCAGTCCGGTGACGGAACCTCGAAGACCTATAAACTCGGGCCTGAGGTAAAGAATTTCGATCAGATCAAAGTGGGTGACATAGTCACAACGACCTACGCCGAATCGGTGGCCATTGCCGTCAGGAAGTCCGATGAAAAGCCGGCCGCCGAAGAAACACGGACGGTCCAGGTGGCCCCGAAGGGTGCCAAGCCGGGCGTCATCATGACGGACACTGTGGAAATCACCGCCAAGGTCGAGGCTATCGACTACAAGGAGAGGACTGTTACTCTTAAAGGGCCTGAAGGTAACTCCAGAACCTTTTCCGTTGATGATAGCGTCAAGAAGTTTGAGAACGTCAAGGTCGGTGATGAGCTGATCATCAGAGTTACGGAAGCCCTGGCGATTAAGGTGGAAAAACCATAACGACGCGGTAAAATCAGGAATCAGCAATCGGTGACCGGTCCCGTCAGAATCTTTCGGATCTGTTGTGGCCGGTCACCTTTGCCATAGGCACGAAAATGCCGCAGGAGCGGAAGGAGGTGGTCCATTGCAGAAGGCGCTCCGGCTCATCAAACACGAGCTTCACGAAATTATCCCGCCCACGGTTTTCTTCTTCATTGCCTTCCTGCTCATTCTCGTGACCAAAAAACTGGTCCTTGAAGACTACGGCATTGAGGCTTCGGCCGTTGCAGCAGCGGTTATGGGGGCTTTGATCGTCGGCAAGGTGGTCCTGATCGTTGATCACTTTCCTTTTGTGAACAAATTCCCTGGAAAACCCCTGATCTACAATGTAACCTGGAAAACGGTGCTCTATTTGATTGCCGCGTTTCTGGTCCGATACCTGGAACACCTTATCGAGTTTGCACGGAAGTACGGCAGTGCGATCGAAGGGAACCGTCACCTTTTGGCCGAAGTTATCTGGTCAAACTTTTTTCTCATCCAGGTGTGGCTCTCGGTGCTTTTGCTGGTCTTCTGCGGGTTTCGGGAGCTGGTTCGGGCCATAGGCCGGGAAAAGGTCATCAGGATGTTCTTCGGCGAACCCAAACAATGAGGCCGCCCGGGCCAAGGCGCTTTCTCTTTTATCGGCTACGGGAAGCCTAACAAAAGAATGTTTGATGGGATACCCGGCATTTGGGCAAACCGCACATTGCACACACGTTAAGGACCCCGTCCGTTTTTCCTGTCCGCCCGGCATGCCCTTCAGGTGAGAAATTCCCTGGACGTGCAGAACCGCATGCCCAACTCCCTCATTTCAGCGAGGAACCTGTCGCCGACGTGCTCGAAGCCGGGAACGCTCGACGAGCAGTCGGTAATAATGTGCATTTTAGTAACGTATTTCGCCGAGAAATTGGCGATAATATCACGGCCCGTGTTGGCGACGCAGTGGCTCAGCGCCTCGCCCGTAAGGCCGATCACATCGTAGGACCGGAGGTCGTTGAGTAGGTCAAGATTAATCTGTGTTGTAGGGTCGGCAGGGTCCGGCACATCGGCCTGCACCACTGAGTAGTGTTCCGTATAGATGTTGGGGCCCTTTGCCACCCAGTGAACGACGGCCGGTCCGTCCTCCCAGCGAAGAAGGGCGTCGCGCACGGGATCGGCAACCGTATGGCCCCAGGTCCCAATGAGGCAGTGTTCGGGCCATATGCACAACTGGTAACGCCCGTTACGGTCCAGTTGTTCCGTGTAGGCCAGGGCTCGGTCATGCAGTGCCGCGTCGAAGGGCCTCCACTTGCCGCTCCGCACGTCCTCTGCCGTGATGATGGTAAACGGCCGGGGCCTGTTGCCGCCGGCATCGGCCCAGAAAATTGGATGGGCCACGTGCAGCCGATGATGGCTGTCGAGCGTAACCTTAATGCCATCGATCTTTCTTCCTAACCGGTCGATCATCGTGGCCAGCCGGACCGCATCTTCCTCGGCGCCGGGCACGAAGAGCGACCCGCCGGGGTCACAAAAATCCTTCTGCGGATCCACAATAAGCAGGCAGGCCTTCATTGCCCATCACCTCCTGCTATTGGTCCATCCTTGGCGCAATCGATGAGTTCGAGCAGTACATTGTTGACCTTTTTCGGATGGATGAAGGCAAATTCCGAGTCCCGGAACGGCCTGATCACCCCTGTTTCCGGGGAGGGAACGAAAGGATAGTCCAGTGACTGCAGCTCTTCGACAGCCTTTCTTGTATTGTCGACCTTCAAGCTGAGCACCATAACGCCCTCACCGTGCCTCTCGATCCATTGGGCGACGGGTCCCCCGGCTGTTGTCGATTCCATGAGTTCGAATGCGGTCCCGCCCAGCCAGTATCGTGCCACACGAATCTTTTCACCCTCATCGCTGTAGACATCGTCGGGCTCCGCCTTGCCGAGAATGGGCTCCCAGGCCTTTCTGGCCCCATCCAAGCTCCTCACCGCAACAGATATGTGGTCTATCTTCCCTGTTTTCATCGCACGCCCCCTCGAAGCACCGTGGGCACCCGTAAAAGGGCCCGGGCAAAACAGGCTTCCGCTGCGAGCCCGTTCCGCTGATTCAGGTGCTGAGAACCACCTGCCTGCCCAGCTCGAAAGCCTCTTTCATGACCGCCCCGTTCGATTCGATCTCCCCGGCACCTGCGGCACTGCCGTACACCATGCCCACAATGGGAGACCCGATGTAGCGGAACATATCCTGGAAGGTCCTCAGGGCGTTCACCCCTCCGGAAGAGAAAGGATCCTTGTCGCCGTAAGTAAGTACGACGCCTATCTTTTTCCCCGCAAGATCAGACTCGGTCACGTAGTTCGGCCCGTCCGGTCCCTGCACCTCTTTGGTCATTCCCAAGGCATAACACCGGTCAATAAAGAGTTTGGTCTGTGCCGTCACGGTGAACCAATAGACCGGCGTGGCGTAGACTACCGCATCGGCTTTCCGCAGCCTGGGATAGAGGGCCCTCATGTCGTCGTCGATGATGCAATCCGTTTTCAGCGATCCCTGGCAGGCATCGCAGGCAGAGCAAGGACGAAGATTCATCCCGTGAATAAATACGGTCTCTGCCCTGCCTCCGGCTGCCTTGACGCCCTTTGCCACCTCCTTCGCAAGGGTAGCGCTGTTTCCTTTCTTTCTGGGGCTGCCTAGGACGATAAGCACGTATGGTTTCGTCATCGCTTCCTCCTTCCTCACGTACAATCATACCTCGCCGGGACCGCCTGCGCAAGATGGTGTACCGGCCCTCGAAATCCCGTCCGTTAGAAACTGTCTCGGAAGGCAAAATTGGGTTTCAAATCGGCCGCCGGTCTGATATATTCGCTTCAACGGGATGGTTCCGTAACGCAGCGTAATGAAAAAGGGGTGACGACGATGCACAGAGTGGTTGTGATAGGTGCCGGCCTTGCGGGAATGGTGGCTGCGATTGAGGCGGCCGGAGCGGGGGCAGACGTTCTGCTCGTTGACAGGGGATCCGTCGGCATCGGCACCAACTCGGCCATGGCAAACGGGGTGTTTGCCGGCCCCACCGTTTCCCACGGAGAGGCAGAGTACGTCGCCGACACCATGCGCATCGGCAGGGAGATCAACAAGAAGACGATGGTTGAGGCAGCCGCACGCGGGATGGCAAGCGGCATGAAGCTGCTGCGCTCAACGGGCCTCGACATAGCCGAAGGGGCGGGTACCTATTCCGTCAGATCGCCTGACCCAAGTGTCATCCCGGGGATAACACTTGTTCGAAAGGTCGCCGAAGCCGTCCGGAATCTCGCCGGGGTGGGCATCGTCAGCGGATTCTACATTACGGAACTCATCAGAGAGCATGGTTGCGTCTGCGGGATACGGGGCTTTGACCGGAGAGGCGAAGAGACCACCGTACCAGCCGGGGCGGTAATCCTGGCGACGGGCGGCGCGGGCGCCGTATATTTGAAGAACGACAATCAGAAAACGATCATGGGCCAGGGATACCGCCTGGCGGCCATGGCCGGTTTAGACCTATGGGACATGGAATTTGTTCAGTACTTCCCCCTTGTCCTCGCCGAACCCCGCCTGCCGTCGATGATTATCTTTCCCCCTTACAATGACGCCATCGAGCTGAAAAACAGTGCGGGGGAAGACATTATACGAAAGCATGGCCTCGGCAACATCAACGAGGCCTCCGTGAAGAAACGGGATCAGTTCTCCGCCATTCTCTTCCGCGAGCTCCAGTCAGGCCCCGTTCTCATGGACTTCCGGAAGGTTCCGGCGGGAATGTGGGAGAAACACCCGTTGAGCCTCCTTGCCAGGTTGAAATACGACTTCACGGCGCGGCCCGTTACGGTTTCGCCGGCCACACACTTTTTTATGGGCGGAGTGAGAACCACCGAGAAGGCCGAGACGGACGTTCCGGGCCTCTTTGCATGCGGCGAAGTAGTTGCGGGCCTGCACGGGGCGAACCGACGCGGAGGCAACGCCTTAACGGAGTGCATTGTCTTTGGTGCCGCCGCGGGCAGAAACGCGGCGAGGTTCGCTTTTGAGAGCAAGGGCCGCCCCGGCACAAAGCCGCGGGGCGCACCGGCCAGTGCGTTGTCACAGGGCAGCGGCGGGGATGCGGCGGGGGACTTGCGGACGATACGAAGGAGGATTCGTGAGACTGCGTGGCGGAAGGCGGGTGTCGTCAGAACGGCAGAGGAGATGACGGAAGGGCTTGCAGAGATTTGTCAGGTGAGGCGGATGCTCGACGCGGTGCAGCCGCGAAAGGATCAGGAGCTAAGGCTCAGGCTCGACCTCGAAAGCGCAGCCTTTACCGTCCAGGCCATCCTGACGGCAAGCCTCGGCAGAAAGGAAAGCAGGGGCAGCTTCCTCCGGGAAGACTTTCCCGGAGAAGACAAGGACCGCTGGAAGAAGAACTCCTGCTTGAAATACGAGAAGGGAAGCGGCACGTTTACTCTCACCTTCGGCACTGTCTGACAACGGGATCGCAGCCCAAGGGCCGACTCGGGAAGACGCTGCGGCCAACCGCCGTCGACAACGGTCTTATCTACAGGGCAGTGGTGGCCACCGACAGTCCGCGCAGGCCTTTTTCGTAGAGAGAGACTATTATCCCCGCCGCCATAAGAAAGAGCAAGACCTCCGCGATCAGCATCGTCATGCCGTCGATAAACATATGACGGTGAGCGGGAGCGCCGCTTCGCGCAGCACCCGCCTGGCGTCATAGCGGTAAAATTACAGCCTTTCATAAATACATGCGGGCAACAGCTTTATGACCCAGGCTACCAGTGCCCAGCGCCGTGTAATATAGGCGCCGGTCTTTTTTCGTTTGATGGCTTGGTATATTTGCATAGCAGCCTTTCCCGGCTCGGCAGCCCAGAAAATACCTTCTCCTTTTGCCATTGCCGTACGAACAAAACCGGGTTTTATGTCAGTGAGTGTAATTGGCAGTCCGGACTTCCTAACCTTTTGGCGAAGCCCTTCCAGATAGTTGGATTCAAATGCCTTTGAAGCGTTATAGGCTGGAGACTCTCTACCGCCCCGCAACGCCGCGATTGACGATATACCCACAAGATGCCCGCGACCCTTTTCCGTAAAATGGTCCATAGCAACATTAGCGAGAGCAGCAAACCCGGTAACGTTCGTTCTTATGGTCTCCTCTTCCACGTGCCAATTGAGTTCATTGTTAATATCACCGGTACCGGCGCTGATCACGACAAGATCCACGCCGCCCATTTCTCCTATGAACGCTCTTAGAGTCTCCATTGCCGACCCGGCGTCGGCGACGTCGATTCCCTTAGCAAGTAATCGTCCTTCTGCGCCCATACACAGCTTATTTAAGAGCTCTACCCGTCGTGCCATAACGCCGACAATGTACCCGTTCCTCGACAATATTCTGGCCAACTCGTAGCCCATCCCGGAGCTGGCGCCGATGATGATTGCTTTTTCCATCCTATGCTTCTCCCATAGCAAAAACTCAGTTCAAGGACGCCTCCGGGTCCCCCGCGGTCTGTATAGGGGCAATCATATCAGACTGTCGGCCGTCCAGGCAAACGTTCTCGACCGGTATCGCCTGAGGTGCAGCAAACCTAACAACCATTACCATGGACGGGGGCCTGTGGTCACCCGGCCTGATTCGTGTCTCGACAACGGGGGGACCCTCGATGCAGCCTCTCGCATCGACGCATAGCAGGAAGTGCCCGCGGCACACATTCACCGGTTCTGCGATACGCGGCCACAGGTTTGCAGGCCACGAGCAAGCCGTAGATCCGCCCATGCGGGCCGGGAAAATGGCCTCCCACAGGGCCCTCGCACATTCTTGCGGGCGGCAAAGAGCACCAGTGACGCGAGAAGAAACGAACCTCCGCGCAGCAAACTACCTGGAATCACCCCGATTGAATATGCAACAGGCAGCCGGCGACAGCTAAAAGTTGAATATGAAATTGGCGCCGTACACAAAAACCGTACCCAGATATCCGTTGGGGTTGTAGGAAATGGGTCCGTAATGGCGCCTCGCGTCCCCCGAAAGGGGAAACCAGTACTGGGCCATGGGCTGGAAGACAAGCTCCTTCGTAATGGGAATGTTGAGGGCCGCCTTCACCATTCCGTCGTGGAATGCCTTATATTTCGGGCCCGAATAGCCCCCGGTCGCGGTATCGTACGTCTGCCAGTATTTTCCCTGGCCCCACATGTAGGCCGCCGATCCGGCCACGTCAAGAGTGATGCCCTTCTCCTTGTAAACGTCGAAGGAATGGGCGAGGGCGACATTAATATAGGTTCCAGGGTAGGAATTAATATCCTGGTAGAATGTAATGACCGGCCGGCCCGGCACATCCCACGCCGCCCCGATGAACAGTTCTTCCGTCTGCTCGGCATACTGCAGATTGTAGTAGATGTAGCCTCCCGTGAGGGCAAGCCTTCCGAGGCTGTAGGTGTAGCTCAGGGTCAGGTCCGTTTCGTCCCACCACTTGTGCCCCTCCTTCCCGTACGCTTCGGGATAGAAGGACTGTGTGCCGTGGGCATTTGTATCCATATTTCCCCAAAACGTGGCTGCAAAACCTTTATAAGATGCCGAGAGCGCGGGTTGTATGACCATGCTCCCCCGGCTCAGCTCATATCCGCGGAAGATGTATCGATTGAAGAACCCCAGGGCAGCCGATCCGACTACCTTGTCCTCCGCCGGCTTTTCATCGGTCTTATCCGGGCGGCCTGCAGGACCCTCGAGCTTCACCTCCTCGCACAGGGCCACTCCATACAAACCGACAACCATCAGAACAACGAGAACGACATCAATTAAAAACCTCATGATGCACCTCCTAAAAATATAGATATGAGCGTAGGCTTGACCGGGCAAAAGGGGGAAAGGAGAGCCCCGGGAAATGCAACAGGGGCGTCTCCGAGCCCTCTACGGCCCAAAGACGCCCCTGTCTCTTGGTCGCAACAAAAAAATGGCATCCGTTCCTCTGGACGCCACCGTCATGCCACTCTATTCACACTGCCTTGTGTGTGCCCTTACGCTGGGCGATGTCTCTACAAGTAGGGCGGGGCTTAGGCTGTCAACCGCTCCTCACCCGTAAACCTCACGTACTTGTCCTGAATACGCTTCCTGATCTTCCAGACCATCATGTGAGAAATGCCAAGCTTCTTGCCGATCTCGCGCATCGACATACCTTCGAGGAAAAGTTCCAGAATCTCCTTTTCTCTGAGGCTCAGGTGCCTTGAACAAAAGGCATCCACATCTATGGTGCTCATAAGGAAATCAAAGGGGCTTTCATCGTCTTCCACGGCAAGAAGCTCCTCAAGGCTCGTACCGTCCTCACCCACTGGGGTTGTCAGGCTCAGGATCGTTGCCTTTTCTTGCACGGTGCGGAGATAGTTCTTCAGATGGAAGTAACATCCCTGCAGGAGGTAGCTGTCCGTCTTGTCGCCCGTCTTTCCCTCCGTGAAGTCCGTCCACAGGTGGCACAGGGCCTCTTGATAGAGATCGTCGTCGTCAAAAAAGGAGTGATGTCCGTTGAGCCTTCGCGTGATCCGCTTCAGCGTCGGTCCTATCCTTCCAACGAGGATCTCAAAGGGTTTTTCAGGCTTACAAGCCATGGTCGAGCTACGCCTCCCCACCGCTTCACTACCCCCTGTACCGGTTTGTTATGGGTACCCGCCTATCCTTTCCGAAGGCCTTGGGGGTGATCTTGATGCCGGGCGGCGCCTGCCGCCTCTTGTATTCGCTCAGCTCCACCATGCGCACAACCCTGTCAACGACCTCTGCGTTCATTCCGGCGGCCACCATGGAGTGGGCACTCTTGTCCTGCTCCACGTACGCCTTCAGTATGGGGTCCAGCTCTTCATAGGGTGGAAGGCTGTCGCTATCCTTCTGATCCGGTTTTAGTTCGGCCGTCGGCTCCTTGGTAAGAATCCGGCTGGGGATGACGGGGCGTATCCGGTTTATGTAGGTGCAGAGCCTATACACAAGTGTTTTGGGCACATCCTTGATAAGCGCGAAGCCGCCCGCCATGTCTCCGTAGAGGGTGGCATAGCCAACGCTCATCTCCGACTTGTTCCCCGTCGTAAGGACAAGCCAGCCGAACTTGTTCGAAAGCGCCATGAGGAGGTTGCCCCGAATGCGCGCCTGGATGTTTTCCTCAGCGGTGTCCGGCTCGCGGTCCGAAAAAAGAGGCTGCAAGGTATGGGCGTATGCGTCGTAAACGGCATTAATGGGGAGAGAATAAAGCGGGACACCAAGGTTACCCGCCAGCTCCCGTGCGTCCTCCTCCGACTCCCTGGAGGTATACGGCGATGGCATGAAGACGGTGATTACGTTGTCCGGCCCGAGACAGTCGGCGGCTATGGCGGCCACAAGGGCCGAGTCTATGCCGCCACTGAGGCCGATGACCACCTTCTTGAAGCCGTTCTTGGTCACATAGTCGCCAAGTCCCATCCGCAGGGCCTCGAAGACTTCGGCCACAGGCTTCAGCGGCTTCGGCTCCTCCCTGCTCACGATCTGGCGCCGACGGACCGGCGGATCGTCATCGACAACGATGTGATGACCAGTCTCTCCTTTCGGCCTCCCTTCGTCCCTGCAGGGCACCAACCCACGGTGTATGTCTACGAGCAACAGATCTTCCCGGAAGGGAAAACCCGTCGTTATGAGATTGCCCTGGGGATTAAAAACAAGGCTCTGGCCGTCGAAGACCAGCTCGTCCTGTCCGCCCACAAGGTTCACATAAAAGACGAAGAGACCGTTCTCCACCGCCTGCCTGCGGACAATCTTTGCACGGACCCTCATCTTGCCGGCGTGAAAGGGGGATGCGTTGATGTTAAGGATTACCTTGGCCCCCAGGGAGGCCTGCACTTTCGTGGGCCCCTCTGCAAACCAGATGTCCTCGCAGATGTTGACGCCGAAGCACAGGTCGCCGTAACGAAACACGGGAATAGCCGACCCCGCCTGGAAGTATCGCTTCTCGTCAAAAACGCCGTAGTTGGGAAGCAATATCTTCCTGTAAACTCCATGAATGAGCCCCCGGCAGGTCACTGCCGCCGCGTTATAGAGATGATGCCCTTGGCGATCTACAAACCCGATAACGGCCACGATGTCGCCGAGCGCCCCGGCAAGAGAACCGAGGGCGTCAAGGTTGTCCTTCACAAACTTGGGTTTAAGAAGAAGGTCCTCTGGGGGGTAGCCGGTGATGGCCAGTTCAGGAAAGACGACAATGTCGGCCCCCAGGGCGCGGGCCCTCTCTGCATTTTCAGTGATTTTTCTGCAATTACCCGGTAGATCGCCGACGGTACAATTGATCTGAGCCACTGCTATACGCCACTTTTCAGTCAAAACAGGTCTCCTCGTAACAAAAAAGGCGTCCAAAGTATCCCCGAAGGGTTACCCAGACGCCTTAGTCTTTGCGTTTCGTTAAGCTCAACGCCGTGAGCTTAAAGACTTCACTGTCTTTAGCTTTCCAGTATAATTGTAGGTTCTTTAGGGAACCTTGTCAAGTCTTTTTCCGAAGGTCAAAGGCAAGGATGATGGCCTCCGCAACCTCCTTCATTGTCTTTCGCATGTCCATACTTTTCTTGTGAATCCGCTTGTACGCCTCGTCTTCCGATATAGACAGCTCCTTCATAAGGATACCCTTAGCCCTTTCGACGAGCTTCCGTGCCTCCAGCGCTTCCCGCGCCGTAAAGATCTCCTGACTCAGGTTGGTGTTCTCAATGGCCACCGCAGCCTGGTTGGCGACGGACTGCAGGATGCCGATCTCCTCCTTCGTAAAACGGTGCTCGCTCTGCGTGTAGCTGTTGATCACCCCGATGACCCTGTCCTTTATCATCATGGGGACCGATAGAAGAGAAACGATGCCCTCCTTTCTTGCCACATCAGGAAACATGAAGCCCACCTCCTCCGTAACGTCGAGGACGGTGATAGGGCGCTTTTCGAGAACGACGCGGCCGCTGATCGACTGCCCCACCTTGAGGTTGGGCTTGCTGACGTAGTCCTCGCTGAGGCTCTGGGTGGCCGCAATGACCAGTTCGTCAGTCTTCTCGTCAAGGAGCATGATGGAGCAGATCTTGGAGTCCATAACCTTTGCCGTCATGGCAACGATGAGCTCCAGAATCTCTTTCAGGTAATGGTCCGAAACGATGGTTCGGGAAATCTCCGAGAGAAGGTCAAGCCGTTTTGCCTTTCGGTTGATCTCGTCGTACGTGATGGCGTTTTGGATGGCGCTCCCCAGGTAGCGCGAGACCGTGAAGAGGAGGTCTATCTGGCTTTGGGGGTACTCGTGCTCCTCTTTGTTCCGCAGGTTCACAACGCCGATGATCTCATTTCTCGAAAGAATGGGGGTCGACAGGAAGGCTTCGTACTTCATGTCCTCCAACGATGCGAAGACTTTAAACCTCTTATCTTTGTAAGCCTCCCTGGTCAGGGCCAGCGGCTTCTTCTCCTTGGCCACCCAACCGGTAATGCCCTCACCCATCTTCATCTTCACCCTGCCGAGCATTCTCTGCTTTGAATCACTTGTCGCCGCCAGGACCACTGCATCGTTGTGCTTGTCGTAAAGGTAAATGAGGCACGAGTCGGCCTGCGTAAAGTGCATGGCCATTTCGACGATGCCGTGAAGAAGATCTTGAAGCGGCAGGTTGCCGCTAATATCTTTCGCCACCTCATGCAGGATTTGGAGCTCCTGCTCTTTCTGCTGGAGCTGCCTGCGCAGGTCGTCCGTGGTCCCTCGCCCCTTCTTCAATCCTACTGCCGCATCTCTTTGGGGGGTCTTTCTCACTCCATTAAACTCCGTTCTTGCACTATGACCGGTATTCAGGCCGCAGGGTGTACTGTCTTCTCAGTACGCTTATCTTCCCTTTTCTCATCATGCCCTTGATCATCCGTGACACGGTCTCACGGGAACAACCGCAGTAGCTCGCGATCTCCACCTGCGTGGGTCCACGCTCGATGATAATCCTGTCTTTGACCCGGATGCCCCGCTTCTCTCCCACCTCACGCAGGTACTGCAGGATTCGCTCTTCCACGGACATGAATGCCAGTCCGCGCAGCTTCTCGTTTGTCGCCTTCAGGCGCATCGTCAGGGTCTTGATGATATTGAGGGCAAATTCCGGACTGTCCCTGAGAAGCATGATGAAATCCTGCCTCCGTATCAGGAGCAGTTGCGTATCTTCAAGGGTAACGATGTTGACGAAGCCCGTCAGCTCATCGAAGAGTGACAGCTCACCGAAGAAGCCGCCCTCTTCGATAACGTCGACGATGTACTCTTTGCCCGTGTCGTCAAAGAGCGAAACCTTGGCACGCCCCTTGAGGACGATGAAGAGGGTGTCGCGCTTTTCTCCCTCCTCCAGGATGACGTGGTACTTCCGGTATCGGTTGACCCTCGCGATCCTCGCGATGACCTGTATCTCGTCCTCCGTAAGGGCGGAAAAGAAGGCCACCTTGCTGATACGATCCCTGTAATCTTCCACTCACCACCCCCGAGCTCTGCTATCTTTCTGCCAAGACCTCAGTCAGTGCGGCCAAAGCATCCGCCACTTTCGGGCCGGGGACGCCGCCTTGGGCAATGAGGGGTCCCCCTCCGCCCTTGCCTCCGAAGCGTTCCGTTAACCGCTTCATAATCACTCCTGCACTGAACGTGCCCTGGAGGTCCTTGCTTACTGCCACGACAAGCATACCCCTGTCCCCTTCGGAGCTGCCGACAAGGGCCACACAGGTCTTGATCCGGCCCCTGATCGCATCCGTCGCCTTCCGAAGGTCGTCGGCGCGGGCGTCGGGAACAAAGAGGGTGACAACCTTGGCGCCGTTCTGTTCGGCCGCATCCCGGATGGCTGCCTCTACGCGGCTCAAGGCCGCCTCCTCCTTCATCTTCGACAGGGCCTTCTCCTTTTCGCCCATCTCTGCGACAAGGGCGCCTATCTTCTCTTCAAGCCTCTCCGTCTCCGTATTAACGAGCTTGCCGACGGAGCGTATGATCCCCTGCAGTTTTCTCCGGTGGGCTATTGCGCCCTTGCCCGTCACCGCCTCGATCCTGCGAACCCCGTAGGCCAGGGAACCCTCGCTGATGATGGCAAAACTCCCGATCTCTCCCGTATTTTTCACGTGCGTCCCGCCGCACAGCTCGGCGCTAAAATCGCAGATGCGCACAACACGAACCCGCTCCCCGTATTTCTCCTCGAAGAGCGCCGTGGCCCCCTCCCGGATCGCCTCTTCCCTGTCTTTGAGGTCAACGGTAAGATCGCAGCACTCCATTATCTTCTCGTTGACAATATTCTCGACCCGGGCAATCTCAACATCATTGAGGGCATGAAAATGCGTAAAGTCGAACCGGAGACGGTCCCTATCAACAAGGGAACCGGACTGCTTCACGTGGTCGCCGAGGACCGTTCGCAACGCATACTGCAGCAAATGGGTGGCCGTGTGATTCCTCGACACGCTCTTACGTTTCTCTGTGTCCACGGTGAGCGTGACCCGGTCTCCCACCCTAAATATCCCCTCGGCAACAGCAACGGAGTGGGAAAAAAGGTCGGTCTTGACGCGCTCGACGTCCGCAACCCGCCCCTGCCCCGAAGCAGACGTGACGGCACCTTCATCGGCCGTCTGGCCACCGCTTTCACCGTAAAACGGCGTTGAGTCGAAAAAGAGCTCTCCCTCCTCCCCCGCCGCCAACTCGCCGGCAAGCTTTCCGCCCTTGAGGATAGAGAGAATCGTTGCCTCGTCCTCAAGGAGGCTGTAGCCCACGAACTCGTTCCGTATATCCTCCCTGAGAATGGCTACATGCCCCTCTTCCCATCCCTCGCCCTTGATCTTCGAAGCCGTTCTTGACCTCTCCTTCTGCTCCTCCAGGGACTGCTCAAAACCCGACGTATCGACGGCGAGACCATCCTCGTCGGCCATGTCCCGGGTAAGGTCCAGGGGGAACCCAAAGGTATCGTAGAGCTTGTACACCAGGTCGCCGGCAATCGTCTTGCCGCCCGACGCCCTGACCTCCCGCGCCATATCCTCATAGACTTTCATGCCTACCGCAAGCGTTTCCACAAAGCGTTCTTCCTCGCCACGGAGGACCCTAACGATATATGCGTGGTTGTTCTTCACCTCTGGGTAGACGTCTTCCATCACGTCAACGACCGTCTTGGATAAATCGTAGAGAAACTCCCCCTCGATGCCTATCTTTCTCCCATACCGGAGCGCGCGCCTGATAATGCGGCGGAGCACATAGCCCCTCCCGTCCTTCGACGGCAGAATGCCGTCGTTGATGATGAAGGTGGCCCCCCGAGCGTGATCGACGATGACGCGCATGGCTATATCCGTTTTCTCGTTCTCTCCATAGGCGCAATGGGCCAGGTCTTCGAGACGTCTGATGAGGGGCATGAATAGGTCCGTCTCGTAATTGCCGATCTTTCCCTGGAGAACGGACGTTATCCGCTCAAGGCCCATGCCCGTATCGATGGACGGGCGGGGCAGGCGCGTCATGGTACCATCTTTTGAGCGTTCGAACTCCATGAACACGAGGTTCCAGACCTCCAGGTAACGGTCGCAGTCGCACCCGACCCTGCAGGAGGGAAGCCCACATCCCACGTGTTCCCCAAGATCATAGATGATCTCCGAGCAGGGCCCGCATGGCCCCTCGTCTCCCATGGACCAGAAGTTATCCTTTTCGCCCAGCTTAACGATCCGCTCGGGCCTCACGCCCTGGGCCAACCAGAGCCGGCCCGCCTCTTCGTCCTTCTCGAATATGGTGACCCAGAGCTTATCCTGATCGAGATTCAGCTCTTTTGTCAGAAACTCCCAGCCGTAGGCTATGGCATCCTTCTTAAAGTAGTTGCCGAAGGAGAAGTTTCCGAGCATCTCAAAGAAGGTGTGGTGACGGAGCGTCTTGCCGATGTTCTCCAGGTCGTTGTGCTTTCCTCCCGCCCTGACGCATTTCTGGCACGACGTAGCGCGTTCAAAGTCCCGCTTTTCAATGCCCAGAAAGACATTCTTGAACTGCACCATACCGGCATTCACAAAAAGAAGGCTGGGGTCCTTCTCCGGAACGAGGGAAGAGCTCGGCACCACAGTGTGCCCCTTGCTGACGAAGTACTGCAGAAATTTTTTTCGTATAGCGTTCGATAACACTACTCGACCTTCCTCGCCTCGAAGGCGGCAAGAACTTTCCCCGCAATCTCCGAGGCCACTTCAGGATGCGTTTCCAGGAACTCCTTGGCATTTTCCTTACCTTGGCCGATACGCGTCTCGCCGTAGGAGTACCAGGTTCCCGTCTTTTCGACGATGCCCCACTCAACGCCAAGATCGACCAGCTCTCCGTGCCGGGAGATGCCTTTTCCAAAAATGATATCAAACTCCACCTCCCGAAAGGGGGGTGCAAGCTTGTTCTTCACCACTTTGACCCGCGTCCTGTTACCGATCACTTCCTGGCCGTCCTTGATGGCCTGCGATCTCCGGATGTCAAGCCGGACGGAGGCATAAAATTTCAGCGCGTTCCCGCCCGTCGTCGTCTCCGGGTTGCCGAACATGACGCCGATCTTCTGCCGTATCTGGTTGATGAAAACGACGGTGGTGAGCGACTTGCTGATCGTCGCCGTCAGTTTTCGCAAGGCCTGGGACATCAAACGGGCCTGAAGCCCCATGTGGGCATCGCCCATGTCTCCCTCGATCTCTGCCCGAGGTACGAGGGCCGCCACCGAGTCAACAACGATCAGGTCTACTCCATTGCTTCGCACGAGAATCTCGGCGATTTCCAGGGCCTGCTCGCCCGTATCAGGCTGAGACACGAGGAGCTCGTCGGTCATCACCCCAAGGTTGCGTGCGTACCCGACGTCGAGGGCGTGTTCGGCGTCTATAAATGCCGCTACGCCGCCGGTTTTCTGGATCTCTGCCACCACATGAAGGGCGAGGGTCGTCTTGCCGGAGGCCTCCGGCCCATAGATCTCTACTATGCGGCCACGGGGGAGGCCTCCCACCCCTAAGGCCATATCGAGGGCCAGCGACCCCGTCGATACAACGGGAACCGCCTCGATCGGCTTTTCGCCAAGCCTCATGATGGCCCCTTTTCCAAAAAGGCGCTCTATTTGCGAGACCGCCATATCAACTGCTTTGCCTCGGTTATTCTCTTCCCGTGCCACAGACACCTCCAAGCGTCAAGGCCCACTTCGGGGTATAGATCGAACCCTCCCGGGTCAGCGCGCTCTGAAAAAGGACAACGCGCTCCATAGTAAAATGTTTCTTTTCAAGCTCCGGGATGTCTCGCTCCAAGAGTGGTGCCGGTACTCTCCTCCTTCCCAGGGTCAGGTGGGGCGTAAAGCTACGTGATTCCTTCTCTATTCCCAGCCTGGAAAGGCTTTCGTCTATATCATCGAATATGCTCCTGAGCTTGTCAACGCCTTTTTCCATGGTGACAATGATGACCCTGGCCCTCTTGCGGTCAGGGAAAGCGCTGATGCCGCCAATTGACGCCTCAACCGCCTCGTGCCGCCCGGAAATGTGACCCAGGGCAAGGGCTATCTCCTGAGCCCTCCGCTCTTCGATCTCTCCAAAAAACTTGAGCGTCACGTGGATGCCCTCGTCTTTGACCCAGCGAACGCCCTCAACGGCGCGCGCCATTCGCCTCGAGAGCGAGCTCAGATAGACCTTTACGTCAGCCGGAATTTCAAGGGCCAAAAAGGCTCTCACTCCCTCAACCTCCCAGATATTCGAGCAGAAGCCCCAAGGCCGCCTCGGCGGTTTGGGATTTGACAGCCCCGCGGTCACCGGAGAACCTATGGTGCCTCACCAGCGTCCCTCCGGCCCCTGCCACGGCCATGTAGACCGTGCCCACAGGCTTTTCATTCGTTCCGCCCGTTGGGCCTGCTATACCGGTCACGGCTACGGCCACATCGGAACGGGCCGTCTTCGCCGCCCCCAGCGCCATGGCACCGGCAACCTCCGGGCTTACCGCCCCCTGGTCCGCTAGGACCTCACCGGACACTCCCAGAAAATGCTCCTTCGCTTCATTACTGTACGTAATGAAACCAACGGTAAAATAGGCGGAGGATCCGGAAATGTTCGTAATTCTGTGGGCGATGAGACCGCCCGTGCAGGATTCCGCCGTTGCCAGGGTTAATCCTTTGTCCCTCAGGATGGCGCCCACCCTCTCTTCGGTCGTCACCAGACCCACTCCACGAGAAAAAGGCAAAGGCTCGCATAGCAACCGGCAAGCACATCGTCGGCCACGATGCCATAGCCTCCCCTGAGCCGTTCCGCCTGTCTCACCGGAAACGGCTTGACAATGTCAAAGACCCTGAAGAGCAGAAAACCGATAACCGTGGTAAAGAGCGTGATCTTGTGTCCGGCCATGGTGACGAAGAGTCCGATAAGCTCGTCCACAACGACGTACCCGGGATCGCGGCCTGCATCGGCCATGCCGTTGAGAACGGCGACGGATGCAAGAACGAGGATGAGCGTGAGGCCTAGGCTGAACAGCGGTTGCCCGAAAAAACGGGGGAAGAGCAGCACCAAGCCGGCGCCCAAGGCCGAACCCCACGTACCGGGCACCAGCGGAAGGCAACCAACGAACCCGCAACTGACAAAAAAGAAGGCTGCCTTGCCGGTCATAGCCATGGCCTTTGGCTCCTCCCACCCTGCTGCCCCCTACTTACGGCCGTAGACCTTGCCTTCATCAAAGATCTTTTTTCCTACGGCGATCCATTCTCCGTCCTCCAGGGTCCGGTAGAAGCAGCTCCAGTAGCCCGTGTGGCAGGCAGCCACCTTCTGGTCGACCTGCGCAAGCAGCGTATCACTGTCGCAATCGAGGTAGATCGCCTTTACTTCCTGGGTGTGCCCCGAGGTCTCGCCCTTCAACCAAAGTGTTTTTCTCGATCGGGAATAGTAGTGCATGATGCCCGTTTTCTTCGTAAGCTCGTAGGCCTCCTCATTCATGTAGGCCACCATGAGCACGTCTTTGCTCGCATAATCCTGGACAACCACCGGCATCAACCCTTTGTCATCCCATTTTATCGCATCCATGTTAACTCCCTTGTCAGGCCGGGAGGACCAAACCCACGGTCCCGCCCCGCATCAGAGGCGTACGCTTACCCCCCGGTCCCTAAGATATCGCTTTGCCTCAATAATGCCATACTCCTTGTAGTGGAAGATGGACGCAGCGAGGACGGCGTCCGCCTTTGCCGTGACAAGACCGTCATAGAGGTGCTCTAGGCTGCCCACGCCGCCCGAAGCTATGACGGGTATGTTGACGGCCCCTGCGATGGCCCCCGTCAGTTCGATATCGAATCCGATCTTCGTTCCATCCCTGTCCATGCTTGTAAGGAGAATCTCGCCCGCCCCCAGCGTTTCCACCGTCCTTGCCCATAGCACAGCGTCGACGCCCGTCGGCTTCCTGCCACCGTACGTGTAGACTTCGAACCCAGCACCCTTCCGCTTGGCGTCTATGGCAACGCAGATACATTGACTCCCGAACATTTCACTCGCCTGCCGGACAAACTCGGGGTTCTCGACGGCTGTTGTGTTGACCGTCACCTTGTCCGCCCCCGCGCGAAGAATGTCCCTGATGTCCTCAATCTTTCTGATGCCGCCGCCCACAGTGAGCGGCATAAAGACGGCGTGAGAGACCCTTTCGACAACGTCCAGAATAGTCCGCCGCTTTTCAAAGGACGCCGTAATGTCAAGGAAGCAAAGCTCGTCGGCCATCTCGTCTTCGTAGGCTTTTGCGTTGTCGACAGGGTCACCGGCATCCTGAAGGTTCACAAAATTGATGCCCTTGACCACCCGCCCCTCCATCACGTCCAGGCAGGGAATGATCCGTTTAGTCAGCATAGGGCAAGGCCTCTTCGATCCGCATCAAACCCTCATAGACCGCCTTCCCGAGGATCGTCGCCCAGACTCCCATGCCCTTGAGCCTCTTCACATCATCGATAGTCGTCACCCCGCCGCTGGCGATGAGAGGCAGCTCAGTCATCGACATTACCATGTCCATAGCCTCGTAATCGGGACCCATGAGCATACCGTCCCTGGCGATACTCGTACAAAGGATCGCCATGATTCCTGTGCGCTCCGATGCATCGAGTATCTCTTTGACGCCGCGGTCAACGACGGACCTCCAGCCCCGCGCCATGGGCCTTCCATCGAGAAGGTCGAGTCCCAGAACAATATTTCTGTAGGCCCCGCACCGCTCGAAAAAGGCCTCGTCTTCCAGGGCGGCCGTACCGACGATGATGCCGTCGACGCCCAGGGCCGCGTAGCTCTTTACCATCTCCTCCGTCCGTATGCCGCCGCCGACCTCCATGTAGCCCGGCACCTGCTCCCGGATCTTCTCGATTACCTTCATATGGTGGGGCTCGCCCGTTCTTGCGCCATCGAGATCGATGATATGGAAGTCCTTGGCCCCTCTGCTGACCATCTCGGCGATTCTGGCCGGGGGATCGTCGCTGTAGACGGTCACCTCGCGGAAATCACCCTTACGGAGACGAACGGCCTTCTGATCGATGAGATCCATTGCAAAAAGGGCCTTCACTTCTCTAAAACCTCCATCATGTAGTTGAGCCCTGACTGCAGGCCTTCCTCGGCAAGCTGCTCGGCCTTGATCCAGCGTCCGCCCCTCTCCACAAACTTCCCGAACTCCAGAAGGTTGGACATGAGCGGCTTCTGTTCTTCGTCAAACTCAAACACCCTTCCCACCGTTTTTCCCTCCATCAGGTGCATGTGAAAACCGACCGAAGAGGGCTTGTCGGCCGCAAAATTTCCGCCCTTTCTCTGCTCGAAGCGAAAAATGTGGACGTTGATAAACCGCTTGTAGTCACCCTCTTCCGCCGGCACAACCCCCTTCTCTCTCATCTTTTCAATCAGCATCTGGTGAACAACGCCTTCGACGTCCCTTGCCACAGGGCCCACCCGCATCGATCTTCCGCAATACTTACACCAATGGAGCCCTGAGCCCTCATCGGCCCTGTCAACGGTAACGCCGACCGGCTCCGCTGCGGAAAGGACCCCCGCGCACGTCAGCACAAGGCAGAGTCCTGCAAAACATGTTATATATAAAAGTAAAGACCGCCTCATCCTGTCATACCTCCCTGAACGTGCATAAATTCTATAGGAAACGAGAGGTAAAAGAAAGGGCATTGACTTTCGGGGGCGCGAGGTGGCATAGAGAAGGATAGCCCATGATAAACCGACAGGACCATTATAACCCGCACCTCCTCGTTTCGGTTCCGCGCCGCACGAAGCGCCGTGAACTGGGGATTGAGGGTGAACCCCCCTACGGCGGCGTCGATATCTGGACAGCCTATGAGCTCTCCTGGCTGGACCCGAAGGGCAAGCCTCAGGTAGCCGTCGGCCGGTTTACCTTCCGTGCCGATTCCCCGGCACTCATCGAGTCACGGTCTCTCAAGCTTTACCTCCATTCCTTCAACCAGACCCGCTTGTCGGGCATGGACGAGATGCAAAGCCGCCTGACGGAAGACCTCGTGCGCGCTTCCGGCGGGCCCGTAAGCGTTTCGGTGGTTCACCCGGGCCACCTGTCGGCCCTTCAGGTGGCTGAGGTGGGCGGCGTATCCCTGGACGGCCTCGATGTGGAAATCGACCGATACTCGGAGGAGCCCGCCTTTCTCGCTGCGGGCGGAACCCTCGTCGATGAGACCCTCACGTCGCACCTATTGAAGACGAACTGCCCCATCACGGGCCATCCGGACTGGGCGACCGTCCAGATACACTACCGGGGCACACAGATAGACCACGAAGGGCTACTCAAGTATATTATCTCTCTCCGGCTGCACGGGGATTTTGCCGAGCATTGCGCCGAGCGCATATTCATGCAGACCTTGAAGCGATGCCGCCCCGAAGGCCTTACCGTCTATGTCCTGTATACACGGCGCGGCGGCATCGACATCAACCCTTTTCGCACCAACGAAAACCGCGAGCCGCCGACGACCGTCCGCACCTCCCGCCAATAAGGGAGGTTTTTTCGCCCAGCGACGATGTAGGAGGCGCTACTTCGGAAACCGCCCGTACGCGAAGGTCAGCTCACGAAGCATCTCTTCGGCAGAGTGGGTGAGCTGCTCCCCTACAAGCCGCCACGTCCAGTTACCCTGGCCCACCGAAGGCGTGTTCATTCTCGCCTCAGACCCGAGCCCGAGGATATCCTGCATGGGAACCACGGCAATCTTGGCCGGAGACATCATCACAAGTCGCATACATTCGGCATGAACCTGGTGTGCGTCGATTTCTCTCCCTATATAGCGGAAAAGTCTTCTTCGTTCGTCATACCCCGCCTCGAGCTCGAACCAGCCCCGACACGTGTTGTTGTCATGGGTGCCCGTGTAGGCGATGCAGCGGGGGACGTAGTTGTGGGGGAGGTAGGGATGGTCGGGACGCTCCTCCTGAAAGGCAAACATAAGAACGCGCATCCCCGTAAGGTCAAACCGCTCCATGACGGCCACCACGTCGGGCGTAATAATCCCCAAGTCCTCGGCGATGAAGCGCTCTGCATCGAAGCGATTTAATAGGATTTCAAAGAATTCGTAGGCGGGGGCTTCGACCCAGCGGCCGTCCATGGCCGTCGTCGCACCGGCTGTAACCTCCCAAAACCCCACGAATCCCCGGAAATGGTCTATGCGGACCATATCGAAGAGGCGGAGGTTGTGGGCAAATCGCGCCAGCCACCAGGAAAAACCGTCTTCTTTCATGATGTCCCAGCGATAGGTGGGGTTACCCCATAGCTGGCCCGTGGCGCTGAAGTAGTCCGGAGGAACCCCGCCGACAAAAGCCGGCCTCCGATCGGCCCCAAGGCTGAAGAGGCCCGGGTTTGTCCAAACATCGGCGCTATCGTAGCTTGCGTAGATGGGTATGTCGCCGATCAACCGGATCCCTTTGCTGTTGCAGTATTCCTTCAAGGCAGACCATTGGAGAAAGAAAAGGTACTGGCAGAACGTCTCCTGCTCCAGCTCGTCGGCAAAGGCAAGGCGGAAATCCCCTATGGCCCCGCTGTGGCGATCGCGCAGGGGGGCCTCCCAGTCTCCCCAAGCCCGTTCGCCCTGGTGCCGCTTTATCACCGAATAGAGCGCAAAGTCATCAAGCCAGTATGCCTGCTCCTTGCAGAACCATCCATAGCGTTCGTCATCGCCGCCGCCCTCCTTGAACCGCAGGTATGCACGCAGAAGAAGCTTGCCCTTGTAGCGGGCCACTGATACATAGTCGCAGCGCTCGCGGGGGAACCACGGCACGTCGGCAAGCTCTTCCCAGGACAGAAATCCCCACTGCGCGAGCAGCTCCGGGCTGATCAGGAGTGTGTTGCCGGCGAAGACCGATGGGCTGCTGTAGGGAGAGTTGCCGCTGAACTCGTTCGTCGGGTTGAGCGGAAGCGTTTGCCAGCAGCTCTGCCCGCAGGAGGTGAGAAAATCGGCAAACCGGTAGGCCCAAGGACCCATATCGCCCACACCGAACACAGATGGCAGCGACGTAATGTGGAGCAGCACCCCGCTCCGCCTATCCATGAGCACTCCCTTTCCCGGCCGAAACGCAAAGAGGTAAAAGAGCCATTAATGATTATACACGAATGGGCGCCGCCTCAGAAAGAAAAAAGCGCTCCACCCAAAGTGCTTGCAAAGGCCCACCATTGGCGATAACATAACTCAGGGGCGAGGGATGAGGCGAGCCCGGCGGCAGGCTGCCGGGAAACATTCAGATTGCGAGGTCCCATAATGAACGTACAGATTGCCCCTTCGTTGCTGTCGGCCGACTTTCTCCGGTTGGGAGACCACATTGCGGAAGCTGTGGAGGCCGGCGCCCATCGCTTCCAGATTGATGTCATGGATGGCCTTTTCGTACCCAACATCAGCATGGGCGGGCTCGTCGTAAAAGCGGCCCGGAGGGCAACGGACCTGCCCCTGGAAGCGCATCTTATGATCGTCCAGCCGGAGCGTTACATTGAGGCCTTTGCTGCCGACGGCGCCGACATCATCATCGTTCATCTGGAGACCTGCGTTCATCTGGATAGGGCCGTCGAACAGATCAAGGCGGTTGGAAGCAAGGCCGGCGTGGCCCTCAACCCGGCAACACCCGTGGCCTCCCTGGAGCATATTCTCGAAAACCTCGATATGGTGCTCATCATGACCGTCAACCCGGGCTTTGGCGGTCAAAAGTTTATTCCCTATACCCTGAAGAAGATCGCACATATGCGACGGCTCATCGACGAGAGAAACCCCGCCTGCGAGTTGGAGGTTGATGGCGGGATCGACGGCAGGACCGCCCCCGGAGCGGTACAGGCAGGGGCCCGCGTCCTTGTGGCCGGTAACGCCGTGTTCGGCCACCCGAAGGGCGTTACCGAGGGCATGAGGGAGCTTCTCTCGTCCCTTGCCCCCCTGTAGTTGCCTCCCCGGAAAGCAGGTGCGGGGACGGCGGAACCTCAATCGAAGTCGATCTTGTAATAGATGCTCCCCCCGCTTTCCGTTCCGCTGCGCGTTTCCACATCAAGGTTCGGCGTTAGAGAGTAGCGGAGAATGATCTGATAGGTGTTGCTGAACAGGGATCCACCTAAGCCCAAATAAAGCCGGGGATTGAGATATTTCCCGACCGTCACGAGGGAGCGGCTCACGTCTTTGCCGCCGCTTTGAACATCAACACTATCGATAAAGGACATGTCGGGGGCGATTTTGCCCTTGAGGCTTCCGTAGGCGAGCGCGCCCGCTGCGCCCATTACGGTGTCGCTGCTGTCCTTGCCCTGGGTCTTGGCAGTCGTCCGTCCCAGCAAGATGTATGAAAGCACGTCAACGTCCGGCATGGGCGGTTGTGAATAGAGTTTGTAGAAGGGCGCCTTGACGGTTCCGGTGACGGCAACCCCGGCGCGCACCTCTCCTACCCGCTCTTCGATGCTCTGAAAGCCCTTCACTTTCTTCAGCGCAAGAATATCCAGCGACGGGTTGTCGGGGGGGCCGCCAAAAATGATTCGGCCACGCTCTATGTTGAGGGTCTGGCCGTAGTACCCGAAGACACCCTCGACGATCCGCACCTCCCCTGAGACGGCAACGTTTTTCGAGTCCTTGAGGGTCAAAACCCCATCCCCTACCAGACGGCCTTCAAGCCCCTCCATGCGGGTCGCCACCTTTTCCCCTAAAAGGACGTGTATCTTTCCGCTCAGGGGAAAACCGGCATGGGCATCCGTGTCCTTCTTTCCCTTGTCCACAATGACCACGTCGGGGCTGGCACGGACAACGTCGGGCCCCTGGCGTCCCCGTATGTCCGCATCAGGAATTACTATCTCTCCGTTCAGGCTCACGTCCCGCCCCTTGCCCTGAAATGATAGGGAAGGCGTCACAAGGGCCTGGACTTCGGGCAGGAAGATGGCCTGGAAGCGCTCACCTTTCACCGTGCCCTCATAGTTCGCTATCCTCCAGTCTTTCGTGCGGAACAGGGCCGCCACTCTGACGTGCCCGGGACCGGACTTCCCTTCGAAGGACGTGACCTCGATACGGTCATCGGTCAGCCTGACCTGGGCGCTCACATCCTCCACGCGTATTCCCAGAAGGGGAACGTAGGCCGAAGCGTCGGCCAAAATAAGGCGGCCATCCAGGCGCGGTTCCGTCCACGTCCCCCGCAGCCCTGCATCGATCTTCAGCGAGCCCTTCGTCCCCCTCACCGCTCCCCGAAGCAGCGCGGGCAGCAATCCCATTTCCTTGGCACTTCCGGCTACCGATACCTCTATAGTGCCGTCCCTGTTGACGGCGAAGGGGTATCGTGCCGGAATCGGCAGCGCAAAGGAGGCTTCCATGCGTCCCTGCTCTTCCAGGTTGATGGCCGCATCTCCTTTCAGCGATCCATCCTTCCAGTTCATCTGGAGGATTGCCGTCTTAATGCCCGCTCTTACCCTGGCGTCCCTATCCCTCCATCCCAGTGACCCCCCTGCTATCTTTGCCCCTCCCCGTGCATCAAAGACGCCTTTGCGCAGCAACCGGCCCTCGAAACGGCCCTCGAGATATCCCTGCACGACCAACTCCGGAGGCAACCATGGCTTCGCCAGCGCCAGGTCAACCCGTTCCCAGGAAGCGCCAACAAGAGCCTCTCCGGGGAACGCCAGTCTGCCCAACTCGGAGGCGCTTATGTTGCCGCGAAAAACGGCTCCGTCGGCACCATTCGCTTCCAGGAAGCACCGGAGCCCCCGGTCATTCCACGAGCCCTCTAAGGAGATGCCTTTCACTTCGAGCCGTTGCCCGTTAGACGCGTGAGACCCTTTCGCATGAACCGAGGTATCGAGGTCCATTCTGCTGCCACCCAACAACCGCACGCCGACGGAGCCCGATGTGTCTCCGTCAACCCGCCTACCCCTGAGAAAGGGGTTGACGCGGCCAAGGTCAAGGGCCTTCCAACGAAGATTGGCAAAACCCGCCTTGGACCCCGGGGAGATATCGGCGGCCGCCTCGATCCTTTCGCCGCCTTCGTTGGTCAACACAAAGGACGATAGGGCAAACCTCCCCTGGGAAAGGGTGAGGCCGGACCTCGATGCAAGCCTGAGGGGCCTGCCCCTTGGGACATCGACGGTCATCGCATCGACCGAACCCACCCAGGAGCCATCGGCAAAGGAACCATTGAGCCGCATACTGCCCGACCCCTGTTTTGCCTGGTATTCGATGGTTGCCTGATGACCCTTTACGGCACCCCCCAGGTCCACCCCGATACGGTCAAAGGGCACTACCCCTATCTGCCCGCCCAACGCTGCGCCCTTGAGCTGCACGGTCCCGGCACCCTCTTCGTCCACGGCGGCTCCAAGGTTGATGCGAGAACACCGCAGGGCGCCGAGGTTCATCGATCGGCCCTCGAGCCTTATAGCGCCGGCCCATCTGCCTTTTCTCAGGCGCACCCAACCGCGTCCACCGGCACGTCCCTGCAGGGAGGAAAAAAGGCCATTTATATCGCTCACATCGGCCTCGAACTCCATCCTTTCGTCCAAAGTCCCCTTTGCCGACAGAAGGAATCCTTTGCCCTTGAGAAGGGCATTGTCGATCCGAAGCCCCTTCGGCAGAAAGAGCGCCTGCAGCTCCCCCGAAAGCCTCTTCTCCTGAAGGACGCTCTCCCGAAGACGCAACGAAGCCTTGCCAAGAAGAGCACCTTCGGGGCCCCATCGAAGCTCCGCTTCGGCAAAGGCGTTCAGCGTCCCGCGAAGGTCCTTGTGGAGAAGGGCGGGGTCGAGGGCGCGGGCCCAGAGGCCGCCGCGTATTACAGCGCCTTGGGCCCACGATAGCTTGACCTCGCCGTCGACACGACCGTTGAGCGCCGAGCCGTTAGCGATGGTAATCGTCACGCCGTCGATGTCGCCGTTGAACCGGCCTCCCAGTCGACCCGATTGCCAGGCGGCACCGGCGGCGCCAATCCGGAAAGTCCCCTCGTATGCCTTCGGGCTGCCGCCGACCGAAACGTTCCCCGAAACGACCCCAGGATAAGCGCCTTCCCGAAAGAGATGGACGTCCTTCAGGGTAAGGTCGGCTGTAATGATCGGCTCGCTTACAGTAAAGGCGATCCTTCCGTGGCCGTTTAGCGTGCCCTTTCTTTTTTCCTGCGACAGGACCATGTTACGCAGCGTTAGGGCGTGGCTCTCCACGGCAAGGTCTGCCTTTCCGTAAAAACCTTCAACGCTCCCCTTGGTCGCCGACACCGAGATGGCCCCCGCCACATGCTCGGGATGGCGGGCCGGACGGAGCATGGCGTTTACGGACACTTGGTCGCACCCCAGGAACAACTCCCCGAGTCGAGCCGTAAGGTCAAGCTGCAGAGCCGGATGGAGGAGGCTCACGGCCCCGCGGCCCTCTACCGTGGCAACGGGGGTATCCAGGGAAAGATTGCTTACAGTCAGTACCGCATGGTCCCAGTCAGCGCCGGCCCTAATGCTTCGAAATATCAACGGGGGGCCGCGGCCCATGGTGTACGATAGTTCCTCAGCCGTTAACGTGGTCACCCGCCCCCTGAGTCGGGCAAGGGCCCCCGTGACCCGGGGCAGCGTCAGATCAACCGGTTTCTTAGCCGGTACCTGGTCGTCTATGACCAGCCGGCCGAGCTTCACCTCTGCCAAGGAAATACTTCCGGACAGCAGTCGCAGCGGCTCCATGCGCACCGCCAGGAAGGTGGTTGTCGCCGACCCATCCTTCCATCGCACCGCCATATTTCGCACGGAAAATCCCCCGGCCGCCGTGCCCTCCAAGGCTTCGGCGGAAATGGAAACGGAGGCCGCCGCACCGACGAGCCTCATGAGCCACGAGATGCCCTGGGTTGTAAACAGCACGCCGTACGCCAGCGCAGCCACACCGGCAAGCAGGAGACAGGCAATTAAGGAGACCAGAGCGAGGCGCCTCATAGTCCGAATCCTACAGAGAAATGAATCCTGAACTGGGGGTTGGACACGTTAATCTGTCTGGCCAGATCAAGGCGGATGGGGCCGACGGGGGTGTAGATGCGAAAGCCTATACCGGCTCCCTGCTGGAGATCCAGTTGATTGAAGCTGTCAAAGGCGTTTCCCACGTCGTAGAAGGCCGCGAGGCCCCAGAGATCGGAGAAGGCCCTTTCAACCTCAATGCTGGCCACCACCAGGTGCTTGCCGCCCACCACATCTCCCAACGCATTCTTGGGACCCAAGGATTCATAAGCGTAACCGCGAACACTGGTGTCGCCGCCGGCGAAGAACCGTACCGACGGCGGAAGGCTTTCAAGGGCATCAGTCTGGAGGCTCGTCGCCGCCTGACCCCGCGAGTAGAGAGAAAAACCCTTGCCCAGGGGCAGCAGAAAGTCTCCATTTGCCAGGATCTGCAGAAACGACGTGCTCGACGCCAAAGACTTTGCCGCCCCTCTCGTCTCAACGCCATACCGGTATCCCTTGGTGGGCCGCACAATGTCGTCATAGCGGCGCTCTACGAATCGCAAACCCGGCATAACCAGCGTCGCATTACCATCGTCGCCGCCGATCCTATAGTTTTCATGACGGCACTGCAGGTAGACGGACCCCAGCCTCCCCTTGCCGAAGCTGTGAATGTATTCGGGCTGAAAATAGGCGGACTCGCTCGTGTAAGAATCGGTCTCCTCTTTCTGCAATCCCAGCTTGAGGACCGTCTTGCTATCGATATCCTTAGCGCCCGGGATGACGTAATTGGCCACAAGGCCCTGAAGACGTTCGGCGACCTTCAGCTCTGCGTTAAACTCGTGGCCCGTTCGTTGAAAGTTCACATCCTGGTAGCGAAAAAAGAAACCGGCGCCCTTGTCCGTGTCGTAGCCCACGCCGAGCCTCAGCCGCTTCGCCTTCGACGGCGTTAAGGTAACATATACGGGAACATGGAGCTCTAAAGCCTCTTCTTTCCTCGGCTCAACTGACACTCCCCCGAAGCGGTCGGAATTGATGAAGTTGAACTGGGTGCGGGCGACCTCTCTCGGCGAAAAGACGTCCCCCTTCTTGAAAGACAGGTAGCGTGCAAGAAATACCTCGGGGTACAGCGATCCGCCGGCGAAATGGACGTCACCGAAATAGTACCTCGGCCCTGTTTCAAGAATGAGCTCGATGTCTGCACGCTTCTCCTCCAAGGACACCCGTATTACATGGCTGGAAAAGTGGGCATCCAGGTAGCCCCCGTTTAGGGCGGCGTCCAGCATCGCCGCCTTTGCCGCATCATACCTGTCCTGGCGGAGGATGTCGCCTGCCCCGAGAGGAAACCCTCTAATCAGTTCCTGAAGCCTTTCATCCACCGCACCCTGTCCCCGGGCCTCCACCGTTACGAGACCTGCGCGGACGGGATCGCCGGGTGAAACCGCAACCGTAATCGATACCCCTTCGTCGGGACCGTCCGTCCGGGTGACGCTGCTTTGCGCTTCGTAGTACCCGAAGGGCTCAAGGGCTTGCGCCACCACCCTTGGAATGTTGCGCTCAAAGCGGGCCAACCACGCCGCCTCGATGCGTCCGTCCCGAACCAGCCCCTTCGGCGGAGTCAACGCCGTCTCCACATTCCTCAGCGCCTCACCTTCAAGGCCCTCCACCGTCACCCTGATGGGCTCCTGCCCAAAGGCGGGACAGGCAAAGCAAATGATCAGAGCAGCCCATACCCCGATGATTGCCTTGGCCACCGCCTCTATGCCCACCAGATATGGATGACCCGTCGAATGATTGCACATCTGCGCCACAGCCTTTCGGATAATGTAAATATATACCACGATTAGGAAAGGCTTTCTTTGTGAACCCCACCGCCCGCAGAAGACATCAATAATTTAAAATCCTTAGGCCCGCGTCCAAGCTGGTTTGTCTGGTTTGTCTGGTTTGTCTGGCATCCAGCATCCCCTTCCCCGCCTCTCTCTACTCCCAACTCCGAACTCTCTACTCCGAACTACCTCCCCC
>CAZYVU010000016.1:50759-58036 GCA_964651435.1 uncultured Pseudomonadota bacterium
ACTCCCAACTCCGAACTCTCTACTCCGAACTACCTCCCCCTCTCCGCTTCTCCATTTCCTTCCTCACTCCGAACTCCGAACTCTCTACTCCGAACTAATCTACCCAATCTCTGTCAGAAAAGGGAACGGGCCGGACATATGTCCGGCCCGTTCCTGGTTCGTGATGCTGGTGATGCTTCCGGTCTACCGACGTGCTTCCATATTATCGCGTCTTCGTCCTCGTTCCCGCCTGGGTGACGGTGACGGTCTGGCCTGCGATGGTCAGGGTACCCGTGCGGGCGTTCTTCGCCGTGTTCTTGGCAACGCTGTAGGTGACGCTCCCCGGGCCGGTGCCGGAGGCGCCGGCTGTGACCCTGATCCAGGTGACGTTGGCCTTGGCCGTCCAGGTGCAGCCCGCGGCGGCGGTGACGCTCACCGTACCCGTTGCGGCTGCTGCGGCATAGGAGGCGCTGGTGGGGGAGACAGCATATGTGCAGGGGGGTGGGGCGGTGGGACCCTCGTAGCGGTCATAGGCGATGCTGTAGCCGCCGAACTGGGCAAGGCCTGCGAGCTCGCTGTAGGCGATGCGGAAGTAGCCCGCCTCGCCCCAGCCCGTTCCCCAACTGTTCTTGACGATGAAGTACTGGCCGTCATCGCTAAAGCCCACGATGAGGACGGCGTGGCCGCCCTCGTAGCTCCCCGAGGTGTAGCTGTAGACGCCGGACTTGTAGTAGTAGAAGTCCGTGTAGACGTCCATGGTGGTGATGAGGGGGCCGTAGGTGGCAAGGCCGTTCTTCAGTGCCTCGACGGTTGGGGACCAGGTAGTCACCCAGAGCCACCCCGTGATGCTGTGGAGGGTCGTCGGGCAGGCGTTGGAGCAGGCGCTCGTGGTCCCCGTGTAGGGGAAGCAGCCCTCGGGGGGGATGCCCGTGTCGCGGATGTAGTCGGCGGCGCTGTCGATGTAGCCTCCGCTGCAGCTTCCGGCGCCGCTGCAGGAGACGAGGGTCTGCTCGGCGAGGTTGACGTCAGTGCCCGGGGCGTTCCCGTCGATCAGGGCCTGGGACTCCAGGGCCGCCGTTGCCGCAAAGGCCCAGCAGCTTCCGCAGCTCCCCTGGTTGCGCACCGGGGTCACGTAGCTTGCGCCCCCGTAGCTCCTCCAGTCCAGGGAGGCGGGAAGCTCCATGATGCCCTTACCCCCCTTCTTCTCCTTCTCCGCAAACCGGTGGTGGGGGGCAACGACCGGGGGCAGGGCCCCCAGGAGGCGGGTGCGCTCGGCGGGCAGCAGCCGAGAGACCGTTGTGTCACCGGCCATCCACTTGGCGCCCTTGCCGGCGATCTGCCCCTTGACCGCCTTGAGCTCCCCCGTTCCCGCCCAGGACGTTCCCGTTATCATCAGAACCAGGGCCATGCAGAGCAGCATGACCGTCAATGTCGCCTTCGTCCGTGAGGTTGTCATCGTGTCCTCCCTGTGCGTCATGATAGTTTCACTGTACCACCCCCGGAACCGGGGGTGGTATGACGGAGGTCACAGAAATAGCAGTTTTTTGTCACAGAATAGTGCAATTTGTAGGGATCGCCGGCTCTCGGGGCAGTTCATTGTTCCCGACATTGACGGACGGCCGGTGCTATGTTACGCTCTCCCCACGAAGATGGAGGGAAAAGGAAAGAGCCGCAGGACGGTGACCCCCCGATGGGGGTCGAGCTTTCCTCTTGGCGCTACGGTCTATCCCGACGGCGTCAACTTCAGCGTATTCTCGAAGGGAGCCCGGGCTGTCGACATTCTCCTGTTCGAGGATGCAGCAGACGCCTCCCCCGCCCATGTCGTGAGCCTAACCGCCCGTAAGAACAAAACCTACCACTACTGGCACGGCTTCGTCCCCGGCTTGACTGCCGGGCAAATATACGGATACCGCGTTACTGGGCCTTCCAACGAGTCCCCCGGTCTTCGGTTCGACCCCGAGAAGACCCTCCTCGACCCCTACGGCCGTGCCGTTGTCGTGCCCCCGGGCTTCAGCAGGCAGGCGGCCTGTCTTCCGGGCAGCAACACTGCGGCGGCAATGAAGAGCGTTGTCGTGGACCCAAGGGACTACGACTGGGAGGGCGACCGCAGGCCGAGAATACCCTTTGCCCGAACCGTCATCTACGAGATGCATCCGGCCGGGTTCACGCGCAATCCAAACTCGAACGTTCCCGAGGCCAAGCGGGGCACCTATGCCGGACTGATCGAGAAGATACCCTACCTTCTCGACCTCGGTATAACGGCCGTTGAGCTCCTTCCCGTCTTTCAGTTCGACCCTGAGGACAGTCCACCCGGCCTGACAAACTATTGGGGATACAGCCCCGTCTCCTTTTTCGCGCCCCACAGTGCATACAGCTCGAACAGGGAGACCTTGGGTGCTATCGCCGAGTTTCGTGACATGGTCAGAGCCCTCCACAGGGCAGGCCTTGAGGTTATTCTCGACGTCGTTTACAACCACACGGCGGAAGGCAACCAATACGGTCCGACCTACTCTTTCAAAGGGCTGCAAAACGATATGTACTATATGTTGGAGGAGGATCAGTCGCGCTACGCCAATTACACTGGAACGGGCAACACGCTGAATGCCAATCAGTCAATCGTCCGGCGCCTCATTCTCGACAGCCTCCGCTACTGGGTACGGGAGATGCATGTAGACGGCTTTCGCTTTGACCTTGCCTCCATTCTCTCACGTGACGAAACGGGCAGGCCTTTGGCGAGCCCTCCCGTGCTCTGGGACATCGAGTCAGACCCCGTTCTGGCCGGCACCAAGCTCATCGCCGAGGCCTGGGACGCCGCGGGCCTCTATCAGGTGGGTACATTTGTAGGCGACAGTTGGAAGGAGTGGAACGGGCGATTTCGTGACGACGTCCGAAGCTTTGTCAAGGGCGACAGGGGCATGGCCCGTAAGATGGCAGCCAGGATTTTCGGTAGCCCGGATATTTACCTGGAAAAGGACAAAGAACCGGAGCAGAGCATCAACTTCGTCACCTGCCACGATGGATTCACACTCAACGATCTGGTCTCCTACAACGCGAAACAGAACGAGGACAACGGCGAGGACAACCGGGACGGTACGGACTACAATCTTAGCTGGAATTGCGGCGCCGAAGGACCAACGGACGACCATGCGGTGGATCGGTTGAGGGAACAGCAGATAAAGAATTTTCTTACCGTAACCCTCCTGGCCCTTGGCGTACCCATGCTGCTCATGGGCGACGAGGTCCGGCGAACCCAAGGCGGGAACAACAACGCCTATTGCCAGGACAACGAGGCGAGCTGGTTCGACTGGTCGCTCGTGCAGAAACACGCCAACATCAGGCAATTTACGAGGAAGCTCATTGCGCTCCGGCTCGGGAGGGATATGGAAAACGACGAAGGGTTGAGCCTTCGGGAGATTCTGCACCGGGCCGATATCCGCTGGCACGGCGTCGAGCTCCACAGGCCCGATTGGACCGACGACTCGAGAACCCTGGCCGTCACGGTTCGGAGCCGAAAAGGGCACTTTCTCCTGCACCTTATTGCCAACGCGTACTGGGAACCTCTTTCGTTCCAGCTTCCCCCCTTGGCGGGCCGCCAAATGGGTGAGTGGCACCGCCTTATAGACACGGCTCTCCCCTCGCCGGAAGACGTCGTGCCCTGGATGGAGGCCCCGGCGGTAGACTTTCCATCCTATACGGTACAGCCGCGGTCAATGGTGGCTCTTTTGGCCGCCTATCCCGGAGAGCAGTTGCAGAATCCCACCAATACCACCCAAGGAGGGTAAGAATGGCCGATCAAGATTTTGACTTCACCATATCAAGACTGGGACCTTGCCACATACCGTCACCCATGAAGGAGACCGGCTTCATTCCCGACGAGTCGAGGGTGCTTGTCAATGTGTTGGCCGATGAGGTCCAGGCCCTACTATCCCAGGGACGCCCCATGTCCTCCATGGAGGTCTCGGGCCCCAGGGAAAAGGTCTATTTTGACCCCTCGAAGCTCAAGTGCGGGATCGTCACCTGCGGGGGGATCTGCCCGGGCCTCAACGACGTGATCAGGGCTATCGTTCTCAGCCTCTATCATCACTACGACGTTGCAACGGTGTACGGCTTTCGTTACGGCTTTGAGGGACTTGCAGCGGCATACGGACACAGACCCCTTGAGCTAACGCCCGAGACGGTGGCGAAGATTCACCAGGCAGGGGGTACCATACTCGGCACGTCCCGCGGCCCCCAGGACGTGTCGGACATGGTGGACACGCTGGAACGGATGGGTATCGGCATTCTCTTTACCATAGGCGGAGATGGAACCCTCAGGGGGGCCCACGCCGTCACCGAGGAGGTCAAGAGGCGGGGGCTCAAGACTTCCGTCATCGGCATACCGAAGACGATCGACAACGACATCTCCTTCGTGGAGCAGTCGTTCGGGTTTGATACGGCCGCCTCGGAGGCACGCCGGGTCACCTACGGGGCACACAGCGAGGCGGAAGGCGCCCGTAACGGCATAGGGCTTGTTAAGCTCATGGGAAGGGACTCGGGTTTTATCTCCGGTTATGCCGTCCTGGCAGACACGCAGGTGAACTTCTGCCTTGTCCCCGAGGTACCTTTCACCCTCGACGGCCTTCTCCGGGCCCTCACCCAGCGCCTTGAAAAACGGGGCCACGCCGTCATCGTTGTGTCCGAAGGTGCGGGGCAGGACCTCATGATGGCGACAGGGGAACGTGACGCCTCGGGAAATGTCCGCTACAGCGATATCGGCATATTCCTGCGGGACCGGATAAGGGACCACTTTAGCGAGAAAGGTGCGAACATCAACCTTAAGTATATCGATCCGAGCTATACGATACGGAGCCTCCCGGCAAACGCCCGGGATGCGGCCTTTTGCCTTCTCCTCGGTCACAATGCCGTCCATGCCGGCATGAGCGGCCGTACCGACATGGTGGTGAGCGTGTGGAACGGCGAGTTTACCCATGTTCCCATTCCAGTAGCCGTCTCTGCACGGAAAAAGATAGATCCCGACGGCCCGCTTTGGAGCAGTGTCCTTGCCGCGACAGGCCAGCCCCGGGATCTGCTGTAGGGCGTGCGGCATTCAGCACAAGGAGGTTCTCCATGAAGCTGCCTCTCCACAAGACCAAGATCGTCTGTACGATCGGCCCCGCGTCGGAATCGCCCGAGGTAATGGGCGCAATGATCGATTCGGGCATGAATATTGCGCGGCTCAATTTCTCCCACGGCGATTTCTCCACCCACGGCGCCATCATCGCCTCCTTGCGGGAGCAGGCACGGCTGAAGGGGAGGCGCCTCGCCATTATGGCCGATCTTCCGGGCCCCAAGATGCGGATCGGCGAGATAACCGGCGAACCCGTGGAGCTTGTGCCGGGAGCGCCCTTTACCCTGACGACGGACGACGAGCCGGGAAACGAAACATCGGCGTCGGTGACCTTCGCCGGCCTTCCAAAAGCCGTAAGACCGGGCGACGCCCTTTTTCTCAACGACGGCTTTATTCAACTGAAGGTGGAGTCTGTGGCAGGCAACCGTGTCCTCTGCCGGGTCATCGTGGGGGGTACGCTCCGGTCCCGGAAAGGCCTCAATCTTCCGGGCATTGACCTGGGCATAACCGCATTTACGGATCGGGACCGCCAGTGCCTCCGCTTTGCCCTCGAAAACGGTGTCGACGCCGTGAGCCAGTCATTCGTCGAATCTGCATCGGACATAGAGGCAGTGCGGGAGGCCGCCAAAGCCATGGGCAGAAACCCGTTCATCATTGCAAAGATAGAACGTTCGAGGGCACTGGACAACATAGATGGCATCCTCAAGGTCGCCGACGGCATTATGATAGCCCGGGGCGACCTTGGCGTGGAAATACCGATCGAGGAGATAGCGCTGGCGCAGAAAAAGCTGACGCACAAGGCAAACCTGCTCGGCAAACCGGTCATCACGGCCACGCAGATGCTCGAGTCCATGACCGACAATCGACGGCCCACACGGGCCGAAGCCACGGACGTTGCCAACGCCATCCTCGACGGCACCGACTGCGTCATGCTGTCTGGTGAGTCGGCCATGGGTAAGTACCCCGTTGATGCCGTCGCCATGTTGGGCAAAATCGCCGCGGCCATCGAACCCTACAGGCCCGGGCTGAACATCCGGACCACCGTGCGGGATGCCATGGCGGGTACGGAGGTTTCCTCGGCAGCCTTCATGTCCCTTGCCGTCGAGAGCGCTCTGGAGAGGATGTCTCTCGCCGCTATCTTCGTCCCAAGCCGCAGCGGCACCACGGCAAGGCATCTCGCCCGGCAACGGCTTCCCGTCTGGATCGCCGCTGTGAGTCCCTTCGACGCCACCTGTCAATCCCTCGTGTTCTCCTACGGTGTCCACCCCCACCACGAGCCGGAAGAACCTCCTGTTTGGAGCCGGTACGCCAAGGGGTGGGCAAAGGAGCACGAGCTGACCGGAGACAGGATAATCCTGATCGAGGGCCCTTCGGTACGACATCCCGAAGCGAACCATAAAATGGAGATTGTGGAATTAAGCCCATAAGGAGAGTGTGATGAAAAAGGTTGTTTTGTTACGTCATGGAGAGAGCACATGGAACAAGGAGAATCGTTTTACGGGGTGGACAGACGTCGATCTGTCCGAAAAGGGCCTCCGGGAGGCCTTGGAGGCCGGAAAGACCCTCAAGCAGGAGGGGTACGCTTTCGATGTGGCGTTCACTTCCGTCTTGCGGCGGGCCATCAAGACCCTTTGGATAGCGCTCGAGGAAATGGACTTCATGTACATCCCCGTCCATCATAGTTGGCGCCTCAACGAACGCCACTACGGAGCACTGCAGGGCCTCAACAAGGCTGAGACGGCCGAAAAGCACGGCATGGACCAAGTAAAATTATGGCGTCGGAGTTACGACATTCGGCCGCCGGCCCTAACCAGGGACGACCCCCGGTACAGCGGAGCCGATCCACGCTACGCCGGCCTAACTCCGGACGAGATACCGCTCACCGAGTGCCTTAAGGATACGGTAGCCCGCTTCCTGCCCTATTGGCACGAGACCATCGCACCGGCCATCAAGGGTGGGCAGCGCGTGCTCATCGCAGCCCACGGCAACAGCCTGAGAGCGCTCATAAAGTACCTTGACGACGTGCCTGAGAGCGAGATTGTGGAGCTCAACGTCCCCACCGGGATCCCCCTCGTCTACGAGCTCGACGACAGTCTCAAACCCCTGAAAAGCTACTACCTTGGTGATGCCGCTGCCGTCGACGCGGCTACCAAGGCCGTGGCGAACCAGCTCAAGAAGTGAATTATAGGCC
>CAZYVU010000017.1:0-1809 GCA_964651435.1 uncultured Pseudomonadota bacterium
ATCGAAAAGTTCACAAGCGGCTCCGGCAAGGCGCCAGTTCTCTACTCTACCCGGCGGCGTCCGGCGGCGTCAGTTTGCCGCAATCCCGTACTTTTTCTTGAGGAATTCGAGCCCCGTCATGGGGTAAAGGGCATAGGTGAGGATATCGCCCATGTCCTCCGTGATCCCCTTCAGGGCCTCTCTTGCCTTGGGAAGCTCGGGCTCCAGGATATCGCCGGGCCGCACGTCGATGGGCGTCTCGCCCTTGTCATAGCCCTTGAGCGCCTTTCTGCGGATCTCCTCGTTCACGGGTGCGGGGGGCCTGCCGTAGAGACCGTAGAAGTAGTCCTTCACCTCTTTGGAGATCATCTTGTACCTGCCGGCGATGACGTTGAATACCGCCTGGACGCCCACGATCTGGCTTGTGGGGGTGACGAGGGGCGGAAACCCCATATCGCTGCGGGTTCTCGGAATCTCCTCGTACACCTCTTTCAGGCGATGCAGGGCCTTGGCCTGCTTGAGCTGGCTCACGAGGTTGCTGATCATGCCGCCGGGGATCTGGTGCATCAGCACACCGATATCGATGACGGAGAAGCGGGTGGTGTCGGCAAAGGACATGTACTTGGGGACGATGCCCTCCAGGTATTCGTCGATCTCCGCTATCTTCTGCAGGTCCAGGGCCGTGTTGTGGGCGCCGTTTTGCAGGGCGATAATGAAGGGCTCTACGGCCGAGTGGGAAGACCGGAGGGCGAACGGTGCCAGGCACGTGTCTATGCCGTCAACGCCGGCCTCGATCGCCTTGAGAAGGGACATGGAGGCCATGCCGCTGGTGTAATGGGTGTGGAGATGAACAGGGATCGCGAGGTGCGCCTTAAGCTGTGAAATGAGCTCAAAGGCGTCGTACGGGGAGATGATGCCGGCCATATCTTTGATGCACAGTGAGTGGGCGCCCATTGCCTCGATCTTCCTGGCCTTGGAGACGTAGTAGTCGATGTTGAAGATGGGGCCCCCGAGGCGCTGCTCGGTGAGAGAGTACGAGATGGCCCCCTGGATATGCTTCCCGTACTTGGCTATGGCCTTGAATGCGGCGATAAAGTTCCTTTCGTCGTTCAAGGCGTCGAAGACGCGGAAGATCTCGATCCCCACCTCGGCCGCCTTCCCCACGAAGGCATCGACGACATCGTCGGCGTAGTTTCTGTAGCCAACGAGGTTTTGTCCCCTCAGGAGCATCTGGAACTTCGTGTTGGGCATCTGTTGCTTCAGTTTCCGGACCCGTTCCCAGGGGTCCTCGTTGAGAAACCGTGTCATGACATCAAATGTGGCCCCGCCCCAAACCTCCATGGAGTAGAAGCCGACGCTATCCATCCGCTCCGCTATGGGGAGCATATCTTCCGTTGTCATTCGGGTCGCAAAAAGCGACTGGTGGCCGTCGCGCAGCGTCAAATCAGTTATTTTCACCGGATTTTCCTGTGACATGTTAACCCTCCTGAAAAAAGTGTGAATACCTATCATGGGCCCCCCGAAAAAGCAATGGAATTTTTGGTAAAGGTTTGCTATGATTAAGGACACGGGAAGTAGCTCAGTACGGTGTAGAGCACAGCGTTCGGGACGCTGGGGCCGCAGGTTCAAATCCTGTCTTCCCGATTCTATCCCCCCACCCTTGTCGTTCAATTCATCGTCGATGCAATCGGAATGAGCGTTATACGTGATGAGCGCAGGGCAAACAGCCGCCCTGCTCTATGAGCGCCTCGCTTGACGAGCGTCCCGCCAGTGCGGGAGACGAGCGGTGCACTTTAAGCTTGCTGCGTCAAGGGCACAACGCGCCCGCTC
>CAZYVU010000017.1:1909-54451 GCA_964651435.1 uncultured Pseudomonadota bacterium
GAAGGGACCGCTCTTTAGCTGTAGAACACAGCTCCCGCGAAGCTTACCGACGAGGCGCCGTCGGTCCACTGATCGTAGGCCGTCATGGTGCAGCGGGAACCTTCGAGGAGGCGAAGCTGCAAATAGATGGGGGTGAGGCCGCAGATCCTGCGACGGTCGGCCTCGGCTGCAATGGAGCCCACAAAGCCGTTCGCATCTCCATTCTCGATGCAGGCCAGCAACGCCTCGTCCTGGCGCTTCGAGCCCTGGAGGGCAAAGGCATCACAGGAAAAAGTATCGCCGAACTGGGCCCCTATGTGGGCAAGATCGGCGGCGGCCACCACAATGGCTCGCCTGCCCGCCTTCTCGATGGCGCCCATCAATGCGCCGACGAGGTCGTCCAACTCTCCATCAGGCAGGGCCTTCTCCCCTATTGTGAACTCGTGCATGGAGCCCGCGAGGATGGGCAGAATCTCGAAATCGTCCCGGAGAGCGAACTGCAGCAGGGGTAGCTGCAGCTCTATGGAATGTTCGGTGCGGTGGGGCCATTCGTCAATGTACCGGCTCAGAACGGGATCGTGGCGGATCAGCGCCGCCATTTCCGGCGATACCGGTATTTCATCCAGCGGTGTTGTCCAGTTTTTCAGCGAGATGTTCACCAGCTTGTCGCTCTCGTGGTGACAGGTGCCCAGGACGACGACGAGCGGTTCGGCCACGGATTTCAGATAAGGGTAGACCTGCCTGTAGACGTTCATTCCCCTTTCGTAGTCGATGTGGGGTGCCAGAATACCCGTTATCTCTCCGTCCGGGGCTGCCGCGGCAGGGGCGCTCCTGAATGCCTCATCGAGGTACTCAAGCAGGTCCATGCGGCCTGCGGGATAGCTTTTTCCGGCCAAAAAGGCCGGCCGCACCGGGAGCGCCTCATAGGACGCCCTCAGCGCCTGTACGTGCTCGTCGAACCGGTCGTTCTTCAGGAACAGCCGTTGGTCGAGGGTTTCGACGATCTCTTCGATCTTGTCGATGTAGATGAGCTCGCCGGAGGCCCGCAGGAACTCTGCCTGAATGTCCCTTAGGGAGCGCGTGCCGTCCATGAGGAAAATGAGATAGGCCGCCTCCCTGGACACGATGAGGTGCTCTTCGGTGATGCCCTCCCGGTCCCTGAGCAGGATGAGGTCTTTGCCTTCGTGGCGGATGGGGATGGGTTCTACGAAACGGATTTTTGGATTCGGCACAGCATATTCTATAGCACATCCCTTTCTGCCGTTGCAAAGAGCGGAGAAAGTATTTGACAAGCGGGGGCACTTGTTTGACAATTGAAAATAAGTCAAGGAGGTGGGTGAATGCACTACGCCTGGGTTGTCGCCTTTACGGGTACGCTGGTACTTGTCCTTTCGCACGGTTTCGGCAGGATGTCCTATTCGCTCATCCTGCCGCCCATGCGTGAGGGCCTTGCCCTCACGTACACGCAGGTCGGCCTCATTGCCTCGGGGAATTTCATCGGCTACCTTTGTCTCGCAGTCCTCGGCGGGTTCATAGCCGCCCGGTTCGGTGTCCGACGGGTTGTCTTCATATCCCTTTTCCTCATGGGCATAACCCTCTTTCTCACCGGCCTGTCGGATTCCTTCATTTTTGCCTTCTTCATGAGGATGCTGACGGGTATGGGAAACGGTGGAAGCTACATCCCCATGATGGCCCTTCCTGCTGCATGGTTTGCCACGCGAAAGAGGGGGCTTGCAACGGGCATCGTGACGCTGGGCACGGGCACGGGGATTTCCATAACGGCCGTGGCGCTTCCCATGCTCATTGCTTCCTGGGGGAAGGACGGGTGGCGGTACGCCTGGTACCTCATGGGTATCACTGTCTTCGTTCTTTCCTTTGTCTGCTACGCATTCCTCAGAAACAGTCCGAAGGAAAAGGGCCTTACCATGTACGGCGGCGACGAAGAGATGAGGGGCGGGCCCAAGGTGACCCTCTTTTCGGCATTCAAGGATGTGGTGAGCGAAGCGGAAATATGGAAGCTCGGGAGCGTTTACTTTATGTACGGCTTCTCCTACATTATATACCTCACCTTTTTTGTGGCCTACCTGACAAAGGAGGTTGGCCTGACCTCAAAGTCTGCCGGCGACATCTTCTTTGTTCTGGGCATCTTCAGCATCTTTTGCGGCGTTGTCTGGGGCGGCATATCGGACGTTATCGGCAGGCGTTTCGGATCCCTCTTCGCCTACATCACGCTGGCCCTTTCATACATTATCCTGGCACTCTGGAAAGATAACATCGGTTTTTACCTGTCCGCCGTCATCTTCGGCATTACGGCCTTTTCTATCCCCGTCATTATGGCTGCGGCGGCCGGAGACGCCGTGGGCGGCAGGCTCGCACCGGCAGGCCTCGGCTTCATCACCCTTTTCTTCGGCGTCGGCCAGATATTGGGTCCGGCCATTGCGGGCTACATCAAAGATGCCACCGGCACGTTCACCCACGCCTTCGTCCTGGCGGCGGCCGTGTCCGTCATAGGAGGGTTGGGGTCGCTCATACTGAAAAAAAAGGCCTGATGGCCGACCGGACCGCCGGCCCGGCGCAACCTTTCCGGCGGCGATGACGGGGGCCTGATGTCTTCTGTTCAGATGCGGACAGAGCGGGGCGAGAGGCGAAGCGTCATCCGGTCATTTGTGGAAGCCGGGGCGCGCGCGATTTTCAGGGCCTACTTCCGCTGCTTTCATCATGTGGCCGTGGAGGGTCTTCACCATATTCCCGTTGACCCCAGAGGGCTCATCGTGGTGGCCAACCATGAAAGCCTCATCGACGGCGTACTCCTGTGGACCTATCTGAAGATGGACTTGACCATCGTGGTGGACCGGAGGAGGGCCCGGGAGCTTCTCTTTCGTCCCTTCATGAGAAACTGGCACACGGTGGAGATCGACGCGATGAACCCCTTCTCCCTGAAGGGTGTCATCGATAGGGTAAAAGAGGGAAGGCCCCTGCTCATATTTCCCGAGGGCCGGATGACGACAACAGGCAGCCTGATGAAGGTCTACGAGGGCGCAGGGTTCGTGGCTTACAAGGCCGGGGCCGGAATTCTGCCGGTCCACATCGGAGGCGCCTTCTCGACCCTTTTTTCCCGTAAGAAAGGAGGCAGGCGCCTCTTTAAGGACCTCACGGTGACCGTCTTTCCTCCCCGGGCCCTGCCGGCGCCCGGAGGCCGGACGCCGAAGGTGCGAAAGAAGGAGGCCGCCCAGGCCATTCTTTCCATGCTTTGTGAGGCCGCCTACGAGGCGAACAACGGGCCGGTAACGCTTGGGGCCGGCTTCGTGCAAAGCTGCCGCAGGTACGGAAGGAGGGTTCTCTACAAGGACGCCACGGGGGCTGAGGTAACGTACGGAAGGGCGCTTCGGGCCGCCCTCGCCTTAGGCGAAGGGGTCCTGCGTTTTCCCCAGGGCAGGGTCGGTATCCTCCTTCCGAACCTTACCGTGACGGCCCTCATCTTCTGGGCCCTTCAACTGCTCCGCAAGGTGCCCGTCTTTCTCAATTATTCTGCTGGTCCGGCAGCAATAGGCCACGGCCTTGCGCTGGCCGATGTGGAGGTGGTCGTCTCTTCGCGCTCCTTTCTGGAGCGGATGAAAATATCCCCTGCCGTTTTTGGGAAGAGAGAGGTGATCTTCGTTGAGGATTTGAAGGGCCGCATCACCCCGGCGCAGAAGGCCCGGGCGCTCCTGCGGAGCCTTTTCGCGGGCCGGTTGGGGGATTGGGAAGAGGGGGCGGAAAAGGAGACGGCCGTCATCCTTTTTACGTCGGGCTCCGAAGGGTCGCCGAAAGGGGTCTGCCTCTCCCATGAAAATATTGTCTCCAACATCCACCAGTCACTGGTCCGTTTCGATGTGACGGACGAGGACTATTTCCTGAACGCCATGCCCATGTTTCACAGCTTCGGCCTTACGGCGGGCACGGTGCTCCCCGTCGTGGCGGGGGCCCGCTCATACCTTTACGTAAGCCCCCTGCACTACCGCCTTGTCCCTGAAATCGCCTACGATGAAGGCTGCACGATTTTTCTGGGCACCAATACCTTCCTCCGGGGATATGCCCGGAGGGCCCACCCCTATGATTTTCATACGATACGGTACATCTTTTGTGGCGGCGAGGCGCTGAGCGACGACGTCTTCGAGAACTATGCGAGGCGCTTCGGCGTCAGGATCATGGCGGGATACGGTATTACCGAGTGCTCGCCCATCGTCAGCATCAACACACCGCTGGAGTACTGCTTCGGCACCGTGGGGAGGGTGCTCCCGGGCATAGCATGGCGCATCGCGGCCGTCGACGGGGTGGACCACAAGGGGGGCAGGGCAGGGCGCCTCGTGCTGAAGGGAAAGAACCTCTTTCAGGGGTACCTGAAGAACGAGGAGGCAAACCGCAGGTACCGCGTCGACGATGACGGCTGGTACGATACGGGTGACATCGTCGAGGTGACGGAGGAGGGCTTTCTCACAATCCTCGGCCGCCTCAAACGGTTTGCCAAGGTGAGCGGCGAGATGGTTTCTTTGGGTGCCTTGGAGGAGGCCCTGCAGAGGGTCCTGGGCGAGAGAACCGACGTGGCCTGCCTGGCCGTGGACGATGAAAAGAAGGGCGAGCGCATTATCGTCGTGACGAACCACCCATCGGCGGACCTTAAGGGCATCCGCGATACCCTTAAGGGGCAGGGCTTCACGGAGCTGGCCATGCCCAGGGAGATGCGGCACGTGAAGCAGCTTCCCAAGCTCGGCACGGGCAAGGTTGATTACCCCGCCCTGCAGAAGGCTCTTGCAGAGCCGCAAGGCGTACCGTAGTTTCTCCTGTTTCGCCGCAGCTTTTTTCGATATAATAAGGCGCCATGGGAATCGTCGAAGCCAGGGGGCTCGTGAAAGACTACAACTCGTTGCGGGCCGTGGACCACGTCGATTTTGCCATCAACGAGGGCGAGTGCTTCGGGTTCCTGGGGCCCAACGGTGCGGGAAAAACGACGGTCATGCGCATGCTCTACTGCCTTGTTGTGCCGACGGCGGGCTCCATTACCGTCTTCGGAAGGAACGTGGCCGACGATTGCAGCCGCATCAAGATGCGCATAGGGGTGATGCCGCAGGATGAGAACCTGGACCTCGAGCTCTCGGTGCTTGAGAATCTCGTCGTCTACGGGCGATATTTCGATATGGCAAAGAAAAAGGCGCTGCCGGCGGCGATGGAGCTGCTGCGCTACGTGGGGCTTGAGGCAAAGGCGCGCGTCAACATACGGCAACTGTCGGGAGGCATGAAAAGGAGCCTGCTCCTGGCGCGGGCCCTCATCAACGACCCCGCCCTTCTCATTCTCGACGAGCCGACTACAGGTCTCGACCCCCATACCCGGCGCTCCGTCTGGGCCAGCCTCGGCGACCTGAAGGCCCGGAACCGGACCCTTGTGCTTACAACCCACTACATGGAGGAGGCGGAGTACCTTTGCGACCGGGTGGCCATCATGAACGCCGGGAAGATCATAGCACTCGATAGCCCAGGCCGCCTTTCGGAGCTCCACGGGGGCAACCTGGAGGAGGTCTATCTGAAGCTTACGGGGAGGCACCTTGCGGATTAGGAGGGCCTTTCGCGTCTGGCAGCGGCACCTTTCCGTCTACGGCAAGCTCTACAAGTCGAGCATAGTCCTCAACTTCGTGGAGCCCATACTCTACCTGGTGGCCCTCGGCATGGGTCTGGGCGCCTTTGTCAAGGACGTGAACGGCCAGCCGTACATGAATTTCATAGCGCCGGGCATCATCGCATCGTCGTCCATGTTCGGGGCGACCTATGAGTGCACCTACGGGACCTATGTGCGGATGACCTTCCAGAAGACCTTTGATGCCATCCTGTCGACGCCCGTCAACATCGACGACCTGGTGGCCGGGGAGCTCATGTGGGCGGCGACGAAGAGCATGTTCTACGGGACTATCATCATTGCGGCCATAGCGCTCTTCGGGCTCGTCAGCTCGCCCATGATCCTGCTCCTCATACCCGTCCTCTTCATAAGCGGTTTTGTCTTCGCGGAGCTGGCGATGATCTGCACGGCCATCGTTCCGGGCATAGACTCCTTCAACTACTATTACACGCTGCTCATGACGCCCATGTTTCTTTTTTCCGGCATCTTCTTTCCCCTCGACGGGCTCCATCCCGTTTTTGCGCGTATCGCCTTCTTCACGCCCCTCTTTCATCTGGCCACCATAGCCAGGTCTCTGGCGGCGGGCGACCTGTCGGGCATCCCTGTTTCCGTGCTCTGGCTGACGGCCGCAGCCTTTCTTCTCGCGATTCCGCCCTTCCGTCTCATGCGCAGGAGAATCATCGGGTAGCCGTTTTTTCTCTTTCCATACCGTCGTCAAGTGTGTTACTTAAACAGTGCGGAACAGGACGGCCAAGGATATCCCATGGAAAAGATGCAGACGCTCAGGGGTTTTCGAGACATTCTTTACGACGAAGCAGCGGCCTTTCGGCGCATCGAGGCCTCTGCCCGCCGCTACCTGACGCTCTTCGGGTTCAGGGAGATCGAGGTGCCCATCCTCGAAAGGACGGAGCTTTTCGTCCGCACCATCGGCGAGGCCACCGACATAGTGGAGAAGGAGATGTTCTCCTTCAGGGACCTCGGCGGGGACGCCGTGACGATGAGGCCCGAGGCTACTGCCGGCGTGGTGCGGGCCTATCTCCAGTCCGGCCTCTATGCCAAGGAGCGGGTCAGCAGGCTTTTTACCATCGGCCCCATGTTTCGCCACGAGAAGCCCCAAAAGGGGAGGTTCAGGGAGTTCCGCCAGATCGACGTGGAGGTCTTCGGTGTCGACGACCCCCTCGTCGACGCCGAACTGCTCTATCTGATCAGCCTCATCGCCGACGATCTCGGCGTGAGCGGCTACACCATGGAGGTGAACAGCGTCGGGTGCCCGGCCTGTCGCCCCGCATTCAGGGACAAACTCGTCGACTACCTCGGGTCGCACACCGATGACCTCTGCGAGGACTGCCTGAGACGGCGGGAGCGCAACCCGCTCAGGGTCTTCGACTGCAAGAACAGCCAGTGCATTGAGGTGGGCAGGGGATCGCCCCTGCTCTACGACCTGCTCTGTCAGTCCTGCCGCGATCATTTTTCCGCCTTCTGCCGCCATCTCGACGACTTTCGGGTGCCCTTCACAATAAACAAACGGCTTGTGCGGGGATTGGACTACTATACGAGAACGGTCTTCGAAGTGACCTCGGAGGCGCTGGGCGCCCAGAAGACCTTCATTGCAGGCGGGCGATACGAAAATCTGGTCGGCGAAATGGGCGGCCCGGAGACGCCGGGGACGGGCTTCGCCATCGGTGTCGAGCGGCTGGCGCTTGTAGCGCAGACCGGCAAGCCGTCTGCTGTGCCCTCCTTCTTTTTCGCCTATCTTGGCGGCGCGGCAAAAGGATACGTGACGGCTCTCAAATCCCTTTTCACGGCCAAGGGCCTCTCCCTCTACTACGGTTACGACGGCAAGTCGCTGAAGTCGCAAATGCGCTACGCCGACAGCCTGTCCGTGAACTATGTGCTCATTCTCGGCGACGACGAGATCGCCAGGCAGAGCATCATCGTCCGCAACATGGCCGACGGAACGCAGGCAGAGCTTCCGCTGGACCTCGGGGGCCTATCGGCGGCCCTGGACCGTCTCATCGCCAAGTAACTTTCCCTTATAGACAAGATAGGTGAGAACGATGGCCAGCGCAAAGCGGAAGGCCACCAGCACGAGGCCGTTGGCCCCGATGACGACGAAGATAAGGGTGTCTTCGATAATGGCGTGGCAGACGGACAGAAAGAGCAGGATGAGAAAGGCCTCCTTCTTCGATACCTTGGCCGTTCGCAGCGAATGGATGATAATACCCGCCCCGTAGGTAAGCCCTATGATAATGCCCGTGAAGAGCGGTACGATGCCGCCCTGGGAGATGCCCATGAGAGAAAAGGTGCGCTTTCTCACCGCTTCCGTCCGGTGCTTGAGAAACTCGTAGGACACGGTGAGCGGGAGGATGATGCACAGGAGTTGGAGCGTCAGAACAAGGGAATCCTTGAGGGCTACGAAAAGGGCTTCCATATGAGATTCAGCAGAACGCCCGAAAGAAGGCTTAAGACAACACGGGCCCCCGTCATGATCCAGGCGTTCACCTCCGTTTTTCTCGTCACGGCGGTCTCTATGGGCAGGCTGTGGGCGAGCCCCAGCATGAGGGCCATGACGGTGATTTCCTTTGCAGGCAGGTGCAGGGGGGCCAGAACCGCTATTGCGGCATAGAGGTTCACGAAGTAGCCGACAACAAGGCCCAGGGCGCATTCGCCGGGAAGGCCGAAAAGGCCCATGAAAGGCTTGCAGAAATCGCCTACCACCGTTAAAAGACCCGATCTTTTTACAAACTCTATGGCAATGTAGAAGGGAACAATGACCTTGACCATCTCGAAGGTGATCGAGAGACCGTGAACCAGTCCGGCCTTGAGGGTCGCATGGAAGGCCTGCCGGGTCATCGGCGGCCGGCCTCCCGGCCTCCCGTCTTTCCTGAAGCGCTACTGCTCGTAGGAAACGGTAAAGAGGATGACGTTGGCGAAGGTGTCATACTTGCCCTTCGGCGCGCCGACAATATTCTTCGTCGAATCTGCCTGGTCGAAAAGGGTGGCCTGGTAGCCCAAGCCTATCTTGAACTGATCAAGCTTTACCGTTGCGCCGCAGGTGAGGAGGTTGCGCGATGCGTCGGGAAGCTCGGGACTCAGGGTGCTGTCGGGGACCGGCGTCTTGTCGTACATGTAGCCGACCTGTGTCTCCAGGTATTTGTTCCAGCGGTAGTTGGCCCCGATGGAGAAGCTGGGTGAGTTCGACCATCCCTTGTAGATGGTCAGGGGCGCCATGCCGTTTTTGAAGTAGATCGTATATTTGTCCAGAGTGGACCATCCGCTCAGGAAAACATCGGCCTCGACGGTAAGGTCGCCGAATCTTTTCGCTATACCGCCGGTCCAGACGAAGGGAAGGTCGAGGCTTGATGATACCCTGCCGTCAGGCAAATATTTCTTGAAAGGCTGTGGGGCGTAAAACCGTACGTCTCCCGTATAGCCTATATTAACGGCGCTTCGATAGGTCAGTGAAAGGGTGAAATCCTTGGGAAGCCTGACGGCGAGTGCCGCATTGTACCCCAACCCGTCGCCGTTGCCCGAAAGCTTTGCCACGGCGTCCATGCCCGGGCCCACGGCTATGTTGTTCTTCAGGGTTAGGGAGCTTGTGGCGTAGGAAAAGCCTGCCGAGAAAGAAACGTAGTCGTTAAATTTATATGCAACGACAGGGTTTATGTACGTCGAGCCGATCTCGGCGTAGGTGGTCTGATAGCGGCCGACCCATGCCTGGGGCCATTCCGTGGAGAGCCCGAAGGGTGTATAGACGCCCATGCCGAAGGACCATTTGTCCATGGTGTAGGATGCAAAAAATGTAGGAATGAAATGATTCCTCGGAATGGCGTTCACCCTCAGACCTGTCTCGGCATCCTGGTAGCGGCGACTGGATGTAAAGGCGTTGACACCGGCTGAGATGTTGAGGCCCTTTAGGTCGGTAAGGAGCGATGGGTTATAGAAGACTGCCGAGGCATTGTCTATGGACGAGGCAACGGCAAGCCCCATGCCGTTTGCCTTGGCATCCTGGTTGTAGATGAGAAAACCGCCGGCAGATGCGTAAGTTGGAAGCAGGATAAGACATAGTACAAGAGCAGCCGTCTTCACTATTCCTCCAGTATGGAAATGCCGTGGGCGACAACGTCGGAACGCCGTCGTTATATCATTGCCCATAGGCAAAAGCAACAGGGAAAGATGGCCCCGGGCCCGGACAACAGGCGAGAAGATTCAAAAAAAGATTTTTGTAGTCATTTTTGTAGCAATTTTATAGAATACACATCAGGAAAGATGATCTATACCGTAACTCTCAATCCTTGCCTTGACACGACCGTTGAGGTGGAGGAGCTCGTGTACGATGACGTTAACCCTATCGTGGATGAGCGAAAAAGGGCTTCCGGGAGAGGCATAGACGTCTCCCGGGTCATCAAGGAATTGGGGGGGCAGAGCGTGGCCCTGGGGTTCGCGGGTGGCTACCGCGGCCTGGAGATTGAGGGCCTCCTCATCGGCGAAGGCGTTGTATGCGACTTTACGAAGACCCACGAAGAGACCCGTAAACGAATCACCATCTATCAGAGAAGAAAGAAGATCCAAACCCTTCTCAGCGGTGCCGAACCACCCGTCACCCCACTCGATATCGCCGCTTTCTTCGGCAAGATAAAAGAGATTCCGTCGGGAAGTTTTGTGGTCATCAGCGGCAACCCTCCGGAAACCATCAACGAGAGCTTTTACGCTCAGCTTACGACGACGCTGAAGGAAAAGGGCATCAAGGTGATGCTCGATACGGACGGCGGGGCGCTGAGCATGGGAGTGAGCGCCGGACCCTGCCTCATTAAACCGAACGTTCATGAGCTCGGCCGCCTTGTGGGCAGGAGTGTGAGCGACATGGAGGACATCATCGGGTATGGGATGCCCTACACGGACAGCGTCGAATACGTTGTCGTGTCCATGGGTGCGCGGGGTGTTCTGGGCCTTACGAAGGCAGGCGTACTCCATGTCGTTCCGCCCAAGGTGAAGGTGTGCAGCTCAATCGGCGCCGGCGATTCGCTTGTTGCCGGAATGGTGCTCGGCCTCGGCACGGGCCTGTCCTTCGAGGGTGCCCTTGTGCTCGGCGTGGCCTGCGGGGCGGCGTCGACGCTCAGCCCGGAGAACGCTCTCTGCCGCAGGGAAGATGTGCTTGAGATTGAAAAAGATATTGTTGTGAAAAAAATTTGATTAGTGTAATATGAATCATAGTGCGTTTATTTGACAACGAAAGGAGGTGAACGTACATGAAGAAGCTCGTAGTGTTTTTTATGGTATTTGCATTCTTTGCAACCGTAACACTGATGGGTTGTGGGCCTTCACAGGAACCTCCGAAACCGGCACCACCGAAAGAAGAGGCAAAACCGGCTGAGCCTGCAAAACCGGCTGAAGAAGCAAAGCCCGGAGCCCCAGCGGAGAAACCGGCGGAGAAACCGGCGGAGAAGCCAGCAGAAAAGAAGTAAGAACGTTTCACAGTATTAATAAGGGTATATCCAGAAAAGGGTATACCCTAACTCATTTCAAAAGGGGTGGACAATGAAAGTAAGATCATTGGCTATCGTATGTTTGCTGGTGGCGCTTGGAATGTTCCTGGGCGGTTGCGGTTGTTTTTATCAGGCCGTAAAGGGCGAGGCACCACCACCGCCGGCCCCTGCTGCCCAGGTGACACCCCCGGCCGCAAAGGAGGAAGTTAAGGTAGCCCCCGCTCCGGCCCCCGCTCCGGCCCCTACTCCGGTAGCCGCGCTGAAGGATATCAACTTTGATTTCGATAAGTACAATATCAGGCCTGGAGATGCAGAGGTACTGAAGGGCAACTACAACTGGTTCAAGGCAAATCCCGGCAAGCGTGCACGGATTGAAGGCCACTGCGACGAGAGAGGTACTGTAGAGTACAACCTCGCCCTTGGCCAGAGAAGGGCCGATTCGACAAAGAGCTACCTTGGTACGCTCGGCGTTGATGCAAAGCTTCTCGAAACAGTGAGCTATGGCAAAGAAAGACCGGTCTGCACCGAACATAACGAGGGTTGCTGGGCGAAGAACAGAAGAGCCCATTTCCTGGCACTTCCGTAATTTTTCCAATGTGGAGGAGGACACTGCCTGTGTCCCCCTCCATGTGAACACCGTTCAAGAACTTTCACAGATCAGACCCCTCACAGAGGAGACGTACGACGCTGTGGCGACGGTCTCTAAGGTATACCCGTTCAGGGTTTCGAGGCACTACCTCGGCCTTGCCGACCTGACCCGCCGCTCCTGCCCGATTGCCGCCCAGTTCCTCCCCTCCTTGGCGGAGCTCGATGACCTGGGGGCGACAGACCCCTTGGCGGAAGGGTCCATATCGGCAACACCCATTCTGCTTAAGCGTTATCCCGGCAGGGCAGTAATGCTGGCGGCATCTGACTGCGCCATGTACTGCCGGTTCTGCAACCGGAAGAGACTTGTCGGCCGAGGTTGGGAGGTGCAGGCGCTCTGGGATGAGGCGTTCACCTTCCTGGAGCAGGACAGCGAGACCACCGAGGTGATTCTCTCCGGCGGCGACCCCTTCACCTTGTCGGGCGACGCCTTCGGGTATCTGTTGGGCAGGCTTCGCGCAATCGGCCATATCGATACGGTGCGGATCAGCACGAGAATGCCCGTCGTGTGCCCCCAGGCGGTGGGTGAGGCCCAGCTCAAGGCCCTCAAAGCGGGCTCGCCGTTCTGGGTCGTCCTTCATATAAACCATCCCTGGGAGATTAGCCCGCAGTTCATAGAGGTAACGAGGCGCTTGAGGGAGGCGGGAAATCCCCTGGTGAGCCAGACGGTTCTTCTGAGAGGGGTCAACGACTGTTCCCACGTGCTGAGGAAGCTCTTTAGCGGGCTCGTCCGTTTGGGCGTCAAGCCCTATTATCTCTTTCAGCTCGATGAGGTAAGGGGGGGGCAGCACTTCAAGGTCCGCATTGAAGAAGGCCTGCGGATCATGGATGAACTGAGGGCGACGGCGTCGGGGCTCGCCATTCCCAGTTACGTGGTCGACATGACGGGGGGTGCGGGCAAGATAGCGGCCGAGAGGATGGCGGGGGCAAGGGGCGAGGCGACGCGGTCTCCTGTTCCGGGGTTGACGGCTGTCACCGGACGATACACCGACGATGGCCCCGAGAGCCGTTGCATGGAGTGCGGCATTTGCCGCGAAGCAGAGTGATCTCCCCGTTTAAGCGCCCTTGGGCGGAGCCTTAAAAAGTGCCGAGATGTAGTTGATTGCCGAGAAGATGCTGAAGCCCATGGCCAAATAGAGGATGACGAGGCCGATCTCCTGAAGGGCGGTGTTGAGATCGAGGCAGGAGAGCCCGATTACCTGTAGATAATCGCATATCGAATAGCTGCTTTTCTGGGGTACCTTAAAGAGGATGCAGGCAATGCCCACTATCTGGAATGCCGTCTTCAGCTTTCCCGCAAAGGACGGATAGATGGCGATCCCCTCCATGGCGTAAAAGGACCTGAGGCCGTTGATAAGGAATTCCCTGGCCACAAGGATAACCGTCACCCAGAGCGGAACGAACCTGTAGTAGGTAAGGGTGATGAGCACGGAAGAGACGAGAAGCTTGTCGGCTATGGGATCGAGGTACAGGCCGAGCCGGCTCTTGAGGCTCATTTTTCGCGCTATGTAGCCGTCGAGGCCGTCGGTGATGCCGGCTACGATGAAGAGCAGGCAGGCGGCGAAGAGGTACTTCTCATCTTCGGTGGTAATGAGGTAGACGATGACGGGGATAAAAAGAATCCTGATGATGCTTAATCTGTTGGGAAGAGTCCAGAGAGACGTCTTCTCGTCTCTATCCTTCATTCCCGGTTCGTAGCTGATTGTAGTAGTGTTTCACCCTCTTGATGAAGTTCCTCGTTTCTTCAATGGGGGGCACCTTCATCTTGTGCTCCATCACCCGGTTGGGGCCGGCATTGTAGGCCGCAAGCATGAGCTCCAAATCGCCCCTGAAGAGATCGTCAAGCATCTTCAGGTATCCTGTCCCGCCCCGTATGTTCTCCTCGGGGTTAAAGGGATCGCCAACCTTCATAAGCCTTGCAGTGTCGGGCATGAGCTGCATCAGCCCCTGGGCTCCCTTGGGCGAAACGGCCCTGGGGTTGAAGTTCGATTCAGCCTTTACGACCGCCTTTACGAGGGAGGGGTCGACGCCCTTCGAGCTGGCATGATACTGGATGAGATCGTCGAAGGCCTTTGAGTTGACGGGTGAGCCCGCCGGCCAGCTTCTCACTGCGGAGCGCTTTCCGCCGTCGTGGAGGAGCACCTTGTATTTCTTCCCGCTGGGAAGGATGTTGGTGAAATGGATAACGCCCTGCTCGTCCATGTACTGGTAGATGGCGCCGAGGCAGCCGAGCGGCGACAGCAACAGTACAACAGCGGCAAAAATGATTGCCCTGAGGATCATGGCCTAATTCTCCTAAACTTTTTCTTAGATGTCAAGCCATTTGCATGGTATCATAAGCGCTCACGGTCCGCCGGGTCCATATGGCGGCCCTCCGAGGTGTTCATGGACGGTACTCTCTACATTGTGGCGACCCCTATCGGGAACCTGAAAGATATTACGATTCGGGCTGTCGAGGTGTTGCGCGCCGTCGATGTGGTCGTCGCCGAAAACAGGGAGAGGGCGCTCAAGCTCCTGAGCCATCTCGACATCCGCAAACCCATTACAACGGTCAATAGTTTTAGCGAGGAGAGAAAGGCCCCGCACGTCGCGGCGATGCTCCATTCGGGCAAGTCGTGCGCCCTCATCTCTGCCGCGGGCATGCCCTGTGTCTCCGACCCCGGGGGCCGCATCGTCCGGCGATGTATCGACGAGGGCATTCCCGTAACGACGGTGCCGGGACCGTCGGCGGCGACAACGGCCTTTGCCGCGGCGGGCCTCAAGTCGGACAAGTTTCTTTTTTACGGCTTCCTGCCCCAGAAGAAGGGCCGGAAGAGAAAGGTTCTCGAGGAAATGGCCCGGTTTCCCTATCCGGTCATCTTTTTTGAATCGCCACGAAGGATTGTTGAGACGCTGGGCCTCATTGCAGGCGTGGTTGGAGAGCGGCACGTTGTGGTCCTGAGGGAATTGACGAAGGTTTACGAGGAGGCTTTCCGTGGGCCCGTGAGCCGAGTCGTGAGCGAGCTGGAGGGAGAGGACCTGCGGGGGGAGTTCACGCTCATTCTCGACTGTCCCGCAAGAGATGAGCTCGACCCCGCTGTGCCCTAAAGGTATTCATTTTTCCCCGCTCTTGTGCTAATAAACTAAGGAAGAGGGAAGCACGGGAGGAGCGGTTCTGCATCATTGTTTCAGGAAAGGGGGCAGCCATGAAGAAAAAGATCGTTCAAGACGCTCTTGCTTTTGTTCTCGCGGGGGGAGTCGGAACGCGGCTCAATCCGCTGACGAAGGACAGGGCCAAGCCGGCCGTGCCCTTCGGCGGCAAGTATCGCATCATAGATTTTACCCTTAGCAACTGCTTGAACTCGGGTGTGAGAAGGATTTTTCTGCTTCCGCAGTACAAGTCTCACTCGCTTATCCGGCACACGAGGGATGCCTGGTCCATCTTAAGCCCTGAAATAGGCGAGTTTGTGACACACCTGTCGCCGCAGATGCGGGTCGGCGAAGACTGGTACAAGGGCACAGCCGATGCCGTCTATCAGAACCTCTATCACCTCGATCAGGTGGGAGGGAGGCACGTCCTCATTCTGTCGGGGGATCACATATACAAGATGGATTACGGCCCCTTCATCCATTACCACGAAACGAAGCGCGCCGATCTGACCATTGCGGCCATCGAGGTCGACATGGAGGAGGCCCACCGCTTCGGGGTCATCGAGGTGGACGCTTCAGGCCGCGTGTGCGGCTTTGCGGAAAAGCCGAAAAACCCGAAATGCGTTCCGGGCAAGCCGTCGAAGGCCTTTGTTTCCATGGGGGTCTACATTTTCAAGCGCGACAGCATCGTAGAGGTGCTCAATGCCGACGCCAAGGCCGATACGAGCCACGATTTCGGGAAAGACATCATACCGTACATGTACCCCAGGTCTCGCGTCTTCGTATACCGGTTCGGCGCCGGGCGGGGGAAGGACGCCTCCTACTGGAGAGACATCGGGACCATAGACGCCTATTGGAGTGCCAACATGGACCTCGCCTCCGTGAGCCCCGTCTTCAACCTTTACGATAAAGACTGGCCCATCAGGACCTATGAGGGGCAATACCCGCCGGCAAAGACCGTCTTTGCGGACGAAGACAAGGGGCGGGCCGGGAAGGCCCTCGACTCGCTTATTTGCAGCGGTGTCATCATCAGCGGTGGAAAGGTGGAAAACTCCGTACTCTCGCCCGGTGTCCGCATCAACAGTTATGCGCAGGTGAGCGAATCGATCCTCTTTCACGATGTCGTCATCGGCATGAGGGCGAAGGTGAGGCGGGCCATCATCGACAAAGGCGTTCGGGTGCCCGACGGCATGAAGATAGGCTACGACCTCGATGCCGACCGGAAGCGTTTCGAGGTATCCGATGGCGGCATAGTGGTTATCGGAAAGGGGGAGGTCCTTCGCTGAGGATCAGGACGGCAGGTCTCAGCGGTTTCGCTCCACTATGTAGGATGTAAGTCTCAGCAGGGCATCGCGATACGGAGAGGGCTCGAAAAGCCTGAGCAGCTCCGTTGCCTGGGCCGTGTGCCTGCTCGCCGAGGCCGCGGTGTACTCGATGCCCCCGTAGCGGTCGATAACCTTCTTAGCGGCCCTGAGGTCGGCGGCAGACACCTTGGGCTTCTGCAACACCTGTTCTATCCGTGCTCTCTCCTTCTCGTTGGCTCCTCGCAGTGCGTGGATAAGGGGAAGGGTGACCTTGCCCTCTTCGAGATCTGTGCCGACATGTTTTCCCAGCACGTCGTCGCGGGAGGTGTAGTCGAGAATATCATCGATGAGCTGAAAGGCGATCCCGAGGTTATGCCCGAAACGACGCAGTCTGTCCCGGTTGCCGTCGCCGCAGGACCCGAGGATTGCACCCATTTCGCAGGCGGCGGAAAACAGAACGGCCGTCTTGTTGGTAATGACGTCGAAATACTGCTCTTCCGTTGTGTCGATGTCGGAGGTGTGGATGAGCTCCAGTATCTCGCCCTCCGCAAGGGCCGTGGTGGTCTGCGACACCACCCGAAGAAGCTCCAGGTTTTGTCCCTCCACCATGAGGTCAAAGGACTTGGAAAACAGAAAGTCCCCGACAAGCACGCTCGCCTCGTTTCCCCACAGCGCGTTTGCCGATGCGGAACCCCGCCTTGTGGGGGCGTTGTCGACCACGTCGTCATGGAGCAGCGTGGAGGTATGAATGAATTCGATGATTGCGGCGTATGGGATATGACCCTGCCCGCTGTACCCGCACATCCGCGAAGCGAGGATGACGAGTATGGGCCTTACGCGCTTGCCGCCGGACCTGATGATGTGGGTGACGACATTCTTGATAAGATCGACTCGGGTCGTAACCATCCTGTCGATGGCCACCTCGAGGATGTTGAGGTCCTCTTCAATGAGGCTGAGAACTTTTTCCATGGGCTCTCCCGGGAAGGTCGTAATAGGTTTGCACCTCGTCGGAATAGGTGTCGTTGTCATAGATATACAGGGGTGCATGGACTGTCGTGCCCGTGCCGCCGCCTTTCAGAAATTCGGCGAGAAAGAGGTTTGACGGTTCCCCGCGCCTGGGGTGCACGAACCGGAGACGTTTCAGCTCCAGATTTTTGAGTGATGCCTGAGCGATGACCTGGGCTAACCGTTGGGCCGGGTAGATTACATATGCCCTGCCTTTGGAGCTCAGAGCTGCCGATGCAAAGTCGAGAAGAAATGACAGGTCCAGGGCCGCCTCGGAGCGCGCCAGCAGGCGCGACCGGTTGGGGTTTGACCGCCCCGTGTTTTTCGCCCTGAAGGGCGGGTTGCAGACAAGAACATTGAACGGCCGGCCATCGGGAAGATCGAACCGCTCCCTCACGTCAGCCCGCATAAACGTGACGTTGCTGCAGCCGTTAAGGGCCCTGTTCTTCGTGGCCGTCACGTAGAGCTCCTCTTGGAGCTCCACCCCAACCATATGGTTCGAGAACCCCTTCGCGCACAGGTACAGGAGAATGATCCCGCAGCCCGTACCCACATCGAGGACGCGGTCTCTCGGTTTGAGGGCGACGAAGTTGGCGAGAAGGATGGCGTCGATGGAGAACCGGTATCCATGTCTCTTCTGAATGATCCTTAATGACTCGTTGCACAGTACTGCCAGGGTCTCGTCCGGCGCTACCGCCTCATGCATACCTGTGAAAAACGAGTCCTGTAAGAATCTTGGGGTAGAAGAATGTTGATTTAGGCGGCATGATCAAGCCGTTGTCGGCGACGGCCTTCACTTCCTCCACGTCCGTTGGCGGGAGGAGAACGGCAAGATCTGTCTTTCCTTCCCTGACGTCTCCAACGGCCTGCGCCGCATCGTGGGTGAACGAAATCTCTTCGTCCGGTATCCGGAGAAGGCCTTTGAGCGCTCCGCTATGGATGATGTTCACCTTAAGCTTGGCGAGCACTTCCTCGGTGCCCTCTTCCAGGGGAATGGTGCCCTTCTGTCTGGCAAGGTAAAACTGCGCCGGCTCGTCCTTTGCAAGGAACGCAAAGGCCGGGGAGGGCGACTGGGCGATCCGGGCGAGGACGGACTTAAGGTCGCCGTCCGTGCCGGCGGGATGCCGCTCTATATCGACGAATTCCTTCAAAGCGTCCAAGAGCGTGCTCACCGGCCGTTGCTGCCCAAACACAACGGTGCGGTGGTAGGGCAGAATAACAATGCCGCTGGAGTACATGTTTGTGATGTAAAAGGGCATGTACGGCAGGCCGAGCCTGCAGGACACGTCAAACCTGTGGTGGCCGTCTGCGATGTAGACCGCCCGGTCTTCCATGGCCGCCGAAAGCTCGGCTATCTCCGACGCATTAGTCATTCGTAGGAATCTGTTGTGGATCGACTGGTCGTCAGTGAAATCGCAGATGAGCTCCTGACCGGCGCTGTTCAGCATAGCCTCGATCGTCTGCTCGCGGTCCTCATAGAGCCCGAAAATGATGCTGGTAAAGGTCTTCGTTGCAGTAAGCAGCCGTTCCCTGTCTTCCTTCGCCTTCTTCTTTGTGGCCTCGTGGGTCAGTATCTTTTGCCTGTCGAGGCGGATGAGGGGAATGATGCCCTTGCGGCGATAGGAGATGCCGTCGACGGCAAACTCCTGCTCGTAGAGATAGACGGTCTCTTTGGCGTCTATGGCCAGAACGCCCGAATTCAGCCACTCGTCGAGAGTTGCCTTGGCCGACGAATAGGCGTCGAGATTGGGTGTTGCCATGGGCAGCTCGAGCCGTATGACGTTGTGGGGATCGCGCTCATAGTAGGCGCGGATATTGGGGACAACGTCGTAGGGCGGACAGACGCATTTGGACACGTCGGTAATCTTATCGGGATTGAGAATGATGCCCCGGAAAGGGCTAAGGAAAGGTTGGCTCATGGGAAATGTGTTACCACAAGCTCTGGTGGAAAGTCAAAAGGTTTCGGGGTGTGGCCGGTGCCAAGGAAGGGCTTGACAGGAGAAGACGGGGTGTGCTTAATTTAATGACTGACGGTGCCGAGGTAGCTCAGTCGGTAGAGCAGCGGACTGAAAATCCGCGTGTCATTGGTTCAATTCCGATCCTCGGCACTTTTTTTGCGCCTATTGAACCTGATTGCGTCCTCAAACAGTATGGTGTAGCGTTTCTTCACCTGCCGCAACGCCTTCCAACCTTTTCGGACAGATCGTCGTAACCGTATGTGCAATAAGACTTCGTAGGTTCAGCCGTTTCCATGGGTCACCTGTAGTAGGCCATAAACCCTTCCAGTGTCATGCCGACCTGCTCTATCTGATTCCGCAGCAGACCTTCTTTTTTCCGATCATCTGGTTGATGAGGGCCGATGCGCAGCCGACGCCCGCCCTGACGGTCACCGCCCCCCGGGGGCAGTTGCGCTGACAGGCACCGCACTCGATACAGGCATCACGCTGAACAATCTCAACCTTTCCGTTAGAGCGCCCAAGCACCCGGCGCGGGCAGACCGAAAGGCAGGCCCCGCAGCCATTGCACATCTCCGGTTTGTGCATCAGGGTGACCACATCTCTGAGATAGACCAAGGACTGCGCTGTGTTCATCTATCGACCCACGACAGCGACAATCCAGAAGACGAGGCCCGCTCCGGCACCGCCGATCTCAAAGGGAAGGGCGAAGCGCATCTCTCTTCTTACACCGGAAAGCGAGGTGAACGTGGAGGAGCCTGTAAAGTTCATGGCCAGATAGGCAGCCATTGCCGGAATCGACAGAAGAAGAACGGCCGTCTCCAGCACGCTCGGCCTATTAATGAAGGGTAGGACCAGGAGCGCCGAGAGCGCACCCATCACAAGACCTTTTATCGAAAAGGCCCGCCCCGGAAGCCAGGGAAGCAAAAGCGGGGTAAGCACCGCACCAGCCAGTATTGAGACGGCAAGCGCCGTAGCGGGGATAGCGAAGCATCCAAGGGCTTTTGATAGCGAGAATCCTGCCGGCAGGAAGCACAGAACAAAAAGGCCTGCGGCCGCAAGCAACGCCAGCTTTACGGCGGGCACCACCTCCATGGGGACGAGCGCCAGCCTCTCCATAAACGGGAAGTCTTTAGTTCTCATAGGCTCTTCCGCCCTGAGGCCCTTCCGGAGGAATTCGGGGATGTCTTCAGCCCTAACCGGTCCGTAGACTACCTCAAACCCGGAGCGTTTCTTTACCTCATGGCCCGCCACCCCGGGACCTGCAAGCTGGGGAAGGATCAGTTTCCTGTGAGATACGATGTCGGCAAGATGGCTCGATTCGATGCGATCCACCACCTCGTCGGTTCCGAAGGTGCCTTTTCCTGCGGCACACCACACGTTGATGCCCAGCGTATCGAGCACGAGAATCCACCCGTCCATAGACGAAACAGCCCTTCGGAGCAAGTCAAACGTAAGCTTATAGTTTGCGGTGACAAAGACGGGAGATGCGGCGGTCGGTTCGCCTATAGCGTAAAGGCCTGCGTCAACCCTGTAGTTCATGCGCCCGATCCCCCACCGCGTCTTGAAGGCACCCATGCGGTCCGTCCGGCTGAACACCTTGGACACTACGGGCACAGGGCCTGCAGTAGTCTCTATGGTGCCCGTGACAAAGGGCTGATCAAGACGGGGAGGCCGCACCGGACCCCGCTGCTCTGAAGGGCCTCAGCACGGCACGTCATCAACGACGGCAAGTGTAGACAGAGATTCCATACCGCATATCATAAGACGTTTCGCAGGCTCTTGTCAAGAATATCATATCAAAATATCTTGTAATGATATATAGAGATATGTTGACATAACAATATATATAGAATACATATACGTCATATAATTGATATGAATGGAGGCTCGAATGAAGGAACTTGTGTCGGTGTTCAAGGCGCTGTCCGATGAGACACGACTGAGAATTGTGAAGCTTCTTGAAAATGGTGAGCTCTGCGTCTGTCATATCGTGGCCGCCGTCGGCATGTCGCAGTCGAGAATTTCCTTCCACCTGAAGATTCTGAAAGGGGCAGGGCTTGTGAGAGACAGGCGAGAGGGGAAGTGGATGCACTACCGCCTCAACGAATCAGACCTCTTAAACCGCCTTCTCTTCCTTTCCGTCGCGGAACGGGTACGGGAAGAGGCAATCGCGGAGGACCGGCAGCGGCTGGAGGCGATCTTTGCGGCAAGGCCGGAAGACTTCGGCGGGAGGGTCGTCGGGTGCTGCGGGAGGGCGTGAGGGGGAGTGGAGCCGTTTTGCTCAACGCCCAGTCCGTGCCCAGGCGCTTTTTTGGAAATTTTCGTCATTTCCATTTAGCCCCTTGACAAAAATCAATCGGTAGGCTAAACCTCAATTAAAGAAGCAAAACGTAGTTAGGGGTAGAGAATACTTGATACGCTGTAGGGCCTTGGTTTTGGATACAAAGGTGGCACCGAAAAGGTATGAGGGGAGTGGCAGGTAATGTTAGGCGTTGAAATGGGACCAGTGGTTGCGCGGCTTGACACGCAGCGATATACCCACGCCTGCCACGCAAAAGGATCATGAGTGGGTAGGCCTTAGATATTAGCAGCGGCCGTGAGCACGAAGGAGGTCCGAGACATGTGGGATGATCTTAGCTCCGGGTATCAAGAACCTTTTGCCAAACGCAGCGTCAATCCAAAAAGACAACAAGCCTCAGATACGTCAAAGAAAGCTGTAATAACCATCTCCCGGCCTACGGGCGCAGGCGGGTACGCGGTCGCATCGAAGCTTTCCGAGTACCTGCAAAAGTTTGCCCCTTGCCCCACCGGATGGCCCATATGGAGCAAGAATCTGGTCGAAAAGGTTCTGGAGGACCATAGTCTTCACGGGCGGGTCGCAGACTTTATAAAAGAGGGCCACAAGGGCAGCATACGGGATTCTGTGGAGGAGTGGCTCGGCCTCCATCCTTCCGCATGGACCCTCGTGGAGCAGACCAACACGACGATGCTCCAGCTCGCGGAGGAGGGGAACGTCATTCTCATGGGGTGGGGTTCCTTCCTGGTGACGAGCGAGCTGCAGACGGCCTTCCACGTGCGCCTTGTCGCCTCTCTCGCGAAACGGTTGGAGAAGGTTCTGCCGGGCCACAATTTCGACGAGAAGGCGGCCCTCCGCTACATCAAGAAGGAAGACGAGGGGCGGCGGCGCTACATCAAGGACAATTTCCAAAGAGACGTCGATGATCCGCTGCTGTACCACTTAGTAATCAACCTCGATCTCATGAACCACGACGAGGCGGCCCGACTGATCGGTGACGAAGTGGTCAGGCGTCTCGGTCTGGACAAACGACCCAAGGCGGCTGCAAGCGAGCAGCATTTGACGCATCATTAGGAGATTGATTCCGGGGAGGTGTGAGCATGCGCGATGTAATCCAAAAGATCGTCGCGACGGAAGGGGAGGCGAAGCTTATCGTGGAGCGGGCCAGGGGCGAAGCGGAGCGCATCTCGTCGGAGGCCCAACGCAAAGGTCAGGATATGCTGGACCGTGCACGCCAGGAAGCGGTTGCCGAAGCCCGAAAGATAGTAGACGCGGCGATAGAGGCGGCCAACCGGGAGAAGCAGGAGCTTTTGGCCCGCGCTGCCGTTGAGATCGAAAGGGAGATTCAGCTCGATCCGGCCATGAGTGAGCGGGCTGTGGAGGAAGTGGTCCGGTGCGTGTGCAGACAGTTGTAGCCGGTTCCGGTCCCGCTTCGAAGGTGCCCTCCGCCCGACGGATGGCCAACGACCTGGATTTCATCGCCGCCCGCCTCCACGGTCGCCGCAGCCGCATGGCTGAGGCAGAGAGGCTGGACAGCCTGTGCCGCGTAGGAAATCCCGAGGAATTGTTTAGCCTCTTCTTTCCGGAATCGGAACTGGAAACGGTGGCCGAGTTTCAACGCCTCTGCGTACAGGCGTTGATCGCCGAGCTGTCGGAGTTTCGGGCTCACATATCGGGCCCCGGCGCAGACCTCCTCGACTGGATGCTGGTGCGGTTTCAGGCAGAGAACTTAAAGGTGCTGTTGCGGGTCTTTATTACGAAGACGGCCGCCGGCAACCCGGAAGACCACCTTGTGGCGCTTCCGAAGGAGCTGGCCCTGGACCAGCGTCGATTCCTTGCCGCCGAATCCCTTGACGACTTCATACGGTTGGTCCCGAAGGGCCTTCTGAGGCAGAGCCTGGAAGAGGCGGCGGAAATATACCGCGATTTTCCTCGTCCCTTCTTTTTTGAGGCGGCCTTGGACCTCGGGTACTTTCTGGGATTACTTGCAAGGCTGGAAAAGCTTTCCGGGGAGAGCCGCGAGACCCTGAAGCCGCTAATCTATCAAGAAGTAGACATCTACCACGTCTCGCTCGTTGCCCGCGGAAAATTTCACTATGGCCTTCCGCCGGAGATGCTCATGCCTCTCCATGTCGCCGGGAGCCGCATACTGCGTGCGGGGTTTGAATCCATGCTTCACGATCCCGAGCTTTCTGTTTCCGTAGGCCGCGTTGTGGGGAGGGTGGTTGATGTGGCCCCTCCGGAGCGCGTAGGTGGTGAGGGAGCAGGAACCATCGACGCCTCGGCCGTGGAGGCCCTTGCCTGGACGCGGTTCTACCGCCTGGCCAATACGGCGTTCCGCAGGAGCCACATGGGGTTGGGCGCCGTGGTGGGCTATGCAGGCCTCCGGCGGATGGAGGTGGCGAACCTCATCACCATCTCTGAGGGCATCCGGAGCGGCATGGCCCCGGAGATGATTCGGGGGCGCCTGATCCCCCGGTCCGTTGTGGAGGGGACACATGTTTAGGCCGGTGCCCATGATGCGTGTGCAGGTGGTCGTTCTGGAACAGGACGAACGGGCCGTGCTTGAGGATTTGGGGCGCTTAGGGATCCTGCAGTTGACCCGCGCGCCCGCCGATACCGGCGCCGGGCCGTCGGCTGCCGTCGACCGATCGGCCGAGCTGACTCGGTGCGATCGTATTCGGTCCCGCATCGACGAGCTCCGCCAATCGCTGGAGGTGCCTATACCGGCTGTTCAGGCCCAGGAAGGGGAGATGGGTCTTGATCAGGCGGAGGAAGGCCTTCGCGTCCTGGAGCAGGGGGCGGCGGGTATCCTGGCTCGGCGCCGCCGCCTTGTGGAGCGCCAAAAGGAGTTGGCCGCCTTGTCCGAGCGGATGGCCTCCTATCGTGGCCTCGACGTTCCCCTGGCGGGCCCCGACCATTTCTCGTTCCTCCACTTTGTAACCGGCACCTTGCCGCCGCAGAACCTCGAGGCGTTGCAAAAGGAGGTCGGCGATGACGTCGCCCTCCTGCCCCTGGCAACCCACAAGGGCCAACAGTCGATTGTGGCCGTGGCCTCGCGACACAGCGTCCCTGCCCTGGAAAGGGCGCTTCAGAACGCTGGTTTTCAAAAGGAGACCCTTCCCGTCGTCGAAGGTGCTACCGTCGACCAGTTCTCGGAGGAAGGGGAGCGGGAGCGCGACCAACTGGCGGCGGAACTCGAACAATTGAGGGGTGAGCTCAAAAATATTGCAGCCGATTTCGCCCCTCAGGTGGCCAACATCGAACAGTTCATCGACAGGGAGCGCATGTTCCTCGATGCCGGCCAGAAGTTTTCCCGCACGGAATCGACGGTGCTGCTCGCCGGCTGGGTGCCCATGCGGGAGACGGAGGCCCTGAGGGAGCGGGTGAGGAACACAACGGGCGGCCGTTGCGTGATCCAGGTCAGCGTGCCCGAAGAGTCAGAGGAGGAGCAGATCCCTGTCCTGCTCAAGAACAACCGCCTCCTCCGCCCCTTCGAAATGCTTGTTTCGACCTACGGCCTGCCGACGTACGGCGAGCTCGAGCCGACCCTGTTCGTAGCGCTAAGCTATGTCGTCATGTTCGGTCTCATGTTTGGCGACGCCGGGCACGGTTTTGTCCTGGCCGCCTTCGGAGTCGTTGCCCTCATGGTGGGCCGGGCGGAGAAGATACGGGACATCGGTGTGTTGCTCCTGTTTGGGGGCACCTCAAGCATGATTTTTGGCATCGTCTACGGCAGCTACTTCGGTATCGAGGCCTTGAAGAAATACGCCCTCTGGCATGATCCGCTGGAAGGGGATCCCATGCAGTTGATGTACGGGGCCATCGGCATCGGCATCGGGTTGATCAGCATAGGGCTCATCTTAAATATCATCAACCGCTTTCGTCGTGGCGACATGATCGGCGCCTTTCTTGACAAGTTTGGTGTCGTGGGCCTTCTGTTTTACTGGGGTGCATTGCTTCTGCTCATGAAGGGTGCGGCTTTTCAGTCGCGCGGGCTGACGGGCCTGGCCCTTGTCGTTTTTGTGGCAGTGCCCATCGTCGGCTGGTCCCTCAAAGAGCCCCTTGAGCACCTGCTGGGCCGTGCGGGAGGCCACGGGGGAGAGGGCGGCGGCATGGGTGCGGCCATCACCGAGTCCTGTGTCGGCGCCTTTGAGGCCATACTCAGCTACCTCGCCAACACGATTAGCTTTGTTCGTCTTGCCGCCTACGCCATGAGCCATGCCGCCCTGCTTTTTGCCTCTTTCATGCTGGCAGAGGAGGTTCGACATATCTCTTTCGGCGGTAGCGTATGGAGCTTGGTGGTCATCATACTGGGCAATGTCGTCGCAATCGTTCTCGAAGGGATTATCGCTTCGGTTCAGGCGTTGCGTCTCGAATACTATGAGTTTTTCGGTAAGTTTTTCTCGGGCAGCGGTCGGCCTTTCGATCCCTTTCGCCTGGCGCCGAACAATAAGGAGCTGAAGCCATGAGTGGCGGGCGCACAGAAAAGGATGCGCAGGTCTGGAAGCGGGATTGGCCGATGGAAGGTGCGGTGCGGGCCCCGAGGCTGAAGAGGATGAACGTGGTTAGCTCACAAGGTGAGCCCCAGAAAACAGCAGGGAGGTGCCACATGATGAAGTTGTCACACTGGCGTGTTGGATTGGTTGGAGCGGTTCTGGTGGGCATAGTCCTGCTCGGAACGGGGGCGATGGCGGAGGAGGCCGCGAAAGGGGGGACATCGACAGACCTGGTGTCGGCCTACCGGACCATCGGGCTCGGGGCCGCGGCTGCCTTGGCCATCGCAGTCAGCATCCTCGGAGCGGGATACGCTGTCGGGCGGATAGGGTCGGCCGCACTCGGCGCCGCAGCGGAGAAGCCGGAACTCTTGACCCGCAGTATCCTTTTTGTCGCATTGGCAGAAGGACTTGCCGTGCTCGGATTCGCTATCGCTATGATGCTCATACAGAAGATATGAGGGAGAGCGAATGAAGTTTTATTGCATCGGCGACGAGGATACGGTGAGAGGATTTCGGCTGGCAGGCATAGGGGCGCAGGTGGTGGCGACGGCCGAGGAGGCTCGTAAAGCGATCAGGGGGGCTGCAGCCAGGCCTGACTGCGGGGTCATTATTGTTCCCGAAGCCGTGGCCGAATGGGTGCGGGAGGACATAGAAGGCATCCGCCTCGAGCGCGAAGGCGCCCTGGTTGTCGAGATACCGGGCCCGCAAGGGCCTCGGGCGGGGCGAAAGAGCCTGCGCGAGTTTGTACAGGAAGCTGTGGGTGTGCGTGTTGGTTAAAGGGGTCTGCGGATGACAACAAACGAGAGTTCTACCGAAGTTTTGCGGGAGGAGATCATGGCGGACGCCGGTCGGGAGGGCGAGGAGATCGTGCTCCGGGCCAGCCGTGAGGCAGAGGCCTTTCTGAAAAAGGCCGCCGACGAAGCAGAGAAGCTGAAGCAGGAGCGGCTGGCCGAGGCCCAGGCCGAAGCGGTGCGACAGAGCGAGCTGATTCGCGCTACGGTACCCGTGGAAAGGGGCCGGCTCAGTGCCGCCCGCATCGAGTCTCATCTTCAATCCATCTACGATGAGGCGAGCCGGCGCTTGGCGGCAGGGAAGGGCTTCGATTATCGGGAGACACTGATCACCCTTGCATCTTACGCCATAAGCCGGATGGAAGGCGCCCAGTTTGTCGTCAAGGTTGCCGAAGCGGACGGCGATGTATCGACCAACGACATGGCCGGAGAGATAGAGCGGCGCGTGGGCAGGCCGGTGCGCGTCACCGTTCTGCGGGATACGGACGTCTCAGGGGCCGGCGTAGTGGTTGAGGATGCGGCGTCTCGCCAGGTATGGGATAACCGTCTTATCAAGAGGCTTGAACGGTTGTGGCCGGAGCTGAGGCAACGGATAGCTGTGGAGGCGGCCTTTGTACCGAAAGCCGGATCAGGGGGAGACAGCCTATGACCACCGTTACGAAACAGAAAGAACCGGTTGTTACGCGGATCAGCGGTCCCATTGTGACGGCCGAGGGAATGGGCGCAGCACAGATGTACGAAGTGGTCCAGGTGGGGAGCCTCGGCCTCGTCGGTGAGGTTGTCCGGTTGGTGGGCGATCAGGCAACGATCCAGGTTTACGAGGACACAACCATGGTGAGCCCCGGAGCCCCGGTCACGTGCACGGGTGCACCGCTGTCTGTGTGGCTGGGCCCCGGGCTGGTCGGTAACATCTATGACGGTATTCAGCGTCCCCTGCCGGGCATCCAGGCGAGCAGCGGGGCCTGGATCCGCCGTGGTGAAAAGGTAGATCCGCTGGATACGGAAAGGCGCTGGACCTTTGAGCCGTTGGTGAGTGCGGGGGAAATGGTCACGGCGGGGCAGGCCATAGGGAAGGTCGTCGAGACACCCCTGGTTAACCACCTGATCATGGCTCCGCCCGATGTGAGCGGTACCGTATGGTCCATAGTCGACAAAGGAGATTACAGGCTTTCCGATCCGCTTGCCGTCATAGAGACCGAGTCGGGCCGCCGGGATGTAACGATGCTCCAAAAGTGGCCGGTGCGGGTCCCGCGCCCCATTCTGGAAAGATTGCGCATCAGCGAACCGTTGATCACGGGCCAGCGCATCATCGACACATTCTTTCCTATCGGCAAGGGAGGTGCCGCAGCGATCCCCGGCGGCTTCGGGACGGGCAAGACGATCACGCAGCACCAGTTGGCAAAATGGTCCGATGCCGAAATCATCGTCTTTATCGGTTGCGGGGAGCGGGGGAACGAAATGACGGAGGTCCTTCGGGAGTTTCCGGAGCTGAAAGACCCGCGTTCGGGACGGCCCCTCATGGAGAGGACCATTCTTATCGCAAACACCTCGAATATGCCCGTCGCAGCGCGGGAGGTGTCCATCTACACGGGGATTACGCTGGCTGAGTACTACCGGGATATGGGGCTGAGCGTGGCAGTATTTGCGGACTCCACGAGCCGGTGGGCCGAGGCCCTTCGCGAACTTGCCGCCCGTCTGGAGGAGATGCCTGCGGAGGAGGGGTTTCCGGCGTCGCTGCCGACCCGGCTCGCGCAGTTTTACGAGCGGGGCGGCGCAGTGACCACACTCGGGGGTCAGCAGGCCTCGGTGAGTATCGTGGGCGCCGTCAGCCCGCCCGGCGGCGACTTTTCCGAACCGGTGACGCAACACACGCGCCGGTTCATCCGGTGCTTCTGGGCCCTCGACACGGAGCTGGCCAATGCGCGCCATTATCCGTCCATTCATTGGCTGCACTCCTACTCCGAGTATGCGGAAGATGTGGGAAGCTGGTGGCAGAAAAAGGCGCCGGACTGGGTGGAGCTCCGCACGGAGGCCCTGACGCTCCTCCAGCGCGAGGATCGCCTCCAGCAGATCGTGAAGCTCGTCGGGCCCGACGTTCTGCCCGACAGCCAGAAGCTGATCCTTTTCATTGCCGAGATCATGAAGGACGGGTTCCTTGCCCAAAGCGCCTTTGACGAGAACGACATGTACTGTACGCCTGAAAAGCAGGTTGACCTTCTGCGTACCATTCTGACACTCTATCGCAGGGGCAGAGACTTGATCCAAAGAGGCGTTTCGTTGGCCCAGATCCGTTGTTTGGCCTGTGTGTCACAGGTCCTTCGCGCAAAGGCGGCTATCGGCAACACAGAGGTTGGGAAGATGGCCGACCTGGAGCGGATGGTCCTGGACGAGACGGAGATGCTTGCACGAGAATACACGAAAGAGGTTAATGTGATATGCACGCCACCTTCGACATAGAAGACCGGGGATTACAGTACGTAGGAGCTTCGCGCATTGAAGGACCGCTGGTAGTGGTGGAGCGCGTCCGCGATGTGGGGTACGACGAGATCGTTGAGATTCTTGACTCCGCCGGACACCACCGCCTGGGCCGCGTGCTTGACGTTTCGGAGGCGCAGGTGGTGGTCCAGGTCTTGGAGGGGACCACAGGCCTGTCGAACCAGACGCTGAAGGCCCGCTTTCTCGGAGAAAGCTTCCGCCTCCCTGTTTCGCGCCACATGCTCGGCCGCGTCTTCGACGGGCTCGGCCGTCCGGCCGACGGTGGTCCGCCGGCCCTTGCCGCTGAGCGGTGCGACGTGAACGGGATGCCCATCAACCCTTACGCCCGCCGCTACCCCCGTGAATTTATCCAGACGGGTCTATCGGCCATTGACGGCATGAACGCCCTGGTAAGGGGTCAGAAGCTGCCTATCTTTTCAGGAAACGGGTTGCCCCACGACCGCGTTTCGGCGCAAATCATGCGGCAGGCCCGCCTCCTGGAAGAAGAGGTGGAGTTTTCCATCGTCTTTGCCGCCATGGGCGTGAAGCACGACGTGGCGCAGTTCTTCATCCGCAATTTCCAGGATTCGGGTGCCCTCGCCCGGGCCGTCATGTTCTTCTCCCTGGCTGATGCGCCGAGCGTCGAGCGCCTCCTGACTCCACGGGTGGCCCTGACCATGGCGGAGCATTTGGCCTTCGACTGCGGACAGCACGTACTGGTCCTCCTGACGGACATGACCAACTACTGCGAAAGCCTCCGGGAGGTTGGTACGGCGCGCGGTGAAATTCCGGGCCGCAAAGGCTATCCGGGCTATCTCTACTCTGACCTCGCCAGCATCTATGAGCGCGCGGGCCGTATTGAAGGCTCCCCCGGGTCTATCACCCAGATGGCCATCCTGACCATGCCGGCCGACGACATAAGCCACCCCGTGCCCGACCTGACGGGATACATCACCGAGGGGCAGGTCGTGCTGGACCGCGACCTTTTCCAGAGGGGTGTGTACCCACCCATAGCAGGCCTGCCGAGCCTTTCGAGGCTTATGAAGGATGGTGTGGGCAAGGGGTATACGCGGGAAGACCATCCGATTCTGGCGAGCCAGTTGTTCGCCTGCTATGCATACGTGAAGCGGGTGCGCGGCCTTGCCGACGTCATCGGCGAGGAGGAGTTGAGCACCCTGGACAAGCAGTATCTTAAATTCGGCGAGGCCTTCGAAATGCGTTTCCTCAATCAGGGCGAATATGAGAATCGATCTATTCAGGAGACGCTCGAACTGGGCTGGGATGTCTTGTCCACGCTGCCGAGGGATGAGCTGCACCGCGTCAGCGATGCCCTGTTGGAGAAGCATTACCGCGACCAGGGTGCGGCGCCCGTCTGTGAGGTGCCTGCTTAGGCCCATATGCCAGGGGGGTGAAGTGGCGCTATGGCAAAACTGAATATTGCTCCCACGAAGTCGAACCTGCTGGTGTTGAAACGGCAGCTTGCCTTTGCCGAGGAAGGCTACGACCTCCTCGAACAAAAACGGCAGATCCTCATATTTGAGCTCATGAGCAGGCTCGGCCGGGCCCGGGACGCCGAACAGAATGCGTCCGATGCCCTCCGGAGGGCCTATGCGGCGCTGCGCGAGGCTCAGCTCGACGTCGGGTCGGAGGCCATAGACCAGGCTGCCATGGCGGTGACGATGGAGCATAACGTGGAACTTTCGGACCAGCATCTTATGGGCATGAAGATTCCACGCGTCACGGTACAGACGGAGCCCGTAAGCGTCAGCTTCGGTGTGGGAGGCACTTCGGCGAGCACGGATGCTGCAATGAGCCGGTTTATTGAAGTGCTTCCGCTGCTCGCCGAATTGGCAGAGCTGGAAAACGCCGTCATGCGGCTTGCCAGGGAGCTCCGCAAGACGCAGCGGCGGTGCAATGCGCTTTCGAAGATTTTCATGCCCGATTATCGTGAGACGATCGGGTATATTGTGGGCTCTCTGGAGGAACGGGAACGCGAGTCTTTTGTTATCTTGAAAATGATACGAGATCGCCTGGATCAGCCGTCTCCCCGAAGCGACGGGGACGGTGATGAGGGGCAGGAAGCTCGATAGTGGACGCTTTGGCGGGAACGGAAGCAGAGTGCCGGGAAAGAGGGTATGGAAATAATGAACCGCGATATTTCCCGCTATGCGAGGAGGCTCTGCCAGGTCCCCCAGTATCTCTGGTATTTTATTAAGTGTTTCGCTCTGTTTAAAAGGCCCCTTCGGTTCATACGGTGCTACCTGACCGTCGCCTCTCCGGCAGAAGCGGTGGTGGAGTGTCGGAGCGGGCTTAAGATTTATCTATCGGGACACCCTCACGATGTCGTCACCATATTTCTCGTTTTTGTCAGGCGGGATTACGGCGACATCGATCCTCGAACCCCCGTCGTGGACATCGGTGCCAATATCGGGGTCTTTTCGCTCTTTGCAGCCCGGTGCGGCGCGCGAAAGGTGTACGCTTACGAGCCGAACGGGGAGTCATTTCGGTGCCTCAAGCGGAACATCGAGGCGAACGGACTGGGGTCTCTCATTGAGGCGCGCCGTGCCGCAGTCACGGCTGTGGATGGCGACAGGGTGAGGTTTCCTCGGGAGTCAAGCCCTTACAACGCCATCATCAGAAATGAGGGCCCCGCCGACTGCGAGCTTGTCGAAACGGCCAGCCTCTCGGCCGCTCTCGCAGATGCAGAATTGGGAAGCCTGCTCAAATTGGACTGCGAGGGATCTGAGTACGACATTCTCCTGCAGCCGGACTGCGATGCGCTCCGGAAGGTTGACCGGATCAGGATGGAGTTTCACTCCGGCCGCGTAAGGGAACTGGAGCGCGGCCTCAATAGGTGCGGCTTTCGGCAGACCCGATGCAAGGCGGATACGGAAACGTCAGGCACGGTGTGGTACGCGAGAAAGAATTAAGGCAGACCCGCTCGGTTCATGGTTCCGTTATTGGAGCCTTTTCAGCGCCTCTATGATGTCTTCGGATCCAAGGACCTTTTGCAGTTTGCCGTCATTTTCTATGACGCAGGTGGGCGTTTCCCGTATTTGGTCCCGCTTCAGGTAGCTCACGAAGACGTTGAACGTGGCCCCCGTGTCAAAGGGCTTAAGTGCTATGCCCTTCTCTTTCAAGAGCGATTCCAGCTTGCCTTGATCTGCGACGCCTTTGCCGGATGCCTCCATGAGCACTGCCCTGGCGGTCAGGGCGCGGGCCAGGTCCTTCTTCTCGTTGAGCACATAGAGAAAGGATCTTGCATAGAGGGAGGAGTTCTTGTGGCCCGGGGCATCGACGAACATCACTTGTGCCGCATTGCGCTTCACCAGGTCTTTGATGACCGGTGCCAGTCTGGACTCCAGGTCCCTGCAGGAGGGGCAGAAGTAATCGGTGTAAAGCCTCACCTTAACCTTGCTGTTTGCGGCACCGAAGGAAGGGACAAGGATCCCCTCTGCCCATGCGTGGTGGGCGGGGCTTAGGGCGCAGAGCGCGAAGATGAGGAGAAATGCTGTGACCAATAAGGGGCGCATAGGCTACGTCAAGGAGCATACCACAGCCGGTGGCCGATTGCCAGCGCCGTGGTTCTGTCTGTGCAGCACTGTCGCCGGCGCGGATGGTCATTTCTCGTTGCCCGGAAGGGGGAAATAGTGGTATGAATAGCAAGGAAGGGAGCGCAGTGTTGGACCTTGAATATCTTATGGAAGACGCCGGGGAGGCCCTTCGCCTGGATTCCAAGACGGACGTGGAAATGGTGGCGAAGCAGGCGGTCTGGGCGGGGCTCGAACCCGGTATGTCCGTTGCCGACGTCTGCTGCGGACCGGGAAAGACGACATGGGCCCTCAGCCGTATTGTATCCCCCTCGGGGTCGGTGACGGGCATCGATGGGTCGCCGGGCAGGCTCGACTATGCGAGGCGGAACTATGCCGGCCATGGAATAGACTTCGTCTGTGCCGACATAACGAAACCCTTGCACCACCTTGGGCTCTTCGATTTTGTCTGGGTTCGCTTTGTACTGGAGTACCACCGGGCGCAGAGTTTTGAGATTGTGAGCAACATCTCACAGATAGTGAAGCCGGGCGGAATACTGTGTCTCATTGACCTCGACCACAACTGCCTGAGCCATTACGGCCTCTCCGAGCGCTTGGAGCGCACGCTTTTCAGTTTCTTCAAGGCCCTTGAGGAGAAAGGCAACTTTGATCCCTACGCGGGCCGGAGGCAGTATGCCTATCTGTACAGGCTGGGATATGGCGAAATAAGGGTCGATGTAGCGGCCTATCACCTCATCTATGGGGAATTGAAGGACGGCGACGCCGTCAACTGGCTCAAGAAGATCGAAGTGGCATCGCGCAACGTGGGTTATCGCTTTGACGAATACGAGGGCGGCTACAAAGAATTCCTGGAGGAGTTCAGGCGGTTCTTTTCCGATCCCGGAAGGCTGACCTACACGCCGGCAATACTTGTGAGCGGGCGAAAGCCGTACCGCTAACCGGACAATCCCGACGGTTCTTGGCCTCCTTCCTTGTCCCCGTCCACTCCCCTGTTTAGGTGTGCCAGGAAGGCGTCGACAATTGCGCTGTCGAAGTGCCTGTTCTTCTCCGACTCCAAGATGGATAAGGCCTCCTCCAGGGGCATGGGATCACGGTAGTGCCGCTTTGCCGTGATGGCCTCGAAGACGTCGGCTACGGCAAGGATTCTGGCCCCTATCGGTATATCCTCGCCCTTCAATCCCCGCGGGTATCCCGTGCCGTCCCACTTTTCGTGATGCGCCTCAGCGATCTCCGGGACCTGGCTGTAGATGCCGGCAAAATTGACCTGATCGAGAATCCTCCTTGTTTTTTCTGAGTGGGTCTTTATCTCCTCTCGTTCGTCAAACGTGAGCGGCCCCTTCTTTTTTAGGATGCTGTCGTCGATGCCGATCTTACCGTAGTCGTGAAGCAGCGAGGCGACGCGGATCATGTCACAGAAGTCCTTGGGCATCTGAAGCTCGGTGCAGATGCCTGCCGCATAGTCGGTCACCTTCTGGGAATGGCCTGCCGTGAGGGGGTCCCTGGCGTCGATGCTCGATGCCAATACCCGGAGGATGGACTGGAACTGGCGCTCCCGTTCTTCCAGAAGCATAGCGTTGTGGATCGATATGCCGATCTCCGGCGCAATGCCCATGAGAAGGTTCATGTCGCTCTGAACGAGGGGCCTCTTCGTCATCAGGTTATCGACGGCAAGGATGCCCAGAGACTCATCGACGTATACGATGGGGCAGCAGACGAATGATTTGCTCCCCATCTGCCGCGCAAACTCCATGCTTCTGGGGGAGAGGTCCTCCTTGATCTCGTCGAGGTTGTTGATGAGAAAGGGTTTCTGCTCCCGGAAAGAGACGACGAAGACCCCTCTGGACTCGGGCTTGTCCAGATGGAAGCTAATTCCTTTGATGATGTCCATTTGTTCGGCGCTGTATCCGAAGCCCGCCCTGAACTGGAGCCTCGTCTTTTCCCTGTTTGCGAGCAGGATGAGCCCCCGGTCGTAATCGAGCCGCTTCTGCAGCACCGAAGCGGCCTGATGGAGGATGCCCTCTATGTCCGTTCTCCTGCTCAGCGCCAGGCCGATTTCGTTGATAAGGAGCGCGTTGTTGTAGTTCACGTTGATCTGCTCCATGAGCGTGTCGGTGGAGGCCCTTAGGTTGTCGATGGCGGCCGTCAGCTCGCGACGCTCTATGGCTGAGGAATAGAGGGTTAGGGAGAGGGTGATGAAGAGCGAGAGTGGGAGGGCGGCGGCGAGGTACGAACCAAGGCCGAGCATATAGAGCGCTCCACAGAGAACAAACAGGGCCGCCCCGGCAATGTTTCTCATCTTTTTCCAGAAGCTGGAGCTCATCTCCTGCCAGGAGATAATGTACCGGCACGCCTTTCCGCCCTCAAAGATGCACTCGGGGTGCTCTATCCGGGGCAGCCTGTAGTTGAAGACGGTGGCCACGGCCTCGAAGTATCCGATCCTGTTTTCGCACTGAAAGCGTTTTTCCGTTACCCCTTCGTTGGGCGTGACGGTTATCTCCACGCGGTTGGGTCCCACCCTGACGGCATCGAACCGTGAAGACCGGACGAAGTTGCGAGCCGTTTTGCCGATCATCTCGTAGACCTTGGCGGGGCCTACGAAACCGAGGGCGTATTGCCGGACGAGACCCGATGTGTCCGGCGATGCCGAATAGCGGCCTGCCTCCCTGGCGATGCCGGGATTGTTGGTGACCCTGACGATGCGTTCATAAAAGCGGTCGATCTGGTCCTGGCGGAACCAGTGACCCTCATCCTCGACCTGGTAGGGCTCCATGCCGGCGTAGGAGAGAAGCTCCCCTACGTCTACGTAACTGTAATTTCGTCGTATGAACTTGAGGTAGGTGGATATGATGCGGCTGTTATAGAGCGGAAGATCTTCCATCGTCAGGATGTGTCGGCCTCTCCGTCTCTCTGTGTCGGCCTCGCGTCACCGTTCACGCGCGGACCCGTGGCGTAAGAGCTTTGCCGTATATTCAAGGTACTGGTCTCCGTATTGTGTGTTGACAACCCAAAGGTTGTACGTTTTCTCCATTGGAACGAACTGCTTCGTGCCGTAATCGGCAGGATAGATGAGAACGGGGAACTCTCCATCTTCATAGTATAGAGCCAACCGCGAGAGATGTGAATAGAGGACTTCGCGGGACAACTCGTCGGGCTCCAGGACAAAGATGTGGACGCAGTTGGTGAGGCTTGAAAGGTTAAGCCCCGTGTCGGAGGCCATGACCATGACGACGGCCTTCAGCTCCCCTGCCTTCCTGATTGCGTAGATGTGCCTTTTGCGGCTGAACCCGAGGGCCTCGTAATCTTGTCCGAGGCTGTCGCCCTCCAGCATGTGGGGCTCCAGGTCGAGGGCGTTGAGCATGAGGCCCCCGGAATGGAAGTCGTAAAAATTGCGGAGCTCCATAAGGTCCTGAACCTCCACGTCTTTCAGCTCCCATTCCGCCGCTTCGTTGCAGGTAAAGGACCCTTTAAAATGGAAATACATGAAGGGATCGATGGAGCAGCCGTTTTTGTTGTTGAGGTGGGACTCAAATCCCCCAAAGATGCGGTTGGGAAACTTGTTTTCGGGCCGAAAGTAGCACATGACGAAGTCCATGTGGGTTGAATAAAGGTGGTGATAATCGTATATGTAGCGGCCCAACTGCTCCAGCACCCCTATCCCCGCATTTGTGCCCGGAACGGCTGCGTGATGATGGATGAGCCAGGTGTTCTCGAAGAAGCGGATCATAGCTATGTGGCCGCCGATGAGTCCCTTGTCCCGCTGGATGAAATGACGGGCGATGGAGGGGCTGCCGAGATAAAGCTTCTCGTATGTTTCCTTGAATTTTTCTTTGTTCGTGTAGATAGACATGTACTTTCTCGGATAGACAAAGCCCGTCTCGAAGAGGAGCTGCCACAGTTCGTCGAGTTCTACGGGGGTGCATACAAAAAACCGCCGGTCCGACACCCGGTGGAGCAGCGCCGAAAGGTTGACCTGGTCCCTCGTCTCCATGTCGAGGATAGAAAGACCGTACCGGGCATATTCCGCCTTTCCCTCATCTGCGCTAACGTCCTTGTAAACCACCTGTGCCTTACAGGTGATGGAAAAGTCCCTCGCAATTTCAATGTGCAGCTCCGGGATTATAAGCCCCGAAAAGAGGGTCGATGTCTGGTGGTACTCCTGCACTGAGATGCCGGAGCATGAAAGGTCATCCACTTCGGCAGATACAAGCCTCTTTGTGAGAGGATGCCGAAAGACGATGTGGGGGGGCGGGATGAGCTTTTGGCGGGGGCTGGGAAAGTAGTCCGGTCTGAACCGACGGATGTGGGGTGCTACCTGTTCCAGCACGAAGACCCGTGTTCGCTTGTTGGCCGTTTTTCTGATGATGCGGCAGTCGCCCGAATAGACGACGGTGTCGCCGTCGCGGAAGATAACGTAGACCGTGCTGTCCGCGTGGATCCACTGGAAGGTCTGCGGCGGCGGGGCGGAAACCTCGACGCTGAAGGAGACTGCGCTGAATTCGAGAAGTCGGCCCGAGAAGATGATCCCGTCCTGTATGAGCTGTGCACCTATGCCCTGATCCTGGCAGGAGTGGCGTTTTGTCCTCCTCGACGTAACCTCGTAGGAGACTTCGGGCAGTATAAAGGTAATACCCTTGTTGTCGATCGTCTTGACGTCTGCCTTTACGAGCACTACCTTTGCGTTCTTGACAAGAAGGAAGTGGATGAACTTGTAGGAGCCGATGTTGGCCAGAAGGGCCACGTCGCTCACCCAGGTGCACCGGAGGGTTGTCTCCAGGCAAGGCTGGGGGCGGGCTTCGATGGAGATGACCTGGCCGTACCGCGAATGCTTGAGGTTGACGAGAATGGTCCCGTCCTGGAAGTTCAGATAGTTAAGCGCATTAACCAGCCGCCTTCGGCTGAATCTGGTCCCTTCTTCCAGTTGGTTCTCGAGGTCGACGTTGCGAAAAAGCTGAAAGAGGTCTTCGACGTTGTTCAAACCCTTCTTCTGTGCCGGCGATTCATCGTGAGTAATAGTGACCCTCTGTCGTGAAGGAGTCTCTGTACCAGTCTCTTCCCCGGTTGCTTGCGCCCAATCCCTGGCTCTGCTTATAACACGCGGTGCAAGGCCTGTCAATGGAAATGGGCCATTTCCCTTGACACGATAGGGAGGGGGTAGTTAGAATAAGCCTTGACCCAGAGAATTCCTTTCGTGTGGTATGTTCGAAAATCCCGGCCTTGGACTTTGGGTCTATGTCCCACGAGATCATGAAAAAGCTGCTTTCCGTTGCATTCCTGTGCCTTCTTCTTTGGGCTCCCGAGGTTCTCTACGGTATAACCCTCGATGAAGCCGTCGACCGCGCCCTCGGCGTATCCTATCCCGTAAAGGAGCAGGACGAAATCGTGAAGCGGTCCCGTTTCTCCTACTTTTCCACCATCGATCCCTATCTCCCCAGGCTGGATACGACGACGGGCTACTCGCGGTATCTGAACCGCTCCATCAACGCACCGGTCGTCGGATCGACGACTTTTCTAACGACGGGCAGGGATGTATTCTCCTTTGTGGGTGCCCTTTCATATCGGCTTTTTGACGGGGGCCAAAGGTATGCGCAGCGAAAGGGGGCGTTCTCAATCGTCGAAAGAGAGACGGAGCGGCTCAAGGGCGTCAAGGTGGAGATTGTCTATGCCATCAAAAGCAGCTTCTTTAACGCCCTGGGAAAGAGGGATGTGGTAGAGCGCCGGAGGGAGACCCTGGCCGTCAACGAGCGCATCCATGGTCTGACGAAAGCCCGGTATGTGGAGGGCGTGGCAAAGAAGAGCGAGGTGCTTCAGGCGGAGGTGAGGGTCTCGACGGTCCGCATCGATCTGGCCAACGCTGTCATGGAATACGAAAAGGCGCTGGAAGACCTGAAGTCGCTCCTTCTGTACCAGGTCCTGGAGACAATCTCTTTAGAGGGAGAGCTGAAGGAGCCTGCGGCCGTTTTCGACGCGAGGCAGATCGTGGAGCGGGCGCTGGCGATGAGGCCCGACGTGACGGCCCAGATCAAGGAGATCGACCGGCTCAACATGGCATACGAGGATAAGAAATCGGTATGGTGGCCCAAGCTTGACGCCCAGCTCGTTCAAACGAGGACCGATAAGGCCTTTTTTGCGGAGAACAGGGACGATACGTTCGGGCTCAGCCTCACCTACCCGCTTTTCGATGGGGTGGGGCGCTACTATAACATGCAGGCGGCAAAGAGCGATGTGGATGCGGCAAAGTACAAGCTGAACGAGACGAGGCGGAGTGCCGAGCTGGAGATCGTCAAGGCGCTCAAAGACTTCGAACAGGCGAAGCAGGACGTCCGGTCGTACCGGGAGCTTCTTCGTGAGGCGGTCTCCAATTTCGACCAGGCCTACGGCGAGTACAGGGTCGGCAAGGGGGACATCCTGACGGTCCTCCAAACGGAGCGCGACCTTGCCAGGGCCAAGGAAAACCTTGTCGTCGCCCTCTATGCCGCCAATAATTCGTTGGCCAATGTGGAGCGCAGGGCCTATCTGACGGACAAATGAGATGAAGAAAAAGATTGTCATCGGCATCATAGCCGCGTGCATCGTGGCCGTCATTCTTGTCGTCCTATTGAGGGGCAAGGGGCAGGAACAGCGGGCGGGTGAATCCTTCACCGTCAAAAAGGGCAACGTGACAAACTTCACCGAGCAGACAGGTATCTTGAAGGCCCAGGTCGGGGCCATTGTCAAGGTGGGCACCCGGGCCACGGGCACCCTTGTTTTTCTTAAGTATCAGATCGGCGATCTGGTCAAGAAGGGCGAGCTCATCGCCCGCATCGACGACCGGGAGATTGCGGCGAATATTCAGAACGCCGAGGCGCAGGTGGAGGAGGCAAGGCGCGATATCGAGGTAAGGGAGGCCACCTACCTTTACAGCAAAGTCAACTACGAGAGGGAGCAGAGGCTCCTCGAACAGGAATTCACCACCAAGGACAGCGTTGACAAGGCACGACGGGACCTCGATGTTGCCGTTGCCAGCGTCGAACTGAGCAAATCGAAACTGCTGCAGGCGCGGGAACGGCTCAACACCTATCGCATCAGTCTGAGCTATACAAGAATCTATGCACCCATTTCCGGTTATGTTTCGGCCGTGACAACGCAGCAGGGAGAGACGGTCGTGAGCGGCCTTTCGGCGACGAGCCTCATCACCATCATCGATCCGACGAAGCTCGAGATGTGGATCTATGTTGACGAAACGGACGTGGGTAGGGTAAAACCGGGCCTGAAGGTGGAATACTGGGTCGATGCCTTCCGGGACAAGAAGTTCTACGGCACCATCAACCTCATCTACCCGCAGCCTGAGATACGGGACAACATTGTCTACTATCTGGCAATCGTTAAGATAGACCCCGATGACGCCGTGACCCTCAAGCCGGAGATGACCACCCACGTCAGGATCATCATCGAGCAGAAAAAGGACGTTCTCGTCGTACCGAACAATGCGGTGCGCTTCGAGAACGGAAAGAGCGTCGTCTACCTGAAAGCGGGAAAGAAGGAAGAGCCCCGGGAGGTCAAGCCCGGGATACGGGATGATCGCTTTACCGAGATCCTTTCGGGCCTTGAGGAAGGGGAGACAATCGTTATACCGGTGCTCAAGAGGCCGGCACAGACGCAGGCTCCGGCTAAGAAGTGATACTCCTTCGAGACATTCGCAAGAGCTACTTCGTCGGCGAAAGGGAGCTCCCTATTCTCAAGGGCGTCAACCTCACCATAGAGAAGGGCGATTTCGTTGTTCTCATGGGCGTTTCCGGCTCAGGGAAGACGACGCTCCTGAACATCATGGGGCTTCTGGACAGCCCGACGGAGGGGGAGTACCGGTTTATGAATAAGGTGGTCGACGGCCTCAACGACGAGGACCTGGCCTCCATGCGCAACAGCCACATCGGTTTTGTATTTCAACAGTTTTTTCTTCTGCCGTACCTCAATGCCCTCGAAAACGTCCTGATCCCCATCGTCTATTCGCAGAAGGAGCTGAAACACCCCCGGGACAGGGCGAAGGCCCTTCTGGAGAAGTTCGGCCTGGGAGACCGTGTCCACAACAAGCCTTCCCAGCTCTCCGGCGGAGAGCAGCAGCGCGTTGCCATTGCCCGGGCATTGATCAACGACCCTGACCTCATATTGGCGGACGAACCGACGGGTCAGCTCGACAGCAAGACGAGTGGAGAAATCATGGATCTCCTCAAGCTTCTCAACGACGAGGGCAGGACGGTCATCGTCGTCACCCACGATCCCAAGCTGAGTTCTTTTGGTCACCGGCTGGTCAGGATAGAGGACGGAGCCATATCTGAAGATATCAGGCATTAGAGAGTACCTCGAAGAGGTGCTCAAGATTCTTTATTACTACCGCGGGAGGGTCCTCTTTTCCCTCTCCGGGGTGGCGCTGGGCATTCTTAGCATCTGTATCATTGTGACAACCATAGACGGGGCGAACAGGAAGGCCAACCAGATATTCGAGACCATGGGGCCCGATTCGGTCATGGTCTTTAGCGGGAGCGAACGTCAGCGTCAGGCCAGGGACAGGACAAACACGATTACGGTCGCCGACGCCGAGGTGCTGGCCAGGATCTCGGGCGTCTACGAGACGGTGAAGGTCCTGGGGGCCCGAGGGGTCATCATGCAGTACAAGGAGAGAAAATGGAGTACCACCGTCACCGGAACGACGGAGAATTACTTTTCGTCGGTGAGCTGGAAGCTGGCCCTGGGATCTGCCTTTTCGCACGAGGAAGTGGAGACCGCCTCGGCGGTCTGCGTGCTTGGCGCCAAGGTCTACGAAGAGCTTTTTCGGGGCGATCCCCCTATAGGCAAGACGATCCTGGTGGGAAAGCTGCCCGTAAAGGTGTTGGGCGTGCTGGAAGAGCGGGGAGGCACATTCGGGGGCCCCAACATCGACGATAGGGTCGTCATGCCCATTTCCGCCGTCATGGGCAGGGTGGTGAAGGAACGGAAGTATTTGAACTTTGTGCGGCTGCGGACGGAACGGGATGTGGAGGAGACCATAGAGGACGTGAAGGCCGTCCTGAGGGCCAGCCACAGGATCGGGGACAGCGAGGACGATTTCACTATACGGAGTGCCAAGGATGTCCTTCAGTTCCTGTCCGTCATCTCGGGTTCTCTCTTTCTGTTTCTCGGTACGGCCTCGGTGGTGGCACTCATTGTGAGCGGATTCGTGCTGGCGAACCTCTTTTACCTTTCCATAGAAGAAAGAAAAAAGGATATCGGCATCCGTCGCGCCTACGGGGCAACGCGACGGGGCATCATCGTTTCTTTTCTTGTCGAGTCGATTATTATTACCCTTCTCGGCGGGGTGGCAGGCATCCTCTTGAGCCTGCTCCTGGGAGGCAGCTTCGAAAAGGTTTTTGACATCCCCATGGTCTTCTCGTACAAGGTGATCCTTTTCTCCATTCTGTTCAGCTTTCTCACGGGTGTTCTGGCGGGGCTCAAGCCTGCCATCAAGGCAAGCAGGATCGAGCCCATTCAGGCTATCCGGGGCTAAGGCATGGATCTCCTAAGGTTTTATCTCACCATTGCCGTCCAGAACCTGCTCCTGCACAAGGCCCGAATGTCCCTGGCCCTTCTGGGCATCCTTTTCGCCGTCATGAGCCTCTTCGCCTTCGGCAACATCTCGACGGGGATGAAGGCGGCCATTGACGATGAGGTTGCCAAGTTCGGCAAAAACCTTGTCATTATTCGGGCCGGCACCGTCTTTACCATGGGCCGAAGCACGAGGACGTTTGTCGAGTCGCGTACGCTTAAGGTGAAGGATGCCGAGAGGATTAAGGAGGGCCTTCGGGGCGTCACGGAGGTGGCACCGTTCTTCGATGTCACGTACCCGGCCAGGTACCGGGAGAAGAGCCTCAGGGTGAGCCTCATCGGCGCCTCTGAATCTATCTTCAGGGTGAGAAACGTGTCGCTTGCCGCAGGGCGTTTCTTTACCCCCGAGGAGGCCGCGCAGGGCGAAAAGAAGATCGTCGTGGGGTACAAGATCTTCGAGAACCTCCTGGAAGGGGATGACCCCCTGGGAAAGTACCTTCTCATCTACCGGGCGCCGACGGAGATTATCGGCGTGACGGAGGAGAGGGGCGCAGACTTGAGCGGCCAGGATCAGGACATCCAGGCATTCATTCCGCTCACTGCCTTCATGCGCCGCTACAGCAACGTCGACTACATCAAAGGCATCTACGTGCAGTTGGAGGATGGCGTGCCCGTGGGGGAGATGAAGGACCGCCTGCGAAACTACCTTCGCCGGTTGCACCACCTGAAGCCGGAGCAGAAGGACGATTTTTCTATTTTCACCATGGACGACCTGCTGAAGACGCGTGAGGAGGGCATCCGGCTTGTCTCCGTCCTGACCATCATCGCTTCGTCCATTTCCTTTATCATCGGGGGCCTGGGCATCTTCGCCATTATGCTCTTAAGTGTTTCGGAAAGGAAGATGGAGATAGGCATCCGGAGGGTCGTCGGCTCCCGCAAGCGGGACATTGTTGTCCAGTTTTTGGCTGAGTCGGCCATCACGGCCGTCATTGGGGGTATCATGGGGCTCTTGGTGGGGCTGCTGGTGACGGTCGTCGTCGATTATTTTGGCGGTTTTGCCTTTCGCATCAGCCTCATCAACCTGGCCGTTTCCTTCGTCGCCTGTATCGTCGTGGGGATCCTGGCCGGACTCTATCCGGCCTTCCAAGGCACCAAATACGAGCCCATCAAGACGCTATACGCCTGAGGGCCTATGGCGCCGCTATGCATCGGGCAGCCCGATGGAACCGCTGCCACCGTCAGTTGAGGGATTTCAGGGCCTTTTCGGCTATGCCTTTAAGGGTTGCGTTGGATGAGTCGCCGGCCACCTCTGTGTAGAGCTTTGTGGCCTCATCCTTTTGGCCCTTTATGGAGGCGATCTTGGCGAGATATAGTTTCGAGATGGTGCGGGGACCCTTTCGGCCGTCGGCCTTTACCTGCTGCAGGTTCGTTTCGGCCTGCTTCAGGGCCTGCTCGTCTCCGTTTGCGGCGTAAGCCTCGTAGGCCGCTATGCCCTGGGCAAGGGTATACTGAACGCGGCTGTTGAGGCGGTCCTGGTAAATGATGTAGCCCCAGACGAGGGCGATGACCACGACAATGCCGGCTGCCACGCCGATGCAGAGCTTCAGGTTCGTGAGGACGTAGCTATAGGCGTTGTCGAGGGCTTCGGTGATGAAATCGGATTTCTTGACGATGTCGTCGTGTTTCTTCTTTCCCGGCACGGTTGCTATTTCAACATATGAACGGCGAAGAAGTCAACGGAGAAAAGAGAAAAAAAGAAACCGGTCCTAAGAATTGCTGCCTGTCCGGTCTGATGCGTTAGCCGCATCAAGGGCATCGTCGGGGCTCTTTTTTACCCTTGTGGCGCCGACGTATGTCCTGGAGTAGTAGTCGGAGCTGAGCGAGTCGACCTTGACGCCGATCCGGCCCTGTCCCGACGAAGAATGGATGAACTGGTCGTTTCCGATGTAGATGCCCACATGCGTGGGATACTTTGCGTATCTCCTGGTCTTGAAGAAAACCAGGTCACCGACGGCCAACTGATCCCTGGTGATGGCGCTACCGGCATAGATCTGCTCTCTGGCGCTCCTGGGTAGCTGGACGTCGAAAATCTCATAGATCTTTTTAACGTAGGCGGAGCAGTCGAGGCCGCGAACGCTCTCGCCACCGAACTTATACGGTGCACCCATAAAGCTCTTTGCAACCTTGACGAGCATATATTGTTCTTCCCTGTTCTTCCATGCCTTCAATGGTTTCTGGGTGAAGACGATGATTTCCTGGCTTTCCTGCTCCGGTTCCGGCTTCGGTATGAGGATGGTTTTCCCTGGCTTCAGCTTCCCTGCCTTAAGATTGTTGAGGTCGACTATTTCTTCCTTCTCGACGTCGTATTGCAGGGCCAGCCTGTCCAGGGTGTCACCCCTCTTGATCTTATGTTCAATAACGTCGTTCAGATCCGCGGGAGCTGCGACCTCGCGGACGGGCGTCTTCACGTTCAGCGTGCGGCTTTTTTTCCGGCTCGTCTGGGTTTGCACCACTTCCGGGCCGTTCTTGACGATGATGGTCTGTCCCGGCTTGAGCTTTGTCGAGGCGCCGATGCTGTTGAGGGTCTTCAGGGATGCTACCGAAACACGGTGTTTCTTTGCTATCTTGGCGAGGCTGTCACCGGCCTTGACGGTGTGGACCACCTGTGCCGCCGAAGATGGCGAAGTACCGGATAACATGAGAAAAAGTACCGCTCCGGCCAGTACCAATAGTCTTCTCACCAAGCACCCCTTATGGTTTGAATTGTTGTCACGGATAGTCACACTTTTACCAGAGTCGTCAAAGGGATGTCAAGACATTTCTTTGCCCTTCGGAAGAGGAGGACAGAGAATAATTCTGTTGATTTTGTAACTATTTTCACATTAATATTTCACGGCTTTTTACGCCGCTCAATCATTACAGTTTAAGACACGAGGAGGCTGGAGATGGAAGTAGGAAGAGAGATCCTATGGAATGCCGGATCAGTCGGGCAATGGATTACCTATGGGTTAATGGTTGTCACCTTCATAGTGCTTATCATAGGCATCAAGAAGCGTTACGCAATGTGGAAGATCGGTAAGCCGGCCAAGCTGAGCCCGAATCTGACGTGGGGGCAGAGGATAGGCTATTTTATTCAGAACGGCATATTTCACAAGTCGATTTTGCGGGAATCCTTCCCCGGGTGGATGCACTTTTTCATCTTCTGGGGATTCGTGCTCCTGACCATCGGCACGGCCCTCGTCGCACTTCAGGCCGATTTTACGGATCTCTTCTTCGGCGTCAAGTTCCTCGTAGGCAACTTCTACCTTGTATTCTCCTTTGCCCTGGAGATCGGCGGCATCATCGCCATCATCGGCGTCCTCATGGCCATCTGGAGGCGCTACGGGGTGAAGCCCAAGAGGCTGGACAATAAGCCCGATGATCTCATCTGCCTTCTCTGGATACTGGTTGTGCTGGTAACGGGTTTTCTCGTTGAGGCTGCCCGCATCGCAGCCACGCGACCCGATTACGAGGTGTGGAGCTTTGTCGGTTGGGGTCTGGCGTCTCTGTTCCCCAGCGACGAGGCAAGCGCCAAAGCGGTCCATATCGTGCTCTGGTATCTCCATATGGTGCTGTCCTTCGGTCTCATCGCCTACATCGCCTACTCGCGGCTTCTGCACATCGTCACATCATCGCTCAACATGATGTTTAGAGGGGCTGAGGATGTCGTCGGCGGGTCAACGGCCCGCGGGGCCATCGCGCCCATCGAGGATTTCGAGAATGCCGAAGAGTTCGGCATTAACGATATCAAGGGCTTTTCCTGGCGTCAGATCTTCGACCTCGACTCTTGTACGCGCTGCGGGCGCTGCCAGGAGCTGTGTCCTGCCTACAACAGCGAGAAGCCCCTTTCGCCGAAACAGTTCATCCAGGACCTGAAGGCCGAGTGGGAGCGGGCTGCTTCGGGCGTCCAGAACGAGGACGGCCTCATCGACAACATCATTCAGGAAGAGACTCTGTGGTCCTGCACAGCCTGTATGGCGTGCCAGGTCAACTGCCCCGTGTCCATTCCTACCTTTGACAAGAATATAGAGATGCGCCGGTACCTCACCCTGACGCTGAGCAAGACCACGTCCGAAACGAGGCTTCTCTTCAAGAACCTCCAGCAGAAGGTCGATCCGTACGGTATGGGCAAGCGGCAGAGGACGGAATGGACCGATGGGCTCGACATCAAGACCATAGGCGAGGAAGAGGTTGAGTACCTCTACTGGGTTGGATGCGTTGCCTCTCTCGACGACCGGAACAGAAAGGTTGCCAAGGCTTTTTCCACGATCCTCACGAAGGCAGGCGTTTCCTTCGGTATTCTGGGCCAGGACGAAACCTGCTGCGGCGATCCGGCACGCCGGTGCGGCAATGAGGACCTGTACCTGGGCATAGCACAGGGCAACGTGGAGCTCCTGAATGAGATGGGCATAAAGAAGATCATTACCACCTGCCCGCACTGCTACCACACCCTGAAAAACGAGTATGCCCAGATAGGCGGAAACTTTGAGGTCTACCACCAGGGAGAGTTCCTTTGGAAGCTTATCAGGGAAGGAAAGATATCGGTGTCGCCGGCCATTGAAGGAACGATTACGTTCCACGACCCCTGTTACCTCGGTCGCGTGAACGGGATCTTCGATGGCCCGAGAAACGTCGTGGACAAGGTCAAGACGGGCAGATACGTGGAGATGGGCAGGAACCACGACAGGAGCTTCTGCTGTGGCGGCGGCGGCGGCCGGATCTGGCTCGAGGAGCACCACAAGCGCATCAACCACCTGAGGATCGATGAAGCTATCGACGTGGCGGCCGGCACCGTTGTTACGGCCTGCCCCTACTGCCTTATCATGATGGAAGATGCCATTAAGGACAAGGAGAAGACAGAGACGATGAAGGCGCTCGATCTCTCGGAGATCCTGGTAAAAGGCATTTAAGCGAAAGCAAAGATTAGGTGAAAGAGATATAAAAGGATGGGTCGCCCCATCCTTTTATATTTTTTTTGACGGAAGATTTACTCTTCTAAGGAGATTGCTTCTACGGGGCACTCCTCTGTGCAGGCCCCGCATTCGGTGCAGAGTTCCGGATCAACCTTTGCCGTGTCTTCCACGGTTATCGCATCGGCAGGACATACCTCCGCGCATGCTCCGCATCCGGTGCAGGCATCATCATCAACTTTTGCAGGCATTGTAGTTACCTCCTTTGGGCGTTTTAAAATTCCTAAACGAATAGCCGGAGAAAGTCAATGAAAAAATGATAGTGAGACATGCCGCCCTCCTTCATTGACATGAAAGGCCGTATGGAATAAGATTGTCTCCATGAAGGAATTCTTCATCGACATGTTCATCGACCTCTACGAGAACTTCCAGGAGGTCTTCCTGAGCATCCTCGTCATGGTCGTGGTCATGATAGGGGGGTTCATCATAAGCTGGTTCATCAAGAAGATGCTGGAGAAGCTCCTTATCTTCTTTCGCTTCGACCGGTGGACTCAGGACGCGGGCATCACGAACTTCCTCGAAAAGGGCGGGGTGAAGCGGACCCCGTCGGGCATCTTGAGCCGCATCGTCTACTGGATATTCATCGTCGCCTTCTTCTCCTTCGGCCTCAATTTCATCGGCATAAGCCAGTTTACCGAGTACGCTTCGCGGATATCCACGTGGTTGCCCGTCATCGTCGTGTCTCTGGTCATAATCATCGTGGGCATCATACTGAGCAACTTCATCAGCAGGCTCATCTACCTGGCCTGTGAGAATGCCAACATCAAGTTCGGCGATATCATCGGCAAGGGCGTTCGTATCTTCCTTATCATCATCACCTTCGGCATTGTTTTCGAATATATCGGCGTCGGCAACACGATCATTACCATCAGCTTCCTCATCGTTTTCGGGGGGATCATCCTCTCCCTGTCTCTCGCCCTGGGGATCGGCCTGAGCCATGTCATCGGCGAATTTATCAAGGAGCAGGTGAAGCTCAGGTCAGAGAGGAAGCGGCACGAAGGTGTTCACCAGCCTTAAAGGTAGGTCTTGAACCATTCGAGGGTAAGCGCCATGGCCCGGGAGCGGTGGCCGGCGTCCGAGAGGATGTGATCGCCGCCCTCGATGATCTCGCACTGCTTCGGCTCCGCAAGGGCCCGAAAGACGTCGATGCCCTCCTGAAGGGGCACCACTTCGTCGGCGCTTCCGTGGATGACCAGGCCACGGGACACCATGGCCGCCTCCCGAAGGATATCGTAGGCGCGAAAATCATCAAAAAGCGTTGGCTGGAATCGGATTTCCGATATCTCGTCACCTTCTTCGCTGTCCAGCCGGTGGGGCGTTGCCCAGAAGGACGTGCAGCCGATGCGGCTGTCCCTGGCCGCCTTCACCACAGCAGTGGCCGAACCGAAACTGCTTCCCACTATGCCCAACCTCGACCCGTCGATGGCGTGGTGGACCGCCAGGTAGTCGACGATGGCGGTGAGGTTTTCCAGCCGAATGGTAAGGCTCGTCTCCTCGATCCTTCCGGTGCTATCGCCGCAGCCGTGATAGTCGAAGCGGCAGGCGGCGAACCCGGCATCCTTTAGAAGCTCGGAAAGCTGTACCCACTTGGAGCTTTCCTTGGAGCTCACGAGGCCATGGGAGAGGACGACACAGGGGTGCCTGGCCGGCCCCCCGTCGGGTACCGTGAGCACCGCGCTGATTTGGTTGTAGGCGCACCGCAATACGAAATGTTCTGTCATGTCTTGTGACTCCTGTTTACCCCTCTCCGGCCCTGTCAGGTTCGCAAGGACAGGACCCCCACAATGCCGGCGGAAAGAAAGAGCAGGTTGGAGAACCAGGCGGCGAAGAGGGGGGGAAAGATCTCCGAATAGCCCAGGGAGAGGGAGATGTTGTGTGCAAACCAGTAGAGGATGCCCAGCGTCATACCGGAGAAGATACCCTTGGAAATATGTTTTGTCTTCGTGTATCGCAGGCCGACGGAGATGGCGGCGAAGACCATGATGACGTTGACGAAGGGAAAGGCGATCTTGTTGTAAAGATCGACAAGGTATCTCCCCACGTCGTGGCCGCTCCGCTTCAGCCTGTTGATGTGTTTGCGCAGGTCACCGTAGCCCATCTCCTCGGGGTTCTTCTGGACCACCTTAAACACGGTAGGTGGTTCACGGATGACATCCCTCTTCGTTGCATAGGCTCGTTTGGTAATGGCCCCGCCCTGTCCGAAGGTCCGCTCAGTAACGTTGGAGAATATCCACGACCCGTCCTTCCAGATGCCCTTTTCGGCATCCGTCCGCTTGGCAATAGCGAAGTCCTTGGAAAGCTCGATGACCGTAAGCCCCTTGATGGCGTCGTTTTTTGCATCGAAGAGCTCTATGTTGCTGATGATATGATCCTTCTTGAACCAAATCCTGTCGTTCTTGAAGACCACAAAAGATTCCTCCTTGCGGATCTTCACACGGTACACATACTCGGCGGCGTCGGCTGTGGCGGGGACGATGCCCTCGGCCACAACGAATGACAGCGCCGAGAAGAGGACGGCAAGGATCAGCAGGGGTCTCATGATGGATAGGGTGCTGATGCCGGAGGTCCTGATGACGATCAGCTCGTTTCCCCGGATCATCATGATGAAAACGATGAGCATGGCGATGAGGAAGGCGAGCGGGAGGATCTGATTGAAGTAAAAGGGCGCCTTCAGGGCGAGATAGACAAAGCTGAGCCCGAAGCTCCTGAGGCTGGCCGTGAAGAGGTCCATCTTTTCGAAGAACTCGATGATGAGCGAAAGGGCCAGGCCGGCCAGTTCGGTGACGAAGAGTATCTTCAGAACGTTCGATACGATGTAACGGTCAAGCTTTTTCAAGATACCGGCCCCAGAGATACTTGAGGTACTGCGCCGCCTTGGTCCCCTCCTCGCCGTTGATGTTTCTTCCCAGATAGACACCGATGGCGGCTATGATGATGTTGGGGAGAAAGGCCGTGAGCACGAAGGGAAGGCGGAAGCTCTTGCCCAGATTTTCCGTAAGGGCAAGGAGAACGTAGTAGAAAACGAAGAGGATGAGGCTGTAGACTATGCCGGAAAATTTCCCTCCCATCTTTCTCCTGACACCCAGGGGTACCGTGAGAAACACGAATGCTATGCAGGAAAAGGGAAGGGCCACCTTTCTGTATAGCTCAACCATAAGCTCGTAGCGGCCGCCCTCGTCGGTAATGGTCATAAAGGTCTTGAGCTCGTCCCGGTCCATCTCGTATGACTTCTTGCGGAGCTCCCGGTGGTAGGGCAGCACGTTCGTAAGGTTCATGGCAAAGCTGTACCTGTTGAAGGACATGGTCCGGTAGGTGTCCCGCGCCTTTTCCCAACGCTGGAGTGTGCCGTTTTCCAGGGTAAAATAGAGGTCAAGCGTCGACGAATCCATGTTGATCCATCCCTTTTCCGCCGAGATGGTCTGTTTTACATCCTTGTCCCTGTCGTCGGAAACGAGGATGCCCGCCAACTGCTTGGTTTCCGTGTTCACGTGCTCGATGTAGATGACGACGCCCGGTATGGTGTCGTTGAATATGCCCTCTTTGTCCTCGATCGTAATCCCTTTCTTGATGATCTCGATGAGCCTGTCCCGAAAAAGCTGCCCGCTCTGGGGGAGGAGAATGTGCGTGTTCAGGAGGCCGAAAAGGGTGACAGCCATGGCCACGGCGGTGATGGGCACAAAAAGCCTGTTGAGATTTATGCCGCTCGCCTTAAGCGCCAGTATCTCGTTTTCCGCAGCCAGCCGCCCGAGGACGAGGATCGTCGACAGCAGGAAGGCCATAGGCAGGGTAAAGGTCAGGTAGGGCGGGGATGAATAGACGATGAGCAGCACGATGTCCTTGACGCTGACGCCCCGGTTGACGACCAAATCGGCGATCTTGCCCAAGCGGCTCATGACGAGCAGGAACGTAAGGACGCCCAGAGAAAGCAGGTATATGGCTACGATCTCTTTGAGCAGGTAAAAATAAAAGTTTTTAAAAAGAGCCTTCAGAAAATGTCCTTTGTTCAACAAGTGCTATGACGAATCTGCCTGACCTTTTATACCATTCCGCCATTTTCCTGTCAATTTCAGCCACTTAATGGCTCTTTGGCGGGCCGTTGACAGGGCACCCCCTTTCTGGGTAAAGTTTGCGCTCGCCATGATCTATCTCGCCTTTCTGTGGCACATGCACCAGCCCTATTACAAGAACCTGCACACGGGGCAGTATCTCCTTCCGTGGGTCCTTCTCCACGGCACGAAGGACTATTTCGATATGCCCTACATGCTCCGGGAGTTTCCCGGCCTCAAGCAGAATTACAACCTTGTCCCCTCCCTGATGGTGCAGCTTGCCGACTACGAGGACCCCGAGGTGAGCGACGTCTATCTCGATATCTTCAGCAAAGATGCCCGGGAGCTGACGGCCGACGAGAGGACCTTCATCATCGTCAACTTTTTCAACGCCAACTGGGACCGGATGATCAAGCGCTATCCGAGGTACTATGAGCTCTTGAGAAAGCGCGGATTCTACTATGCGAAAGAGAGGGCGGCGGACATCCAGCGTTACTTTACGGACGACGAGCTGCGCGATATCCAGGTCTTTTTTCTGCTCTGCTGGATAGACCCCCTGTTTCTGGAGGTCTACGACGACCTTCAGGTTCTCCACGAGAAGGGGGGGCATTATACGGAGGGCGACAAGGCCGTGATACGGAAGGTCCAGCGGGCCATCCTTTCCGGTACGGTGCCTCTCTACCGCCAACTGGCCGACCAGGGGTTCATAGAGCTTTCCACATCGCCTTTTTACCATCCAATTGTGCCGCTGCTCATCGATTCGCAGTCGGCCAGGGAGTCGATGCCCGGTGTCGTCCTGCCCCAAAGCCCCTTTCGGCACGAGGACGATGCGGACCACCAGATAGCCGCCGCAAAGGCGATTTTCAGCAAGACCTTCGGCAAGAACCCGGCCGGCATGTGGCCGCCCGAGGGCTCGGTAAGCGACGAGGCGCTGAGGCTCTACGTGCGTAACGGCGTGGAGTGGGTGGCAACGGACGAGGACATACTCTTTCACAGCCTCGGTACGGGCTACCGGGAAGGTTTCGACAGGCATGTGCCTTCGCCCGAGCTCCCCTACCGGCCGTACCGCTTTGATGCGGAAGAGGGGGCCATACGCATTCTTTTCCGCGACCGCCTGCTCTCCGACCTCATATCCTTTCAGTATTCGCGGATGGGGGCCAAAGAGGC
>CAZYVU010000018.1:0-53692 GCA_964651435.1 uncultured Pseudomonadota bacterium
GCTTCGCCGGCGCGTTGCCGAGCTGGAGCTGACGGTTGCCGAATTCAAGGGCATGGAAGAAGCGCTTCGGGAGAGCGAAGCACGCTACCGCTCTCTCGTAAAGCATTCATCAGACGCCGTGTATCTCTTTGACCCCGCAACAACCCAGATTATGGAGGCAAACGCACAGTTCGGCAGAATGCTGGGCTATGCGGAGGATGAGGTTTCTCAGCTTACGCTGTTCGACCTTGTCGTCCTCGATAGGGACACGATTAGAGAAAATATTCGGCGGGTCCTGCAGGATGGTGAGTTCGTTATGGGCATCCGACAGTACCGCCGGAAGGACTGCTCCATTATCGACGTGGAAATAACGTCGGCCCTTATCAGGTATGGCGACGCCCATGTCGTTATGGTCAATATGCGGGATGTGACGGAAAGGCGGCGGACTGAGCAGGCGCTGTACGAGCAGGCTGCGGCGCTCAAGGAACAGGCAGAGCTTCTTGAGGTGGCCGAAGATGCGATTATCGTTTGTGATTTGTCGAACCGGATTACTTTTTGGAATCGCGGTGCAGAAGAACGTTACGGCTGGTCGAGGGACGAGGTGACGGGGAAAACCCTTCACGGGCTCCTCCGCACGCAATTTCCTGAACCCTTCGAGGCAATTGCCAAGGAACTGTTCCGGAGGGGGCGGGTGGAGCGCGAGCTGGTTCAAACCACCCGAGACGGCAGTACAATCATCGTGCAGAGCCGGTGGGCTTTGCGGCGCGACGGCAAGGGCCGCCCTTCGGCGGTCATGGAGATCAACAACGACATAACGGAGCGAAAGAGGGCCGAGGAAGGCCTAAAGAGTGCGAAATACGATCTCCAACTAAGAGTGGCGGAGCGGACAACGGAGCTCCAGAGCGCCAACGAAAAGCTAAAGCTGGAGCTAAATCGGCGAAGAATGATCGAAGAGATGCTTCGCAAGGGTGCCGAGCGCTACAAGAATCTCTTTCAGAATTCGCCAATCGGTATCTACCGCACAGACCGGCAAGGCCGAATCCTCATGGCGAATCCGACGCTTTTGCGGATGCTCGGCTACACGTCCTTCGAGGAGCTGACCGGGGCAAAGCGCGCAAAGAGCGGCATCGAACCTACGTACCTGCGCAAGAAATTCATCAAGCAACTGGAGAAAAACGGGCGGGTGCGGGGGTTTGAGGCCGCCTGGAAGCGGCGCGACGGTTCTACAATTTTTGTGCGGGAAAACGCCAGGGCCATACGGGCCGCTGACGGCACCCTCCTTTTTTACGAGGGCACGGTGGAAGACATCAGCGAACAAAAGAAGGCGGAGGACGCGATTTTCTCATACCAGAAGCAGTTGCGTTTTCTGGCCTCCGAGCTCTCCTTGGCAGAAGAGCGCGAGCGGCGTCGTATAGCAACGATCCTTCATGACAACATAGGCCAGATATTGGCTATTTCCAAAATCAAGCTTGGGGCCCTTGTTGAGGCGGCATCCGGCGGCGATCGCGAGGCGGCGACAAGGGAAGTGTGGGACTACATCGAACAGGCCATACGTTACACGCGCTCGCTCACTTTCGAGCTCAGTCCCCCCATCCTTTACGAGCTCGGCTTGGAGGCTGCCCTGGAATGGCTCACAGAGCAGGTTCACGGTCAACATAAACTGTCTTGTGACTTTGAAAGCGACGGTCGCCACAAGCCCTTGAGCGATGAGCTGCGTGTCTTTCTTTTCACCGCCGTCCGTGAGCTTCTCGTCAACGTAGTGAAGCACGCGCAGGCCGGACGGACAAAGGTTACGGTAAGGAAAGCAAAAGATTCCATATCCATTCACGTAGCTGATGACGGGACCGGCTTTAATGCATCGAGAATGAGGGCCAGCATGGAAGAGAACAAAGGGTTCGGCCTCTTCAGCATCAGAGAGAGGCTCCACCACCTTGGAGGGCAAATGGAAGTCAAATCTCAGCGTGGGCGCGGAACCCGGGCAATCCTGCTGGCACCTTTGCAGACTACGGATACCGGGAGGACCTGAAATGACAACGAAGATTATTCTCGCCGACGATCACAAGATAATACGTGAGGGGTTGCGTTCTCTTCTCGACCAGCAGGCCGACATGGAGGTTATCGCAGAGACGCAAGACGGACTTTCAACGGTTCGTCTTACCCAAAAGCTCCTACCCGACGTGGTCATTATGGATATCGGGATGCCGGAAATGAATGGAATCGAGGCGACGAGGGCCATTGTCAGCTCCGCAAAGGGTGTTAAGATTATCGCCCTTTCTATGCACTCTGACAAAAGGTTTGTGCTCGAGATGTTAAAGGCCGGGGCCTCCGGCTATCTGCTCAAGGATAGCGCCTTTGAAGAGCTCGTAACAGCCATCCACACCGTCATGGCCAGCCAAAGATACTTAAGCCCAAAGGTCACAGACGTCGTTGTGGAGGAGTACCTCGGTAACCTAACGAGGAATGAATCAACGGTTTTCACGATTCTCACAGTTAGGGAGCGAGAGGTTCTCCAGCTTCTCGCCGAAGGCAAGACCACCAAACTGATCGCGGCCACGCTTCACGTCAGCGTCAAGACCATCGAGACCCATAGGCAGCAGATCATGGAGAAACTTAACCTGCGCAGTATAGCAGAGCTGACGAAGTACGCCATACGGGAGGGGCTTACGTCTTTGGAGGCCTGAGACAATTCGATCCTCCGGCTGAAAGTGGCGTAAAATCTGTTTGTCATAGCCCAAAAAAACGACTATACTCTACATGGTCGCGGAGCCGGAGGCTTAGTGTTTATGGATGGACATATATACAAAACGTTTGATCTTGAGCTGAAAGAGCTTAAGGAGAAACTGCTCTACGAGGGGGGCTTGGTCGAAAAGGCCATTCGAGGCGCTATCCATGCCCTGCTCGAACGAAACTCATCGCTGGCGCACCAAGTCATCGAGGACGATCACATTCTTAACGCCAGGGAGGTGGAAACCGATGAGTTCTGCCTTAAGCTGTTGGCGCTCCGCCAACCGGCCGCCCGGGATCTTCGGTTTATTACCACTGCCATAAAAATCAACTATGACCTTGAGAGAATCGGGGATATGGCAGTCAACATTTGCGAGCGCGTGCAGGAACTGAACCTGGAGCCCCAGCTAAAACCCTACATTGACCTCCCCAAGATGGCCGAAACCGTACAGGAGATGGTGAAGGAGAGCCTCGATGCATTCGTGAAAGAGGACGTCCAGACAGCCTGGAAGGTAACGCGGGACGACGAGCAGGTGGACCAGCTCCTCGACCAGATTTTCCGGGAGCTTCTGACATACATGATGCAGGATCCAAAAACGATATCGAGAGCGACGAGGTTGCTTTTCATCTCTAAGTATCTCGAGCGCATGGCCGACCACGCCGTCAACATCGCAGAGTTGGTCATATTTATGGTGGAAGGGAAAATCATACGGCACCTGGACAGCCAAGAGGAATAGCCGGTGGCCCTCAAGCTATGGTGCATACTTCTTCTCGTTGTGCTGCTCCCCTGCTGTTCGACACAGTCCCTTGACCCGCACGGAAAGGGAAAAAGGGCCGTCACAATAGCAGGATCGACGTCAGTCATGCCCTTTACCGAGAAGCTCGCCGAACACTTCATGGTCGACCACCCGGCCTTCACCGTCGATGTTCAGGGAGGAGGATCAACGGCGGGGATACAGGCCGTACTTAACGGTACCGTCGAGATAGGGATGTCATCCAGGTCTTTGAAGGATGGGGAACAAAACCTGAACACCATCACTATATGTTACGACGGCATCGCCCTCGTAATACATCCCAGCAACCCGTTGGCGGCACTCACGTTACAGGATGCAAGCCGAATCTTTGCGGGACAGATTAGGAATTGGAGCGAATTAGGGTGGATCGATCGCAGAATAGACGCCGTCACGAGAGAGGAAGGCTCGGGCACGCGTGGGGCCTTTGAGGAATTGGTCATGGGGAGCCTGGAAATAGACGACTCGATCATGGTTCAGGATTCCAACGGTTCGGTAAAAGAGGTCGTGGCGACGGACCCTTATGCTATAGGATACATCTCCATGGGTCTCGTTGACAGCAGGGTTAAGCCGCTCAGCATAGATGGCGTACCTCCAACGATGGGCGCCATCAAAACAGGAAGATACAAGATTGTCAGGCCCTTTCTCTATGTCACCAACGGCGAACTGACCGAACACCCCCGAACATTCGTTGAGTTCGTCTTGTCGCAGGACGGGCAGAGCATCCTTAAAAAGGAAGGTTTGATAGGCTTCTATGATTGATCAGGGTTTTTCCAAAGAGCGTCTCGTAAGATGGACACTCATCCTTTTTGCTCTATCGTCACTCCTTTTTCTCTTTCTCATCTTCACATTCATCCTCGCTGAGGGCCTTCCCCTTTTCCTCAAGGTAGGGGCCACAAGCATCATCGGCGGCTTCAAGTGGGCACCGACAAAGGGCTCCTTCGGCATATTTCCGATGATTGTATCGTCGTTTCTCGTTACTCTCGGAGCCCTGGCCATCGGGGGACCCCTTGGTCTATCCTGCGCTATCTATCTTTCTGAGTACTCAGGAAAGAAGCTGAAACTTTTCCTGAAGCCAGCCATTGAGTTACTCGCCGGTATTCCTTCGGTGGTCTATGGTTTTCTCGGGGTAATCTATATCGTTCCCCTTGTAAGGACACTTCTTGGAGGATCGGGGTTCTCACTCCTCTCCACGTCCATCGTGTTGGGTGTCATGATCCTGCCGACAATCATCAGCATCTCCTTCGACTCCCTCACCAGCGTTCCGCGCAGCTACCGCGAAGGTTCCTTTGCCATGGGCGCAACGAAATGGCAGACCATTTACCGGGTCATCGTCCCTGCTGCACGGTCAGGCATTGTGGCAAGCTTTATACTGGGCATGGGCCGCGCCATCGGCGAGACCATGGCCGTTATCATGATAGCCGGTAATGCCCTCAAAATACCTACGAGCATTCTTGACCCCCTGAGGACCTTAACGGGCAATATCGCCCTCGAACTCGCTTACGCCACCGGTGACCACCGAAAGGGGTTATTTTCGACAGGCGTCGTCCTTATGGTAATTATTATGATCCTCAACTATATAGCCAATTTCGGTATAAGGCGGAGATCGTCCAAATGAGGATAAATCCGAGGCTGGTCGACCGGATCGCGCGCTACGGTTTCAACCTTCAAGCCTACTTTACGGTCACCATCCTGGTGGTCATTGTGGCCATCATCTTTGTAAAAGGATTTCCACACTTTAGCCTCGAATTTATCTTTTCCTACCCTGAGGACATGGGGCGGCACGGAGGCATCTTCCCCTCCATTGTGGGCACAATCCTGCTTTCCTTGCTCTCCATTTTGCTGGCAACGCCGTTGGGGGTGGGAACAGCCATTTTTCTAACAGAGTATACCAAGGAATCTGTGTTCACTAAAATCATCCGTTTTGGCGTCGAATCGCTTGCCGGCATACCGTCTATCCTTTACGGACTTTTTGGCTTCATCTTTTTTGTCATCAAGCTGGGCATGGGATGGTCCCTCCTTGCAGGGGTTCTCACGCTCACCATCATGATTCTTCCGACCATCATCAGGACCAGCGAGGAGGCAATCAAAGCGGTGCCCACAAACCTCAGAATGGTAAGCTACTCCCTGAGCGCAACGAAGTGGGAGACGGTCAGAAAAGTCGTCCTTCCATCGGCCATTCCCGGTATCCTGACAGGCATCATGTTAAGCATAGGGCGGGCCGTAGGAGAAACGGCGGCCATCATCTTCACTATGGGGAGTTCCCTGAGGCTGCCGAGGTCCTTTTTCGACTCCGGCCGGACCATGGCCGTCCACTTCTATATCTTGGCCCGCGAGGGCATTTCTATGGAAAAGGCATATGCCACGGCCCTTGTTCTTGTTCTGAGCATCCTTCTCATCAACATCCTTGCCTATTACCTGATGAACAAGGCCATATCAAGATATTCCTGACAAAAAACGCATGGACAAGAAGATCGAAGCAAAAAATCTGCGCGTATCCTTTGGTAATGAGGAAGTTCTCAAAGGTATTACCATCGGCGTTCGAAGGAACACGGTTACTGGCTTTATGGGGCCTTCCGGTAGCGGCAAATCCACTTTCATATCCGTTCTCAATCGAATGATCGATTTCGAAGGCAACGCGCAAATCGCCGGTCAGGTTTTCATCGACGGGGCGAACATTATCAGCGACGATCAGGACCCCGTTCTTTTGAGAAGGAAGATAGGGACTGTTTTCGCCGTGCCTATTCCCCTGCCCAGATCAATCTTTGAAAACATCGCCTACGGCCCCCGCTTGAAAGGCTCGGCAGAAAAGGACGATCTTAAGGAGATCGTCGAACAGAGCCTCAGGAAGGCCTTCCTATGGGACGAGGTCAAGGACCGGCTTCACACATCGGCCATCAAGCTGTCCGGCGGTCAGCAGCAGAGGCTTTGCCTTGCCCGCACGCTGGCCCTCAAACCCGACATCGTCCTTCTCGACGAGCCCTGTTCCGGTCTCGACCCTATTTCAACGGCCAAGATAGAAGAGGCATTGAGCGAACTAAAGAAGGACTACACCATCATTCTCGTGTCCAACAACACGAAGCAGATTGCCCGCATTACCGATTATGCGGCATTCTTTTATCTCGGCCAACTCATTGAATACGACGTAACAGAAAGGGTGTTCACGGCGCCCTCTCAAAAACAGACTGAAGATTATATCCAGGGAAAGTTTGGATAATGGACGGATACGCCCTTGAGACGAGAAACCTGAACCTCTTTTACGGCACATTTCATGCCCTAAAGAACGTGGATTTTTGCGTTTACCAACGGGCCATAACAGCCCTGATAGGTCCTTCCGGTTGCGGAAAATCTACCCTTTTACGCTGTTTTAACCGGATGAATGACCTCATCGACGACGTCCGGCTGAGCGGCGATGCCTTTGTGAAGAACGAAAGATTGGAAGACATAGACATCGTGGAACTGCGAAAGCGGGTCGGTATGGTTTTTCAGCGGCCCAACCCGTTTCCCTTTTCCGTCTTGGAAAACATGACCTATGGGCTAAAGGTCCATGGCCTGTGGGGCAAACGCCGGTCCATGGAGATCGTCGAGAGGTGCCTCAGGGCCGTCGGACTTTGGGAAGACTTAAAGGACAAACTGGCTGCGCCGGCCCTGAGTCTGTCGGAGGAGACCAAACAGCGGCTTTGTGTTGCCCGGCTTCTTACCATCGAACCGGAGATCATTCTCCTGGACGAGCCCTGTTCTGCCCTGGATCCTATTGCCACGCTCCGTATCGAGGAGCTGATGATGGAGCTTAAAGAGCAATACACCATTCTTATCGTCACGCACAACATGCAACAGGCTGCCCGGGTTTCGGATTACACCGGCTTTATGCTTCTCGGGGAGCTCGTCGAGTATGGCGAAACGTCTCAGATATTCACGGCGCCGAAAGATGAAAGAACAGAGGGCTACATCACGGGGCGGTTCGGGTAGAAAAAAGAAACAGGGTTCAAGGGAAAGGGGGGTAGAATGGTTGGAAAAACCCTCGAACCCTGCTGGTTGGCTGCGTTTCCTTACAGCTTTACGTGGTACATTTCAAACGCTTCTCTCGTTAGAGCTTCTCGGAACCGGGGGTCGGCCACATTAATCAACCCTCTCATCCGCTCCCTCACTGTCTTTCCCTTCAAACTTGCGATCCCATGGTCCGTCACCACATAATCAACATCGTTTCGTGACGTCGTCACAGCCGCACCCTTTTTCAGTGTTGAAACGATACGTGAGACTTCACCCTTGGCCGAACTGGGGAGGGCAATGATTGCCTTACCGCCCTGAGACATTCTGGCTCCCCTCACGAAATCAAGCTGGCCTCCTACCCCGCTGAACTGTCTCGGTCCCAGCGTGTCGGCGCAAACCTGACCCAGTAAGTCTACCTCAAGCGCCGAGTTAATTGCAATCATATTCTTATTTTGCGCTACTATATAGGGATTATTTGTGTAATCAACGGTTCGCATCTCAATCATCGGATTGTCGTCGACCCAGTTGTAGAACTCCCGAGAACCCATAAGAAAGTTCACCACAATTTTTCCCTTATGAAGCGTCTTGCGCCGGCCTGTGACCACGCCTTTATCGACAAGATGCTTCACTCCGTCCGAGATCATTTCCGAATGGACACCAAGGTCCTTAAAGTTCGTCAGGTACATGAGCACAGCGTCGGGAATTCCGCCGATCCCAAGCTGGAGACAGAATCCGTCCTCGATCAACTCGGCCACGTGTCTCCCAATGTTCTTCTCCACATCCGTCAGCGTGGCGGCCTTCAATTCGTGAATGGCCACGTCGGTTTCGATAAAGTGATCTATGTCCGTGACGTGTACAAAAGAATCTCCCAACGTCCGCGGCATCGTCCGGTTAACCTCGGCTATGACTATGCCCGCCGTCTCAACCGCCTTTTTTGTATAGTCGACAGAAACACCCAAGCTGCAGAACCCATTCGCGTCCGGCGGAGAAACAGTAACCATAGCGATGTCGATAGGCAGCGTGTCACCGAATAGTGAGGGTATTTCGCTGAAAAGGTAGGGTATATAGTCTCCCCTGTTGTCCCATATCGCTTCACGCGTCGCTGCTCCCGAGAAAAGCGCCACGTGTCTAAAGCTCTCAGCAAACTCCGGTCGGCAGTACAGCGCTTCTCCCATGGGGACCATGTGAACGATCTCAACCCCTTTTAGCTCTCCTACCCTTTGCATGAGTGCTCCGGGGAGAAGGCGGGGCTCTCCTGCAGCGTGAGAAAAAACGATGCGATCCCCTGATTTTACAAACTTAACGGCATCCGCGGGATAACACAAACGCGCCTTGTAATGGTCAAGCCAGCCTTTCATTGATGTCTCCTCACTATTTCCTTGGCGGTCATCACGGCAACCTTCTCCTTCTTGTCTTCGGCCAGTACCTTTTTGCTCAGGCAGGCCCGGCTACAGCCATCTACGAGGATCTCTTCGATTGCCTCAAACGCCTCCTCGACCAGAGCCGCCCGCACCTTTTTTGGATGGACATCGGGATTGCAGTTTCCGCAGAAACGTATCCTTGCCATCAATGATCTTCTCAATTCCCTTTGATGCCTGCCAGATCCTTCGCAATCTGCTCCTTATAGTCCAGGTTCGCCAGCCTTCCGATCATAATCTTCTGAGCCTGCGGCGAACCGGCACCGTGCATCGATTCAGTAAGATACCCGACGGCTCCCATGCCGAGGGTAAGATTCTCGATGAGCCGGTGTATCCTGCAACGGTCCTCTGTGCTGTATGTATGTGCGCTTCTCATGTACTTTTCCAGATACGCACCTACGTCCGGGCTCCGAAAATCGCTTTCCATGGGCAGCGTTACAACCAAGCCTCCGGCGACGTCTTGTGCCAGTCTCGATATTTCGTAGGGGAATCTGGTCACATTGAGCTTGCATATGTTTGCCAACATGAGATCGATGAGGTAGGTGCCTGACGCCGTAGGCTTCCCCTCGGCCGAACAGGCGACACCACAGGAATAGATGGTCTCGTTCAAGTGGATCATCTCGGTGATCTTTTCTTTGATATGGGCCGCCTTCTCCACGCCCTGGATCCTGGCTACTGCCTGGGCAGCGCCGATCAGAACATCTCCTACCCCACTCTTGCAGCCGCCATAACTCTGCCTGTGGTAGCCCGCAAAGCGCTCTACGAGGGCACCTGAATAGCGGTATTCTCCACACATAAAGACCCGTTCCCAGGGAACAAAGGTGTCTGCAAAAACAATGAGTGCCTCCTGGCCCCCGAATGCCGCATTGCCTACGTCAATGTCGCCTGCTTCGAGCCTTCTCGTATCACAGGACTGCCTGCCGTAAATGTAAAGAATCCCTTGCGCGTCAGCCGGAACAGCAAAGCAAAGCGCATAGTCCTTGTCCTGCTCCCTCATGGTCTGCGTGGGCATAACCAAAATTTCGTGTGAGTTGACGGCTCCCGTCTGGTGTGCCTTTGCGCCCCTGACTACAATACCGTCAGGTCTCCTTTCGACGACGTGCACAAATTGATCCGGGTCCTCCTGGTCCGCCGGAGGGAGCTTTCTGTTGCCCTTTGTATCCGTCATGGCCCCGTCCACAACAAGATCCTTTTGCTGCACAAACTTGAGGTATTCGCGAAAACGCTTGTTGTATTCCGTCCCCAACTCCTGGTCCATCTCATAGGTAACGGAATCCACGGCGTTGAATCCGTCAAAGCCCACGCAACGCTGAAAGCAGCACCCTGTTCGCTGGCCCAAGAGCCTCTGCATCTTCACCTTCGTTACCAGGTCCTCGGAGCTTTGGTGCAAATGCGTAAAACGGTTCACCTTCTCTCCCGTAAGGCTTGATTTCGCTGTAAGAAGCGCCTCGTGCTGGGGGTCATGGGCAAGCTCATAGGTCATTGCGCATGCGTTGATGGAGGGACGTATGATGGGATGATCAACATAATTGCTCAACTCCGTCCCGCCAAGGAACACTCTCTTCTTCACTGATCTTAAACTGTCTATATAATCTTTACCCGTCATGAGAGACATAATCTATACCTCCTTCGTCTTGAGCTCCATGTAAATTAATAATAGCAAATTGCGTGCCACTCACAAATCCGGTCGGCGCGCGCCACCGGCCTTTGGAGCGAAGAGCCAACCTATTGATATTACGCCTATAAATGAGCTCCTCATTGAAACCTGATGCGCAGCCGCACGGAGCGGCATCTGCAGCCGGCTCACATGATAGAAATACGATTCGGGCCGATGCATTTTTGCATCGGCCCGAATAGCGACATCTATGAAGAGGGGGATTAGACTGTTAAACGGCCAAATACTGCTTCTTGATTCCCTCGTCCGACTTGAACGTATCAATATCGGCCTCGTACCGAATATATCCCTTATCGATGATTGCCACCCGGTCCGATACGGCCATGGCAAACTTGATGTTCTGCTCAGATAGAAGTATCGTGGTTCCAACTTCCTTCAACTTGAGCACCAGATCCTTGAGCGTCTTAACCATGACGGGACTCAACCCCTCGCTTGGCTCATCGAGAAGGACGACATCGGGATTGCCCATGAGCGTTCTGGCGATGGTGAGCATCTGCTGCTCGCCGCCGGAAAGCGTTCCCCCGGGCCGGCCCTGAAATTCCTTGAGCACAGGAAAGTAATCGTAAACCATATCCAAACTCCATACGCCCTTCTTACCCGTTGACGTTCCAAGAACCAGATTCTCCTTAACGGAGAGCGGTCCAAAGATCTTGCGGTCCTCCGGCACAAGGCCCACTCCCAGCCGGGCGATCTGATAAGGCTTCATTCCCGTTATATCCTTGCCCTTGAAAATCACCTTGCCGCGCTTCGGTTGAATCAACATGACGATTGTCTTGAAGGTAGTGCTCTTCCCTGCTCCGTTTCGACCCATCAGACAGAGCGTTTCTCCCTGCCGGACCGAAAAGCCTACATCAAATAGGATGTGGCTTTTTCCGTAATATGAGTTCAGATTTTCAGAGACTAAGACTTCTGCCATCTTACAACACCTCTTTTCCGAGATAGGCTTCGATAACCCTTTCATGGTTCCTGATATAATCCGGATCGCCCTCGGCAATTAGCTCACCCTGAACAAGCACCCTGATCACCTGGGCAATCCCGAACACCATATCCATATCATGTTCTATAAATATGGTCGTGAGCTGAAAATACTCATGGAGTTCCTTGAGAAGGTGCATCATCTTCACCCGCTCATCAGGAGCCATTCCGGCAGTCGGCTCGTCCAAGAGCAGGATTTTGGGGTCCAGAGTGAGCGCTATGGCTATATCAAGAATCTTCTGGTCGCCGTGCGAAAGCTCTGATGCCTTTAAGTCCCTGCAGTCAAAAAGGCCGATCTTTTGAAGAATAAGGTCAGTGTGCTCCTTGATATCCTTAAATCTCGTCTTGTTAACAAGTAATTTCGCATTCTTATCAAAGTTGGCAAGGCCGGCGAGGTAGACGTTGTCGTATACAGTTTCCTCGAGAAAAAGGCTGGCCACCTGGAAGGCCCTCACCATACCCATCTTCACGATCTTTTCCGGTCGCTCATGGGTTATGTCGACATTCTTATAGACAACAGCGCCACTATCGGAGGGGATATAGCCCGTAATCTGGTTAAAGAAGGTCGTTTTGCCCGCCCCGTTTGGACCTATGATTGCCGACATCTCACCCTGCTGCACCTGAATATTCACGTGGTTTGTAACGTGAATGCCGCCAAAATGCTTGTCAAGGTCTCTGATTTCAAGTATTGCAGACAACTTCCGTCTCCTTTTTTTCCACTTTGTCTTTTCTTCCCCATATTCCCCTGATACCAAGGATACCTCTTGGAAAGAGGAGGACCGCGGCGAGCACCACGACGCCGATGCTGAAGGACCAGTATTCAGTATACTTTCCAACGATTTCCTCAAGGCCCGTGAGGATAGCCGCCCCGATGATGGGCCCGAAAAAGGTTCCCATGCCCCCGATCGTGCACATCAGGATTGCATTCCCCGACATGGGCCAATGCAGCATGTCCGGATGAATGCTTCCGTCAAGCCCCGCATAGAGACCTCCGGCTACGGCCGCAAAAAAGGCCGTGATGACATAGGCCTTAAGCTGGTTCTTGTAAACATTCAGGCCAAGAAACGTGATCCGCTGGGGATTCTGGCGTATACCATTAAGCACCTCCCCAAAAGGAGAGCGCCTAATTTTCCAAAGAATAAAAACACACACTGTCACTACGGCCAAGCTGAAAAGATAGTATTTTGTGACGCCGCCGGTCAGCAATTCAGGCTTTGGTATGGCCTGAATGCCGTCGTCACCCCCGGTAAAGTGATACAGCTTGAAGGTTAGCCCCCAGGCAAGCTGAGCAAAGGCGAGCGTAAGCATAGTGAAGTACACTCCGGTAAGGCGCAACGTCAGCAAACCGATCAGTACGGACACCGCGGCTGCGAGTATCGCCCCTAAGAAAATATAAACGATAAAGAATTCCGGCCCTATGGATTTAGCCAGCATACCGGTGGTGTAAGCTCCTATGCCGTAGAACAAAGCGTGACCGAAGGATACGAGGCCCGTCGTCCCAAAAAGCAGGTTGAAGGCAACGGCATAGAGGCTAAATATGATCACACGGGCTACGAGGTGTGTGTAATGTTCACCTGGGTTCACCGCCACAAGGCCGAGAAAGAGTACAAAATATATGATCCAGGGCAAATAATCCTTGAGTCTTTTCAAAATGCTATTTCCTCCCCGTTGTTTTCAGAGACAATAGGCCTTCCGGCTTTACGATCAGCACGATAATCATGACAATGAAGGTGAGAACCGTTGCCAGCTCCGGCATCCAGAGAATCCCAAAGGAAAGGACTTCACCGATAATGAGGGCCCCCAGCAGGGCACCCCAGAAATTACCGAAGCCTCCAATGACCACGACTATCATCGAATCGATGATCACCTCGATACCGGCACCGGGCGTTACCGTCCGCATGGGCGCCGCCAGCACGCCTGCAAGGCCTCCCATGGCCGTGGCCACACCGAAGGTCAGGGTCATGATAAGGGGAACATTGCTTCCGAGGAGGCCCAGCATTTCCCTGTCCAAGGACGAAGCCCTTACCATCTTGCCCTTGTCCGTACGTGACAGGAAATACCAGGCAAAGAGAACGACCACAATACCGACCACGATGATAAAAGCGTTGTATGCCGGTACGACGATGTCCCCGAAACTAACTGACCCGGAAAAGATATCGGGCTTAGGTATGGTTTTATACTCAGGGCCCCAGATGAACTTCACTGCATCATCAAGGATCAAAATAAAGGCGTATGTCATCAGGAGTTGAAAAGCGCCCTCCTGTGCCCGTCCGTATATGCGCCTGAGAAATAGGAACTCTATGATCATTCCGATGATTCCCGCGCCTATCGTGCCCGCGATCAGACCGACCCAGAAGTTGCTGAAAAACTGCATAATCTGGTAGGCAAAATAGGTACCCAGCAGATAGAATGACCCGTGAGCGAAGTTAAGCACATTGACGACCCCGAAGATCAATGTCAGCCCGCTCGATACGAGAAAGAGCAGCATTGCCACGGAGAGCCCGCTGATAAACTGAGCGACAATTGTATTAATATCCATACCTAAGCCCTTCTCTTAAGTTACTTTTTGACTTTCTTCAGGTACTCAACATATTCGGGCATGGGCCAAAGCTTATCGGCCTGGTAAACTTTCAAATTGCCCAGCATGTATTTGGCAGGCGGGAACTTATCGTTCTTGACCGTCGTGCCGATAGCCTGCACCTGGACAATCTGGTGGTATGTGGGATCGATGTAGGATGTAAAGCCGGCAGGATCCTCGGGGCACGGAACTTTCATTCCTTCCAGGGCCTTTACCAGAGCCTCCGTGTCATCGGCGTTTCCAACCTTCCTTATGGCCTCGGCTATCATCTTGATGCCCACATAGGCACCCTCAGCAGCGTAGGAAGGGTATCTTCCGGTAGCCTTATAGAACTTCTGAACGTAGGTCTTGTTTGCGGCCGTGTCGGGCCAGTTGTTGTGGTGGCGGGCCGAGAGAATGATACCGGCCGGCATATCGGCGCCCAATGCCGCCAGAGCCTCATAGTTACCACCGGCATCAACGTGGAAATATTTCATCTTCTCGAAAAGTTTGTATGGCTTCGCCTGCTTTATGAAAGATACCGTGTCGCCTCCCCAGAACCCTGCCACCAGAATGTCCGGGGCCGCCTTCATAATTGCCGTGATGTAAGAGGTATAGTCCGGCTCGTAGAGCTTTGGCCAGTACTCGCCAACGACTTCATACTTCACGCCCAGCTTGTCAAGCCCCCACTTGAGCTCCATCCACTGGTCACGACCGTATGCGTAGTCGGGGCCGATATAGGCGATCTTCTTCCAGCCCTTTACCTCATCCTTCAAGTAGTAAGCGCCGGCCATCATCGACTGAAACGTATTGTTCGAGCTTCTGAAGTAGTACTTCTGGAACTTGTTCGCCGTCAGGTCCGTCGCCGCATGGTCGGAACCGACAAAAATGACCTTGTTTTCTTTGCTCACTTCCGTAACAGCAAGCCCGATTGCCGAGGATATGATGCCAAAGAGAAATTTAACCTTTTCGTCCGTTATATATCGTTTCGCCACGCTGACAGCATATTGCGGATTTTTGTCATCCGTTATGATGACTTCCAGCTTTCTCCCACCCGGTAGCCCCTTTGCATTTTCCTCATCAAGCGCGATCTTAATCGCCACTTCCGAGTCCTTGCCGTACTGGCCGCCCCTGCCGGTCATCGTATAGAGCGCACCGATCTTGATCGGCTCAGCGCCATACACAGCGGCCACAGGAACCAGCATTGCTGCGATCAACAGCATAGCCAATACCTTCAGTTTCATGACACTCCTCCTTTTAAAGTTGAGTATTGTGTTGCCTATGTCAAAAACAGCTTCATATGGATGATACTTTTCGAAGCAATTTATGTGCCATGGTTACATTACATACCGATGGCTGGGAAATCAACATGTTAGCTGCAGGTGATGGAACCGTAATCCCCATTTGAGTCTTAAATGAATCACACCGATGCATGACTGAATCAGCCATACGGGTAGGACCTCTCATCCGTCCAACATAACGACATGCTTGGACTTACCTGATTTGGCTTCTACTCCTCAGATTAGGGCGATCGCCCTCTCGACCCTCTTCAGTGTCTCCTCCCTCCCCAGTACTGCCGCCACCTCAAAGGCACCGGGGCTGGCCTTTCTCCCCGTCAGGCACGTTCGCAACGGCCACAAGACGCTGCCCACATTCAAGCCTGCCGATTTTATGTGGGACCCAATGGCCTCCTCTATGACACCGGTTGCCCACTCCTCCTGCCCGATACCGCGAAGGACCGGGAGAACCTCTCTAAGATTCCCTGCCGCCTCCTCCAGCGTCATCTTTTTCCACACGAGAAGTCCCGGCTCATAGCTCAGCTCCTCGGTGAAAAAGAATGAAACCATGTCGGCTATATCGGCGATTTTTTTTATCCGCTCCTGTTCGATCGCCACAACGGCCTTGAGATATTCCTCCGTAATTGATTTGCCCCCGGAGCATGTTTCAAACCCGCCGTCGGCACGCCCTCTTATAAACCCGGCGCTTATTAGCGTCGGTAGGCAAAGCTTTAGCAATCTCTCAGGAGACATGCGCCTGATATAGTAACCGTTAAAGTATTCCAGCTTATCGACGTCAAAAATGGCCGGACTGGCGCCGATGCTTCGAATATCGAAATTCCTTTTCAGTTCCTCCAATGAAAGTATCTCGTTGTCGTCCTTGGGATGCCAGCCCAGAAGCACGCAAAAATTGATGAGCGCTTCCGGCAGATAGCCCTTGTCCCGAAACTCCTCCACCATTACATCGCCGTGCCGCTTGCTGAGCTTACCTCCGCCTTTGTTCAAAATCACCGGGTAGTGAACAAACTTCGGCATATCCCACCCAAAGGACCCGTACAGAAGCACGTTCTTCGGAAAAGAAGGCAGCCACTCGTCGGCCCTGGTCACATGGCTGATCTCCATAAGGTGATCATCCACAACGTTGGCAAACTGATACGTCGGAACGCCATTGGATTTAACAAGAACGTGGTCGTCGAGCGTCAGGGCGTTAAACCGAATCTCCCCCCGAATTTCGTCGTAGACCACCACTTCCCCCTCAAGCGGCATCTTTTGCCTTACAACAAAGCTCTCGCCGGCGTCCAATCTCCGCGTCACCTCGTCATTGCTCAGGTTTCGGCAGGTTCGGTCGTACTGTGTCGGCAGCTTCCTTGCCTGCTGCTCTTCCCTCATTGCTCTCAGCCTATCGGCGCTGCAAAAACAACGGTACGCATCACCTTTTTCCAGAAGAGTCTTGACGTGCTTGTGATATATGTCAAGCCTCTGACTCTGCACGTAAGGCCCATATTCTCCCCCGACGTGCGGCCCCTCATCGAAGGCGATGCCGACCCAGCGAAGAATCTCTATAAGACTTTCGACGGCCCCCTGAACTTCCCTTTCCTGATCCGTATCCTCAATACGCAGGATGCACCGACCTCCGCCACTCTTGGCGATAAGGTACGTGAATAACGCCGTTCGAAGACTCCCAATGTGCAAGAAACCGGTTGGACTTGGCGCAAATCTGACTCTTACAGACATCTGTTCAGTAACCTCCTAAATGGGGAATGGACAAGTATACACTCTTTTCAGCCCCGTTCTTAATCAAAAATAGCGTTCTGCCTACCGTGCCTGGATGCCTGGGCGGGAGAAAAATTGTGGATACGTGCTACTCCTCGGTGCGACTAATGTTGAGCTTCTTTAATTTTCTTACCACGGTGCTCTGGCTGATTCCGAGTTCCCGGGCGACCTTGTGCGTACTACCATACTTCTCCAAAGCCGACTTTAGCAAGCGGTATTCAACAAGATTAATGATTTCCTCGTAGGAACCGCCCTCCCCCTCAACCGTAACGGCGGAGGCACTGACTGTTTCTCCCTTTACCTGAGGCGGCAGATCCTCCAGTTGGATGGTCTGTCCCTGGCTAATGAGAAAAGCCTGTTCTATTATGTTTGACAACTCTCTAACATTGCCCGCAAAGGGATACGACATCAAAACCTGGGTAACCTGGGGGCTTACCTCTTTGTGAATGCCGTAGCGGTCTTTAAGCCTATCCATGAAATACTGAATGAGTGGAATTATATCGTCCCGGCGTTCCCTCAAGGGGGGAATGGGGATTGATATGGTATTGAGTCGAAAAAAAAGATCCTGCCTGAACCTCTTTTCCTCGATCATCACTTTTAAATCCTGGTTGGTGGCCGCTATGACCCTCACGTTAAGCTTTATGGTCTTTGTGGATCCAAGACGAATCATTTCCTTTTCTTCGATGACCCGTAAAAGCTTTGCCTGGAGCCGAAGGCTCATATCGCCTATTTCATCGAGAAACACCGAACCTTTGTCTGCCACCTCCAGAAGGCCCTTCTTCCCCTTGACGCTCGCCCCTGAAAATGCCCCCGGCTCATAACCAAAAAGCTCGCTCTCAAAAAGATCGTCGGGGATGCTTGCGCAATTTACCACAATGAAGGGAAAGTTCTTTCTTCCGCTCGTCTCGTGAATCAGTCGCGCGAGGAGGCCTTTTCCAACCCCCGATTCACCGGTAATAAGAATATTTGAGTCAAACTGGGCCGCCTTGATGGCCGTGTCAAGCACGTCTAGAATCTTCTTGCTCTTTGCCGCAAATTTCGTTTCCTGCTGCTGCAACATTTTCATCTTGTCCAGTTCGGCCAAGTATCGGTTGGCTTCCAGCGTCCGTTCGTGCAGCTTATCCCTCAATTCTATCAGTTCCGTTATGTCCCTCACGTTCGTAACAACGAGAGCAAGTTTTGACGAATTCCTCTCGAAGACAGGACTTCCGGTTACGAGCACCTTCTTTCCCCCTCTCAGTTCCTGCATGATCGTAATCGGTTCTCGCTTGTCTATGACATCCAGGCTTACAGACCGGTCAAGTACCCCCGCGGTGACGAGGTCGCGCATGTTTTTTCCGATAACTTCATTGCGGTTGATGCCCGTAATTCGTTCGTAGGCCCTGTTGACGAGCACCGTGTTGGCATCACCATCGGTGACGTAGAGTCCGTCATAGGCGCTCTCCATAATGGCCTCGGGGTCAAAGGTCAGACGCCGGTATGAATCCATTTTTTCGGCCAACTCCTGCTCCTGTGGGCCCAATGGGATAAAAATAAGAAGTATGCCCGCCGTTTCCCCTTTGCGCACAAGCCTCGAGCTATGGACGAGCGCTTTTCTGCCGCCGGTCCCTACCGTAATGAGGTCCAACCTGAACGTCCCCTCCCGAATCGCCTGCTTCACGTTTCCCAGGTCAACGGGAAACGTCTTGGGCTCTATGCGGGACGGCGTTTTCAGTTCCACCATCTGCTTCGCCGCATCGTTTGCAAAAAGCACCGAACCCCTCATGTCGATGACAAGAATTCCCACACTGCGGTTTTTGACAACTGTTTCGTATATCTCAAGCATAATAGACCCCTACCCTGCCTTCCTACCCTGCCTTCCTACCCTGCCTTCCTACCCTGCCTTCCTACCCAGCTAACCCATATAGAAGATTACCGGAAATTCTTTATTCCATCAAGGGGTTGGCTGAAATTTGTCGGATCGGAGGCGGGTATCGCAAAAATTCTGTTGAAGATTGGCGGGAAAAGGGTGTATCAAAAAGGACGAATGACACCTCTTCAATTTACGGGAGACACGCTGAAACTCATCATGGTGGGCGGCAAAGGGGGCGTCGGGAAGACAACCTGCGCTGCCGCCATAGCTTACAGGAAGGCGCTTGAGGGCCAGAGGGTGCTCATTATATCAAGCGATCCTGCGCCGTCTCTTTCGGACATATTCGACGTCCCTTTAGGGGAAGAGGAGCGCCCTGTCTATGCCAACATGCACCTCTTCGGTATGGAAATCTCATCTGAACTGGTTTTGAAGAACTGGAAGGAACGCTTCGGGCCGGAGATTTATGAGGTCGTCTCTTCCTTTGCCGATGTAGATTACGATTTTGTCGATTATATTGGAACGGCCCCAGGTATTGAAGAAGAGTACATGCTCAGCTTCATAGTCGACCTTGTGAACAAGGGCTCCTACGATGTTGTCGTCTGGGATACCGCACCTGCGGGCCACACCTTGAGGCTGCTAAGCCTTCCAAAGCTTTTTCTGACTCACCTGGAGGCTGCGACCAAGTTCTACCTGAATGTGTACGGTTACTTTGAGAGGTTGCGCGACACGATAAAGCTGAAGAATTCCAAAAGAACTCTTCTCCAGATTATTTCGGGCTGGCAGGCGCTGTCGGAGGGGATCGTCCGCTTTATCAGCGATCCGGGACTTACAAGCTACGTGCTTGTCACCATTCCCGAGGCGCTCGGCGTCAGACTTACCGAGCGTATTGTGCAAGAGTTTGAGCTGAACGGGCTCACGGTAGGAAATCTGATCATCAACCACGTTATAAGGCAGGCAGACTGCGACTTTCACAGGACCCGAAAGGCTATGCAGGAGCGCTACATAGCCACGCTTGCCCAGCTCTTTAGCGAGATCAACAGGGTAAAACTGTATTTGAGGCCACAGGAAGTGAGGGGAATGAGCAGCATTGCAGAAGTAGCCGACGCGCTCTTTGACGGTGAACGGAACGAAATACCATGCGGACCGTGAGGGTTACCGGAGGGGCCCTCAAGGGGCAGCGCGTTGCCCTACCCTTCGAAAGCATAGCCCGCTATACAGCGGCGAAGGTGCGAGAGGCGATTTTCAACCTCGTCGGACCTATGGAGGACGCCGACTTTCTGGATCTTTTTGCCGGCTCCGGCTCTGTTGCCATCGAGGCCCTGAGCAGGGGCGCCAGATCGGCTACCCTTGTAGAGAGCAACAGGCAGATATTTCGGGCCATAGAGCTCAATTTGCGACGCCTCTCGTTGCAACCAAGGGCGCAGGCTCTCAACATAAGTGCGCAGAGGGCAATTCCCTTTCTTTTCGAAAGGCACTATACTTATAAGATGATTTTCCTTGACCCCCCCTATGAACAAGGCCTTATAGGCGAGACCATGGGTCTCCTCAGCCGTTACCCCCTGCACACTCCTGAAGCCGTATTTATTCTGGAGCATTCAAAACGGGATTGTTTTTCCCGCAACCCTTTTCCCGGCTTCGTCAGGTTATCGGAGAAAAGATACGGAGATACCTTTATTACACTATTGGTAAAAGAAGAAATTTCTGCGTGAAGGAGCATTTGATGAAAGAGCGAATCGTTGTCTATCCCGGTTCTTTTGATCCCATTACGAACGGACATCTCGACATTCTGCGAAGAGGCTTGGAGCTTTTCGATAGGGTAATCGTGGCTGTGGCAAACAATATTGAGAAGCAGGGCCTCTTTACCGTTGCAGAGCGCATAGAGCTCATACGGACGGCCGTGGCCCACAACGATAACATCATCATAGACAGCTTTAACGGTCTCCTTGTCGACTACGCAAAAAAGGTTGGGGCCAGGTTCGTCATACGAGGCCTGAGGGCTATGAACGATTTCGAATACGAATTCCTCATGGCATCAATGAACCGAAACCTCAACCCGGACATGGACACGTTCTTCATGATGACAAGCAAGGATTACTTCTTCGTCAGTTCACGGACCATCAAGGAAGTCGCCGCCTTTGGAGGCTCCGTCAAGGGGCTCGTTCCCGAAGCGGTGGAGGCGGCCTTGCGAGAGAAATTTCGTCTGTAATGAAAAAGCCTCTCACCATTGCAGGCATCGTCGCTCTTCTTTTCTTGAGTATTTCAGCGGCCTCGGCCGGCGATGTCTTTGTCGTCACGGTCAGTGGTGCCATCAACCCGCCTACAGCGACTTTCATAAGTGAAAGCATTGCGACGGCCGGTAGTAAGGGTGGCACCGCCCTGGTGATTTTCCTCGACACTCCCGGCGGCCTCGACACATCGATGAGAGAAATAGTTAAGGCAATCATGGAGTCACCGCTGCCGATCATCGTTTACGTTCACCCATCGGGAGCGAGGGCCGCTTCTGCCGGAGCCATCATTCTTCTGGCTTCCCACATCGCCGCAATGACTCCGGGGACCAATGTCGGTGCAGCGCACCCCGTCAGCGTGGGCAAGGACAAGCCGGACAAGGAGATGATGCAAAAGGTCGTCAAAGACGCCGAGGCCTACGTCCGTAGCATAGCCGCCAAGCGGGGCCGCAACGTGGACTGGGCCGCCAAAGCCGTCAAAGAAAGCGCGTCTATAGCAGCCAATGAGGCCCTTGAAAAAAGGGTGATAGATATGGTCGTGAAGGACTTCGACGAGCTCATGGCAACTGTCGACGGCCGTACAGTGGAAACCAAGAAAGGCAGGATAAAGCTTGACACCGGTTCGGTTAAGAGGGTCGATATGGAGATGCCTTTCAAATATCGCTTTCTCTCCTACCTCAGCGATCCCAATGTGGCATACATCTTGATGATGATCGGCATTTACGGAATACTTTTTGAAATTTACAGCCCTGGGGCCATCTTTCCGGGCGTAGCCGGGGGCATATCGATTATCCTGGCCCTGTACGCCTTCCAAGCCTTGCCGATAAGTTATGCAGGCCTCTTTCTTATTCTTCTGGGGGTCATCTTTTTTGTTCTTGAACTGAAGATCGTAAGCCACGGACTCCTCGGGCTCGCCGGAATCGTGTCCATTGTAATCGGCTCCATAATGCTTATCGACCTCCCCGGAGACGGGCTGTCCATCTCGTGGAAGTCTATCGCCGCCGTGGCCGTCCTTTCTGGTATATTTTTCTTTGGTGTGATATCTTATGCCATCAAGGCTCAGCTATCCAAGGTCAAAACAGGACGGGAGGGTTTGATCGGCGAAACGGGCGTAGCCAAGACGAGCATACTATCAAAGGGTATAGTCCTCATCCATGGCGAGCGGTGGAACGCAACGAGCGATGAACCTATCGCCGAAGGCGACAAGGTCGTGGTCGTCGATGTTACGGCATTGAAGGTGAAGGTCAAAAGGGAGGAAGCGCCATGATGATCCCGTATTTGTTTGTTCTCGTCTTAGTCGTTTTTTTTCTCGTCAGTGCCATCAAGATCCTCAATGAATACGAGCGGGGCGTCATCTTTCGCCTTGGGCGGGTCCTCGGGACGCCCAAGGGACCCGGGCTGATCATCCTCATTCCCGTAATCGACCGGATGGTCAAGGTAAGCCTCCGGACGGTTGTCCTTGACGTTCCGCCTCAGGACGTCATCACACGGGATAACGTGTCCATCAAGGTTAACGCCGTCGTTTACTTCAGGGTCATAGAGCCTATGAAGGCCATTATCGACGTGGAGAATTACCTTTACGCCACGAGTCAGCTCTCCCAGACAACACTGAGAAGTGTCCTTGGCCAGGCCGAGCTGGACGACCTCTTGTCTCACCGGGAAAAGATTAACGAGACTCTGCAGGAAATACTCGATACCCATACCGAACCATGGGGCATCAAGGTCTCCAACGTTGAAGTGAAGAACGTCGACCTTCCGCAGGAGATGCAGCGGGCCATAGCCCGTCAGGCAGAAGCCGAGCGGGAAAGAAGGGCAAAGATCATTGGTGCAGAGGGAGAGTTCCAGGCCGCCACAAAACTCAGCGAGGCATCGGATATTCTGTCCCACAACCCCATGGCCCTTCAGTTGCGTTACCTTCAGACACTAATCGAGATATCAACGGAAAAGAACTCTACCATCGTCTTTCCGATTCCTATAGACCTCATCAAAATATTCGTGGACAAACTGAAGTGAGGGATCGGAACACATGAGAAGAGCACTCACCATCTGCATCGCCAGTTTATTTCTTCTCACCGTAACGGTCGGCCTTACGGAGGCCAGGCAGGCCTCCTCAAAGAAGGCAAAGCAGGCCCGCCGACCGGCAACGGAATCCAAAGTCCAGACCCCGGAGACGTGCAAGGCCTTTGCCGTCATGGAGGCCTCGACCGGCAAGGTACTTGAAAGCCAAGAGCTGCACGCAAAATTGCCCCCTGCAAGCATCACTAAGCTCATGGTCGCCCTGATCGTGCTGGAGAAGGTGACCCGCAAGGAGCTTCAGTTGAGTGATCAAGTTGCGGTGTCAAAAGCTGCCTCGAAAATAGGGGGAAGTCAGGTGTATCTGAAAGAGGGGGAGTCCTTCCCTTTGGAGGAAATGATGAAGGCCATGATGATAGCGTCTGCCAACGACGCTGCATATGCCATCGCCGAGCACGTGGCTGGTAGCAGCGACGCATTCGTCACCCTCATGAACGAGAAGGCGAAAGCTCTCAACATGGCCGACAGCGAATTTCACAGCCCCCATGGACTTCCTCCTGCCAAGGACCAGAAGGAGGACATCGTCTCCCCCAACGACCTGCTCCTGCTTTCCAGGGAACTTCTCAAGTACCCCAAGCTGCTTGAATGGACTTCAAGCAAAACGGACAGCTTTAGGGGCGAAACCTTTACGCTCACCAACACGAACAAGCTTCTCGTCAAAATGCCGGAGGTGGACGGCCTGAAGACGGGTTTTTATCGCCAGGCAGGCTTCAGCATAGTTGCCACTGCAAAGCGTGGGGACCTACGCTTTGTCGCAGCGGTTATGGCCTGCCCTACCGGCAAGTATCGTGACCAGTTTGCCATGGAGAAACTGAAGGCGCAGTTCAGTCAATACAAGGTTATCCCCATTGTGAAGAAGGGCGAGGTGATCGACAAGGACGTCAATCTCGTTGACGGCAAGTTTAAGAAGATTAAGGGCGTAGCAGGGGCCGGCTTCTCCTACGCGATGCCCCAGAGCAAAAAGGGAAACATCAGGAAAGAGATCTCTATCCCGGAAAGCATAAAGGGCGAGGTTCGCGAGGGGCAGAAACTGGGCGAAGTAATCGTCTATGTTGAAAATGACCAGGTGGGAAAAATAGACATTGTTTCTCCCACATATGTACCGAAGGCGAATCTGTTTACACGCCTTATTAGGCGACTGGGGCTCAATATCTAACGATCGGGCAGGTACGGAATGACCGCAGACCACTCACAGCACCACTCAAACCTCAAGAACAAAGAGATTGTTGTTGCAATAACAGGCGGTATCGCCGCCTACAAGACGGCAGAGCTCGTTCGCGAACTGACAAAACGTGGCTCTAATGTACACGTTGTCATGACCAAGAATGCCATGGAGTTTGTGACGCCGCTTACGTTTCAAACACTCTCGGGTAATCCGGTCATTCATGAGATGTTTCAATTGTTTTCCGGATCAAAGATAGGCCACGTGACCTTGTCCGATATTGCCGACCACCTTGTCATTGTCCCGGCAACGGCAAACATTATTGGTAAGATTGCCAATGGCATCGCCGATGACTTTCTGACCACCATGGTCATGGCCACAACGGTACCGGTGCTCTTCGTTCCTTCGATGAACACAAAGATGTGGGAAAGCAGAATCGTCCAGGGCAATATCGAGAAGCTCGAGGATCTCGGTTTTCGGTTCCTCGAGCCGGCCGCGGGAGATCTGGCCTGTGGAACTTCGGGCAAGGGACGGCTTCCAGAAGTCGAGGACATTGTCGAGACCATGGAAGACGTGTTCACCCTGAAAGATCTTCAGGACCAAAAGATCATGGTAACAGCAGGACCCACGACGGAGTTCATCGACCCCGTCCGTTGCATAACGAACAGGTCGTCAGGCAAGATGGGCTACGCCCTGGCAAAGATTGCCCGTCGACGGGGTGCCGAAGTCATCCTTATCACCGGCCAGACCTATGTCAAGCCGCCCAGAATAGACATCGAGGTCATTCGGGTCACCACTGCAGTGGAGATGCGCAATGCCGTCATGGACCGGTTTCGCGAATGTAGTGTCATCATCAAGGCGGCGGCCGTCGCCGACTTTCGCTGTCGAACGGAAAGTTGTCAAAAAATGAAAAAGACATCGGATGCGATAGTTTCTCTGGAGCTCGAGAAAAATCCGGATATAATTGCTGAATTGGGGGCAGTGAAGGAGCACAGGGTGCTTGTCGGTTTCGCCGCCGAGACGGAGAATCTAACCAAAAACGCTGCAGATAAGCTCAAGCGAAAGCAGCTCGATCTGATCGTCGCCAACGACGTATCCAAGGCGGATATCGGATTCGGTTCCGACGACAATGAGGTGACTATTGTCGAGACTACGGGTCACGTCAAGCAGGTGCCTCGCATGTCTAAAGACGAGGTGGCCAGCATAATCCTGGACTCGGTCAAGAAGTGCCTTAAGAAAAAACAAAGAAAGGAAGATTGGTATTAGACGAATGCGGCTTGGCGCGACTGCGAACCATTCCCGCCTGCCTGAGAGATTTCTTCTTGTAGTCTTTCTTCTTCTCTTGTCCGGTCTTGTGCATGGGGACCTGTCGGCGGAACCGCGCATCGAAGACGTCGTCTCCAAAGTGAGCCGGGCCATCGTCAATATCAGAACCGAAGAGTGGACAAAAGAGGTGCCTGAGGTAAAGCGTCCGTCGCTGCTCAAGAGGCTGTTCGAGCACGAGGATGATGAGGAGGAGTTTTCCGAAAACATCGGTTCAGGCGTTGTCCTCGACCCGACAGGCATTGTGGTCACCAACGAACATCTCATCGCCAAGGCAGTGAACATAAGGGTCAAGTTCCTGAGCGGCAAGGAGTACGATGCCTACGTTCTGGGCAGTGATCCGGAATTCGATATAGCCCTGCTTAAGATCATTGCAGACGAGACCTTTCCCTTCCTTAAGGCTACGCCAAGGAAGCCGGTAAAGGTTGGAGAGACGGCTATTGTCATAGGAAACCCCTATGGCTTATCGAGCACCGTCACAATGGGCGTTATCAGCGCCCTTGGGAGGAACCTTCGCATAGAAAACCGGACTTACATGAACCTCATCCAGACCGACGCAGCCATCAACCCCGGCAGCAGCGGAGGCGCCCTGCTGGATAAAGATGGCCGGCCCTTGGGCATAGTGACGGCCATATATGGGGAAGGCAAGGGAATCGGGTTTGCCATCCCCATGGAAGACGTGCTCAACATGTTGGATGACTTTCTTGAAGGGGATGCCCAAAGACCCCTCCTGGGCCTCTTTATCGACAAGAGAAAGGGAACGGGTGGTTCCTACCTCTATGTTAGCAAGGTCATCGCCGGAAGCCCGGCCGAAGCCACGGGTTTGCGAGTCGGCGATCACATTGTGGAGATTAACAGGAAAAGGGTGAAGGACGGCATGAAGCTCCATAGCCTGCTCCGAGGCACGGAGGTCTCTGAGACGATAAGCCTGAAGTTACAGCGAGGCCCAAAGTTCCAGGACATAAACCTTCAGGTCCTTGAACTGGCCAAGTATATACCTGTCCCCCTCGACGAAAAGCTGTGCGGTATGCGCGTTCGCGGCATCAAAGGATACCCCAAGCTGAAGTTTAAGCTTAAAGACAACGAGGGCGTCGTGGCCACAAAGGTTTTTAAGAATGGTATCGGCGCCAAGAGTGGAATTCAGGCCGGCGACGTCATCATAAAGATTAACAACAACCGGGTTAAGGGGGAAAAGGACTTTAACGCTTATATGCTGGAGGGCTTGAAGAGGAACTATGTTCTCTATCAAGTGAAGAGGAAGAACAATATCTTTTTTCTTCCGATAAAATTAGACACCCTGTTATAGGAGGAGCGCAATGGACCGGCCCGTCGACATCGACCAAGACTTTCTGCCCCAGATAACCTTTACAACCTTTGTCCTTTCGCTTTCCACATCGGCTCTCGTGAATCTCGGAGAGCTTCCCGACCCAATATCTAACCGCAAAGAGGTCAATCTCCCTTCGGCAAACCAGACCATCAATATCATTGAGATGTTAAGGGAAAAAACGCGGGGAAATCTGACGGAAGCCGAGGACCGTCTTATTGAAGACTTGCTCTACGATCTCCACATGAAATATATCTGTGCGGCGAAGCTGCCCGGCTGCGAGCCCAGGCCTGAAACCTAACTTTTTACAGGCTGCGTCTCACCGAAAACGCGGTCGAAGATCCTGTCGACAAAGCGAAAGTAGTGCCTGTTATCGGTGAGGCCATCGATGTCGGCCATACTTAGGTAAGACCTTACCGCCTCGTCATTCTTCAGCTCCTCCACGAAATCAAGCTTACCTTCGTAGCATTTCATGGCAACGCCCTGCGTGAGCTTGTAGGCCTCCTGGCGGGTCAACCCCTTGCCTATGAGCGCGAGCAGGACAGCCTCGGAGTGATGGAGGCCTTGCGACATGGCCAGATTGTCGGCCATCCTTTGGGGGTAAACGATGAGATTGCGATACATGTTTTTCAGACGCTCAAGCATGTAGTCAAGCAGTATAGTTGCATCCGGGCCAATAACGCGCTCGACAGATGAATGCGAAATATCGCGCTCGTGCCAGAGCGGTATATTTTCAAGGGCGCTCAGGGCGTAGCCCCTGAGAAGCCGAGCCAGGCCACAGAGGTTTTCCGACGCAATCGGGTTTCTCTTGTGAGGCATTGCAGACGAGCCCGTCTGGCCTTTTTGAAAGAATTCCTCTGCCTCGCCCACCTCCGTTCTCTGTAAGTTCCTAATCTCTAAGGACATCTTCTCTACCGATGAACCGATGATCGCAAGGGTAGTGAAGAACTCGGCATGATAGTCCCTGGGCACAATTTGGGTCGATATAGGTGCCGCCTCCAGTCCCAAGGCGCTGCAGACGTATTGCTCGACAAATGGCTCCACATGGGCAAACGTACCCACGGCACCGGAAACCTTTCCGCACCCTACCCGTCTGGCAGCGGCCGTGAGCCGCTCGTGATTACGTCGCATTTCGTCGTAGAAGTGAGCCATCTTGAGCCCGAAGGTTATGGGTTCAGCATGAATCCCATGAGTCCTACCGATCATGGGCGTCAGCTTATACTGATAGGCCTTCTCCTTCAAAACGGCCATCAACTCCTCCACGTCGGCGAGCAGTATGGCCGACGCCTCTTTCAGAAGGCAGGAGAAAGAGGTATCCAGGATATCTGATGACGTAACACCCATATGAATATATTTGGAGGAAGGTCCCACGAATTCAGCTACCGATTCGATGAATGCCACCACATCATGCTTCGTTCGCTTTTCGATCTCATTGATGCGGCCGACGTCAAAGGCCGCCCTTTCTTTGATGACCCGCAGGTCTTCCTTGGCGATGGCCCCACGTTCTGCGTAAGCCTCGCATATGGCTACCTCAATAGCGAGCCACGTACGAAACCTGTTTTCCTCGGTCCACACCTTTGCCATACGGCTTAATGTATAACGCTCTATCATGATGGGCTTATATTAGCCGATGGGATGGGAATCTGTCAACGGATTGTTGGCGCGCCGCCCTGCTGTATTATAGTGCGCAGCCAAGGCAGATGTGGTACTAATGTAAGCGATAAATCATGACGATACGAAACGAGGCCTTACCATGATGAACGACGACGCCCACCTCCGTGGGATCAGGGGGTGGCTTCTGCTGCTCTGCCTCAGCCTGACCGTTTTTGACCCCCTGGCCATGCTTTTGAACATTTTTGTCGTGACCAATCTGGCAAAGACCGAGTTTGAAAACCATCCTGAGCTCATGCGACTCATCCTCATCAATGGAGGATGCAGCATCGGCCTGGCGGTCTTCAGCATCTACGCCGGCGTCTCGCTCTGGAAGACGTTGCCGAACGGGGTGCGCCTGGCAAAAAAGTACTTGCTCACGGCCTGCCTCTATTCCATTTTCGGGCTTGTGCTCCCATCGATCGTCGGCGTTGCGGCTGATTTTCAAAAACAAATAATTGGCGGCAGCGTCGTTAACAGCGCCGTCACCGTGGCATACCTCGGGTGCTGGTATCAGTACCTCAAAAGGTCAAGGCGGGTAAAGACCACTTTCGGGCTGTAACGCCTTTGGGGTCGGTCCGCCCGGGTATCGATACCCGGTCTGGAGAAAATCCCGGCGAGGTAGTATCATTAAGTAAATTTAGACTATTGTACGGAGGCATCATGAGCGGCATCTTTGGAGTCGTGTCAAAAAAAAACTGTGCAAGCGATTTGCTCTATGGGACGGACTATCATTCTCACATGGGAACAGAATATGGGGGCATGGCCGTTCTTGGCGAGACCTTTTACCGCAGTATCCATAACATCAGCAAGTCTCAGTTTAAATCGAAGTTTTACGACGAATATAAGGATATGATGGGCAACTTCGGTATCGGCGTCATCAGCGACCGGGATGCCCAGCCTCTTATAATAGGTTCCAAATTTGGTACATTTGCCATCGTCTCCGCGGGCCTCGTAGATAATGTCGGGGAGTTGGCCTCGGAGCTCTTGCATCAAGGGGAGACCTTCGGCGAGATGTCCAGTGGCGGCGTTAACTCAGTGGAGCTCATCGCCAAACTGATTAACCGCGGGTCTTCGCTTATCGACGGGATCGAGAGGCTCTATGACCGAATCAAGGGCTCTGCTTCCATTCTGATTATGAAGGAGGACGGTATTTACGCTGTTCGTGACAGAATGGGCAGAACTCCACTCGTCGTCGGCGAACGGGACGGCGACTTTGTCGTCGCTACGGAGACCTGTTCCTTTCTCAATTTAGGCTACAAGATAACGAAGTACGTTCAGCCTGGCGAGATCATTCATCTCGGAAGGCAAGGCCTGAAGCAGCGCTTCAAAGGCGGCCCGACACATCAGATATGCTCCTTTTTGTGGATCTACACGGGCTACCCTGCCTCGACCTACGAGGGCATCAGCGTGGAGCTTGTGCGGGAGCGTTGTGGCGCCTTTCTCGCCAAGAACGACGAGGTGGAGGCCGATCTTGTGTCGGGAGTACCCGATTCCGGGGTAGGCCATGCCATCGGGTACTCCATGGCCTCAGGCATTCCTTACAGAAGGCCCTTGGTGAAATATACCCCCGGGTATGGCCGGAGCTACACGCCCCCTGCCCAGGAGATTCGCGATCTCGTGGCGAGAATGAAGCTCATTCCCATCAAAGAGGTTATTGCCGGAAATCGTATCGTGCTTTGCGAGGATTCCATCGTCCGTGGCACCCAGTTGAAAAACTATACCGTCAAAAAGCTTTGGGAGTCGGGCGCCAAAGAGGTGCATGTGCGCCCCGCATGCCCCCCGCTCATGTTTCCGTGCAGGTTTGCCCTTTCTACGCGGTCCATCAACGAATTGGTCGCCCGTAGGGCGATCCAGGCCCTTGAAGGGCACGAACCCAAAGAGCCCGGCGATTACCTCGACGAGAGCTCCGATAAGTACACAGCGATGGTCCAGTGGATTGGGCGGGAGCTGAACGTCACGACCCTCAGGTACCAGCGCATCGGCGATATGATCGAGGCCATCGGTCTGCCGAAGGAGCAACTTTGCCTGCACTGCTGGATCGGCAATGGTTAAGAGCCATGCTCTCATGGGGAGAACCCTACTGCAAAACGGAACATGTCTCGACACATTTTCAGGCCGGGACCCTCGCGTAGCCACCGGGGCGACGTAGAGCTCGCAGCAAGCCCGTCAATTGCCCGAAGCACTCACGTGGCCGTTAGCGGGCCCTTTCGACGAAGGCCTTCTTGGGCGTATTGCAGAGAGGGCATCGCCACGTCTCCGGAAGATCGCTAAAGGGTATCTTCTGGGGCCTCTTTTCATACAGGTAACCACATATGGGGCACTCGTGTTCCATTAGGGCCTCCCTCAAAGATTGGTTGACTTTGGGGGCCGTGCCAGCGGAACCTACCCACCCGACCCCACATTATATATTATAATACTTATTACTCAACATACTTTCCATGTCAATAGGGAAACCAAATTTTAGCCCTTCCGGCCGCCACACATATCAACGATCTCACGGGCCAAGGCCGGCAGTGATGGGTCCCGGGCGCCCATGAGAAGGATGCAGTCTCCCGGTTTTGTATGGGCCTTCAGGTCCGCCAGCAACTCCCTGCGATCCCGTAGCGCCTTCACGTGGAATGCAACAGGGCAGAGGTCCTTTGCAATATCATCGGAACTGATACTCTTGTCGGCCGTGCCTCCGGCATAATAGATGGGCAAAAGATACAGTGAGTCGTTTTTGCGAAAAACCTCTCGAAAGACGGCCACATATTCTTTTCTGAGGAACCGCGTCGGACCAAAGCCATGTGGCTGGTAAACCGCCAGTACTCTGCACGAGAGTCCCTGCGCCGCTCTCAGAGCCGCCGCTATTTTAGCAGGATTGTGAGCAAAATCGTCAATGACCCGTATATGACCGTTTGTCTCCGTAATAGCGAACCGCCGTCCAACACCCTGAAATCCGCCGGCCGCACCGGCAAGCACCTGTCCGTCACAGCGCAGATGATCACAGACGCAGAGGGCCGCCCGAAGGTTTTCAAGGTTATGCCCTCCCGGCATGGGCAGGCAATACTTGATGCCGTTCCGGACAAGGATCACGAAGGTAGGGTGCAGGCTTTCGTGGTCCGCCCTCCACGAGGCGGTAGGGCTCCCGCCGAAGCGTGCCGCTGCGGGAAGGGAGGCCAAAACGGGGTCATCGGCATTGGAGGCAACCCAGGCACACCGGGATATGAGACCTCGAAAAAGCTCCGTAAGCTCTTCCACGTCTTTGTGGTCCTTGGAAACGTTCAGGATGACCGCCATGTCGGGGGCATACCGGACGATCGTTCCATCACTCTCGTCCGCCTCCACCACCAGCAGGTCGGAGCCGCCACTGAAGGCATTTCCAATCACTCCCTGCCCTTCCAAGCTCAGCAAAGGGGCGCCGCTCATCAGAGAGGGAGACTTTCCGCAGGCAGTCAGAAAGTCGAATATCATGGCGGTGACGGTGGATTTTCCGCTGGTTCCGGCTACGGCGATCGTCGTCTTCGAGCTCATTACGGCGGCCAGAAGCTCAGATCGGTGAACAACGGGAAGGCCAAAGCGGCGGGCAGCAGCCACATCGGGGTTTGAGTCCTCTATGGCCGTCGAGACACATACCGCCTGAACCCCTTCAGTCACTCCCGAGCCGTCCTGCTTCACCACGATACAGCCAAGGCTTTCGAGGGCTCCTTTGATTGGATTCGTGCTCTCGTGATCGATGAGCCGGTCCGAACCGGAAACCGTCACGCCCTGAAAACGGAGGTATTGGGCCAAGGCGCTCATGCCGCTCCCGAAAATTCCCGTGAAATGGATGCTTCGCAGCTTGCTGTCACGGACCGTTACGGGCACAGGGTCGATGTATACGATGGTCCCTTCCCTGACCGCTTCAAATAACTTGACGACATCAGCATTGCGCAGGGCTATACAGCCATGGGACAGCGGAGTACCCACCAGATCCTCGCGATTGGTGCCATGGATGTAAATGAACCGCTCATACGAGTCCACTCCCCGGCCCTTGTTGATCCCCTCTTCCAGTCCCTCCAGCCTGAGTATGCGGGTAAGGATCAGGTTGTCCTCACCGAAGCACCCGTCCCAATCAATCCCAGTGTCCCTGCGCCCCTTAAAAATTCGCCTCAGGGGAGCTCCCGAACCGATCTTGCCCCTCACCCGGTGGAGACCAACGGGCGTCTTGAAGGAATTCTCGCGAATACCCTGACCGAAGCGGGAGGTTGAAGCATCGTACAGATCCACTATTGACTCTCCCACACAGACCGCCAGTCTCTGTAACTCGACGGACTGAATAAGGTACAGGTCGTCCGGCTTCGTCAGCCTTTGCCGCACTTTAGCGTATATGTTCCCTATCTGTTTGTCTTCCAATTCCTACCTCTGCACCGGTTCTCACCGTGACTGTTGGGACGCGAAATGCCCTGGCCGTCTATCTCGCGGACCACGAACAGGATTGAATGTGTTTCTTCTTTGCAACGAGATATTTCTCCCCGCTCGCCACTTCAAGCAGGTAGACCTTTGAAAAGTTGGTGTCGAACACGGGATCATAGGTCTTCAGAAAAAGTATGAACCGGCTGTCGGGAGACCAGACTACCGGTTGCGTTACCTGGCCGTCATCCCACTTTTGCGGTCCCCCCTCAAAAACCAGCCTTTTGTTCTTTCCATCGGGGCCTATTGCAAAGTACCGGAGCCTCTCATCGGGTCGTCTCGAATACGGAATGCCCTCCCTGTATATGATCGTTGTCCCGTCAGGCGACCAAGAGGGGGCTTCCCCCCGTGCCACTCGCATGACCCTCCGCGTGTGCCTATCGACAATCGACACATCCCCTTCGATGGACGTGAAAAGAATGCCTTTGCTGTCCGGCGACCAGGAGGTTGCAAAGGGACTGCCATAGAACGTCGCCTTTTTGAGAAGCACCCGCGAGCCTTTCCCCTCCATGTCGAAGAGGCACAGATCCATACTTTCAGTTTCGGCATTGCGGCCGCACCAAAATGCAATGTGCTTCTCGTCGGGCGACCACGAAATGCCCTCGGCCTGAACGCCGGCGGGCAGCAGTCTTTGGAACCCACCTCCGTCAACATTTATGATTGCCATACCGCCGTGCTCTTCGCCCGATGCATTGGACATGGAGAAGGTCATCCGTAGCCCGCTCGCGGACAGCGCGGGGTTGCGAAAGCTGATACCGTTCTCTGCGAGGATTGGTCTGTCGCTTTTAAGAAACCTGAGCTGCACCAAGGGATTGGAACCCAGGTCGGGGCTGTAGACGATGATCCACTTATCCTGCCCGTCGATTCGAAAGAATCTCCACTGATTCAGGCCCATGGGCAGCCAGTATGCACAAATGGCCGCCACTATGACAACGGCTATGGCCGCCACAGCCTTCCACCTCCAGACGGCTATTGAGATTATGGCAGCTATAATCAGCCCTATGCCCAAGTAGATCGATATCTCGTACCATATAGCCGTTATCATGGTGGCTCGCTTCGCGGCGTTCCATTGCAGGGTCTCCGCCAGCCTTAATGTATCTGACTCTTCGGTTAGGGTCAAGTGAGGTGCGATAAAGACCGCCCCATCCTTAACAGTGCAAATTTCGTATTGACAATAGGGGGTGGTGATGTATACTAATCAAAACATTTACGGGGGTGTCCGCATGTCAGTCTATATCATGATGAGCACGTTAACCGACGAAGGTAGAAAAACAATCAAGAACAATCCCGAAAGGATCAAAGAGGTCAACAAAGAGATCGAAAAGATGGGTTGCAAGGTGCTGGCCCAGTATGCAACCTTAGGTCAGTACGACTTCATCAATATTTTAGACGCACCGACCAACGAAGCGATTGCCCGCCTGTCCATCGAGCTCGGAGCACGGGGAACCGTTCAGTTCGTTACCCTTCCGGCAATACCTGTATTCGAGTTTATCGAAAAAATGGAGTAACGCGTTACCCCATAAATTTTCTAAATATATCCCGAGCGATAACAAGGCGCTGGATTTGATTGGTGCCCTCGTAAATCTGTGTCGCCTTGGCGTCGCGCATCATCCTTTCCACGGGATACTCCTTCGTGTACCCCGCACCTCCCAGGATCTGGACGGCATCTGTCGTCACCTTCATGGCAACGTCTGCCGAATACATCTTGGCCATGGCCGATAGCTTGTCGACACCGATAGCGCTCATCTTGTCTCTGGTGTAAACCTTCATGTCCAACAGGTGGGCTGCGTCGTACACGAGGGCGCGCGCCGCCTCGACGCCCGTTGCCATATCGGCGACCATAAACTGTATACCCTCGAAGTCTGCGAGCTTCTGTCCGAACTGAACCCTTTTCCACGCGTATTCTACGGCAAAATCAAGGGCACCCTGGGCAATACCGACGGCCTGGGCCCCGACAGCAGGGCGGGAAAGGTTGAGTGTCGACATAGCGATATCCCAGCCTTGGCCCTCCCGGCCCAAGAGATTATCCTTCGTCAACCTTACATTGTCGAACATGACTTCCGTAATGTCGGAACCAATCATGCCGAGCTTGTCTTCGCTTTTGCCGATAATAACCCCCGGATAATCACGCTCCACATAGAATGCCGATATGCCCTCGGTCCGGCGCTTCGGATCCGTCGTAGCAAAGACCGTGTAGACCTGCGCATTGGCCCCATTCGTTATCATGCATTTTTTGCCGTTGAGATAATAATACTGGCCATCCTTCGTAACGTTCGTCCGCATGTGCGACGCATCGGAACCGGCGTCGGGCTCCGTCAGCGCGAAGGCAACAAGGTGCATCTTATCGGGTTCACAGATCCTGCTATAGATATATTCCTTCTGCTCGTCGTTGGCAGACACCATAATGGGCATGAGCCCTACGTTGTGGGCGAGAGGAACGAGGGAGCCCGACCCCGAAACCTTGGCCAACTCTTCGATGACAAGGCACAGGGACGTGATGTCGCCATCCAGACCTCCGAACCTCTCCGGCAGCATAAGGTACAGAAAACCATGTTTCTTGTAGATGTCGACGAGATCCCAAGGAAAGGCACCTGTTGCATCTATTTCCTTCGCCCTGGGAGCAACCTTCTCCCGGGCAATCTTCTCTGCAATCTTTTGTATGAGTATATGTTTTTCCGAAAGATTTAACATCGGACCTCCTTAGTGTTGACAAAGTCCCTGTATTATTAACATAATCTTGCTGTAATTCCAACCAAAAAAGGAGATATGCCATGTCCAAGGTGCTCTATACCGACATGCGAACAACGCCAAAGAGAAGCCTTCTCGACAAGGTGGGAGACCTTCTTCGGCGCACTAAATTGGGTACAAAGGTCAAGAAGGGCGACCTCGTGGCCATAAAGCTTCATTTTGGTGAGTTAGGCAACACAGCCTACATTCGGCCTATTTTTCTGAGGGTCATCGTAGACCATGTGAAGGCGCTGGGGGCGCACCCCTTCCTAACGGATACGAATACCCTCTATACCGGTTCCCGTTCCGACAGCGTGACGCATTTAACGACGGCTATCAGAAACGGCTTCGATTTTTCCGTCGTCAACTGCCCCCTCATCATCGCCGACGGCCTAAGAGGGCGGAGGGGCACCAAGGTCAAGATCGATGGCGAAATATTGAAAGATGTGAGCATTGCGGCGGAGATTCGTGATGCCGACGCCATCATTGCCGTGACGCATTTTAAGGGCCACGAGCTTTCCGGCTTTGGCGGCACGATAAAGAACCTCGGTATGGGGTGCGCCACGCGGGAAGGCAAGCTGGAGCAACATTCAACTGTTGCCCCGTCCGTAAACGGGGAGCTTTGCGTCGGATGCCGGCTATGCATCGGCTATTGCCCCGTCTATGCCATAACAGTGACGACCAAGAAGGCGTCCATCGACACGAAGAAATGTATCGGTTGCGGGGAGTGCATCGTCGTCTGCCCTCAACGGGCCATCGAGATTCAATGGAACGAATCCCCCGACGTATTTCAGAAAAAGATGGCCGAGTATGCCTTCGGGGCCCTAAAGAAGAAGGAAAAGAAGGCTCTCTTCATCAATTTTGTCGTCCAGGTCAGTCCGGCCTGCGACTGCTACCCCAATAGCGATGCCCCAATTGTGAGAGACATCGGGATACTGGCATCCGACAATCCTGTGGCCATCGATGCAGCCTCATCGGATCTCGTAAACATGGCCGATGGTCTGCCCAATACGGCACTGAAGAAACACGTTCATTTGAACGAAGACAAATGGCGCGCCCTCTACCCATCCATAGACTGGAACATTCAGCTTGACCATGCGGAGAGCCTCGGCATGGGGACTCGACAATACACCCTCGTCAAGATCTGAAAAGGCTACTTTCCGAAGACCTTTTTGAGCAGATCCGTCGTCCGCGCTGCCGGGTTTGTCCTGATCTTCCGCTCCTCCTGGCCCACCACGAAAAACAGTCCGTCAAGCGACTTTGTGGTCACGTAGTGGTCCAGATCAAGGGCTTCCGTCTGGGCAAAAGGGACCTTTGACGTGTATGTACCCACCATCTCCTTGTAAGACTTCGCGACACCCACCTGGCTCATGCTCTCGGACACGGAAGGCTTGAATTCGGCGTAGAGTTTCTTGTAGGTCTTGGATTTGAAGTACTCCGTCGCCGCCGTGTCGCTCCCTTTCAGTATCTTTGTCGCATCCTGGATGGTCATTTCTTTGATGGCATCCACAAAATACTCCTTAGCCTTGGGCGCTGCTTTCTCGGCCGCCCTGTTCATGGAGAGGATAAAATCATCGACCTGTTTCTGGTACCCCAGCTTGCCCATGATGTCGGCCGCCGTCTGAAGCTTGTCGGGCAGAAGGATTTTGATGAACTGGTTCTTGAAATAGCCGTCCGTCTTCGAGGTGCTGGCCACTGCGTTGCCCGTACCGACGGCCAGCGCCTCCTTCAGTCCCGATGTGATCGTGCCGTCGTCGAGACCCGCACTCGCCCCGCCGATGCCGGGAATCCTTACCCCCTTGATGATCTCATCCAGGCCGACAGCGTAGCAGAGCCCCGGTAACATACCTGCCACAAAAAGCACGAACAACCATCTTTTCATCGAAAAACCCTCCTTTCCCGCCGGCATTCGTACCGTCCGCTGTAAGACCATTCTGCCACCGGGTCCGCAAAAATGCAAGGAATCAACTGACCATCCCTTGCCTCCGCGCTACAGCGCATTTCTTACTTGCCCCAGGGAACACTGTTGGAGCAATCGGAAACAGCCCACGATCCGGTCTTGCCGCCCAATCCAAGAACGTTCAGGATATTGGTAAAGTTCTCTGCGCGCTGCACAGCATGGGTCGTCGGCGTTCCCTTGCCGCACTCAAGGGCGCCGTTGACGGCAAGAATGACCGTCGCGAAGTTGTTCCCTCTGCCCTTTAATATGTCATCGGCTGTAGGCGTCCAGTCGCCGCTGATGACTGCGTGGGCCGACGGCTTGTCCGAATACATGGCAACGGTCCACCACCGGAAGGCCGACAGCAGCGTCAGGGAATAGTCCATCCCGACAAGTTCCGGCTTATCGAGGAGAACGGTCCGGTCCCCGTTGTAGAGCCACTCGCTGAACTTGCCGTAGGCGTCGTTGTAGGTAAGCTGGATGGGACCCCTGCCACAGTAATGGGCATTGGGCTGGGGGTAATAGAAGCAGGCATATTCCCAGTTGCACTGCTGGACCGTCGTCATTGACGGGTCAAGGTCCCTGCAGGCCTGGGGGCACTTCCCGTCCGGCCTTCCGGGAACACACTGGGGACACTCTGGAGAAACGGTTTCGTCGACTGGATAGATCGCATAGAGAGGGCAGTTGTCTTCGACGCCCTTGCAGAGCCCCAGCTTATACCGGGGAACAGGGTTGGGCCTGTTATTATAATACCAGTCGCCCATGTTAAGGCCCGACTCCTGGACAAAGTTTGCGAACATGGCAGCAAGCTCGATCTTATCCTTTGTGTCGTCTCCACTGCACGCTACCAATTCTCCCGTTCTCTCTATGATGTCGGACCAGGTCGACAGAAACCGATCGTAGCCATAGGCTGTGTAACGGTCCGGGAAACAGGCTATGGACGCCTGCGTGGGGATGTCGGGATCATTGGCGATGGTAGGATCGTTCTGCACGGTCAGGAGGAACAGGGAGTTGTACGTGGCTCTCGGCAGAATCTGCTGCATGTAGTTTGTGTCGCACGTTACAGCGACGGCCATCATGTCGTCCGAAAAAAGGATGTTGTTCTGTTTGTTGGTTTCCTCAACGGCGCCGCTCTTGTCTGCCACCGCCCCGAGATAATACATGCCTGGAGTAACATCGGGGGGAATCGTAACCACCGTTTTGAAAGATGCCGAAGCCCCCGGCGACAGCTTTTCGACACGCACCGTGGCAAGATGCCGCTCATTCTCGATGTCGATGTTTCTCTGTTTCGACAGAAAGAGGTCGATCTCAAAGGCCCCGGCTTGCATTGTTCCCTGGTTTACAACCCCGTGGGAAACCTCTACTGTGTCTCCCGGCTTCACCATGTCGGGCGCCGATAGGTGATCAACATAGAGGTCTACGCCTCCGCTAGCCGGGCCTTCTATGATAATGTTAACAACCGATTGGAAAACGTCGAAGAAGACCTCCGACGTATACCGATATCGCCTGCTCCCCATGAGGCGTCTGGCCTGTTCAATGGCCGCCTGGATGGCGCCGGCGCCGTAGAGGTCGCTCAAGGTCTTCAGATAGACTTCCACGTCGGCAAAGGATACCACGGTGTCATATTGTTGGGCTGCCATGTTGCCTTCCAGTTCTTCGTACACTGCGGGAATCTGATAGATATACCGGGCACCCCAGTCATCTCCCGACCCCCCTCCATCAGCGTAGGTAAAGTATTTGGTGAAGGGGTTGGCGCCGCTCTGGTCATCCTTCATGGCGTTGATACCTTTCCCGTAAATCCTTCCCCGGTTAAAAAAGAGGGCGAAGAAGTCCATAAGCCCCGTATCGGAACGGTAGTTGTAGGGCCATGTAATGGTCCCGTCGGGTGTCTTTACCGCAATGTCCACCCGTTCGTTGTTGGTCCTGTTCTTCTGGTAATTCAAAGCAAACCCCATTAAGTCATTCACCTTGTAAAGATAGTTGCTCGATAACGAGCAGAAGGTGATGGCATCGTAATAGGCCTTGATGATCGCACCGGTGGTGAATACCCGGGTATCCGGCACGTAGTTGGGATCAGTAGAGGGTATGGGCCGCTTGAGACCATTGATGACCTTGTCGCGGCTCACGCCTTTGAGAAAGTCAAAGTAACGCGAAAATGACGTTCCCCACCCGCAGTAGAGGGAATCAGCCGCGATCTCGCTCGGTTCAAAGTCGAGCTGGAAGTATCCGCTCTTTTCCGGCAAGCCGAACTGGCTCTCCTGGACTACGGTAGACAGAAAATAGTTGGGCCCGAATGTCCTGATGACCCGCGACAGCGCCGCCTCGTCTCCCGGGTTGACAGCCGGTGTCTTTTCAATCCCCGTCAGCTTCAGGAAGGTCAGGTAGGCTTGCGCAAGGCCCAGGGCCGCGTTCTTTGCCCCGTTGGCCGTATGCTTGTTCGCGTTTATGAAGAAACGGGCAATGTCGATCACGTCGTTAGATGCGACTATGGGGAGCTGAACCGTGCCGAGACCGAGCTCAAAGGTATTATATTGAAGGGGGGGATCGGTGTGCTCCGGGAATAGCCTTACGATGATCTTACCCGTTCCAGAACCCCCCTTCTCGTCAACTACCGTGTACGTGAAGGTATCGGTTCCTGTTATGTTTGCTCTGGGAGAATAGCGGATAAGGCCGTTTTTTGTGATTTCCGCATCGCCCAGGCTTGGCGCACCCAGACGCGTAACGGCAACCTTTCCACCCTCCCTGACGATCACGGATTGCATAACGTCGATCTGCTGCACACCGTTCTCCAGCCCGAATGCCCTTACGTCAGGAGCAACAGGTGGCTTACGTTTCCACTCTCTGCCTAATACATAGGCCGTGATCCAACCCGACGCCTTGTTCCCATACATATCGACAATCGTATAATCGATGATATCGAATCCCGTAAAGTCTCTTACGGGCGTATACTTTATAGACTGCCAGGGCTGCGTGTACGATGCCCTGACGAGTTCCGCCTTGCCGCCGTAACGGGGAGCCTTTACCTCCGTGATCTCCAGGCCGTGCCCCACATCACTCACCAGGGGATTGATCGATACGGTCGTATTCTTGAGAACATATACCACATGTCCTTTGCCTCTCGCTTTGACAAGCGGCCCATCTTTTGCAAAGCCCGTGCCGCACAAACAGGTTATGACGAGCGCACAGACCGTCAGCGCCACCAATGCCCCCTTGATTTTTTTCATAGTACGTCCCTCCTACAAATCCTTTCCTGATTCTCCCTTCCTCAAAGAATCAAACCAATCACCCTCACAGCAACTGAGTCCGTTGCAACTCTTATGCCACCATATGTTTTCCCAATATCAACATGTTAGACTGATAGACCTCCATGGGTAGTATCCTAAAAAGGGACACTTATCCAGTTTTAGGACAAAAAAGAGGGCTGATTTGAAATCAGGTCCGCCGATAAAAAATCTTCCGGTTTACCTTAAGCTTTTCGGCGGCCAGGGATTTGTTGTTGTCGCAGGCTTCGAGGGTGCGGCGAAGAAGATCTTCAACAACGCCGTCAAGCGTCGTCTCCCCATTCTCCAGATCAACGGCAAGGTTGATGACCTTACCGGCCTTCTCACTCATGTGTTTGTTATGGTTCAGGGCGGCGCTGATGGCAAGGTGGTCCGGCCGTATGAGTTCCTCGTCGCTCAGGATGGCGGCCCTTTCCATACAGTTCTTCAGTTCGCGGACGTTACCGGGCCAGTCGTAGCCCTGCATCTCATCCATGGCCCTTCGGGATATGCCGGGAAGTCTCTTGCCCAGTTGACTTCTCAGGGATGCAAGAAAATGTTCGGCCAGGAGAGGGATGTCCTCCCTTCTTTCACGAAGGGGCGGCAACGTTACGGGGAAGACATTGATGCGGTGATAGAGGTCTTCCCTGAACCGCCCTTCCATCACGAGGGCCCGGAGGTTCCGGTTTGTGGCCACGATAACGCGGCAGTCAACGTCAACCTTCTTGTCGGAGCCCACCTTCTCGTAGGTCCGCTCTTCAAGAACTCGCAGCAACTTTACCTGCAGATCTATCGGCAGATCCCCGATCTCGTCGAGAAGGAGCGTACCCCCCTTCGCCGTCCCGAAACGACCTTGTCGCTCCCGGTCGGCGCCCGTAAAAGCCCCTTTGACGTGGCCGAAGAGTTCGCTTTCCAGAAGCGTATGTGGGAGCCCCGCACAGTTGACGGAGACAAAGGGGTTCTCAAGCCTGTCCCCGCTGTAGTGAATGGCCCGCGCCAGAAGCTCTTTGCCCGTCCCGCTTTCGCCGAAGACGGCCACCGTCGTATTGGGAGTCGCAGCTACCTTTGCCGCCATAGCCATCGCCCCGGCCATGCTCGGGGAGCGCGTCACAATCTGCCCGAACCCGTATAGGGTTTTCAGTTGCGTCCGAAGCTTCACGTTTTCCTCGCGGACACGGCGGTTCTCCAGCACCCTTCTGATAGTCATAACCATGCCTTCGGCCTTCCAGGGTTTGCGGATATAGTCCTGGGCACCCTCTTTCATGGCAGAGACAGCACCCTCCACGCTGCCGTGGGCCGTAAGCATGATAAAGGCAACTGAGGGGAACCTGACCTTCATCTCCCTCAAAAGATCGAACCCGTCCATGCCCGGCATGACCTGATCGGAAAGGACCAGGTCGACGGGCGCCCCTCCCCTCAGGATCTCTAAGGCTTCCTTGGCGCCGGGCGCCGAGAGGATCTGAAACCCTTCGGCAGCAAGATTCGTTTGCAGCAGGAAACGCACGCTCTCCTCGTCATCGACGATAAGTATCAACGCCCCTTTGCTCATCCCTCCTCCCCCGTTTTTGCCGCCCCAAAGTGAGCCTCCAGCAGTTTGGTCACCCTGTGGTGTTCATCCAGAAGAAAGGCAAAACGACGGGCAATGGCCGGTCCGTCGCCGGCTTCCGCCTCTTCCTGAATTCGTTTCGACAGAACGCTGAGATTGCCGATCCTGATAACGGCCGTCGTTCCCTTCAGTGTATGGGCAAGACGGGCAATGGCCGGAAAATCAAGACTGTCGACAGCTTCCCGTAACGATTCGACGGTCCGTCCTATGTCGCCGACAAGGAGCCGCACATACGTTTGAAGAGATGAGCCGTCTCCTTTGAGCCCAGGCATAACATCAGGATCAAAAAGATCGTAAAGATCATTCGCATCAGACCATCGGTCCACCGGCGGTACCCCACACAGGGCCTCGATCTTGTCCATAAGCACATCGATTTGCACAGGCTTTACACAGACATCATCCATGCCCGCTTCGGCACACCGCTTCAGAACCGCTTCCGTTGCATCGGCCGTAACGGCGATAATGGCGGCTTTGTGTCCTAATACCCTCAGCCTTTGTGCAACGGTGAATCCATCCATGTCGGGCATCCTGATATCCATCAAGACAAGATCGAACCGTTGACGGCCGGCAGTGTCCAAGGCATCCTTCCCTCCTGCCGCCACCGTAACCTGATGGCCCCTTCCCCGAAGGAGATCCCCGAGTACGCGTTGATTAAAGTAGTTGTCCTCAACGAGGAGTATATCAGCGCCGGAACACGGCGCTTTCTCTTTACCCTGCTCTTCGTCGGGCAGTGGCAAGGTGCCTTGTCTCACACCGGGGATACGGAGAGGCACGGTAAAGGAGAAGGTGCTGCCCGAAGAGGGACTGCTCTTCAAGGCAATCGTTCCACCCATGGCTTCCACCAGCCCCTTCGCTATGGTAAGGCCGAGACCGGTCCCGGGATAAAGGGACGGCAGGTCGTGACCGCGCTCGAAGCGGTGAAAGACCCGGTCCTGCATCTCGGGGCTGATGCCGATGCCCGTATCCGTGACGGTGACAGTGAGGTCCAGGGCAGTGGGGTCGGCGGCGGACACCGCGGCATGAGCGCTCACCTCGATGGACCCTCGATCGGTAAACTTTATCGCATTGCCGACTACGTTTGAGAGAACCCGCCCGATGCTGAAGGCATCACCGTCAGCACGTGTCGGAAGATCATCGCCGAGGAGCAAGGAAAAATAGAGTCCTTTTTGCCGGGCCACAACCGAGAAGGGTTCTACGTTCGCCTCTATGACGTGGCGGGGGTTAAATTCTACCGATTCCGTTGTGATCTTTCCGGCCTCGATCCTGGAAATGTCAAGGATATTGTTGAGAAGGTTGCAGAGGAGCGTCCCGGAGGACCTGAGGAGCATCGTATACTCGACGAGGCGCTCCCGATCCCGGGTCTCCGACAGAAGTTCGGTAAGACCTACGATGGCGTTGAGCGGCGTCCGGATCTCGTGGCTCACCGTGGCGAGAAAGTCGCTCTTGGCAAGGTCTGCCCGCTCCGCCTCCTCCTTGGCCCGTTGGAGGGCCTCTCTGGCCTTAACCAGCTCGCTCACATCGTGAAAAACGACAATGCGCCCGAGGATCCTCCCGTCAGGATCTTTCACGGGCAGGACGGATGCGTGGAAGAAAACCTCCCCCTCTGCCGTCGGAAGTACAATCTCCTCCGAAACCGATCTCAGCTCGGGTGCGCCGGACACGAAAGCTTCCACCCCGGGCGCCAGGGCGCTCAATGTTTGTCCCGTAATAGCCTCCCTGCCCTGTGAAAAAACCTCCTTAGCCCGCGGGTTGAAATCGATGATACGGTCGCCCCTGTTAAGGACGAAGATGGGGTCTTCCATGTTTTCCACGACCAGGCTCCAGGCAAGAGGGACAATATCGAGAAGGCGATACCTGAGAAGCACCCATCCGATGACGAGATAGGCCACGGCGATAGCTGCCGGCGCCGGATTGATCCCCTGAAGGGGTGTTATGCCGAGGTTAAAGAGGATATCGAGGAAAAAGAGGGAGGCAAAACCGCCTATGACGACAAGTGTCCGGTTCCGGTAATATGCCTTCGCACCCCGCAGCGATCGTATGAGAATCGCGAAGGACAGGATAACAAGGATGTAGCTGTATGCTATATGGACAAAGTACCAGGGACCTTTGGAAAAGAGGAGAACGGGGAGGGGCCCGGAGAGCCTCAAGGAGAAATTGTACCGCATCAAATCGCTCTGGGCGCCCATCATGCAGATCACGCCCGTCATGACGGGCACAACGAGCAGGAGGATGCGCCATCGCTTCACCAACCCGCCGAAACCGGCGTGATGTAAGGCCAGGGAAAGCATTGCCGCGGGAATGTAGGCTACGAAGGCAAGGCGAAGGGATGACCAGAAGGCCTTGCTCTCCAGGGACAGGCTAACCATGTCCAGCACGTAAAGGCCCGACCAAAGGGACCCGAGCCCGACGACAATGGCGAAGGAACGTGCCACCGGGGTTTCCCAAAACCGCAGCACATAGATGAAGAGGGCCACCGTGATGGCCGTTGATGTGGCGAAGGGAATGAGATAGGGCGTCCAAAGCATAGAAGAAAGTATACCATCCTGTCCCAAATAAGGATAGAATCTTTCCCTGCGGTATAAGTTTGTCCCAAATATGGACAAGACATCTATGCCCGATCGAGATCTATCGGTCACGATTCTGTTAATAGCCCGTCATCTAACAGACTTTTTTTCTTGGCACGAGAGTTGCTGAGGAATAACGAGAAAAAATTGTACTGTGGGAGGGAAAAATGAAGAACAAAAGGTCACTCGGCATACGGTGCATGTCGGCAAGGGTCGCCACTATGGCTCTTCTCATGCTCATACTGTTCCTCGGCGGGACGCATTCGGCAGACGCCCAACCGAGCATCTACGCCAGCAAAGGGTTTCTTTTCGACCCCGGAGGGGCACCGAGCCAGATGACCCAGCCCTATTTCGTAGGGGCGATCAAGTCGGGAAGCAATTATCCCAACACCTACTTTTTGACGGGAATTTGGGACAACTACGGAAATCTCAAGTTCCAGAATCAGACTGCCGTGCTGGACGGTGCTAACACGGCATTTAACCCGGATTTCACAATCGGTTCGGCAGTCTACTTCAACAACCTTATCTATGTCTTTGTCCCCTACATCAAGAATCCGATCAATCCGCCGTTTTACTATAGAAACACGCTCCACGTCACAGTCATCGATCCTGCTACCTGGCAGGTGAAGGATTCCTTTGATGCCGCGACAACGGGCAGCGATGTCTCGAATGGTCAAGGTAAAAACGGGGTAGGAGCGGTCGTGGCGAACGGAAGTATCTACGTTTTTATGGCTGCCCCAAACAGTCAAACCCAGGTGGTAACAACTTCCGATGGTCAGAACTGGAGCATTCTCTCTACTGCCAACACGCCACCGTCACCTTATACGGTGGTCCAGGACGCCGTCACCTTTACCGATCCCACGGACGGTGGAAAAACAAAGGTTTTCGTGATCCTCGGGTGGCAACCATTCAACTACGGATATCCGGCGTCGTTTTCCGTGAGCATCTTCGATCCGGTAGCCGGCTCATGGGGCCCGGTAACCACATTACCACAGGGTCAACTGCCGGACACCTATGCAATGGCGGCAAGCGCCTGGGTCGGGTCGTGGAATACAGTGTTCTCAAGAAGCCAGGCCGGGCCCTGCAATACTTACCACTGGAACTCAGGTAACACCAATGCCTATCTCCACGTGCTGGGGACCGCCTGGATCGGAGGTCCTCAGGGTGCAACCTATCTTGTTCACTGGTATCTTGATCCCGCAACGGGATCGTGGGTTTTCGACCCTTCGGGCTGTGCAAATGAGTATCAGGCCATGTGGTGGTCAGGGCCCTGCAGCGGTCGCACCAACGCCACTCCTGTGCCTCTCGGTCCGGGGTACGCCAAAACGACCGCGTCGGGCTGTACAAGCGGCGATGACTGCCTCCAGCAACAGATGTGGGGGCTGAGCTGCGGGTTCCAATGGCAGGGTGAACCGGTCTGGTCAGGCCATGTCTCCGACGTCTGGGTGCCGGCCGCCGTCTGGCAAGGGAAAGGAACGGCACAGCCCGGCCCCTGGACATATAATACCGTTGACACCTCCAACCCCGGCGACCCGGCCTTCGGCAACGACCCCAACGTCTATCAGGCCATGGCCGGCATGATCCGGATCAACGGCATGGTCATGGGTCCGCCGCCCTTCCCGGCCGATCCGGCCTGGCAGGGTCCTGCGGACTGGGCCCAGACCTCCAACGTCCAGCTCGGCCAGTCATCGGGGACGACGTCGGGGACGACGAGTTCCTTCAGCAGCAGCATTACTGCAGGTGTGACAGGCACGATGACCGTTCCCTTCGTCCAGGGTAAGGAAGGTCTCTCGTTCAGCTATGGGTACACATCGACCCACTCGACAGAAAATAGCTTTACAAGTAATTACACCTGGCTCCTGGGGACCCAGGACCAGTCGCGGAACACGTTGGGCAAGCAGGGCTGGATGGTCGGCCACGCACCTATCATCTGGCCAGCGAGTTATGTCGCCACCTCAGTCTTCGACCCCGGTCCTGCAGGGACCTACATGGGCTATTCCCAGATGATTCTCTCCGTCGGAGATGCCGAGTCCCTCTTCTGGCCCTTTTCACTGACAAACCCCTCGGACACGTCCTACCCCATGGGATTCCTTCTGACAGGCGTCAAGCCCATGCCCGCATCGACCAGTGTGGACTCGTGGAACATCAATCAGGGCGGCGCCATGCAGGACTGGAGCGACACGAGCTCCGGCAACTGGTCCGTCATCGGAGGCAAGGCGGGAAGCGGTACGTTCACCATCAACACGCTCAACATGGGCTCCTTTCAGACCCAGCAATTCGTCCAATCGACGACGAAGGGCAAGGACTGGTCCGACAGCTATACGGGACAGTCATCCACAAGTCTTCGGCTGGGCACCAAAGGCAACAACGTGACGACAACGCTTGATCTTTCCTTCGGGTACGAAACGGAAGGGAGCAGCTCAACGACCTTCCAGCAAAACATGGAGACGAGCTACCTTGTCCCCTCCTTCCAGGGCGGCTACAGCGAGATCTACGTCCAGCCCTACCTGCTCCAGGCCGAGACCTACAACGCCCCCTGGGTGCCCAAGGGGTACAAGGGACCGCTCCCCTGGGCTATCGCCTGGGATGTGACCTACGCGGCCAAGAACTCGTCGACTCTCGGGGCACCCGCTAAAATCTACGCAAGGACCACCATGCCTGAGAAGGCAGGGGGCAGGATCACCGGCGCGGCTGCGCCCAACGATCCTCAGGCCAATACCGTCAATCTTGTTGTGAACAAGGTTCGCGACGATACCTACGCCATCAGGAAGGGACAGCTCAGCTACATCGGTCCCGACAAATCTCTCATCCCCATCGCCATGACGGCAGACGACTTCAGCTCTTCCAAAGGCATCGCCATAGCCATCAACGGCTACAACCTCTATGCCACGAGCGCCAAGGGCACGTGGAGGCGCTCGGGGACAGCCAAGAACCCCGGCACAGTCTGGACCTATACCTCCCGGTACGGCACAGAGCGGTTGAACGCAACCCTCGACTTCGGTACGAAGACCTGGGACATGACTGTAAGCCGCATCGAGCTGGGCGAAAAATTTGCGGGGATTACGGATACTGCAAACATCACCCTGGACCTCAACGGCCGCTATGCCCTCTCCACCCGCATTATCCACAATATGGCCTACGAGTGGGAGGCAGACCTCTCCTCTTTTACCCAGGCCATGGAGATGGATAGGATCACCGTAAAGCAGGGATTCTCGGGACCGGGCAAGGTAACGGTGACGGGCAGGCTGACGGATCAGGTCAGAGCCATCGGCGATGCGTCGCTCGTCCTCAACGAGGCCCGGAAGGATTACAAACTCATGAACATCCCCCACTTCGTCGAGAAGATAGAGAAGAAGCAGCCCATCTCCTACAGGGATGCAACGGGCACGCTTACCGCCAACCTCAAGACGGGGCGCTGGACCATGACGGCCGACGACACTGCCTTCCCCAACCCCCGCCCCATGTACCACGGCGATGCAGAGCTGAAGGTGAAGATCGGCGGCAAGGACTACTTCAGCGCCTACATCCACCCCGACAGCTATGTACTCGACCTCTCCTATGAATTACTCAAATAGAGCAATAAGATATTACGACATGACCCGGCGGCCCCGAACGGGGCCGCTTCTTTCCGTCCCCATGCCGGTTAGTGTCCTCTTTTGGGACGGCACTGTGAGCCCCCGTTTCTTTCAACCCATCGATATGACAGAAGCTCCTTTGCGGCACGAAACTTGCTAAGTATATAGCTATGTCGCAAGATGCCATCGAGTCTTTTCTGGGCAGGCTCCTGACCGACGACACATTCCGGGAACGGGCCGTCCGTGATTTTCAGCAGCTCTGTTTTGAAGAGGGCTACCGGTTCACGGAGGAGGAGGCGGGCATCCTTCTGCAAATGGAGCTGGCTCTTTTCGCCCAATGGTCGATGGACATCGACCCACGGATCAGACGGGCAGGGATCAGCTTTCCGGTGACCTGCGTCGCAGGACCGGGAGGAATAACATGGGAATAGGTGCTTCAGGAGAAACGGAGGGGAAAATGACACGTATAATCGCCAAAAGAAGGACAAGAAACCTCATCGCCGTTATCTTTGTTGCAACGATGCTTCTTCTCGCATACGGGATGACGGTCGGGACGAGTGACGCTCAGGCGGCAACGGGCCCTGAAAAGGTCAAGGCTAAGATGCACCTGAAGTACTGCTTGAAGAACAAAGCCATCATAATCGATCCCCTCGCCCACGACTCCGGCGAGGGGCTGGAGATCGTGGAGGTTAAGAAGCCCCTTTACGGCTTCGCGAATCTCCTTGTATCCCATGCCATCCAATACACCCCAAGGGCCAATCGTATCGGTTTCGACAGGTTCGCCTATGTCATCAAGGATAGGTACGGCCAAACGTCCACAGGCTGGGTAACCATACAGGTCTGGGAACGCCCGTGGACAACAAAGCCTCCGCAGGCCGGCCCTATACGGGTCACCATGGCCAAAAACGGTGAATTGGCGATAAAGGCCCTGAAGGCCGTTGTTGATCGCGAGGAGGGCTATCTTTCAGTAGTGACTGTCGGTACACCGAAGCTGGGCACCGTGTCGATTCTGGGGAATAGACACCTCCAATACATTCCCCGCGCGAACACGAAAGGTGTCGATACCTTTTTCTATACCGTTGCCCGTGGTGCCCCGCGGACCGGGAAACAGGACCGTGACGCAAGCGACGATACATACGCCACCGGACAGATTACCGTGATCGTTAAGGATACCTCGGGCTGCACCGTAGGAAGCGGCGTCGGGTGTACGGCGGCCGAGAGGGCGGGCATCCAGTACGGCGGCCAGAGCGGCTGCGCCCAGGGGACGCTCGTGACACTCAATGACGAGGCCGGTGCCTCTTCGAACCAGCAGGTCTGTGGGGTGAAGACTACCGACGCAACGGGCTCAGACCTCTTCGTGTATAAGGGTATCCAGTACGCCGACCCGCCCGATGGTGACAAGCGGTGGACAGACCCCTCGCCCCCCCTGTGGAGCACGCTCCGGGCCGTTGAGTTCGGCCCCATATGCCCTCAGGGGACGACAAGCGCCATCGTGCCGCCTACCATGGACGAGGACTGCCTCTACCTCAACGTGTGGACGCCTAAGGTTACCCCCGACGGCACAGGCAACCTACCGGTCATGGTTTTCATCCACGGCGGCGCATTCATCTCCGGCTCCGGCAGCTCCGCCAAGGGAGACACGACGGGACATCTGAACATGTATGACGGCTCCCGGTTCGTGGCCACGTCTCGCGACGGGGAAAACATCGTCTTCGTCACCATGAACTATCGCCTGGGCGTTCTCGGCTTTCTGGCCGGCGACAGGTTCGGCCTCAACGGTAATTACGGCATCAAGGACCAGACCAAGGCCCTCCAGTGGGTGCAGCGGAACATCGCCCTCTTCGGCGGCGATCCCAACCGCGTCATGATCTTCGGCGAGAGCGCCGGCGCCCAGTCGACGGCCCTCCACCTCACCATCACCGCCGACAGCCACCAGGGGCTCTTTGAGAAGGCCGTCATGGAGAGCGACTATGCCATCACCTACATGACCGTCAAGGAGGCCCAGGCAAAAGCCGACAAATTTGCCAAGGACACGGAATGCTCCGGCGCGGGAACGGATGCCGACGTGGTTGCCTGTCTCAGAGACCTCTCTGTTCCATGGATCCTCGACAACCAGACAGAAGGCGCATACTCCGTTGAGAACATTCTCTGCGCCGGCCTCCAGGCTATCATCCCCTGGAACCCTGTCATTGACGGTACGTTCGTGGAGAAGAACCCCATCAAGGCAACGACGGCCAAGCCCTTCATGACGGGCTCAAACCTCAACGAAAGCGTGCCCTTCCTCGGCGTACTCCCCGACAACGACCTTGTCTCCGGCGCCGCATATATTGCCCTTACCGACTTCCTCTTTGGCGAGGGAATGGCAACAACCATACGAGACATGTACCTGGCCCAGTATCCCTTGAAAGACGAGAAAGAGCGCTTCGAGCAGGTGGTGACGGACTACCTCTGGACCTGCTTCAACCGTAAACTGCCTTCCATCACGTCCGCCGACAGCTACCGGTACCACTTTATCCACTCCGGCTCCTTCCCCGTATGGGTTGACAGCCAGGGCCAGGCGACGAGCGGCATCCCTGAGCAATGTCATGAGCCGGGCGTGGTCTGCCACGCCGCAGAACTGCCCTTCGTCTTCGGCAACGCAACGGATACACAGATGATCACCCAGACATTTACGGCCGACGAGAGCAATATGTCCCTGGCCCTGAGAAACTATTGGATAGAGTTCTCCAGGACCTCGCAACCCAACGTGAGCGGACAGACGCAGTGGCCCCTCTATGCCTCCGGAAACGTCCTCCAGATGCAGGCGCCGGCGTCGGCCATCGTGCCGGTAACCGACTCATCCCTCGCCGACCCGGCCCACTGCCAGACGCTCTGGGATGTCATCGGTTACGAGGTGAAGAGTTCTTTCACATGCTTTTAGCCACGGGTGACGGCACGTTCTCTATGACGGCTGCGCAGTTTAGAAGAGATATGTAAAAACATCAGATTAAAAGAGGAGGAACGCGTGAGCGTGAAAAACCTATTGGTATTCATTATAGGAGCAACGATTCTGGTCCAGGCCGCTACGCTGTCGCAGGCCTGCACGGGCATCAAGCTGAAGGCCGACGACGGCTCCATCGTCACGGGCCGGACCATGGAGTTCGGCATGAAGGCGCCCACGTCCCTCTCCGTCGTGCCCCGGGGAACCGAGGCAACGGCTATGGGACCCAACGGCAAGCCGGGGCTGAAATGGAAATCGACGTATGCCACCGTCGGGGTCTGCGCCTGGGGCCAGCCCAAGTGGTACGTCGAGGGGCTCAACGAGAAGGGGCTGGCGGCGGGCGTTTTCTATATGCCCGGTTTCGGGAAATATCAGACCGCCAAGCCGGGGGAGGAGTCCCGCTCCATCTCCCAGAACGACCATATCTACTATGTGCTCAGCACATCGTCGACGGTCGCTGAGGCCCTGAAGGCCCTCGACAAGGTCATCGTCGTCGGCGCCGACGCCGACCCGGCCATCATCACCGATCCTGCCATGCGGGCGGCCATGCCCTTCCACATGCGCATCACCGACGCGGGCGGCCGGTCCGTGGTCATCGAGTACACGGCTAGGGGCGTTCAGGTTTACGAAAACCCGCTGGGGGTCATCACCAACGCACCCACGTTCGACTGGCACCTCCTCAACATGCACAACTACGTGAATCTCAGGGTAAACGACGTGCCTCCCGTAGAATTTGAAGGTAAGACAATCAGCGCATTCGGCATGGGCAGCGGGCTTCGCGGACTGCCCGGAGACTCCACCCCTCCCTCCCGGTTTGTCCGCGCTGCCATCTACAGCCTCAACGTCGTGCCGGGGAAAACGGCCGGCGAGGCGGTGAGCCAGGCATGGCACACCCTTCACCTCTTCGACATCCCGTCGGGGATCTCAGGCTCAAAGGTCAAGGACGCCATGGTCTACGACACGACGCAGTGGACGAGCGTTACGGACCAGCGTAACCTGCGTTTCTACGTCAACAGCTACGACGACTACAGGGTCCGCATGGTGGACCTGAAGCGGGTAAATCCGAATGCCGCACAGCCCATCGTGATCCCCTTGGGCGAAACATTCGATTACCTGGACGTGACACCGGTGGCAAAGTAAAGAGTGGACGGCGAATTGTCAATGGTGGAGAGCCGAATTACGTAACGGAGGACTAAACATGGGAGCAAGAATTTGGATTGCACTGTTGGTTTGTTGCCTGTGTTTCGCCATGGCAGCACCGGGCGACGCGTGTACCAGCATCCGCATCAAAACGACGGACGGTCTCGTTTTTTACGCCCGCACCCTGGAGGGGGAGACCGACTTCGGGTCCCGGTCCATTGCCATCGTACCCAAAGGCACGGAGTATCAGGGCACCCTTCCCGACGGGCAACAGAAGGGCATGAGATGGACCGTAAAGTACGGTTTTGTCGGCATGAGCACCCTGGGCCTGCCGCTCCTCATAGACGGCATGAACGAGAAAGGCCTCACGGCCGGCAACCTCTTCTTCCCCGGATTCTCGGGATATCAGGCCTTCGAACCCAAGGAGAGCAATAAGACTATGACCCAGTACGAAGTCCTGACGTGGATACTGGGAAGCTTTGCCACCGTCGATGAGGTGAGGGACGCCATCAAGACCATCCGCGTCGTTGAGGGCCCCCAGGATCAGACGGGGAAGCTGGAGCTCCATTACGTCATCCACGACAGGGCGGGCAACTGCATCGTCATCGAATACGTGGGCGGGCAAATGAAGATCTACGACAATCCCATCGGCGTCATGACCAACTCGCCGCCTTTCGACTGGCACCTCATCAACCTCCG
>CAZYVU010000019.1:0-8563 GCA_964651435.1 uncultured Pseudomonadota bacterium
TTCGCTCAGGTCGTACTGGCGCATGATCTCTTCCGTCTTCATGCCGCTCGCCAAAAGATCGAGCACAAGAGAGACCCAGATCCTCCGTCCTCGCACGCAAGGTTTCCCAAAACAGACTGCAGGGTCAATCAAAATCCTTTTCATGAGTTTTTCACGTTCCATGACTCACAACCCTCCCTCCTTCCCTCCTGAGTGTTGTATGAGGAAATCTTGCCATTCGTGACGGTCATTTGCAAGTGATTTTATGTGAAGACGGTAATTGGGAAAGGGGGAAGAAGTTCGGAGTTGGGAGTTCGGAGTTCCCCGTCTGCGACGGGACAGGCGGAGTGAAGAGGGAAACGGAGAGGGGGAGATGGGGGGAGGGGGAAGGGGCCCCCACTCCCCGGACGAATGTTTCTCAGAGCGGTAGGAGGCGGTAGGGGAGGGCGTGCTGCGTCCACTTGCTTGCCGGGTATTCGGCTGCAAGGCGGTCGTAGGCGTGCCTGAGCGGCTTTGGGTCGTGGGTGCTTTTATATCCAACGACGCCTTTCCAGAAGACCGCCTCGGGGGCTGAAGAGCTTTTGGGATACTGTCCGATAATGGTGTCGAGGGCCTTGAGGCAGCCGTCAAACTGATCGAAATCGTAATGGGTTTTTGCCACACCAAGAAGAATGGTCGAGGCGAATTCTTCGGGAGGGATAAATCCCACAGACCTCCAGTGTTCCTTGCCCGTTCCGTCGAGGACGACAAGCGTCGGCGTCCACTTGATCTCAAACTGTGAGGCAAGCGGCTCTGAATCAGAGGGGATGCGAAGAGGAATAACAGAACTACCCGTAAACTCTGCCACTGCGTTATCCGGATACGTCACGGCATCCATCTGTTGGCAGCCTATTCACCCAGGGTTGAAAAAGTCAAGAAGTACCGGCTTGTTCTCTGCCTGCGCCCTTTTCAGCGCGGCCTGCATATCCGTTTCCCATTGGATCGCTCCCATACGAACCTCCTTGCGTGATATTTATTCGTAAGTATAGTGCCTGTAAAGCGAAATAGGAAGGTGGCAGGCAAGATTGCCCTCTGTAGCTTCCGCGGTGGGGAATTGTGCGATATACTATGAGATCATGAGGGAGGCGGCGCGACGACGGAAGCCGGAGGCCCAGGAACCGGTGGAACGCAACGAAACTATCCGTCGATACATAGCGGCCCTTCTGGAGGAGCACACCCTTTCGGCCCGCGACCTGGCCCAGTTCGGCAGGGTCCCGGAGCGGGAGGTCTACGAGCACCTGGAGCACATCAGGAAGAGCCTCCACGGAAAGCCGAAGGAGTTGTCCGTCCTCCCGGCACGGTGCCAGTCCTGCGGTTTTGAGTTCAGGAAGCGCGGGCGGCTTGCAAAGCCGGGAAAGTGTCCCCAGTGCAGAAGCGCACTCATCCTCCCCCCTTTGTTTCGTATAGAGTAAGCGTCGGCGAAATAAGCCATACTGCCGAGCGGAGCAGGGAGCAAAACAGTGGTCCGGCCAAATGGCGAGCGACTGGGCGCCGGCTCCCAAGTAACTCGTTGATTTTTTGACCTATTTTTGCTATACAATTTAGTCTGTCGATGCGCAAGACTATACTACGGGCGTGGAACGGAGAAGCTCCATACCTCAGACGGCTCTTACTCCCTATTCTCTATCCACTCTCACTCGGATTCCGGACCATTCTTGCCGTCAGAGGTTTCATGTATGAGAGAGGTTTCCTGAAGGTGCAGAGAGTGCCTATACCTGTGGTCAGCATAGGTAACATTACCCTGGGCGGCACGGGCAAGACCCCGCTCGTTGAGTGGCTGTCGCAGCGGCTCAAGGCGGAGGGATTCCGCCCGGGCATCGTTCTCAGAGGCTACAAGCGCGAGCGGCCGGGCATCTTTGCCGTTGACCCGGCCAAGGACAGCGCCCGGTCCGCAGGCGACGAGGCGTACATGCTGGCGCGGAGAACCCGCGTGCCCGTTATCGTGGGCGCCGACAGGGCGGAGGCTATCCGTCTGGGCATTGACAGCTTTGGTATAGATGTGGCCCTTCTGGATGACGGCTTTCAGAGAAGGGATATCGGCAAGGATTTGGACATCCTTGTGCTTAGCGGCTCGACGGGTAAAGAGAGTGCCATGCTCTTTCCTCTCGGCTCCCTCCGGGAGCCGATTAACTGTGTCAGAAAAGCAGACGTAGTGGTGTTTAACAAGGGTGAGCCTGATGGAGAAGCGAGGGCCCTGGTGCGGGGCATCCCCGCCTTCCGGATGCGCTACCGGCCGCTCCACCTTTACAACATGAAGCAGGACGCGGCCGGGCACTTCGGCTTCCTTAAGGGAAAGCGCACCTTGGCTTTCGCGGGGCTGGGGGACAACGAATCGTTTTTTGGTCTCCTAAAAGCCCTTGGCGCCCTGTTGGTGGAAACGGTTTCCTTCCCCGACCACCACGGCTATTCGGAGCGCGATATGGTGGAACTGACATCGCGCACCGGCGTGGACATTCTGGTTACGACGGAGAAGGACGCCGTAAAGGTGAAAGAGTTGTCGTGCCCCGCAAACCTTTTCTTTCTCGCCATTGAAGTGGAGATTGAGGGGGAGGGCAGGCTTTTCGACATAGTGAGAAGTAGAATAGGAGAGAGAACATGTCAGATAGAGTCTTGATTTTTGATACAACGCTGAGAGACGGCGAGCAGTCGCCGGGCTACACCATGAATACGCCGGAAAAGCTGCGCGTTGCCAAGCAGTTGGAGGTCCTGGGCGTCGATGTCATCGAGGCGGGGTTTCCCATCGCCTCCGAAGGGGACTTCGAAGCCGTCAAGCTTATTGCCGAGACGGTGAAGAACTGCGAGATCGCGGGTCTTGCCCGTGCCAACGACGAGGACATCGACCGGGCCTGGGAGGCGATCAAGAACGCCGCCAGGCCGCGTATACACACCTTTATCTCTACCTCCGATATCCACCTGAAGTATCAGTTGAGAAAGGAGAGGGACGAGGTCTTGAAGATCGCCGTGGCCGCTGTAAAAAGGGCTAAGAGCCATACGGACAACGTGGAGTTTTCGGCCATGGACGCCACGAGGAGCGACTGGGACTATCTCTGCCGTGTCGTCGCCGAAACCATTGAGGCGGGAGCGACGACGGTTAACATCCCCGACACCGTCGGCTACACGGTGCCCGACGAATTCGGCGAGCTGATCCGGCACATCATGAGCAACGTTCCCAACATCGGCAGCGCCGTCATCAGCGTGCACTGCCACAACGACCTCGGCCTTGCCGTGGCGAACTCCGTAGCTGCCATCAGAAACGGGGCCCGGCAGGTGGAGTGTACGATCAACGGAATAGGCGAGAGGGCGGGGAACGCATCGCTGGAGGAGATTGTCATGATCCTCCGCACGCGAAAGGCGATTATGCCGGCGGACACGGGCGTGGTGGCCGAGAAGATCTACCCGACGAGCCGGCTTATCAGCTCCATCACCGGTGTGCCCGTCCAGCCCAACAAGGCCATCGTTGGGGCAAACGCCTTTGCTCACGAATCGGGCATCCACCAGGACGGTCTGCTGAAGGCCAAGATGACCTACGAAATCATGCGGCCCGAGTCTGTGGGCATCTCAAAAAGCTCTCTGGTGCTGGGCAAGCATTCGGGAAGGCACGCCTTCCGGGACCGCATCGAGAGCATGGGGTATACGCTGTCAGACCGGCAATTGCTCACGGCCTTCAAGCGCTTCAAGGCGCTCTCAGACGTGAAGAAGTACGTTTACGACGAAGACATTCAGATGATTCTTCTCGACGAGATATACAACGTACCCGAAAAGTACAAGCTGCTCTACCTTAACGTGACCTGCGGCACCACCGTTATACCGACGGCGACGGTGAAGCTGGAGATCGACGGCGTTCCGGCGCAGGAGGTATCGGTCGGCGACGGCCCTGTGGATGCCACGTACAGGGCCCTGAGAAAGCTCTCGAAGATGAAGGTGCGCATGCTCCAGTTCTCCGTCAGCTCCATAACCAAGGATATGGATGCACAGGGCGAGGTTTTTGTAAAACTGGAAGACAAGGACCTTTCGGTCATCGGCAAGGGCACGGCGACGGACATCGTCCTTGCCAGCGCAAAGGCTTACGTGAACGCACTGAACAGGCTGGAATACCTCAAAGCAAGAAAGGGAGAAGGTGCATAGATGGGAATGACGATTACAGAGAAAATACTGGCGGCGCATGCCGAGAAAAGCTTCGTGGAGCCCGGGGAGATCGTAGAGGTGAAGATCGACCTGGCGCTGGCAAACGACATTACGGCGCCGCTGTCGCTGGAAGAGTTTGAAAGGGTAGGGGCAAAGACCGTCTTCGATCCTGAGCGGGTGGTTTTTGTTCTCGACCATTTCACGCCGAACAAGGATATCCTTTCGGCAGAGAACTGCAAGAAGATCAGGGAGTTTTCCAAGAAATACGGTATCGTTCACCTGTACGAGGGCGGCGAATGCGGCATTGAGCATGCCCTTCTGCCGGAGCAGGGCCTGGTGGTGCCGGGCGACATCGTCATCGGGGCGGACAGCCACACGTGCACCTACGGTGCCCTGGGCGCCTTTGCCACAGGCGTCGGGAGCACAGACCTCACCTTCGGTATGATAACGGGCAGGACGTGGCTCAGGGTGCCAGAGACGATCAAGTTTGAATGCCGGGGCACGTGGAAGCCCTGGGTGACGGGGAAGGATCTCATCCTTCACATCATCGGCATGATCGGCGTCGACGGCGCGCTCTATTCCTCCATGGAGTTTCACGGCAATGCCATTGCCGCCCTTTCCATGGATTCCCGCTTTTCGGCGGCCAACATGGCCATCGAGGCCGGGGCCAAGAACGGCATCTTTCACGTAGACGAGAAGACCCTTGCCTTCGTTGAGGGCAGGGGCAAGAGGGCCCATCGCGTCTTTGAAAGCGATGCCGATGCGCGGTACGCCAAGGTCGTCGACATTGACGCCGGCAGCCTGGAGCTGAAGGTCGCCTGTCCGTCGCTACCCTCCAACGTAAGGGATGCGCGGGACCTCTCGGTGGTGGAGGTCGACCAGGTGGTTATCGGCTCCTGCACCAACGGCCGCATGGAGGATTTGGCAATTGCAGCGGGCATACTGAAGGGGAAAAAGGTGGCCAAATACGTGCGGTGCATCGTCATTCCGGCAACGCCTCAGATTTACCGGGAGGCCATGGACCGCGGATACTTCGGCATATTCCTCGACGCCGGATGCATTATCTCCCCGCCCACGTGCGGACCCTGCCTGGGCGGACACATGGGCATCCTGGCCGAGGGAGAACGGTCGGTGGCTACAACGAACAGGAACTTTATCGGAAGAATGGGCCACCATGCCAGCGAGGTGTTCCTTGCCGGGCCTGCCGTGGCGGCGGCCACGGCCGTGAAGGGCAGAATCGCCCACCCCGAGGAGGTCATATGATATTGAAAGGACGGGTTTGGAAATTCGGCGATAATATCGATACTGACATCATCATCCCCGCCCGGTATCTGGCGCTCACCGATCCCAAGGCGCTGGGCGAGCATTGCATGAAGCCCATAGCGCCCACCTTTTCGCAGGACGCGAAACCCGGCGACATCATGGTGGGGGGCTACAACTTCGGCAGCGGTTCGTCCCGGGAGCATGCGCCCATTGCCATTCTTGCCCTGGGCATTCCCTTGATCGTCGCAAAGAGCTTTGCCCGCATCTTTTACCGGAACGCCTTCAACAAGGGCCTGGCCCTTCTCGAGGCGGATTTGGACGAACTGACACAGACGGGAGACGAGATAGAGATTCGGGTGCTGGAGGGGCTCATCTCCACACCGAAAGGAGAAACGAGAGCAAAACCCATCCCTCCCTTTATGGTCGAGCTGATCCACGAGGGCGGTCTGATGAACTATCTGAAGAAGAAACTGGAGGCACAATGAAAGAGTACAACGTAGCAGTCGTAGGAGCAACCGGCGCAGTGGGCAACGAGATGATTGCAACCCTGGAACAGCGAAAGTTTCCCGTCAAAAAGCTGACGCTTCTCGCTTCGGAGCGCAGCATCGGTAAAACGCTGGAGTACAAAGGCGAGGAGATTCCCGTGCAGGAGTTGAAAGAGGATTCCTTCGGGGATATCGACATCGGGCTCTTCTCCCCCGGCGGGGCCGTGAGCACAAAGTTTGCGCCCATCGCGGCGGCGAGCGGGTGCGTGGTCATCGACAACACGAGCGCTTTCAGAATGGAGCCGGATATACCCCTTGTGGTTCCGGAAGTGAACGAGCACGCCATAGCGCAGTACAAGAACCGGGGCATTATAGCGAACCCCAACTGCTCGACCATACAGATGGTTGTGGTTCTCAAGCCGCTTCATGACGCCGCGAAGATCACGCGTGTCGTCGTATCCACGTACCAGGCCGTATCGGGAACGGGGCAGAAGGCCATCGCCGAGCTCGACCAGCAGGTGCGGAACATTTACAACACGAGGCCCATCGAGACCAAGGTCTACGCCCATCAGATCGCCTTCAACTGCCTGCCCCACATCGATTCGTTTATCGAGAACGGCTACACGAAGGAAGAGATGAAGATGGTCAATGAGACGAAGAAGATTATGGAAGACGACTCAATCCGCGTCACGGCGACGACGGTCAGGGTGCCTGTTTTCTACGGCCACTCCGAGTCGGTAAACGTCGAGTTCGAGAAGGACCTTTCGCCGGACGAGGCCCGCAAGCTCCTTGCAAAGGCCCCCGGTGTCACCGTTGCCGACGATCCTTCGAAAAACATCTACCCGCTGGCCATTTATGCGGCGGGCAAGGACGACACGTTCGTCGGTAGGATTCGGCGCGACGAATCGGTTGCCCACGGCCTCAACATGTGGATCGTCGCCGACAACATAAGGAAGGGCGCGGCCCTGAACGCGGTGCAGATCGCAGAAGTGCTCATCAAAAAGTATCTCTAAGGCAGTCTCCCGACAATCAACAGAAGCCAAGCCCCGGCGCCGCCACCGGCCCGGGGCTTTTTGCGTCATATTGGCTTATTCCGCGTGGCCCGGCTCGGTCTTCTGTATATCGGCGATGTCGGCCTCGATATCATCCCTTTCCGCCCTCATGCCGCCGATGGACCTGATGCACTCCCCGATGTACGGGTCGTCGCTCTGGATGTCCCGGCCCGCCGTCAGCTCGTCGTAGACATACTCGCCTATTTCCCGGAACACCCTCTCCATGTTCCGTTCTATCCGGGCCAGGTCTATGTATTTCATCTTGCCTATCTTGGCCTGCTTTTCCACGGTGAACGCAATGTCCTGCGCCGTCTCCTTGAGCGTCTTGAGGCCGTCTTCCGCCTTTTTCCTGATATCGTCCATTGAAGCCATAAGTTCCCCCTTTTCTATCTGATCTATCCTAATATATGCAGGGGTCCGCCGATTTGCAAGTAGCTTGAAAGCAATACAATTCTTGTGTTACATTAAGCCCTGACGCCCACTCCGCCGGAGCCGGAGATCGGACCTTTGAAATGAACATTCGCCAGAGACTGGAGGAAAGGGAGAAGCATCTCTTATCTCCCTTTGCCCAGAAGAGCAGTGAGACGCGGGGGAGGCTGAAGCCGGAGCCGGAGTGCGACATACGGCCTGCCTTCCAGCATGACCGCGACAGGATTACCCATTCCAAGTCTTTCCGGCGCTTGAAGCATAAGACGCAGGTGTTTCTGTCGCCGGCTGGAGATCACTACAGGACCCGGCTTACTCACACGCTGGAGGTAAGCCAGATCGGGCGGACCATAGCCAAGGCTTTGTTTCTCAACGAAGACCTGGTGGAGGCCATCTGCCTTGGCCACGATCTTGGCCACACGCCCTTCGGCCATTCCGGAGAGTCGGTGCTCAACGCCATCTCCCCCGGAGGCTTCAGGCATTACGAGCAGAGCCTCAGGGTGGTGGACGTGCTGGAGCGGGAGTGGGAGGGGCTCAACCTGACCCTGGAGGTGCGGGACGGTATCGTCAGGCACTCGAAGGGAAAGGGGGAAATCGTCATTCGGGACGCCGGAGAGAGGCCCCTTACGAAAGAGGCGGAGATAGTCAGGGTGGCCGATGTGATCGCTTACATAAATCATGATATCGACGATGCCACGAGGGGGAGGGTGATCCGCGACGAGGACCTTCCCGCCGCCTGCACCGCCTTTCTGGGAAGGACGACGTCCGACAGGATCGATACGATGGTCCGGGGCGTCATAGGCAACGCCCTTGCATCGACGGACTGCCACATCGGTTTTGGGGAAGAACTCGAATGCCACGTGGTGCGCCTTCGCGATTTTCTCTATGAGCGGGTCTACGAAAGCCCCGTCGTCCATGACGACTTCCTCAAATGTTCGAAGATCATCAAAGACCTGTACGCATACTTTCTCGACAATCCGGCCGCCTTTCTCGCCGAGTGCGGCAGGGAGGATTTCTACGACAATCCGGCCGTCTGTGTCACCGATTTCGTGGCGAGCACGACGGACCGCTATGCCTTCAACTTGTATGAGAAGATTTTTCTGCCCATGCCCTGGAGGATTCAGGCGTGAAGAATGACTGTGAGTCGTGATTCGTGAGTCGTGATTGGTGAGAAGACGGTGATATGTATTTAGT
>CAZYVU010000019.1:8663-12996 GCA_964651435.1 uncultured Pseudomonadota bacterium
CAAATTGACGGAAGATTCGAGATAGAGGAGCTGAAGATAGATGGAAAAAGTGTATAACCCCCACAGCATAGAGGCAAGGTGGTACAAGTTCTGGATCGATGGCGGCTATTTTACGGCCGACAACGAATCGACTAAGCCGCCTTTCACGATCGTCATTCCGCCCCCGAACGTGACGGGGTCGCTCCACATGGGCCATGCGCTCAACAACACCCTACAGGACCTCATCATCCGCTACAAAAGGATGGACGGCTATAACGCCCTCTGGCTGCCCGGTACGGACCACGCGGGAATCGCGACGCAAAATGTGGTGGAGCGCGAGATTGCAAAAGAGGGCATATCGAGGGAAGAACTGGGGCGCCAGAAGTTTATCGAGCGCGTCTGGGAGTGGAAGGAGCAATCGGGCGGCACCATCATCGAACAGCTTAAGAGGCTTGGCTGCTCCTGTGACTGGTCGCGCGAGCGCTTCACCATGGACCCGGGGCTCTCCAGGGCGGTGCGTGAGGTCTTCGTGAGGCTCTATAACGAAGGGCTTATCTACCGCGACAACTACATCATCAACTGGTGCCCGAGGTGCAAGACGGCCCTCTCGGACCTTGAGGTGGAGCACGAAGAGACGAAGGGGTTCCTCTACCACATCAGGTACCCGCTGGCGGAGGGCGGGGAATACCTTATCGTGGCCACGACGCGGCCCGAGACCATGCTCGGAGACACGGCCGTCGCCGTCAATCCCGAGGACGTGCGTTACCGGGACCACGTGGGTAAAAAGGTTATCCTTCCCCTCGTCAACAAGGCCATCCCCGTTATCGGCGACGGATACGTGGACCTTGCATTCGGAACGGGCGTGCTGAAGGTAACGCCGGCCCATGACCTCAACGACTTCGAGATAGGGCGCCGCCACGGTCTCGAGGTGGTCAAGGTCATGGATGACGATGGGAGAATGAATGAGGACGCTGCGCACTTTCACGGCATGGACCGGTTTGCGTGCCGCGACGCCATCGTCGAAGAGCTCAAGAGGATGGACCTCCTGGAAAAGCTGGAGCCGTACCCCGTCGGTGTCGGTAAGTGTTACCGCTGCAAGACGGTGGTGGAGCCCTCGCTCTCCCGCCAGTGGTTTCTTCGCATGAAGCCGTTGGCAGAGCCGGCAATCGAGGCGGCGCGGCAGGAGAAGGTCAGGATCATCCCCGAGATGTGGCAGAAGGTCTACTACGAGTGGATGGAAAACATCCGCGACTGGTGCATTTCGCGCCAGATCTGGTGGGGGCACCGGATACCCGTCTGGTACTGCGACGCCTGCAACACCACCTACGTGTCCACGGAGGACCTGACGACGTGTCAGGCCTGCGGAGGCCCGCTTCGCCAGGAATCGGATGTCCTCGACACCTGGTTCTCCTCGGGGCTCTGGCCCTTTTCCACACTGGGCTGGCCCGACGACACAAAGGACCTCAAGACCTTTTACCCCACGTCGCTCCTCATTACTGGATTCGACATCCTCTTTTTCTGGGTGGCCCGCATGATCATGATGGGACTCAAGTTCAGGGGCGAGGTCCCCTTCAGCCACGTCTATATCCACGCCCTGGTGCGGGACGCAGAGGGCAAGAAGATGAGTAAGTCGAAGGGAAACGTCATCGATCCCCTGGTGATCATCGATCAGTTCGGCACCGATGCGTTCCGCTTCACCCTGGCCATGCTTGCCGCCCAGGGGAGGGACGTGCTCCTCTCGGAAGAGCGGATCGAGGGTTCGCGGAACTTCATGAACAAGATATGGAACGCGGCCAAGCTTTCCCTCTCGCTGGTGGGCGAGAACCCGGAAACGGATGGTGCCGGGCCTTCCCCCTTTCTGCCCGACAGGTGGATTCTCTCGCGCCTCCAGAAGGTTATCGGCATTGTGCGTGAGGGCATCGAGACGTACCGCTTCAACGACGCCGCCATGGCGCTCTACTCCTTTGTCTGGCACGAGTTCTGCGACTGGTACCTGGAGCTGATCAAGCCGAACCTGTACGGAAAGATCGAGGGCTTCGATAATGGGGCCACGCGGGCCGTGCTCCTGCGGACGCTTAAGGACATTGTGACGCTCCTCCATCCCATTATCCCGTTCATCACCGAGGAGATATACCAGCGGCTCCCCCGGAAAGAGGGGGAGACGGTCATGCTGGCCCCCTTTCCGCGTCAGGACCTGTCCCTCGTCGACGACGAGGCCGAAGAAATGATGGACATCATCATGGGCGTTGTGGAGGTGGCGAGAAACATACGGGGCGAGACGGGCATCGGCCCCAACGTAAAGATCGAGGTGGCCTTCCGGGCCGACGGGAGAGAGGCCCTGCTGAGGAGCTACGAACCTTACATACGGGAGCTTGCCAGGGCGGACCGGGTGGTCTATGTAACGGGCAAGGCGCCCGACCAGGCCGCCATAGGTCTTTACAAAGGCGTGGAAGTTTTTGTACCCTTGAAAGATCTCATCGATGTGAACCGGGAGCTGAAGCGCATCGATAAGGAGCTGGCGAAGATGGAGGAGGAGAGAAACAGGCTCATAGACAAGCTCAACAATTCCTCCTTCCGGGAAAAAGCCCCCGCCGAAGTGATTGAGAAGAACGAGAGCCGCTGCGACGAGCTGGGACAGAAGATGGAAAAGCTGGACGCGAGCAGGCGGCTCTTCATGAGCCTATCAGGAGAATAGATGGCCCTTAACCTTTCCATGGTGGAGTCGTTTGTCGCCGAATACAAAGACATGCTCGGCGACAAGACGCTCCTTCGGGGTGACCGTTACAGGGTGCTGGCGGAGCTGGGAGAGAAGCTTCAGTCGGCGCTGAAAGACTACGAAGCCTTCGAAGCCGAGCTGGCCTCGCTCATCCTTCACAGGATCGATACGGCCGTCTCCTTTGACGAGCTGCTCGAATGCCATCGCAGGGCCATCGCAGGCGTAGAAAACTTCTTCATGGAAGAGGACTCCGTTGTCGATGTGCATGACCTCTTCCGCATCATACGGGATGCCGTTACCATTCGGATCCTTCGGCTCGTGGAAGAGGAGATGGTGCAAGAGGGCCTGGGCCGACCGCCGGTCGACTATGTCTGGGCGGGCCTGGGCAGCGAGGGGCGAGACGAACAGACGCTCGTTACGGACCAGGACAACATGATTGTCTACGACGTGGCCCGGGATGGCACTGATACGGAAAAGTATTTCGAGATTTTCGCACAGAAGGCCACCGACAGGCTCCACGATGTAGGTTTCGAGCGGTGCAAAGGCGGCGTCATGCCCTCCTTTGCCAAGTGGAGGGGGACCATAGAGGATTGGCGGCTCCGGCTGGAAGAACGGATGATCTATGACCGGGGGAGCTTTGAATCACTCGACATCATTATCTTTACCGATGCCAGGCCCATATACGGCAACAGGAGGCTCCTCAAGGAGCTGATGGACCAGTTCTTTCTCAAGCTGACGGAGAACAAGCACGTAATGAAGGATTTTATCGAATCTGCCGTGCTCATGCCCACGGCGCTCACGTTCTTCGGGAATTTCAAGACGGAGAAGGAGGGTCCCAACGAGGGCAAGGTGAACATCAAGCTGATGGGCTGGGCGCCGCTCATTCTGTCGGTCCGTATGGCCTCGCTTGTCAACGGCATCTTTGAGACCAATACGCTGAAGAGGATCAGGCTGCTTAGGGCCCAGAACGTGATCAAGAAGGAGATGGAGGCGGAGCTTATCGAAGCCTACCTCACCTTTGTCAGATTCAGGATCACGAACCAGATCAACGCCCGGAGCGAAAACATCCCCAGCACCAGCTTCGTCGACCCCGGACTTTTCGGCCCCGAAGGCATGGACAGGCTTCGGAAGGCGATGCGGTCCGTTGAAGCGTTCCAGAAGTATATTCAGGAGACACTGCTCTTTGGGCAGCCTTTATAGGGAGGATGCATGAAAGTTGTGGAGCTTATGAATAAGGACGTCGTAACGTGCCACCCGTCGGAGATGGTGAGTACGATCATCAACAAGTTTGAGCTTTTCGGAATCACGGGCATGCCGGTGGTGGAGAAGGGAAAGATCGTCGGTATTGTCAGCCAGAGCGATATCCTGAAGAAGCTGAAGGGCGGCTCGGTGGCCGAGATGACGGTGAAAGACGTCATGGTTGCCGATGTGGTCACTGCTGCGCCCACGGAATCGGTCGTGGCCGTGGCGCGCCTCATGATCGACAACAAGATCAACCGCGTGCCCATAGTGGACAGCGACCGGGTGGTGGGCATCGTAACGAGGGGGGACATTATAAAGGCTGTGGCCGAGTGCGGGTGAGGCGCTGCGCGAGTTCGGAGTGGTGATAGTTCGGAGTTCGGAGTTGGGAGTTCGGAG
>CAZYVU010000019.1:13096-51745 GCA_964651435.1 uncultured Pseudomonadota bacterium
GGAGTGGTGATAGTTCGGAGTTCGGAGTTGGGAGTTCGGAGGGAAGACAAGAGGGGGAGAAACGGGGAAGAAGTTCGGAGTTGGGAGTTCGGAGTTCGGAGTGGTGATAGTTCGGAGTGAAGACGGGAGCTGGAGAATGCCCCGGCCGAAGGAGTTTTTTGCGAGTCGCGCCTTGGAGCGCGTCCGAGGCGGCGACTGAAGCAGGGAGCAAAACAGCGTTCCGGTGGGGATGGGAGTTGGGTTAGGCGGTAAAGACGGTAAATAAGTGAATGAGTGATTGAGTAAATAATTGGGAAATGGGAAGCGGATGCTGGATTTGCTGGAAACCAGACAAACCAGACAAACCAGACAAACCAAACAACGCCCTTGATATACGACGGAAGGTGAGTGAATGAAGATAACGCGAGAGACCGTGGAATACGTCGCCCATCTGGCGCGACTCGAGCTGGAGCCGGAGGAGGTAGACCAGTACACGCAGCAGGTTGATAAGATACTGGAGCACATGGATGTTCTGAACGGCCTGGACACCGAAGGCATAGAGCCGACAAGCCACGCCATTCCCATACCCTGCGTGATGCGGGCCGACGAGGTTCGGCCCTCTTTCGATACAAGGGCCTCCCTGCAGAACGCGCCGGGGGGGAAGGGGTCTTTCTTCAAGGTCCCGCCTGTCATAGAGGTTGAGTGATCATGGAGGGGGCGGCTGTGTCAAACATTCTGGACAAGACCATAGTGGAACTGAACGAGATGCTGAGGAAGGGCGAGCTCACCTCGAAGGAGCTGACCGAATACTACCTCGGGCGCGTCGCCCGGTTCGACGGGGAAATCAAGGCCTACCTGAGAACGACGGATGAGATGGCCTTGACGTCGGCCCATGAGGCCGACGGGGGCTTTGCCTCCGGCGCCGGGGGTGCCCTGCAGGGCATACCTTTCGGGATGAAAGACATCTTTTGCACCCTCGGGGTGGAGACGACCTGTGCGTCACAAATTCTCAAGGGTTTTGTGCCGCCCTACGACGCGACGGTGGTGAGGAAGCTGAAGGAGGGGGGCTACGTTCACCTGGGCAGGCTGAACATGGATGAGTTTGCCATGGGTTCGTCGACGGAGAACTCGTCCTTCCATACAACGAAGAATCCCTGGGACCTAAGCCGCATACCCGGGGGATCGAGCGGCGGCTCTGCGGCAGCCGTGGCTGCGGGGCTCTGTGTCGCCGCCCTGGGCACCGACACGGGCGGCTCCATCCGCCAGCCCGCCAGCCTCTGCGGTGTCGTGGGTATGAAGCCGACCTACGGCCGGGTATCGCGATACGGGCTCATTGCCTTTGCCTCTTCGCTGGACCAGATCGGCCCCTTGACCCGTTCAGTGTCGGACTGCGCTACGGTGCTCGGCGCCATCGCGGGACACGATGCCCTCGACTCGACGTCCATCCCGCAAGGGGTGCCGGACTACCTTTCCTTCCTCGGGCGGGATATCAAGGGCCTTAGAATAGGCAAACCGAAGGAGTACTTCATCGAGGGCATAGAGCCCGACGTGAGGGCGGCCGTGGAGGAGGGCTTGCGGGTGCTGGAGCGCCGGGGCGCCGTTATCGTCGACCTGAGCCTGCCCCACACGGAATATGCGGTGGCAACGTACTACATTGTCTGCACGGCCGAGGCATCGTCCAACCTTGCCCGGTACGACGGCGTCAAATACGGGCTGCGCGTTGACGGCAAGGACATCATCGATATGTACAAGCGGTCGCGGTATGCCGGGTTCGGGAAAGAGGTGAAGCGCCGCATCATTCTCGGCACCTACGTGCTGTCGTCGGGGTACTATGATGCGTACTACCGCAAGGCGGGCAAGGTCCGGACCCTGATCCGCCGTGATTTCGACGAGGCCTTCAAGTCCTGCGACGTGGTCATGACCCCCGTGTCTCCCACGACGGCCTTCAAGGTGGGGGAAAAGGCCGAGGACCCGTTGACGATGTACCTTTCCGACATCTTTACCATTCCTGTCAACCTTGCCGGACTTCCGGCCATGTCCGTGCCCTGCGGCTTTGACGGCTCGGGCCTGCCCGTCGGCCTCCAGATCATAGGGCAACCGCTCGACGAGGGAAGAATGCTGCAGGCTGCCTATGTGCTTGAGAGCGAGGCAAAGGTGCAGAAGATTCCCCAACGATACCGTGATTGACATCGATCCGAGGCGTTTCCTGGCGGCCCTCAGGGACATGGGGATCGAATCCGTGCTTTGCCGTGCCCGAGACGAGGAGTCGGACCTGCCCGTGCTTCGCAAGGAGGCAAAGGCGTGCACCCGATGCAGCCTCGCCGGCACGCGGCGCCACGTTGTTTTCGGCGAGGGAAGCCCCAACGCCGAGCTGGTATTTGTGGGCGAAGCGCCCGGCGAAGAGGAAGACGCACGCGGAAGGCCCTTTGTGGGCAAGGCTGGCAAGCTGCTGGACCGCATGATAGCACAGATCGGGCTGACCCGCGACGAGGTCTATATTTGCAACGTCCTCAAGTGCCGTCCGCCCAACAACAGGGATCCCGAACCGCTGGAGGTTGAGGCGTGTAAGGCGTACCTTTCGGGGCAGCTCGCGTCCATCGACCCCAAGGTCGTATGCACCCTGGGCCGGCACGCATACAACACCCTCCTCGGTGTAGACGAGAGAATTACCCACGTTCGCGGGCAGGTGACGGGCTACGGCAGGTCCCTTCTCCTTCCGACGTACCATCCGTCCTTCCTCCTAAGAAATCCCGAGCGCATGGGAGAGGCCATGGAAGACATGGACCGCCTCCGGCAACTTTTAAGGGACTGAACCGCCTTTTTGTGCTACTCTATAAGAGGGAGGAAAGTCATATGAAGATCTTTATCGTTTTGGCCCTGGCGATGTTTTCCATAGTATTGTGTCCCGGCGATGTGCTCTGCCAGCTTCATGCCCGCACGGACGGGGACGCGGTGACGCCCCCCCCCATGCGCTTCAACGAGGAAGAGCTGCAACAGTTGATGCAGGAATACGAGCAGGCCGACCGTGCCTTCATCAGCCCCGAGGTCTCGAGGGGCCTCTCCATTGCCGCTGAAGCGCGCATCGCCACATCCATGGACCTGCTGGGCCTCCTGCCCTACGTTCCTGAAGAGCGCCACCAGGGGTTGTGCGGCAACTGCTGGGCCTGGGCCGGCACTGGCGTCATGGAGATCGCCAACACCGTGCAGCGGGGGGGCGGCGAGCGCCAGTCCATCCAGTTCGTCAACTCCTGCTATACCTACCCCGATGACCCGAAGCGGTGGGCCTGCTGCGGCGGCAACCTGACCAGGCTTTCGAACTTCTACCTGTCGCGGGGATATGCCATTCCCTGGACCAACACCAACGCTTCATATAAGGACAAGACCACCTCCTACCAGTGCGCAAACGGCCCGTCGGAGAGCGCCCAGCAGTGCTCCGGCATTCAGACGACGCCCAACTACCCCATCGAATCGATGACGCCCGCCACCATTGCCACCCAGGGCACGGGGCAGTCGACGGCCATCAGCAACATCAAGAACGTGCTCAACCAGAACAAGGGCGTTTTCTTCACCTTCTTCGCTGCCAACGACGCGGACTGGGACGCCTTTCAAGACTTCTGGTGGGACAACAATCAGACGGTGCTCTGGAACGTTGATGCCCTCTGCGGGGCCAGCGGTACCACGAGCACCCTGTCCGGCCACGCCATGCTCGTTGTGGGCTATAACGACGATGATGCCGACCCGGCAAAGCACTACTGGATCGTCCTTAACAGTTGGGGCACGGCATCGGGGCGGCGCCCCCAGGGGCTGCTCCGCATGCCCATGAAAATGAACTACGACTGCAAGCTCAACATTTCGGGGTACTCGCCCTACAGCGCCTTCCAATTCCAGACCTTGAGCATGACCTATGAGGTGCCCTCCGTGAAGGTCGTTAAGTCGGGCAACGGCTCAGGCCGGGTGACAAGCTCTCCCGCCGGCATTGACTGCGGCTCCGCCTGCGAAGGGGACTTCATCGAGGGAACGGTCGTCACCCTGACGGCTTCTCCCAATGAGGGGTCGGTCTTCGCCGGCTGGTCCGGTAGCGGTTGCTCCGGGACGGGGACCTGCCAGGTGACGGTAAGCGGCGGTGCGGTGACGGTTGCAGCCATGTTTTCGCGCCTCTATTCGCTGTCCGTTTTGAAGAGTGGCACCGGTACGGGACGGGTCACCAGCGTTCCGACGGGCATCGACTGCGGCAGCACATGCAGTGGATACTTCGCCCAGGGCACGTCGGTTGCCCTTTCGGCCGAGCCGGAAGGGGGCTCGGCATTCGCCGGCTGGTCGGGTAGCGGCTGCAGCGGAAAAGGGGCGTGCACGGTGACGGTAAACGCCAACACATCCGTGACGGCCATGTTTACCCCGCCCTGCGCCTACACGCTTACGTCGATGTCCAAGAATATGAACTTTCGGGGAGGCATTGTGTCCGTTACGGTCAAGGCGAACCAGAAGGTATGCGGTCCTCCCGACAATGTAACCACCGACTCCCCGTGGATAGAGCTCATGTCTGCCACGTGGAAGAATGGCCAGGGCGTGGTGAAATTTAAGGTGCTGACGACGGACAGGTCTGCCTTGAGAACGGGCAAGGTCTTCATCGCCGGCCACGAATTCGTGGTGAGCCAGACGGGCGTAGTGTGCGCCATCACCAAGACGGTGCCTGCGTCGGCATCCTTTACCAACTCAGGCTCAGAGGGGACGGCGGCTTTCGATGTCTATCTGAACGCCGTGGATTGCTCGTGGACCACATCCACGCCCTACCGGTGGATCGGCCTTGAGACGGCCGGCGGAACGGGTAGCGGAACCGTTTATTATTCCGTAGAGCCAAACGACACAAAGAAGCCGAGGACGAGCAAGATCGAGGTATACCTGACGCCGACGAAGAAGAAGGTCTTTACGGTACGGCAGGCGAAATAGCTTTATGCATTGTTTCGCAGATTTTTACCAATGACCAATCACGAATCACTTGTTCATGGTTGGTACCGGTACTGAAAGGGTTCTGAGAGGAGGCGAGAGGCGATCTCCCGGGAGAGCGATCCAACAAGCATCTTGAGGAAGGAAAAGGGCCGCTTGCCGTAGACGAGGGTAACGTCGCCTTTTATGCCGAGCGCCTCCTTGAGGCTGTCGACGGTGTCGTAGAAGGACCCAAGGGCGTCGACGAGGCCTAGGTTCTTGGCTTGGTTGCCCGTGTAGACCCTCCCGTCGGAAAGCTTTGAGGCCACGTCAACGGACAGCTTGCGGGCCGCCGCCACATCCTTGATAAACTGGAGATGGATTTCCTGTAGCAGCGCATTGAAATAGAGGCGCTCGCTCTCTGCCATTTTGCGGAAAGGCGTTCCCGCATCCTTGAGGTCTCCGGCCTTGAGTGTGTTGGTCTGTACACCGATCTTTTTGAGCAGATCTTCCACCACGGGCTGCTCCATGATGACACCGATGCTGCCGGTGATGGTGGACGGGTTGGCAAAGACCTTCTCGCCGGCACTGGCGATGTAGTAGCCCCCGGAGGCGCACACCGAGCCCATGGAGATGTAGACCCTCTTCTTTTCTTTGAGCTTCTGGACCTCCCGGAATATCTCCTGTGTAGGCGCCACTGAGCCGCCGGGCGAGTTGATGCGGACGACGACGCCCCGAATGGATGAGTCTTTCCTGAAGCGGACGATGTCCTCTACGGCGTCCTTCGAGTCCGTGATGACGCCCTCTATCTCCACAACCCCGATCTTCTCCCCCGAGAGCCCTGCCAGAAGGAAGACGCCGAAGATGAGAACGACGATCCCCAGAACGACGATCAGGGTGATGCGGACTTTCTTTACGGACATGACAAATCCCCCGTACGATCTATTGGGCCCTTCACGCGCCATTCCTCCTTTTCAAGAGGATTGATCCGAAGGGCCTTCGCTGGACTACGGTGGCGAAGCGCGTCTTAGCGAGCTCCAGCATCGCCAGCACCGTAGCGACCTTTTCCGTAGGCGTCTCCTCCTGCCTGTAATCCCAGTGAAACGTGGCCGATTGACTCAGAATGTCCTGCAGGACTGCCAGCTTTTCTTCAAGGGTCGGCCGTATATCGGCGACGACGAGATATCTCTCCTCGCGGTTTGCCATGAGATCGAAGAATACCTCGCAGAGCGTCAAGAGACTCACGTTGACATCCCCGTCGGCAGTGCGGGCGCCCGGGCAAAAGGTGTCCCGGCCGAGCACCGGCATACCGTCAATGGTCGTCGCCATCATTCGAACCTTTTCGTACTCGATAAGCCTCTCGGCCAGTGCCTCCCGGGCCTCGTCCTCGTCTGCGCCGTCACCATCGCGAGGCAGCAGCATCTTGGATTTGAGCATGATGAGGAGCGACACAAAATCGATAAAGTCTTCGGCAATGCGGAGCTCGAGCCCCCGCGCCAGCTCCACATACTGAAGGAACCTGTCGGCGATGAAGGCAAGAGGTACGTCCCAGATGCTGACCTTGTTTTTTCGAATATGGGTGATGAGCGCCGAAAGGGGGCCCTCGAAGCAACCCATCTGGACTTCCAGCGTGGCGGCGTGAAAATCCATGGCCCTACGCCCTGCCGGCCACGTATTTTTCGACGAACTTCAACTCTTCCTCCTTCGTCTGCAGGTTGAGGTCCACCTTTGCCTCCTTCAGCGCATTGAGAATGTCCGTAAAAATGGGACCCTCCTTGATCCCCATGCGCTTCAGGTCCTTTCCCGTCACATGGGGCTTCAGCGTATCCTTGTAGGCGATGTAGGTGGAAAGACCCTTCTTGAGGTCCTCGGAACGTGTTTTGGCCATGATGAAGAGGCGCGCCTCCTGGGAGAGGCCGGCGAAAAGGTTGTATATCTCGCTTTTTCTCATGGAGTAGCCCTGCGTCATCAGCTTGGCCATGGCCGCACGGAGGCGCGCCGTATCCTCGACGGCCTTTCTTCTCGTCCGTTCGGGCATCTCGGTGCCGGCGCAAAAGGCCTCGACGTCCTCCATCTTCATTTCATCGGCAAGCCCGAGGATAAAGTACTGCACCCTATCGCAGGCCTTGGCCCGGTAGAGCAGCTTGTACCACTGCAACACCACCCTCATTTGGCCGAAGAGCCGCTCCTTTTCCTTGGTAAAGCCGAGGTAGGGCGAGAGAAACCTGAGCAGATCAAGCTCCTGGAGGCGCTTCAGTATCTTTTCCGGCTCTTCCTCCAGAAGGATGAGGGCCAGTTCCGCCCAGAGCCGGCGGCTCTTAATCCTCGAAAAAAAGTCCAGTTTGATGGCGTTTTTGATGAGGTTCATGGTGTGCTTGCCGATGTGGAAGCCGAAGCGGTGCTCAAAGCGTATGGCGCGGAAGATGCGGGTGGGGTCCTCCACAAAGCTGAGGCTGTGCAGCACCCTGATGGTCTTGTCCTTGATGTCCCTCTGGCTGGCAAAAAAATCGATAAGCTCCCCGAAGGTGTTGCTGTTCAAAGAGATGGCCAGCGTGTTGATGGTAAAATCCCTCCGGTATAGGTCGAGCTTGAGCGAGCCGTGCTCTACCACCGGGAGGGCCGCCGGGGCCCTGTAGTATTCGAGCCTTGCCGTCGCAATATCGACCTTGACCTTGTCCGGATAGATTGCCTTCGCCGTTGCAAACTCCCGGTGAGGTCTCACCTTCACGCCGAACTCCTTCGTCATCTCCTCGGCAAAACGGACGCCGTCCCCCTCGATGACGATGTCGACGTCGAAGTTTTCGATCCGGAGAAGGAGGTCGCGCACAAAACCCCCGACAACGTAGGCGTGATAGCCCATGCGGTCCGCCAGCCTGCCGATATCGACGAGCTTGGCAAAGGTGTCCTCCTCCAGCCTTTCCTCCATCAGCTTCCTGACGTTCTTGCGCTTCTGGTACACCTCCTGGTGCTCCGTCTTGCCCATCATGCTCTTGGTGATCTCGTCCTGCAGGACCCGCAGGAGGTCGGTACGCGTAATGGCCCCCACCAGCACGCCGTCGTCGGTGACGGGAAGAAACCGCTGGTTGTTGCCGATGATGACCTCTTTTACCTTTTCGATAGAATCGTCCGGTGATACGGTGCGAAAATCGGAGATCATGTAGTCGCGGACGGATATGTTTTCGAGCCTGTGAAACGCCGCCTTCTCGCCTATCTGACGCGTGATGATGCCGACCACCTTCTCTTGTACAGTCACCGGAAGGGCGTTGATGTTGTATTTCACCATGAGGTGCGTCGCCTCCTGGAGGGGGCTGAAGGCGTCGGCGGCCTTGACGGGAAAGAACATGATGTCCCTGGCCTTCCACAAGGGCTTGACGTTGTACCGGAGGACCTGGAGGAGCTTCTCCTTGGCCTCGATGAGCGTCAGGTCCTTCACCGTGCAGGAGGCGGCCTCCTTGTGGCCGCCGCCGCCGAGGAGTGCCAGAACGTGACCCACGTCCACCTCCGGTATCCTGCTTCTGGCGATGATGTACACCCGGTCTTCCATGCGGAAGAGGGCGAAAATGACATTGATGTTTTCTATATCACGAAGCTTCTGCACAAGTATGGCGAGGTCGCCCACGTAGGCCTGGGAGCTCACCTCCGAGACGGCTATCTCAATGCCGTTGATGATGTACGCGGATACCCCGTTGATGAGGTCGTTGAGGAGGGATATCTGCTCCGGCGTCAGCTCTTTTACGAGCATGTCCGATACGATGTTGACGTTTGCCCCCTTCGACAGGAGGTAGGCGGCTGCCTCGAAGTCCCGGACCGTGGTGGAGGGGTACTGAAAGCTCCCCGTCTCCTCGTAGATGCCGAGCAGCATGATGGTGGCCTCTTCAGGCGTGAAGGCCACCTGCCTTTCCTTGAGGAGGTGTACGAGGATCGTGGCCGTGGCGCCCGTCTTCTCGATAATCTCCACCTCCCCGGTCACGTCGTCGGCGCTGGGAGGGTGATGGTCGTAGATGTGGATCGTGGCCTTGCCGTCGTCGACCACCCGGGCAAACTCGCCGATTCGCGCCTTTTGACGGGTGTCCACGAGAATCAGCGTGTCGACGCCGTCAAGGCTGATCTGCTTTAGTTTTGCAATGTCGTAGACGTAGAGGGTGGACTGGATGAGAAACTCCCTGAGGGTCTTTTCCTGGGAGCCCGGAAACACGAGCATGGCGTCGGGGTAAAGCTTCTTTGCGGCCACCATGGACGAAAGGGAGTCGAAGTCGGCGTTTTTGTGTGTGGTGATGACCTTCATCAGCCCCTCGGATGGTGCTTCTTGTGCACCTGTCGCAGTCGTTTGCTGTCCACGTGGGTGTATATCTGGGTCGTCGATATGTCCTCATGGCCCAGGAGGAGCTGTACCGAGCGCAGGTCAGCCCCGCCCTCCAGGAGGTGGGTGGCAAAGGTGTGGCGTATGGTGTGGGGCGACACGTCTTCCTTGCCCAGCAGGGAGGCGTAGCGCCGGATAATCTTCCAGACGGCCTGACGCGTCATGGGGTTCCCTTGCCTGTTGGGAAAGAGAAAAGGGCCTTTGGGCTTTGCCTGGCTCAGGTATGCCTCGATGGCCTCCTTCGCATAGGTGCTGAGCGGCACAGCGCGCTCCTTCGACCTCTTGCCCAGTGCCAGCAGAAAGCCCGCTTCGAGGTTGACATCCGTTTTCTTGAGACCGATAAGCTCCGAAACGCGCAGCCCCGAGGCGTAGAGGAGTTCGAGAATGGCCCTGTCCCGGAACGAAAGGGGGCTGTCCTTGGGCAAGCCGAGAAGCTCTACCATCTCCTCTTCCGTAAGGAAGCGAGGGATGGGCGGGTGAAATCTCGGGGTTTCGACATCCTCCATGGGGTCTTTGGTAAGCTTCCCGGAGGCGATAAGAAATCGAAAAAACCCCCTGAGGGCAGATATGGCGCGCACGATGGACCGGGTGCCTTTTCCCCGACGCCTCATCTCTTCGAGATAGGTGTCAATGCCTGATCTGTCAAGCGGTGCCCCATGTTCCTCGATGGCCTTGATGAATTGAACAAGATCGCTGCTGTAGGCCGAAATGGTATGCGGAGATACAGCCCTCTCCGATGCGAGATAGGCTATGAATGCATCGAGTTCATGGTAAAGATTCATGGCCTTTGTTTAACGGCGGCGGATGTCGCCGGGGAGAGAGGCTCAGGCTCCCTTACCTTCCCGTAGATCCGAATCCGCCTTCCCCCCTCTCTGTTCCGGGAAGCGCCGCCACCGGCTCAAGGCGGGCCCGGCAAACAGCGGCAAACACCATCTGGGCGATACGGTCTCCGTGGCGCACCGTGTATGCGTCCCGGCCTAAGTTGATGACGAGCACCTTCACCTCGCCCCGATAGTCGGCATCGATCGTACCCGGCGCATTGAGCACCGTGAGCCCATACCTGTGGGCCAGCCCGCTCCGGGGACGTATTTGTGCTTCGTAGCCCTCCGGTATGCCTACAAACAAACCTGTGGGAATGAGGGCCCTCGCCATCGGTTTCAACTCGATAGGCTCCCGGAGGTTGGCCATCAGGTCCAGTCCCGACGCTCCGGAGGTGGCGTACTCGGGCAGGCGCGCCCCATCGCCGAGAGAAACGGTGATGCCTAATTCTTCCAAAGGGCTTCCACGTGTTGCCTGTCCGCGGTGCCCAGAACAGCCAGAGAAATATCCCCGGGGTCTCGAAAAATCTCCCGTGCAACCTCGTTGACCGTCGATTTCTGGATACCGGCAATCTCCCGGAGGGTCTCCTTCAGGGGGATATACTTCCGGAAGTAGATTTCATTCTTTGCCAGCCTTCCCATGCGGGCCTCAGAGCTCTCCATGGAGATGAAGAGGTTCCCTTTTATGTGCTCCTTGGAAAACGCCAGTTCGGCATCCGTAATGCCGTGCTCGCGAATTCGCATGATCTCCTGCTTCACGAGGCTGAGCACCTCTTCCAGAAACTCCGTCGATGTAGAGGTGGCGATGCCGAAGGTGCCTGTATCCTGGAAGCAGTTTACGTAGGAGTAAATGTTATAGACAAGACCCCGGTTCTCCCTGATCTCCTGAAAGAGGTGGGAGCTCATGCTGCCCCCCATGAGGGCATTCAGTATGTAGAGCGCGTACCGCTTGGGGTCGACCTGGCTTACCCCGCCCGCACCGATGCAGAGGTAGATGTGCTCAAGGTCTTTTTCCAGGACGACGACGCTGTTGTGCGTAGCCGGTGTGTCCATGTGCGGCGTCTCGGCACCCTTGTTGTCGAGGCTGCCGAAAAGTTGGCCGATCCTGGCCACGAGAAGGTCGTGATCAACCCTTCCCGATGCCGTGATGATGGCGTTTTCCGGTGTATAGTACTTGCCGAAATGGGAGAGCAGCCGCTGTCGGGTAAAGGATTCGACATCTTCCTGCCTTCCCAGTATGGGCATCCCGAGCGGGTGGCCCATAAAATAGGCCGAGCTGAAGACCTCGTAGAGATAGTCTTCGGGGCTGTCCTCCACCATCTTGATTTCCTGGGCGATGACATATTTCTCTTTCTCCATATCCCCTTCATCGAAGAGCGAGCTTTGATACATGTCGGCCAGGATATCAAGGGCCAGATCCATATCTTTTTTCAAGACCCTGGCGTAAAGGCAGGTATATTCCTTACCTGTAAAGGCATTGATAGCGCCGCCGACGGCGTCCATTTCACGGGCGATGTCGTATGCGCTCCGCCGGGCCGTTCCCTTAAAGAGCATGTGTTCGATGCAGTGGGCTATGCCGTTATCGCCCCGGTCCTCGTGCCTTCCCCCTGTTTTCCACCAGATGCCGAGGGAAACGGCAGAAAAATAAGAAATGGACTCCGTAACAACGGTGAGGCCGTTCGGCAGTATCGTTTTTCTATACATCTACTTCTGCTGATCCTTCTGCTGATCTTTGAGGGCGGCCTTTCTCGAAAGCTTTATCCTTCCGTTGGCCTCCACCTCCAGCACCTTGACCAGGAACTCGTCGCCCTCCTTGACTGCATCGGTGACCTTCTTGATGTATCCGTCCGAAAGCTGGCTGATGTGCACGAAGCCGTCCACATTGGGTCCCAGTTCGACAATGGCCCCCGAATCGACAACGCGCTTGACCTTGCCCATGCAGATCTCTCCCGGCGCCATCTCTTTTGTGAGCTTCCGTATGATCTCGATGGCCGCACTTGCCGAGTCCTCGTCCGGCGAGGCGATGCGCACAAGCCCCGAATCCTCGATGTCGATCTTCACGCCCGTCTGCTCTATGATGCTCCTAATGATCTTGCCGCCGGGGCCGATGACATCGCGAATCTTGTCGGGCTTGATATTGATGGTAAAAATGCGGGGCGCGTATGGTGAGAGCTCTTCCCTTGGCTTCTCCAGGGTCTCCTTCATGATGCCCAGTATGGTCGCTATGCCGCCCTGTGCCTGGTCGACGGCCTTGGCCATGATCTCTTTCGTGATGCCCTTCATCTTGATGTCCATCTGAATGGCCGTCACGCCCTCCTCGCTGCCCGCCACCTTGAAATCCATGTCGCCCAGGTGATCCTCGTCGCCTAAGATGTCGGTCAGAACAACGTGCTGGTCCCCCTCCTTCACGAGGCCCATGGCGATGCCTGCGACGGGTGTCTTGATCGGTACGCCGGCATCCATCAGCGACAGGCAACCGCTACAGACCGTAGCCATAGATGAGGAGCCGTTCGATTCCAGTATCTCCGACACGATGCGTATGGTGTAGGGAAAATCGTCCTTAAAGGGCAGAATGGGAGAAAGGGCCTTTTCCGCAAGGTTGCCGTGGCCTATCTCCCGGCGGGAAGGTGCACGGAGGGGAGAGACCTCGCCGACGGAAAAGGGCGGAAAGTTGTAATGGAGCATGAAGGACTTGAAGGTTTCTCCTTCCAGCAGCGATTCCACCTTCTGCTCGTCCTCGGACGTACCGAAGGTGACGATTGCCAGGGCCTGCGTTTCGCCTCTCGTAAAGAGGGACGAGCCGTGGGTCCTGGGAAGAATGCCGGCCCGACAGGTTATGGGGCGTATGTCTGTGGGAAGCCTTCCGTCTATGCGCCGTCCCGTTGTCAGAAGTTGCTTTCTGAGGAGAACCCTGGTGGCGCCGTCAAAGGCATTGGCCACCACTGCGGGGCCGTAATCGGCGTAGTGTTCCACAAGCTCCTTCTGTATCTCGTCGAGGCGGAATCCCCGGTCCAACTTGACGGGGATTGCGAAAGCAGACATGATGGGGGCTTCGAAGTCCCGAATAATCTCTTCCTTCAAGGCCTCGCTCTGCTCGTCCACCTTTATGGCCCACTTTTCCTTGCCGACCTTCCGGCGGAGCTCATCCTGGATCCGGATAAGCGGTTCCAGTTGCTCATGGCCGAAGTTGATGGCCTCGATGATATCTTTGCCGGAGACGAAACCCGCCGATCCCTCAACCATCATGACCGCATCCCTGGAGCCTGCGATGATAATGTTTATGTCGCTCTCATCCATCTCCTCCGTTGTCGGGTTGACGATGAGCCTGCCGTCGACCCTGCCTATCTTGACGCCGGCGAGCGGTCCATCGAAGGGGATTTGCGATATGGTGAGGGCGCAGGACGCGCCGAGAATGCCCAAGGGTCCGGGATCGTTTTCCTGGTCCGAAGAAAGAACCGTTGCGATTATCTGGGTTTCGTTTCTAAAGGACTTGGGGAACGACGGCCTCAAAGGCCGGTCGATGAGGCGGGAAAGAAGGATCTCCCTCTCCGATGGTCTACCTTCTCTCTTGAAAAATCCCCCGGGAAAACGGCCCACGGCGTAAGACATTTCCTGGTAGTTTACGGTGAGGGGGAGAAAATCACGGTCTGACTCCTCCTTTTCAGCTACAGCCGTGACAAGAACCACGGTGTCTGCGTAGCGGACCAACACGCTGCCGTCGGCTTGCCTCGCCACATCTCCGGTCGTTATTGTCAAGGGCCTGCCTGCATATTCTATCGTTATCTCTTCTTTCATACACCTCTTCCTTTGCGGCGGTTTTATTTACTTTCTTAATCCAAGTCTCTCTACTACTTTCTTGTATCTGTCCACATTCTTTGCCTTCAGGTAGTTGAGGAGCCTGCGCCGGCTGCCAACCATGACGAGAAGGCCTCTCCGCGAGTTGTGATCTTTGGAGAACTTCTTGAAGTGCTCCGTAAGGCTCCTGATTCTCTCCGTCAGGAGGGCTATCTGGACCTCAGGGGATCCCGTGTCTTGATCGTGGGTCCTGAAGGTGTCGATAACCACCTTTTTCTGCTCTACAGTCAATGCCATGCGCTCCTCCTTAATTATAAATAAGTCTCTTGACTTTTATTGTCCTCGTTGCCGTATCCACTATGCCCAAGCCTATGAGAAGGCCCTTCCTGTTCATGATCTTCACGGGATCGCCCTGGCCCCAATCCTTCGCTGTGCCCAGAAGGGGAAGGGGCATGCCGTGTCGAAAGAACCTTTCCAGAACCGTCTCGAGCGTGAACTCCCGTGCCGTCGTCAACACCTTCTCCAAAGGTATAAGATAGTTTAATAAATCTTGCTCAATATTGAAAGACTCAATCTTAACCCCCATCTCCTCGGAGAATTCTCCGTGCCTCGTCCGCTTCAGGGAGTGGAGCGTTGCCCCGCACCCGAGCCGGAAACCTAAATCATTGGCGAGGGCCCTGATGTAGGTGCCCTTGGAGCAGACCACTTCAAGGTCTACGAAGGGGTGGGAGTAGTCGGTGACGGTGAGGCGGAAGATCTCCACCTCCTTTGAGTGGCTCTCCATAGGAATGCCCTCCCTCGCATACTTGTAGAGGGGTTTTCTGTGGACCTTCTTCGACGAAAAGGCAGGTATCTCCTGCCGAATGACGCCGTGAAAAGAGCTAAGAATGTTCTCGATGGCCTCGATAGGAAAGGGCTCCGTGGGGGTTTCGGAAAGGACCTTGCCCTCGATGTCCAGGGTGTCAGTCGTGACGCCCAGGAGCACCCGGGCGCGGTAGGTCTTCCTGACATCCTCCAGATAGGGGATCAGCTTAACGCCCTCATTGATGGCCACGGGAAGCACCCCTGTAGCGTTTCTGTCCAGCGTTCCTATGTAGCCTATCTTATTGAATTTATGCAACTTCTTCAGCCGCCTGATGACGTCGTACGACGACATGGCCGGGCTTTTATCGATGACAAGGAATCCGTTCACTGAATCTCCAGGACCTCCTTCAGTTTTTCTATGATCTGGCCTTCGCCGCCATTGATGATGCAGCCCGCCGCGTTCCTGTGGCCGCCGCCTCCGAAGGCGTTACAGGCCCGTGCAACGTCCACAACCCCTTTGGACCGCATGCTGATCTTGAATGTTCCGGACTGCAGCTCGCGCATGAGGATGGCAACATCGGCATCCTTCACCTGCTTTATAAACTCCACGAACCCGTCGGAGTGTTCCCTCGTCGTCCCCGTTGCGCGAAACATCTCCTCCGTCACGCGGGCCACGACCATTCTGCCGTCGGCATGGCTTTCGAGGGTCGACAGGGTCATTCCGAGAAGCCGGAAGCGCTCTATGGGATGGTTCTCGTAGACCATGGCCGCCACATAGGCGGGGTCGACGCCCACGTCCATCAGATGGCTGCATATCTCGAAGGCCTTCCGGTTCGTGTTCTGGTAGCGGAATGCCCCTGTGTCCGTCAGGACGGCCGTGTAGAGGTTGATGGCTACATTGAAGGAAAAAGGCATCTCCAGGGCCTTGAGGAGATCGTAGATAAGTTCTCCCGTCGACGATGCGTCGGGATCCCGCAGGTTGACCATACCGAAAACAGGGCCCGTCAGGTGGTGATCTATATTGATGATGGGCATGATCTCTCTCAGTGCCTCGCCCTCGGCCCCGACCCTTTCCAGGGTGCTGCAATCGAGGACGAAGAGGCCGTCGTAGGCCCGCTGGGGGAGCTTGCCATAGATCTTCGGCGGACGGGGAAGGAAGGTGTACTGGTAGGGAACGGGGTCGGCAAGATAGACGTCGACGGTCTTGCCTTCCGCAGAGAGGGCCCAGTACCAGGCGAAGGCGGAGCCGACGGCGTCGCCGTCGGGGTCGATATGGCTCGTCACGAGGAAGCGGCTTCCCCTATCGATGATGTCTCGAAGGGCCTTATGCATGTGAGTCCTTCTTTAGTATAGCCTCGATCCTTTCCACCCGTTCCAGCCTGTCGTCGAAAAAAAACTCGATGTCAGGAGTATACCTCAGCTTGACCCTCTGCCCGACGAGGAACTTGATGAAGCGCTTAGACTTTTGCAGGGTCTGCAAGGTTTTCTGCTTCGCCTCCGCATCCCCGTAGCAGGAGTAATAGACTTTGGCCAGGCGCAGGTCTTCCGTCACTTTTACCTCAAAGATGGTCACAAAGCCGAGCCCGGGATCATTGATATCCTTAAAAAGAATGGATGATATCTCCTCCCGGAGCACGTCTTCAACCCGTTGTTTCCTATACCGCATCGCCCACCACTATGATTTCCGTCTCCGTCTTTATGATCTCCCCCACGTAGAGGGATTCGATAAATTCACAGACCTTGTCCACCGTGCCGTCGACGTGGTCCCTGTTGACGCCCAGCACCGCAAAGCCCACCACCGCCTTCTGCCAGAGGTTTGACTGGTCGATCTCCATGATGGAGATGTTGAATCGTGGCCGGGTTTTTTCTACGATGCGCCTGATGACCTGCCGCTTATCCTTTAACGAGTGATTTTCCGGCAAGAAAAGCTCCACCCGTGAGATCCCCACGACCATCTATCAACCGTCGAGCCTCTGCTGCTCTTTTTCCTCGATGTAGAATTCGAGGCGATCCCCTTCACGGAGGTCGTTAAAATTCTCGATGGCGATGCCGCACTCATAGCCGGCCAGGACCTCGCGCACATCGTCCTTGAAGCGCTTGAGCGACGAGAGTTTGCCCGAAAAGACCTCCGCGCCGTTCCGGAAGACTTTGACCAGGGCATTACGGGTAGCCTTGCCATCGGCAATGTGCGTTCCCGCGATGGTGCCGATCTTCGAGACGGTAAAAATCTTCCGTATCTCGGCGTTTCCGATGAGAGTCTGCTTGATTGTGGGGGCCAGTAAGCCCTCCATGGCCTTTTTCACGTCGTCTATGAGTTCGTAGATAATGGAGTAAGGTCTCACTTCCACGCGCTCGTGCTCGGCAAGCGCCTGGGCCTTGCCCACGGGCTTCACGTTAAATCCGATGATGATGGAGCCGGTAGCCATGGCAAGGCTGATATCTGTCTCCGTGATCGCCCCTACGCCGCTGTGGACGATCTGAACCTCAACCTTTTCATTGCTCAGCCTCCTCAGGGAGTCGACGATGGCGTCGATGGTGCCCCGCACATCGGCCTTGATGATAACGTTCAGATAGGCCTTTTCGGACTCCCCAATCTTGGAGTAGAAATCCTCCAAGGTGGTGCGCGAACTCTTGACCATCTCCTGCTCTTTCAGCTTCTCCTGTCTGTACTTGGAAAGTTCCTTGGCGTACCGCTCTTCCGTCGTGACGATAAAGGAATCGCCGCCCTGGGGGACCTCCTGGAAGCCTACAACCATGAGAGGCGTCGAAGGCGGTGCCTGGGCAATGCGGTGTCCCTTGTCGTCGATCATGGCCCGCACCCGGCCGAAGTTGCTGCCGGCGATGAAAGGATCGTGGATCTTCAGCGTGCCCTCTTGGATGATGACCGTTCCAACGGCACCGTGGCCCTTGTCCAACCTGGACTCGATAATGATACCTCTGGCCAGTTTGTCCGGATTTGCCCTCAGTTCAAGGACTTCTGCCTGGAGGGCAATGAGCTCCAGCAGCTCTTTGATGCCAAGTTTTTTCTTGGCCGAGAGTTTTACGAAGAGCGTCGACCCGCCCCATTCCTCGGAGATGAGGCCGAGATCGGCGAGATCCTTCATGACCTTGTCGGGATTGGCATTAGCCTTATCGATCTTATTGATGGCTACGATGATGGGCACGTTTGCCGACCGGGCATGGTTCACCGCTTCGATGGTCTGCGGCATCACGCCGTCGTCGGCGGCGACGACGAGGACCACGATGTCTGTCACCAGTGCGCCCCGCGCCCTCATAGACGTGAAGGCCTCGTGCCCCGGTGTGTCGATGAAGACGAGCTCCTTGCCGTCCACGTTGACGGCGTAAGCGCCGATGTGCTGTGTAATGCCTCCTGCCTCGCGCTCGGCCACGTTGGTGTGGCGGATCGTGTCAAGAAGCAGGGTCTTGCCGTGGTCGACGTGTCCCATTATGGTTACCACTGGAGGTCTCGGTTTCAGCTCCTCCTCGGTGTCTCTCTTCTCTTCTTCCATGGCGAGGAAGTCTTCCTCTATTGTCGTAATCTTCTCCAGCTCAAATCCGAAGTCGCCCGCTACCACGTAGGCTGTGTCGAAATCGACGGATTGATTGATGGTGGCTGCGTTGCCCAGGGCAAAAAGCTTCATGATCACTTCCTGGGCCTTGATGCCCATCCGCTTCGCCAGTTCGCCGACGGTGATTTCACCGCCCACGCGGACTGTCTTCCGTGCGGGCTTCGGCTCAGCCTTCTTCTCTTCCTCGATCCTTCTTTCCTCTGGGCGATCCCGCCTGTCTTTTCTGTGCGAACCGGGCTTGCCCTTCGATTTCTTGAAGGCGTAAAGGTCTTCAGGCTTAATGATGACCTTCCGCTTCAGAACACCCTTTTTCTTCGTCCGCGTCTCTTCTATTTCCTGCTCTTCAATTTTCTTGATGAGCCGGTCGGCCTTCTTCTTTTTCTTCTCTTCCTCGTCCTCGCCAAGGACGACGGGCTGCTCGAGATCCTGCTTGTAGGCCTCTTCGAGGACCTTGGTGATCTCCTTTTCCTTCGCCTCGGCAATATGCTCCACATCGCCCTTCAGGGCCTCGGTCCTTGCCTCCGTCTCTTCCACCGACACCTCGGGCGCCTGTTCGGGCACGGTCGGGGTGGGCTGGGCGGCGGCCTTGGGCTCCTCGGGGGGTTGCGGTGGTGCGACCACCTCGTCGGGCTCCCTCGGTTCGATGCGTATCTTTTTCTGAATCTCCCGGTGGACGTGCGGAGATTTCTCGACGATGATGACTTCGGCCCCCGTCGATGACCGGGATTCCTTCCTGGCCGGCGGAGGGGCTTTTTCTTCCTGCGGTTCAACGGCAGCGGGAGGCGGTGCCGGTGGAGTGTAGACCCTCCTTCGAATGATCTTGGAGGCGACGCGCTTCTCCACGACAGTTTCGCCCGATGGGGAGGCGGCTTCCTTTTTTTCTTCCGCAGCCGACTCTTCCTTCTGACGATCCTTGATTTTTACACCCAAACTTTTTAGTTTGAGGAGGATTTCGTCCTCTCCAGCCTTTTCAGTGAGGGTCGTAATTCTCATCTTTGCCATCTGTTGAACCTTTCCTTTATCACGTCCCTGGTCCCGAGGGCCAAAGACGAGTATTGTAAAGCCCGCTCCGTATTCCCGGAGGGAGCTTCCTCTCTATTTTAGAGTTCGCGGACCTCCTCTTCCTTCGTTTCTTCGGGGGCGGTTTGTCCTTCGGGGACCGGCTGCTCTTCGACGGTCGACTGCTCTTCCGTTGCGGGCTGCTCCTCGACGGCGGACTGTGCCTCAGCGAGGGTTTTTTCCTGAAGGGCGATCACGGCGTTTTCGACGATCGAACGGCAATCCTCAATGGAGATACTGGTGATTTTGTTCAGCTCCTCAGCGGTGAGCTTTCCAATGTCGCGAGGATCACGGAGGTATTCTTCGTAGAGAACCCGGGCAAGAATCTCGTTTACCTTCAGCTTCGTCATGAGGTCGTCGATGATGATCCGCGACGTTTTTTCAATCTCCGACTCGCTGCTGATATCGATTTTCCATCCCGTCAGCTTCGATGCGAGGCGAACGTTCTGGCCTTTTTTGCCTATGGCAAGGGAGAGCTGGTCGTCGTTGACGATGATCTCCATAGAATGCTCTTCTTCGTTGATGTAGACCCTCGATACCCTTGCCGGCGCCAGGGTGTTGCAGACGAACTTCGCTGCGTCGCGGTTCCAGGGTATGATGTCGATCTTTTCTCCCCGAAGCTCCTGCACGACGGTCTGCACCCTCGATCCCCTCACACCCACGCAAGCCCCGATGGGATCGATGTCGGGATCTTCGCTGTAAACGGATATCTTGGCCCGCTCGCCCGGTTCGCGGGCTGCGCCGACGATCCTGATGATCTTTTCCTGAATCTCCGGTACTTCGAGCTCAAAAAGCTTCATGAGAAATGCCGGGTGGGTTCTTGAAATGATGATGGAGCAGCCTTTCTGGCCTTTGTCCACTTCCAGTATTACGCCTTTGATCCTGTCCCGCTGCCGGAACATCTCGCCGGGAATGACTTCCTTCATGGGCAGGATGGCTTCAGTCTTGCCGAGGTTGACCACGTAGTGGTTCTTTTCGGACCGCTGAATGGTGCCCGTGACGATCTCTCCCCTTTTGTTGACATACTCGCTGTAGATGACATCGCTTTCGGCGTTCCGCACCTTTTGAAGAATGACCTGCTTTGCCGTCTGTGCGGCAATTCTGCCCAAGGCTGAGGTATCCATCTTAACGCCGATGCTGTCCCCGAGCATACAATCCGGATCGTCGGCGCTCGCCTCTTCGTAGAGGATCTCGTTATCGGGGTCGTTCACCGATTCCACGACGGTCTTGAAGCGGAACACCTCTATCTCGTTCATCTCTTCGTTGTACCGTGCTTCCAGGGCGAGGTTGCTCCCGAACTTCCTTTTGGCCGCGGCGAGGATGGCCTCCTCCAGGGCTTCGATCAGTGTAGTACGGGGAATCCCCTTCTCCTTCCCGACCTGATCGATGATATAGTTCAAATCATAATACATTCTGGCCTCTCAAAGCGTGAACTCCAAACGTGCCTTTTTTATAGCACATAATGGTATTGTAAATATACCCAATTCACCCTGTATTTCCACGGAATCTCCAATCACGGCGCCGATAATGCCGCTGAAATCGTTCCTCCCGTCCACCTGCTCGCTTGTCACAATCCTGCAGGCCCTTCCTGCATACCGGACGAAGTCCTCTCTCTTTTTCAGGCGCCGTGTCAGACCCGGCGACGAGACCTCCAGTGTGTACGCGTGGTCGATGGCATCCTCCACGTCGAGAAGCTGTCCGAGTTCCCTGCTCACCCGCTCGCAGTCCGAGATAGTGACGCCGCCCTCTTTGTCGATAGAGACCCTGAGCAGCCACCGGCGGCCGGAACGCTTAAACTCAATGTCTACGGCCTCGAGACCCTCGTCCCGCAAAATGGGCAATAGAAGGCTCTCGACGTGCTCTATAACTTCCGTTGCGGATATCATCGGCTGTTTAAAGTATAAAAGCGAAACGGACCTAACTGTGACTACGTTAGTATAGCACCTTCCCGATTTCATTTCAATAGCTTAAGGACATAGGGATAAAAGGGTGATGTCTGTCATTGAGGCCCCGGCGGCACGCCGTTTAATGTTGACTTTTTGTTGAACTAAAAGGTAAAAATTTTCTGCACAAGGGAGGTAGACATGCGTATATCAGTCATTGGTGTCGGCTACGTCGGGCTCGTAACGGGGGCCTGCTTTGCCGAGACAGGAAACACCGTCGTCTGTATGGATATCGACGAGCGGAAGATTCAGCGGCTCAGGGAGGGGGAAATTCCCATCTACGAGCCCCACCTGGAAGAGCTGGTCAGAAACAACCTCAAAGAGGGAAGGCTCTCCTTCACGACAGACATCCGGGAGGCCGTGGACCACGGCCTCATCGTCTTTATCTGCGTCAACACCCCCCAGGACAGCGACGGCTCAGCCGACCTGCAGTACGTCATGGCCGTTGCCGCCGACATCGGGAAGGTCATCGACAAGTACCGTATCATCGTCGTCAAGTCCACCGTCCCCGTCGGTACCTGTGAGCAGGTCAAGTCGACCGTTGCCGGTGAGATCGCCCGGCGCCGTGTCGACGCCTCCTTCGACGTGGCATCCAACCCCGAGTTCCTGAAGGAGGGCATGGCTGTCGACGACTGCATGAAGCCCGAGCGGGTCGTTATCGGCGTGGAGCACTCCCGCGTCGAGGAGATTCTGAAGGAGCTCTACGCGCCCTTCGTGCGCACCGGAGCCCCGCTCATCACCATGAACCTCCGGTCCAGCGAGATGACGAAGTACGCCGCCAATGCCATGCTGGCCACGCGCATCTCCTTCATGAACCAGATGGCCAACATCTGCGACCACGTGGGCGCCGACGTGATGATGGTCATGCGGGGCATAGGCACCGACTCCCGCATCGGCCCCAAGTTTCTCTTTCCCGGCGTGGGCTTCGGCGGCTCCTGCTTCCCCAAAGACGTCCGGGCGCTCATCAGGACGGCCGAAGACGCGGGCTACGGCCCTTCGATCCTGAAGGAGGTCATGGCCGTCAACGAGGTGCAGCGGAACCTCTTTGCCGACGCTATCGCCGCCCACTACGGCGGGGACATGAAGGGCAGGACCTTCGCCGTCTGGGGGCTCGCCTTCAAACCCAACACCGACGACATGCGGGAGGCGCCGGCCGTCGACATCATCACTGCCCTGACGGGCCGCGGTGCTGCCTGCCGCGCCTACGACCCCAAAGCAATTGAGCTCTCCAAGGCCATCTTTGCCGGCAACAGCCGTGTTACCTTCGGACGGAACCAGTACGAGGTCCTTGAGGGCGCCGACGCCCTCATCCTCGTCACCGAGTGGCTCTCCTTCCGGGAGCCCGACTTCGAGCGCATGAAGTCCCTCATGAAGGCTCCCGTCATCTTCGACGGCCGCAACCAGTACAGCCCGGCCGTCATGGCCAAGCAGGGCTTCACCTACCGGTGTATCGGCCGGCCGGGCGTCTGACCCGTGTACGCCTACGGCACCTATAGGACGCCCAAGCGGGTCCTTGTCACGGGCGGGGCAGGCTTCATCGGCTCCCACCTCTGCGAGCGCCTGCTCCGGGACGGCCACGATGTCATCTGTCTGGACAACTTTTTTACGGGCACCCGGGCCAACATCGAACACCTCCTCGGCAACCGGCGCTTTGAGCTCCTCCGGCACGACGTGACGGAGCCCATCCTCCTGGAGGTTGACTGGATCTTCAACCTTGCCTGCCCGGCGAGCCCCATCCACTACCAGTACAACCCCGTCAAAACCATCAAGGTGAACGTTCTGGGGGCCCTCCACATGCTGGGCCTTGCCAAGCGGGTCCGGGCGCGTATCCTTCAGGCATCGACGAGCGAGGTCTACGGCGACCCCGAGGTCCACCCCCAGCATGAGGCCTACTGGGGCAGTGTCAACCCCGTGGGCCTTAGGAGCTGCTACGACGAGGGCAAGCGTGTGGCCGAGACGCTCTTTTTCGACTACCTCCGCCAGAACCGGGTGGACATCAAGGTGGTGCGCATCTTCAACACCTACGGCCCCCGCATGCGGCCCGACGATGGGCGGGTTGTGAGCAACTTCATCGTCCAGGCCCTGCAGGGCTCCCCCATCACCATCTACGGCGACGGCTCCCAAACGAGGTCCTTCTGCTATATTGACGACCTCATCGAGGGTATGATCCGGATGATGGACTATGAAACGGGCGAGACGGTGAAGGGGCGCAACTACACGGAGGCCTTCTTTTCAGGCTTTCCCGGCCCCATCAACCTCGGCAACCCCCAGGAGGCGACGATCCGCTCCATTGCCGAGACTGTGGTCCGGCTCACGGGTTCACCCTCGGAGCTCATCTTTGAAAAGCTCCCCGATGATGACCCGAGGCGCAGGTGTCCGAACATCGGCTTGGCGGAAAAGGTGTTGCAGTGGCGACCTGCCGTAGGCCTCGAAGAGGGCCTGCGGCAAACGATCGCCTATTTTAGAGGTGTGGCGTGAAGCGGGAAGAAGAGCTGCTGAAGGCGGGCTGGGAGAGGCGGTTTCTGGCCGGCGAGCCGAGGCTGTCGGAGATGGTGGAGCTCTATCGGTCCATCGGCTTCGAGGTCCTTGTGGAGCCCTTGCCGACTAAAGAGGAAATGGCGGAAGAGGGCGGGTGTTCGGACAGGGGGTGTACGGCCTGTCTCGACGTGGACCCTGACCGGTACCGCATCATATATACACGGGCTTGTGGCGATGCTCTTGAGCCCGATGGCACGGAAGCACCGTAACTGTTCTCAATGAAGACCTTCTTTTACCCCCGTGGCGTTGCGGTGTTCGGAGTCTCTGAATCCCGGACCAACCTCGGGAGGATCATCGTCGAAAATTTGCGCAGATTCGGCTTCAAGGGAGCCATCATTCCCATTGGGGCCAGAACCGGAACGGTAGCAGGCATGGAGATCCGGGCCCGGTTGTCCGAATCGGGGGAGCAGGCCGACCTTGCCGTCCTGCTTATTCCCGCCCAGGACGTTCCGGCCGCCCTGGAGGCCTGCGGAAAAGGCGGTATACGGCGCGTCGTCATCGAGTCCGGAGGCTTCTCGGAGTTTCATGCCGAGGACGGCGTCCGCATGGAGGGGACAATCGCGGATATCGGCCGCCGTTTCGGCATGCGCATTGTGGGCCCCAACTGCTTCGGCATCGTGAACCGGGAGAACGGTCTCGTGTTGCCCTTCTTTGTCCTCCAGCCCGGCTACCTTCCGAGAGGCCGGGCATCGCTCGTTTCCCAGAGCGGGGGCCTGGTCTACGATACCTGCATGCTTGCGTCGGTGGAGCAGGTGGGAATCGGCAAGATCGTCAGCATCGGGAACAAGGTCGACGTGACGGAAAACGACGTCCTCGAATACCTTCTGACCGATGAGGCGACGGGCGTTGTCGGGCTGTATCTCGAGAACTTCAGCGACGGACGCCGCCTCATGGAGCTTGCGGCAGCGACGGAAAAGCCGGTTGTGGTGCTCAAGGGAAACCGGAGCCCTGCGGGCAGGGAGATTGCGCAGTTTCACACGGCCGCCCTGGCCGGCGACGATGACGTGGCACGCGCCGCCCTCCGGCAGGCCGGCATGAGCCGGGTCGAGAGCTTCCGCGATCTTATCCAGGCCTTCAAGGTCTTTGCCCTGCCGCCCATGAGGGGTAACCGGGTTGCCATTGTCTCCCGTTCCGGTGGACACGGGGTGCTCGGGGCCGATGGGGCCGACGAACAGGGATTCGTCCTTTCGGCCCTGTCGCCTGCCTTCTTCGAAGCCGTCAAGGCACGGAAGCGAAACGTCATTCGGGCCACGAACCCCGTCGACGTAGGCGACGTCTACAACCTCGGCCACTATGGGGAGATCCTTGACCTGATCCTCCGGGAGCCGGAGGTTGACGGCGTTGTGTTTGTCTGCACCTTCAGCTCCGAAACGGACGGCCATCACATGGAGGCCTTTCTCAAACACGCCTGGGCAAGCGCCAATTCGGCGGGCAAACCCGTCACCGTCACCATGGTCACAAACAAAGAGCGTTGGTTTTCCATGATGGAAACGTCGAAGATGCCCGTTTTCGTCGACGTCGCCGAGGCGCTTAAGGCGTTGGCGCTGTCGCGGGCACACTCAGGCGCTCTGAGCACCGGCAGACGCTTGCTGAGAGAGGCCTGGCAGGGTATGGGCCGGGTGGACACGGTAGAAGCGCCGTCCCGGCGGCTGGCCGGTCCTTTGGAGGTCTTTTCTCTTCTGGCCCGCTACGATCTCCCCGTTGCCCCCTGCGCCGTAGCCGACAGCGGGGCGGAGGCGGCGTCCCATGCCGCCGGCATCGGCTATCCCGTGGCGCTCAAGACGGCGCGGCCGGAGGTTCTTCACAAAACGGACAGCGGCGCTGTGGTGTTGAACATCACCGATGCCGCCGAACTCGTGCGGTCCGTTAGTGAGATAGGGGAGGGCCCTTTTCTTGTGCAGAAGATGGTGCCCCAGGGCGTGGAGGTCATTATCGGGGGAAAGAGAGACCCCGAATTTGGGCCCACGGTTCTCTTCGGCCTCGGAGGGATATTCGTGGAGGCGCTTGGGCGGATGGCCCTGCGCGTTGCCCCGCTCTCAGAAGAGATGGCCTTGGAGATGATCGAGGAGGTCCGGGGGGCGCAGGTGCTCAGAGGTTTCCGGGGGAGGCCCCCTTCAGATGTAGCGGCGCTCTGCCGCTGTCTCGTGGCGGTTTCGCGCCTCCTCGTAGAGCACGGCAACGTGGCCCATCTTGATATGAACCCCGTGGTCGTCTTCGAAGAGGGAAAGGGCTGCATCGTCGTCGATGCCAAGGCCGAGGTGTGGGAGCATGCTGTCCGGTAAGGGTCCGGTGTCACTTGACCCTCCGCCGACGGCCGGTGTAGACTTTCTGTAGGGAAGCATGAAAGGGGATTCTGATATAACCATAGATGTTACGTTGATCGTAAACGGTGAAGCGCACCGTCTTCTTATCGAACCGAGGGATACGCTCCTCGATGTTCTCCGTAACCAACTGGGGTTGACGGGCGCAAAGGAGGCCTGCGGCACCGGTGAGTGCGGGAGCTGCACCGTTCTGCTGGACGGGAAGCCGGTCCTTGCCTGCCTTACCTTGGCCGTAGAGGCGCAAGGCTGTGACATCACCACGGTGGAGGGCCTCGGGCGGGACGGGGAGCTGTCGGTGCTTCAAAAGGCGTTCATCGATCATGGCGCGGTGCAGTGCGGCTTTTGCACCTCCGGCATGCTGCTCTCGGCAACGGCCCTTCTGCAGCGAAACGGGAGGCCTTCGCGGCAAGAGATACAGAAGGCCCTGGAGGGAAACCTTTGCCGCTGCACGGGCTACAACAAGATCATTGAGGCCATAGAAAGCGTGGGAAAGGGGTAGCATGGGCAGGCTGGTCGGCACGTCCGTTCCGAGGATCGATGGACCCGTCAAGGTGACGGGAGAGGCGAAGTATACCGTCGATGTCCGGCTGCCGGGTATGCTGACGGCCAAGATACTGAGAAGCCCTCTGCCTCATGGCCGGATCGTCCATATCGACACGTCCCGGGCGAGCCGCATCACCGGCGTAAAGGCCGTCATTACGGGAAAGGATGCCTGGGGCGTCAAGCACGGCTTTGTCGAGACCCCGCGTTATCCCGCCGACCAGTTCGTTCTGGCAAACGACAGGGTCAGGTATGTGGGTGAGGAGGTGGCGGCCGTGGCAGCCGTCGATGAGGATTGCGCCCTGGAGGCCCTCGATGCCATCACGGTGGAATACGAAGAGCTGCCGGCGGTCTTCGATCCCCTGACGGCCATGGAGCCCCATGCACCGGACATCCACCCCCCGGAGATTCCCGATCTGCCGGAACCCTTCAAAAACATAGGTGGCGCCTGCATCAACAGCTTCGGCGATGTCGATGGGGCCTTCCGCGCTGCATTCCTGGTGCGCAAGGACCGCTTTCGGTCACAGGTGCGCACCCACTGCTACCTGGAACCCCAGGCAACGGTGGCCCATTTCGACCCGGCGGGAACCCTTCACGTCTGGACCTCGGGCATGGGTGCCTTTCGGAAGCGCATGCACCTTTCCCAAACCCTGGGCCTCCCGGCGAGCCGCGTCCACGTGCACAAGTCCTGGGTGGGCGGGGCCTTCGGCGGCAAGATCGACCTCTTCTCCCACGAGTTCTGCGCATCCATGCTTTCCATGAAGACGGGCAAACCGGTCCGCTTCGTGGCGGACCGCGAGGAGGTGTTTACCGCCTACCGCCACAGCCAGCCGGCCATTGTCGACATAGAAACGGCCGTCGACCGCAGCGGCACGCTTTTGGGCCAGAGGGTGCGGCTCTACAATGACTGCGGCGCCTACCGGGGGAGCGGCGTCGTCTTCATCTTTCTCTGCTGGGGCTTTCTCATTCTTCCCTACCGCGTCCCGGCCGTCGACTACCGGGGTTACGCCGTGTACACCAACCATTCGGTGCGGGCACCCCAGCGGGGCCACGGTGCTCCAAAGATACGGTTTGCCGTAGAGTCACAGCTCGACGCCATAGCCCTTGAGCTGGGCATCGACCCCATCGATATGCGGCTTAAGAACGCTCGGAACAAAGGGGAGATACTTCCGAACGGGGATTCGGTGAGGAATGCCGGGCTTGCCGAATGCATCAGCGAGGCGGCCCGCGTGACCGACTTCAGGACAAAGTATGCCGAGAACCGTTCCCGGCAGGCCGGCGGCCCGGCGATCAAACGGGGCATCGGCATGGGTGTCAGTGCGTACTTTACGGGCTCCCTCATCTATCCCAACAACTCGGCCGCTATCGTGAAGCTCAACGACGACGGCACGGCGCACCTTTTGACGGGTGCCCTCGATATCGGCCAGGGCGCGGAAACGGCGCTGGCGCAGATCGTGGCAGAGGAGCTGGGCCTTTCGATGGCGGACATCCATGTGGTGGCCGGCGACACGGAGACGACGCCGGTTGACATCGGGTCCTGGATCAGCGGCCTCACCTACGTTACAGGCAATGCCGTGAAGAAGGCCGCCCAGGAGGCGAGGGCGCTGCTGCTCGCATCGGCGGCCAAAGAGCTCGACACCCCCGAAAGCGCCCTGGAGGTCAGGGACAGGCGCGTTGTCGTGCCGGCCACCGGTCAATCGATCCCCTTTGCCCGTGCCATCGCCCGCCACATGCGGGACTGTGGCGGCGACCCCATTATGGGGCGCGGCTCCTTCCGGGGGCTCAAGGACGCAGCCTTTGGGCCGAGCCTCAAGAACGGCCGGGGGAGCTGGAGTGACAGCTATGCCTTCGACGCCCAGGTGGCTGAGGTGGAGGTCGATACGACGACGGGGCAGGTGAAGGTGGTAAGGGCCCTGACAGCGCACGATTGTGGGTTTCCCATCAATCCCCTCCTGGTGGAGGGGCAGATTGACGGCCAGGTTTCTATGGCTGCAGGCCAGGCTGTTGCCGAGGAAGTGATAACGAAAGACGGCGTGACGCTTAACCCAACCTTCCTCGACTACAAGCTTCCCATTGCGCCGGAGATGGTGGAGAACGCCTATGTCGATGTGGTGACTGAGGAGTATGGGCGTGAGGGGCGCTTCATGACAAAGGAAGTGGGCGAGGGCCTTGTCTCGGGCGTGCTGGCCGCCATAGCCAATGCCTATGCCAATGCCACGGGCGAGCGTCCAACGGTGCTGCCCCTCGCACAGGCGCCGGAAGGCGCCGACGGTGAAAAGTCATGAACCTGCCGCGGTTTCGGTATCACAGTCCCGAGGGCGTAGACGATCTATGCCTGCTCCTCACGGAATACGGGCCGTCGGCGGCCGTTCTGGGAGGCGGGACGGAGCTCTTCGTTCGCATGAAGTATCGCCTCGTAACGCCTGAGCACATCCTGTCGCTCAAGAACGTTGAAGCGTTGAGGCGGATTGTCTTGGAGCCGGACGGCCGGATGCGAATAGGCGCCGGTGTAAGGCTTGTTGACCTCATTGCCTCGCCCATAATCAGGGACCACGTCCCGGTGCTGGTCCATGCGGCGTCGCTCGTGGCCTCGGAGCAGATACGCTATATGGCGACGGTGGGAGGAAACCTCCTGCAAAACACACGGTGCTTTTACTACAACCGCTCGGCCGCGTGGCAGAAGACCGTCAGGCCCTGCATAAAAAGGGGTGGCGACGTGTGTCACGTCGTGGCCGGGAGCAAACGCTGTTTCGCCGTCTACCAGGGAGACCTGGCGCCGGTGCTCGTTGCCCTCGGTGCCGTTGCCGTGATCCGCTCTGCCGTCGGCAAAACGGAACGTCCCATCGAGACGCTCTTTGCCGGCGATGGAAAGGCGCCCTTTGTTTCCGGGGCGCAGGACCTTCTGGAGGAGGTCGTCATTCCCGCCTCTTCCGGGGGGAAGAGGGCCGCCTACCGCAAGTACCGAATCAGAAAGGGCATTGACTTTCCCCTCGCCGGTGTTGCCGGGATGCTGGGAGACGCAGACGACAGGGCTAAGGCCCTTACGGTCTGCATGACCGGCCTCTGGTCATCGCCCGTAGTGGTCAAGGAGGCCGGGGAGATTGCCGCTGCCGGGGGCTTGACCGGTGAAACCATAAAGGCTATCGCCGAAGCGGCCTTGCGTGCCGCCCACCCGCAGACAAACCTCGAAGGCACGCCAGCCCGGCGCCGGGCCATGGTGAGCCTCATGACCAAAGAGGTCCTCCGCGAAATCGCCCCACCTTTCTGAGCCGCAAGGGTATAACGTCACGTGTCGTCAGGTACACAGGGCTCGACAACACCCCGCCTTGGCCGCACACCCAACAAACCCTATTTTTTTTTAAAAAGGTCCTGCCACAGGCGGTCGGCGTCTGTGCGGCTTGATTTTGCCTCTGCCGTCCCCTCCGCCTCCCTGAACCGGAAAAAGCTGCAGAAGTTTGAACGATCCTTTTCCTTTACCGTTTCGGCCTGGGGCTCGCGGCAGGCATTTGCCCGGCCCTCTTCGTAGAAGTCACAGTTGAGGCAGACCCTGAGATCGCTTCCGCACTTCGGGCACTCATCGCGCCGCCCGACGAACTCGATGTCCACGGCCTGTCCGCACCTGTGGCAGCGTTTCACAGTACCCTCAGGAGATGCTCCAGGGTTTCCAGCATGATCCTGCCGTTCGGGGGATCGTAGCCGTTGTTGGCCGCCCTGTGATCGTCGAAGACGAGGTGGGCTTCGATCCCTGCGCTTTTCGGTGCGTCATGATCGAAGACGGGATGATCCCCCACGTGGACGATTTCCTCCGGGGAGACCCCCAGTTCGGCACAGAGCCGGAGGTAAAACGGCATGCCCTTCTTGACCATGCCGTAATCCGATGTGGCCGAGATGACGTATGTGAAATGGTCCTCAATGCGGCCGTAGGAAAGCTCCTTTTCGACAAAGAGCCGGGCGGCGTTGGAGGCAACGGCCAGGGTGTACCGGGAGGAGAGCTCCTCGAGAATCTCCCTGGCATAGGGTTTGAGGGCGATGTGGCCTTCGTAGCGGTCGAGCAGCTCGCGGGGCCGAACATCGAGGCCGAATTTGTCGAGCCAGTGCTCGATGTGGTACCAGACGATCTCGCCATCGCCCACGGCGCGATACTGGCCGGTGATGTATGCCTTTGCTTCATTAAAGGGTACGGCGTATTTTTTTGCATACTCTTCCGGCAACCCGTGATTCCAGACCACGTCGCCGTACCGGGCATCGACGAGCGTACCGTCGAGGTCGAAGGAGATGAGTTTCTTCATGGTGCCTCTGCTATATCGACTTCGAGCCGGTAACTCACCGTTCTATCACGGAACTCGATGAGCTTCACCTCGAAGTTGCTTGTTTCTCCGCGGTCCAAAAGAACCCTGTCGGAGTATCTTTCAACCACATTTCGGCTGCCGTCGAGAAGTGCCACCGATACAACGGCCTCCAGGTCGTCCTTCCTGTCGTTGGCGATGTCGCCCGTTACCTTTGCCCAAAACGGGAGGGCCAGTTGGGCGCAGCAGGGCATGAGGGAAAGGAGAAAGAGATGGCCCGATATCGTGAGCCCCTCAGGTGTGCTGACGCCGGCGAACTGGGGCAGGACATCCAGCGGCTGTGCCGCACATCCGTTTGTCTGAGGACCGTCCATAGCCGCTCTCACCCCCACCTACTGCATGATCCGTGGCGACCCCGGCTGGGAATGGCCGATAAGTTCCGCCTCGTCGGCCTTCTCGATAAGCCACCGGCCTATAGAGCGGGCGATTTCGGGACGGACCATGACACCCATGACAAGGAGTCGCTCCACAGAGGGCTCCTGGACCGTTTCCACCGTCTCTGTCCGCTCCCCCGTCCGTTCGTCGATGTTGATGACCGTCTCCGGTGGCGCCTCCGGTTTCTCGATGAACAGATCAAAGTAAATCATGCCGTGAGGGGTCACTCCTCCCCAGACGCCCGATGCCGCAATGATCCGATGCCCTTCCCCCTTCTTTGACCTTACCCGTACCCGTGCCATGAATGCGCTCTCCTCCACATTATGTTCCGCTGCTTGCGGACCGTCTTCGGTGAAGATTTTAGACTACCCGGCGCCTAAATGCAAAGGCTGCGGGCCTTGACACCTAAAATACCCTCTGTTACCATAAGCCAGGTTTTCCTGTGGACAACGTATTTCTCGTGAAGCTTTTTCTCTCCTTTGTCGTGGGGAGCCTTTGGGTGACCATGGGAACCGTTGTGGCGGAACGTTACGGCACCAAGATCGGCGGCCTTGTGGCCGGGCTTCCGTCGACCATCGTGCTGTCGCTTTTCTTCATTGCGCTGACCCAGTCCGTCGACGTGGCGGCCCAAGCGACAACGATTATTCCTGTGGTTCACGGCATCAACTGCCTCTTCGTCGTCGCATACGTCTGCCTCCTGCGCATCAACTTCTGGCTTGCCCTGACGGGCGCCCTGGCCCTTTGGTTTGTCTCGTCGTACCTTTTTGTCTTGTGGGGGTTCGATAGCTTTCCGCTGGCGCTTCTTATTTACGCTGTCTTTCTGGGCATCTCCTACTTTGTGCTGGAGAAGAAGCTGGCTGTCAAGTCCGAAGGCGGACGGCCCATGCGGTACACGCTACCCATCCTTCTCTTCCGGAGCCTGCTCGGGGGCTTCATCATCGTCGTGGCCGTCGTGCTGGCAAAAACGGGCGGGCCGCTCCTGGGCGGCATGTTTTCCGTCTTTCCCACCATGTTCGTCGGCGCCCTGCTTATCACGTACCTCTCCCACGGGGCGGCGTTCTCGGCGGGCGTCATGAAGGCGTCACTCATAGGCGCCATCAGCGTAACCGTCTATGCCGTTGCCGTGCGCTTCACCTATGTTTCCCTCGGGCTCGGCGCAGGCACGATACTATCGATCGTCGCCTCCTCGGCGAGCTCCTTTCTCATACATCGCTACATTTTTGCGAGGACGGCGTAGCGCCATGGCTATTGAACTGAAGGGTCAGATCGAACGGATAACCTTTGCCAACGAGGAGAACGGCTACACCGTGGCCAAAATGAAGGTGCAGGGGCGCAGCGGGCTCGTTACCGTCGTGGGCACCCTGCTCTCCGTCACTCCCGGTGAGGTCTTGAAGCTTACGGGCGAGTGGAAGCACCACCCCCGGTACGGGGAGCAATTCCAGATCGAGTCCTTCGAAATCGTTATGCCGGCCACCGTCAAAGGAATCGAAAAGTACCTCGGGTCGGGCATGATCAAGGGGATCGGCCCCGTCATGGCAAAACGGCTCGTGTCCAAGTTTGGCGTAAAGACCCTGGACATCATCGAGAAGGAGATAGAGAAGCTCCGGGAGGTGGAGGGGATCGGCGACAAGCGGGTGGCAATGGTGCGCCAGGCCTGGAGCGACCAACGGGAGATCAGGGACGTCATGATCTTCCTGCAGGGCCACGGTGTAAGCCCGACGTACGCCGTCAAGATCTACAAGCATTACGGCAGGAATTCGGTCGGCGCCGTGAGGCAGAATCCGTACCGGCTGGCTACGGACATCTTCGGCATCGGTTTTCTCAGTGCCGACAAGATAGCTCGCCAGTTGGGCATTGAAAAGGATGCGCCGAGCCGGATCAAGGCGGGCGTCATCTATGGGCTGCAGCAGCTTGCCGATGAGGGGCATCTGTTCTATCCCGTACCGGCCCTGGTCGTCGAGGCGGCCAAGATGCTCGATGTGGACGAGTCCGCCATACCTCCCGCGCTCTGCGACCTGGCCTTGGAGAAAAAGGTCGTTATCGAGCCCTCAGGCCGCTTTCGGGGGGAGGAGTTGGCCTATCTGGAGAGGCTCTATGCCGCCGAGGTGGGTGCTGCGGAAAGCCTGGCGAGAATCGTGAGGGGGCGAAGCCGGGAGACCCTCCTCAGGGCGAAGGAGGCAGTCGAGCGGGTGCAGCGGCAACTGGGCATCGAACTGTCGCCGAGGCAACAGGAGGCCGTTAGGGCTTCTCTGATAGAAAAGGTACTCATCGTCACGGGGGGCCCCGGCACGGGAAAGACGACGATCATCAACTCTATATTGCACATCCAGCGGGACCGTGGCCGGAAGGTGCTCCTTGCAGCGCCGACGGGGCGGGCCGCCAAGCGCATGACGGAGGCCACGGGATACGAGGCGAAGACGATTCACCGCCTCCTCGAATATGCGCCCGCCACGGGCAGTTTTAAGAGGGACGGGACCAATCGCCTGGAGGCCCATGCCATCGTCATAGACGAGGTCTCCATGGTCGATGCGGTGCTTATGCACCACTTTCTTCTGGCCGTACCGGACGATGCAACCCTCATCCTCGTGGGAGACGTTGACCAGCTTCCCTCTGTCGGTCCCGGCAACGTCCTCAAAGATCTCATCGAATCAAGCTCTCTCCCTGTCATACGGCTTGACGAGATTTTCCGGCAGTGCCGGGAGAGTGACATCATCGTCAACGCCCACCGGATCAACGGCGGCCAAATGCCCATTACGGAAAGCGACGGCAGGTTGAGAGACTTTCATTTCATGCACCTCAAGGAGCCCGAGGAGGTGCTTGCGAGGATCGTCGATCTCTGCCGGCACAGAATCCCGGGGCGGTACGGCTTCTCGGCCATCGACGACATTCAGGTTATCGCGCCCATGCACAGGGGCGTGGCGGGTGTTGCGAACCTGAACGTTGAGCTGCAGAAGCAGCTCAATCCCGGTCGGGAGGAGCTCGTACGGGGCGGCAGGGCCTTCAGGGCGGGCGACAAGGTGATGCAGATCCGGAACAACTATGACAAGAACGTCTTTAACGGCGACATGGGCCGGATCGTGGACATCGACAACGAAACGCAGGAGGTGCGCGTCAATTACGACGGGGCCCTTGTTGTCTACGATTATTCGGACCTGGACGAGATCGTCCTCGCCTATGCCGTATCGGTCCATAAGTCCCAGGGCAGCGAATACCCGGTGGTGGTCATGCCCGTCCTGACGCAACACTTTCTTCTGCTCCAGCGAAACCTGCTCTACACGGCCGTGACGCGGGGCAAGAGGCTGGTGGTGCTGGTGGGGACCACGAAGGCCTTGGCCATCGCCGTCAGGAACGACAAGCAGCAGCTCCGGTACAGCCTTCTGAGAGACCGGCTCGCTTTGTCATTGACTCAGCCCCGATAGGGTAGTATTTTAAGTGCCGCACCGATGCGGTGCCCCAACACAAAGGCATTACGAGAGGAGGAAAAATGAAAGTTTTTGCGGTTGTGGTGGCCCTTCTCCTGACTGTGAGCGCCGGTTTTGCGGCGGACCCGGCCGGATTTAGGGACCCCGTTTCAGGCATCGAGTTCGTCTTCGTGAAGGGCGGATGCTACGAGATGGGCAATGTTTTCGGCGACGACAAGACACGCAACGTGCCCGCCCATGCCGTATGCGTCGATGACTTCTACATAGCCAAGCATGAGGTCACGCAGGGGCAGTGGAAGGCCCTCATGGGGGACAACCCTTCGGTGTGGCAGGCCGGCGATACCTATCCCATCGACAGTGTTAACTGGCAAGATACGCAAAGCTTCCTGGCTAAGCTCAACGAGAAGACGAAGAAACAGTACCGCCTTCCCACGGAGGCCGAATGGGAGTACGCGGCACGCAGCAGCGGCAAGAAAGACCCTTTTGCGGGATTTTCCAACGAGAACGAGGCCTATCTTTACGGCAACTTTTGCGATGAGGCCTGCGGCCTCGAAAAGTGGATAGACAGAAGGGGCAACGACGGCTTCAAGAATACGGCCCCCGTCGGTAGCTATAAGCCCAACAGCCTGGGCCTCTACGACATGTCGGGCAACCTCTGGGAATGGGTCTCCGACTGGTATGCGCAGGACTATTACAGCCGCAGCCCGAAGGAGAACCCGAAGGGTCCCGAATCGGGTGAGCTCAAGGTGCTGCGCGGCGGATGCTGGGGCCTTCCCATCGGCGCCATGAAGACCTACGTGCGCGGCTGGATGGGCCCGGACAAGAGCTTCAACACCTTCGGCTTCCGGGTCGCCTTGTCGGCGAAATAGGGGGTTGAACCCAAGGCGGCTGGAGGGGCGTCCTACTTATCCCCGGCGGTGAAGGCCTCCCATTCGCCACGGCCTTTCAGAACGTCCCGGTATACCTCCAGCGCCTTGTTGACGAGGGGCATGCCGCCGTAGGGGGCGAGCTGGAAAAAGACCTCGGCCAGCTTTCTGGGATCGCATCCCACATTGAGGGCTGCATTAACGTGGAGCTTCAGCTCGTCGGCGGCGCCCAGAGCGGCAAGCATGGCGCAGGCGACCATCTGCCGTTCCGGCAGCGTGAGGACCGTCCGCGAATAGAGGTTTCCCGTTATAAACATCGAGAGGTCGTTGGCGAGACCCCGGTCAAACTCCTTCCAGGTTAGGTAGGGCGGGTCCATTTTGATGCCGCCCGTCCAGAGCTTCTTTGCCGTCTCCTGGGTTCTCTTTTTCCGTTCTTCGTCGTTCATGATGCTAAGCCTCCTCTGTGGTTTTCAGTTATGACGGTCGCCCCTGCCATCCTGCTCTATGGTGATGTGACGCGCCGCCTTCTTTCCTGAGCCCGCCCACAGGGTGATTTTACCCTTCCGCGCCCGCTTCCCTCCGTTTGCTTCTACGGAGTAGCCTATTGTATCGTTGCCGTGGCCTTTTACCGCGGAGGGTCGTATCCACGGTTCGCGGGCGGCTAGGGTCCAGCCGCAGTCGGCCGGCCACAGGGTGATTGCAACTACCCCCGTGCCCCCGTCTGCCGTAAATGGCGCCGGGGCAGGAGCGATGTCGCCTATCCTGCAGGGCGCGCCCTCCTGGGCAATCGCTATCTTCTGTCCCGCTCCGACGGTGCCGGTGCGCCGGACCGAGCTCTCATTCTCGGCCACCTCAATTTCAACGGTGCCCCTGTTGTTTTTCCATGCCGTAAGCGACGCCTTCATCCAGTCGTGGCTGGCGACGACGGCAGGGGCCTGACAGGCCGGGTCTCCCGATGCGATGACGGTGACGGTAAAGCGCCCCGGTCCCGCAGGCAAACCTTTGCCTTTGACGGACAGGGCATAGTCGCAGTCGGGACCACAATCGCAGGTAAAACGTGAGGGAAGGTCTGTCTTGCGGGAGACGGAGGCTATCTGCAAATACCTGCCTTCCCGGAGGATGCCCTTCACCTCTACGGACTGGCCTGCCAGTGCGTCAATCTGGTCCCCCTCCTTGGCGCGCAGCCTGATGAGGCGGCCTTCCATACCCGGGAGGGCCTTGCCTTTGTCGTCCGTTCCCTCTCTGACGATGAGGAAGCGCTTCTGCATGATGTACCTGCCGGTGGACGGATCGTACCTCAGCGGCTCCCCGTCTATGGTGACCCTCTCGCCGCCCCTGGTTAGGTAGTCTTCGTTGTCGACGGCCTCTTCCATTTTGACCTCAACGATGCCGGTAACGGTAGCCGATACCTCCGTCGCCGTACCCGTGGCCGCGCCGGCGGCCCGGGTGTTTTGCCCGACGGTCAACGTAACAACGGCCAGCCATACAAACAGTACAACCGTCCATCTCTTCACCGGTGGGTTTCTCCTTTGGCTCACAATGATCCTTCGGCGGCGCGGGTCGAACAGGGGCCCGGTGCCGGGTCGGTGAGATTATACAGGAAAGGACGACCCCTTGACAACGGCTCAGCCCTCCGTCCCGTAACGGCCCCCTTTTCCCAAGACGAAAAGGGGCGCGTGGTTGGAGGTGAATGACGGCGGATCGCCGGTAAGTATGGGTGCTACGGCAGGGTGGCGCTTCAGCTCCCGGTCGATGAAGCGCCTTACCTGCGACCTGTTCCAGCCCGACGGATGAACAAAATCGGTGTAGAGGCTCAGGTCGCCGGCGTAAAAGGGTTTGGTGCGAAGTGCCGATGCGTCGGGTGAGTTGAGGGGAAGGTTGAAAACGGCGACGTTGAGAAAGCCGATTGCATCGCTGTGGTTGGCGACGAACTCCAGGGTCTTCCGTGCCCCGGCCTCCGTCTCGTAGGGTGTTCCGAAGAGGAGGTAGACATAGGTTGCTATGCCCGCCCGCCGCAGGTTTCGAAGCGTCCTTGAGACGGTGGGGAGATCGATGCCTTTGCGCATCCGATCCAGAACCTCCCGGTCTCCCGATTCCAGGCCCAGCTTTAACATGACGCAGCCTGACTCCCTCAGGGCCACGCAGGAAGGGTAATCCGCCAAGAGGTCGGAGAACCTCGTGAATCCATACCAGGGGGCACCCGGCCGGTTGTGGGCCAATGTTTCCAGGAGAGCCGGGCTTAGGGCGTTGTCCAGAAGATGGAGAAGGACTGGTCTGTGCCGCGCCACGAGGGCCTGCACCTGGTCTTTCGCCAGGGTGCGGCCAAGGGCCTTGAACCTGTTGCCTTCGGCCCGTTCCGGACAAAAGGAGCACCGGTTCCAGTAGCATCCGTCGGAGGCGCTGTAGGGTAGGATCATGCCGGGGGCGAGATAAAGGTGGAGGGGGAGACCACCGTAATCGGGCTCAACCCCGGCGGCACAATCTTCGGGCGCGCCTGCAAGGGCCAGCAGGGGCTTTTCCCCCGGGCCGTCGACGACATGGTCCACAAGGCCGGCAAAGGGGTTGTGCCAGAAAGGGCTTCGCACCCAGGACGTGACGAGGCTGCCTCCGAGCACCGTCTGAATGCCCGGAAACCGCCCTTTGACGAAACCTATCATGGCAAAGGCCGTAACGGCCTGGCTCAGATAGTTGAGCGAAAAGCCGATGAGGGCGGGGCTGTCCTGCTCGATGGCCCCGGTGAGGCGTCTGCTGAAGTAGGGATAGAAAGGATTCTGCTCAGGATGGGCGGCGGCTTTCAGGAGATCGCCGCTGCGCACCGGCGAGAGGTGCCTGTCGTCGTAGTTGCAGAGGCCTATCCGGACGGTGCCTTCCGGCGCCGCACCGGCAAGCGCCCTGTTCAGATCGGCTACGGCCCGCCGGTAGCGGTCGGCCGACGAGTAAGCGGGCCATTTTCTCAGCGCCGCCACATTTGACGCCCTGTCTCTGAGTGCC
>CAZYVU010000020.1:0-48253 GCA_964651435.1 uncultured Pseudomonadota bacterium
GCCTGGGCGGCCGAAAGGGTCGTCGTGTAAGGGATCCTGTACTGTACGGCCGTGGCCCGTATGCTTATCTCGTCCCGCTTGGGGTTCTTGCCGCTCGGCGTGTTGATGATGAGGCGGATATCACCGTTCTTGATCATGTCGACGATGTGGGGCCGGCCCTCGGAGACCTTGTTGACGACCCGGACGTCGATGCCGTTATTAGCGAGGACCCTGCTCGTCCCGCGCGTGGCCAGTATCTTGAAGCCCAGGTCGGAGAGTATCTTGGCGATAAAGATGACGTTCCGCTTGTCCTTGTTCTTGACGCTTACAAAGACGTTGCCCTCAGAAGGCAGTTCCTGGCCCGCACCAAGCTGTGCCTTCCAGAAGGCTGCACCGAAGGTGGTGTCGATGCCCATGACCTCTCCCGTTGACTTCATCTCCGGGCCGAGGATGGTATCCACGCCGGGGAAACGGTTAAAGGGGAATACGGACTCCTTCACTGCCACGTGGTTCAGCGTCACTTCTTTCGTGATGCCCAGATCGCCGAGTTTCATGCCTGCCATTACCTTGGCTGCCATCTTTGCCCACTGAATGCCCGTCGCCTTGCTGACGAAGGGAACGGTGCGGCTTGCCCTCGGGTTGACCTCCAGGACATAGACGACGTCATTTTTTACGGCGTACTGGATGTTCATGAGCCCCACGACATGCAGTTCTCTGGCCAGTTCGTAGGTGTATCGCTTGATCCGTTCGATAGTCTCTTCGTCCAGGCTATACGGCGGCAGTGCGCAAGCGCTATCCCCTGAGTGAATGCCCGCTTCCTCGATGTGCTCCATGATGCCGGCAACAACGCACTGCTCGCCGTCTGCCAAGGCATCGACGTCAATTTCTATGGCGTCCTCGAGGAACTTGTCGATGAGGATGGGGCGGCCTGGGGCAGCCTCCGCCGCCTTGACCATAAAGGACTCGAGGTCCTGCTCGGCATAAACGATCTCCATGGCCCGTCCCCCGAGAACGTAGGACGGCCGGACCACAACGGGATAGCCGATAACGGCGGCGGCGTCCCGCGCCTCCTCAAATGAGGTGGCGATGCCGTTTTCCGGCTGGGTCAGGTTGAGCTTTTGGAGGAGCGTCTTAAACTTGTCGCGGTCCTCGGCCGTATCGATGCTTTCCGGGCTCGTGCCGATTATTTTGACGCCCGCCGCCTGAAGCCTCACGGCCAGATTAAGAGGCGTTTGCCCTCCGAACTGCACGATAACGCCGTCGGGGTTCTCTTTGTCGACGATGTCCATAACGTTCTCAAAGGTGAGGGGCTCGAAGTAGAGCTTGTCCGACGTATCATAATCGGTGCTCACCGTCTCCGGGTTGCTGTTGACCATGATGGTCTCAAACCCGAGCTCTTTGAGGGCAAATGCGGCATGGACACAACAGTAGTCGAATTCGATACCCTGGCCTATCCTGTTGGGGCCGCCGCCCAGAATCATGATTTTCTTCCTGTCCGACCGCTCCGTCTCATTTTCCTTTTCGTATGTCGAATAGTAGTAGGGCGTGTAGGCCTCGAATTCGGCGGCACAGGTGTCGACGAGCTTAAAAACGCTCCTCAGGCCCCGGCGAAAGCGAAGTGCCCTTGTCTCCGTCTCGCCTATGCCCACGATCTCGCCGATTCTTTTATCGGAGAAGCCGTACCTCTTTGCCTCAAGAAGAAGGTCCGGCGGCATGTCGCCTCCCTTGCAGGCCTCCATTTCCCGCTCCAGGCCGATGATATCTTCGATGTTCTTGAGAAACCACGGATCAATGGAGGTCAACTGGTGGGCCTCTGCAACGGAAAGGCCTGCCTTCATGGCATGGTAAAGGTAGAATATCCGTTCCCGGTTGGGCGTTACAAGCCTGTTCTTCACATGGTTCGGGTCGTCAAGGCCGGGGAGCCTCTCGTCCGTCAAGCCGGCGACACCGACCTCCAGGGACCGGAAGCCTTTTTGCAGGGCCTCCTTAAATGTCCGGCCGATGGCCATGGCCTCGCCTACCGACTTCATCTGGACTGTCAGCGTCTCGTCGGCACCACGAAACTTCTCAAAGGCGAACCTTGGAATTTTGACGACGCAGTAGTCGATGGTGGGCTCGAAGGAGGCGGGCGTCTTCTTTGTAATGTCGTTGGGGATCTCGTCGAGGGCGTACCCTACGGCGAGTTTCGCGGCGATCTTGGCGATAGGGAAGCCTGTGGCCTTCGACGCCAGGGCCGAACTTCTCGACACCCTGGGGTTCATCTCGATAACCACCATCCGTCCCGTAAAGGGATCGACGGCGAACTGAATGTTGGAGCCTCCCGTTTCCACGCCGATCTCCCGGATGATGCGGATGGAGGCGTCCCGCATGGTCTGGTATTCCTTGTCCGTCAGCGTCTGGGCGGGCGCCACGGTGATGCTGTCGCCCGTATGAATACCCATGGGGTCGAGGTTTTCTATGGAGCAGATGATTACCACGTTATCCTGCTTGTCCCTCATGACCTCGAGCTCGTATTCCTTCCATCCGATGACCGATTCCTCGATGAGTATTTCGCCGATCATGCTGCTTTCAAGGCCCCGTGGGGCCAGGGACTCGAACTCCTCCACGTTGTATGCAACGGAAGCGCCGGTGCCCCCCAGGGTGTAGCTTGGGCGGATAATGAGGGGAAACCCGATCTCCGCTGCCACCTTCCTGGCCTCGCCCATGGTGCGGGCAAGGCCGCTCCGGGGCAGATCGAGCCCCACGTTCTCTATAGCCGCCTTAAACTCCTCCCTGTCCTCGGCCTTTTTAATGGCCCTGTAGTTGGCGCCGATGAGCTCGACGCCGTACCTGTCGAGAATGCCCCGCTCGGACAGAATGGTGGCCAGATTGAGCCCTGTCTGGCCGCCAATGGTGGGGAGAAGCGTATCGGGCCGCTCTACCCGTATGATCTCCTCAAGGACATCTGGGATCAACGGTTCCACATAGACCCTTTGGGCCATGTCCGGATCCGTCATGATCGTGGCGGGATTGCTGTTGACGAGGATGACCTTGTATCCCTCTTCGCGCAGGGCCTTGCAGGCCTGGCTCCCGGAATAGTCGAATTCGCAGGCTTGGCCTATGACGATGGGCCCGGACCCGATGATCAGTATGCTTTGTATGTCGGTGCGCTTAGGCATGTTCGTTCCTGAAGGTTTCCATCATCTGTCTGAACTTGCGGAAGAGGCCGTAGGAGTCGTGGGGCCCAGGCGATGCCTCAGGGTGAAACTGGACGGAGAAAATGGGATGCCGCTCGTGCTCCATGCCTTCAACCGTCCCATCGTTGAGGTTTACATGGGTCACCCTGACGGGCTCGCCCTTGATCGATTCCATCCGGACTGCAAAGCCGTGGTTCTCCGAGGTGATCCGGACCTGTCCGGTATCGAGATCCTTGATGGGCTGATTTGCCCCACGGTGGCCGAACTTGAGCTTATATGTTGTGCCGCCGTAAGCAAGGCCGAGGAGCTGCTGGCCCAGGCAGATACCGAATATGGGTCTCTTGCCGAAGAGGGCGCGAATCTCGCCTATGACGTAGGGAAGACCCTCGGGATCGCCGGGGCCGTTGGAGAGAAGAACGCCGTCGGGATTCAGGGCAAGGATGTCCGATGCCTTGGTGTGGGCCGGGACCACGACGACCCGGCAGCCCTGGTCCTTCAGGATGTGAAGAATGTTCCTCTTAACGCCGAAATCCATGACAACAACCGTCAACGGTAAGTTTTGAGTTTTGAGTTTTGAGTTTTGAGTTACGGGCTCCGAACTCTTCCTTTCGAACTCCGAACTCCGAACTCTTCCCTCCGAACTGCCCTCCCCGAACTCGTACGGTTCGGCGCAGGTCACTTCCCTGACGAGATCGACGCCAACGATGCCGCGCGACGCCTTCGCTTTGGCAACGAGCCTCTGGGGATCGAGATCGGCCGTTGACACGATGCCCTTCATTGCCCCTTTGAGGCGGATGTGGCGTGTCAGCGCCCTGGTGTCCACATCCTCGACGGCTATGATGCCGTGGTTTTCGAGGTAGTCGTTTAGGCTGCCCTTGGCCCGGTGGTTGCTCACCAGTTTGCTGAACTCCCTGACAATAAGGCCCTCCACCTTGGGGCTTGCGGATTCAATATCTTCATCGTTGACGCCGTAATTGCCGATGAGGGGATAGGTCATCGTGACGATCTGGCCCTTGTAGGAGGGGTCGGTGATGATCTCCTGATAGCCCGTCATGCTCGTATTGAAGACGATCTCCCCCTCTTTCTCTCCGGCAGGGCCAAGCACCTTGCCTTCGAAGCAGGAGCCGTCCTCCAGCGCGATCAGTGCCTTCATCGCTTTCCCCTGCACGCCTCTACGCAGATGCCGCAGATGTAGTGGCCGAGATTCCGTTCATTCTTTAGCTTCTTTACCATGGCAAAACATCCTAAATGATCAAAGTCCCCTGGGTCTTCCGTGATGGCCTGTGCCGGGCAGAGTGCCAGGCAAGCCCTGCAGTCGCCGCAGGACTGCTCGATGGGGTGGTCCGGCTCGAGGGGCATATCGGTGAGGACCGTGTTGTATCGGACCTGCGAACCGTAGGAGGGGTGAACAAGCAGATTGTTTCTGCCGATCCAACCGAGGCCGGCCAACTGCGCCATTCTCTTGTGCGATATGTGGGCCCTCTGGTTTTGCCAGTCCACCACCTGGGATGCGGCGAGGGGGAGGGCGTTGTATCCCTGCTCCTCGATCTTTTTAGCAAGCAAGTAGGCCGTCATGTCGAGCCGGTAATTGAGCTGCCGGTAGTGGTGTAGATAAAGGGGCGTGGGCCCGCCGGTCACCGTCTCCAGTATGCCTTTGGACAGTACAAAGCCGAAGCAGATACCGAATGTATACCGGCTGAAAAGATGGGCAGGAAAGTCAACCAAAGCCTTGTCGTATTCTAAAAGTGAAGCAATTCCAACAGTATCTACATCATATGTTGCAAGTAACTGATTGATGTTATTGTTAAATACATTCATAGTAATAGTGTTTACCCTGTCGTTGCATGGTTCCATGGCTTTTCCTGGGACCTCAGAATACTCCTCTTTTCTTGAGATGGACGAGAAGCGCCGTTATGGCGGCGGGGGTGACACCCGGAATGCGGGACGCCTGACCCAGCGAGACGGGCCTCACGCGCGTGAGCTTTTCGACCATTTCCCGCGAGAGACCGGCGACCTCCCAATAGTCAATGCCGGCCGGCACCTTCTTCTCCTCAAGGTGCCGGGAGCGCCTCACCAAATCCTCCTGTCGCTCTGTGTAGCCGCCATATTTTACATGCAACTCCACATGATAGGCAATAGACTCGTCCACAGAGCATAGTCGGTCCTCGAGGGGTTTCAGGTCTTTCAGGGAGACGCCTGGTTTTCTGAGCAGCTCTTCAAGTGTCGCCGGGTTGCGTATCCCCTCAAGTCCGTGGCGCCCGAGCATCTGCCGGGTTTCTTGGGTGGGGCGAAGCCGGACGGCCCGAAGCACGTCGAGGGCCCAGGCGATTTTCCGTTCCTTTTCGAGGACCCTTTCGTAGCGCTCCTGCGACACTAGTCCGAGCTTGTAGCCCTTTGCGGTGAGCCTCAGGTCCGCGTTGTCCTCCCGGAGAAGGAGGCGGTGTTCTGCTCGGGACGTAAACATCCGGTAAGGCTCGTCGACGCCCTTGGTGACAAGATCGTCAATCATGACGCCGATGTAGGATTCATCTCGCTTGAGGTGAAATGGTTCCCTGTGCAGGGCCTTCAGGGCCGCGTTAACACCCGCCACGAGGCCAAGCCCCGCCGCCTCCTCGTATCCCGTCGTGCCGTTGATCTGGCCGGCGAGAAAGAGCCCCGAAAGCCTCTTGGCCTCCAGTGTGGGCAGGACTTCGGTGGGCTGGACATAATCGTACTCGATGGCATAGCCCGGCCGTGTTATTTCCACCTTTTCAAGCCCCTTCATGGTTCGGAGCATTCGCATCTGTATGTCCAGCGGTAGGCTTGTGGAAAGCCCGTTAGGATAATATTCCACCGTGTTAAGGCCCTCAGGCTCGAGAAATATGCGGTGCCGGTTCCTGTCGGAAAATCGAACCACCTTGTCCTCGATAGACGGGCAATATCGTACCCCCGTGCCCTTGATCTTTCCCGTGAAAAGCGGTGACCTGTCGAGGCCGGAGCGGATGGTGTCGTGCGTTGCCTCGTTGGTGTAAGTGATGTAACAGGGAACGAGGGGGCCCGAAAGTCGCTCGGTAAGAAAAGAGAAGGGAAGGGGGGGGTCGTCGCTAAACTGGGGTTCGAGGTCCGAGAAATCGATCGTTCGGCCGTCAAGGCGCGGGCACGTACCTGTCTTGAGCCTGCCCATCTCGAAACCAAGTTGCTTGAGCTGGCTCGACAGACCTATAGAGGCGGGGTCGCCCATGCGCCCGCCCTCGATCTGGTCAAAGCCGATATGCATGAGGCCCCCGAGAAACGTTCCGGCGGTGACAACAACGGCTTTGCCGAAAAAGGTCTCGCCCCACAGGGTTGTGACCCCGGCGATACCCTCCCCGTTCACAAGGAGGCGCTCCACGATGCCCTGCCTGAGGCGCAGGTTTGCCTGGCCTTCCAGACGCCCCTTCATGGCCGACGCATACCGGCCCTTGTCGGCCTGGGCCCTGGACGCCCGGACGGCGGGTCCCTTTCTCATGTTGAGGATCTTGAACTGAATGCCCGTCGCGTCGATGTTCAGGGCCATTCCGCCGTCAAGGGCATCGACCTCCTTCACGATGTGTCCCTTTCCCACGCCCCCGATGGCGGGGTTGCAGGACATGAACGCCACGTGGTCCAGGTTCATGGTGAGGAGGAGGGTACGAACGCCCATGCGCGCCGCCGCCAGAGCTGCCTCGCAGCCGGCGTGGCCGGCCCCTATGACGATAACATCGAAATTGTCCATCGCAGTCTCTCGATAAGTGGTTAAAATAATACCAGAAAATCATGCAAATTGCCAGGGTCGAAAAGAATTCTGGTATTTCGCACGACCCTCCGGTAAGATATGTCTCTCAAGGAGACCGGACGATGCGGTTCAAGCTTGACCATATAGGCCTTGTTGTTGAAAACATCGAGGACTTTCAGAGAATCATGAGGGTCTTCCAGCCACAGCTCATAACAGAACCCGTGCCCGACCCGGTGCAGAAGGTGGCCGCCTCTTTCGTTGCCGTGGGAGACGGGGCAAACGTATACGTGGAACTTCTGGAACCCTGTGCCGAAACGTCACCGGTAACGAAGTTTCTTCGCAAGCGCGGCGGAGGACTCCACCACCTCTGTTTTGAGGTTGAGGAGATCGACGAGGCTGCGGCGGCGCTGGAGGCGGAGGGCTTTAAGGTGGTTGTCTCACCCGTCGACTGCCCCGCCTATGATATTAACCTTGGGCGCCACTGCTCAGGCACGACGAGGATCGCGTTTTTCATGGCCACCGACTACCTGCTTGTTGAACTCATAGAAAAGGGATGACATTGATGGTAGTTGCTCAGCTAACCAAATGTGATACATTGTAATATGGCTACAACTTATTGATTAATAAGGTAGTTATGAATGTAAATGGCATAGCCGTAAAGCAGTCTCAGGGTCAGCGCAAGGGCCCGAAGAGTAAATGATGAGGGAGGGATGTATGAGCAATAGCGATCTTTTGGCAGTACTGAATCTGGCTATCAAGAAGGAGGAAGAGGCGTACGCATTCTATACGGACCTCGTTTCCATGGTGCAGGCCAAGGATGCACAGGAAACACTGAAGTTTCTGGCGAAGGAAGAGGCGAAGCATAAGGAATTTCTCGTGGCATACCGAGACAACCAGCAGGTGCCGGCCGGCCTGCGCCTCGACGCAGCCGTCGATTACGGCGTTGCCCAGCATCTTGAAGCCCCCGACCCTTCAACACAAATGGACAGCAAGGACATCTTTCTGCTTGCCGCTCACCGGGAGATGCACGCCTATGATTTTTACAAAGCCCTGTCGGAGATCCATCCTGACGGAGCGACGAAGGAGATGCTTCTCAAGATGGCCAACGAGGAGCTGAAGCACAAGGAGAAGGTGGAATACCTGTACTCCAATACCGTCTTCGCCCAGACTGCAGGCGGTTAAGGGGCCACGAAGGCGGCCAGCGCGTCAAAGTACTGCTTCAGCCCTACGAAAAGAATCGTATTATGATCGGCCGCCGGGATGGTGAGCAGTTTTTTGTTTGGGGAACCGATTGTCTCGAATAGGTCCTGCGCCTCCGGGTAGGGAACGATCGTGTCGTTTTCTCCATGGATGATGAGGACGGGCGTCGTGATCCGCCGGACCATGTCCGCACATGACCGGTCTATGGTCTCGTAGTCGGCTTTGTCGACGGGGACGTCGAGGTGCTCCATGATGCGAACGACGCTGATGAAGCCGCTCTCGATAATGATACCCGGTATGTCATTCCCCATGCGGTCGGCGAGCTCCAGTGCGCTCATGCTGCCCAGGGACCTGCCCATGACCCAGACACGGTCTTGGAGCCCCCGGCTCTTTAGCTCGGCCCGGACTGTATGGTAAATGATGGGGGCGTCGTGGATGATGCCGGAGAACGTGGGCTCGCCCGTGCTTGCGCCGTAGCCCCGGTAGTCCGCTACGGCAAGGTTGAGGTGCCGCTTGAAGTAGAAAAACGAGATTTCGTCATAGTCGCTCACAACCTCCCCATTGCCGTGGAACAGGAGTATCCAGGGCCAGGCATCGTTTCCTTTGTAGAGCCGGCAGTGGACCGAAACGTCCCCCTCGACGGGCACAACGACGTCGAAAGCGTAGGTGGGACATGGGCCTGCGTCGCCCCGGGGATAAAAGACGTATACAAGAAGATTTGGCTTGTCGATGATCGAATAGTCAGTCATGGGTTTACTCCTCCACAGTTTTCATTCTACGGAGATTTGGGCAATCCCTTCAGGTATGCCAGGGTAATGGGGCGCGTCCCCCCCTCGAGCACATCCTCGGCTTTGAGGTGACCGAAAAGCTGGATCAGCTTGGCTACGGTACCAGTCCAGCCCGTCTGGTGGCTTGCTCCAAGGCCCGCGCCGTTGTCTCCGTGAAAATACTCGTAAAAAAGCAGGTAGTCCCGCCAGTGGGGATCGGTTTGAAATCTCGTAGCGCCGCCGTAAACGGGCCGACTCCCCCGGCTGTCGCGCAGAAAGATCTTCGTGAGGCGGCCTGCAATCTCCCGTGCCACCTCGAAAAGGGTCATCTGCCTCCCTGAACCGGTCGGGCATTCGATGGTAAATGCATTACCGTAAAAAAGGTAGTATTGGAGAAGAGCCCTCAGGACAAGAAGGTTGACGGGAAACCAGACCGGGCCGCGCCAGTTCGAATTACCTCCGAACATGCCGCTGTCCGATTCGGCGGGCAGATACGCGACCCTGTATTCTTCGCCCTGAACATGAAAGACATAGGGTTCGTCCTTGTGATGACGGGACAAGGAGCGGATGCCGTAGGGGCTCAAGAACCGTTCCTCATCGAGCATGCGGGTCAGGATGCGGCGCAGCTTCTGCTCGTTGAGGGGGGAGAGGAGGTGACGTCCGGCATAGCCCGGTTGCTGCGGCGGGTGAATATTCTTCAGCAGTTCGGCGTGTCTTTCCAGAAAATGGGTCCCTTTGTTTATGAACCCCGGAAATTGTTCCAGGCATTGGCGGGAGACGACGGTAGCGGCGCACAGCGGAAGGAGGCCCACCATGGACCGCACCTTAATGCGCGATGCCGTACCGTCCGGCATACGAAGCAAATCGTAGAAAAACCCGTCTTCCTCGTCCCAAAGGTCATCCTCGTAGTTGTCCCCCACCTTGTCCATGGCCGCGGCTATCCAGAGGAAGTGTTCAAGAAACTTGTTTGCCATATTCTCGTAGGTCCGGTCGTGCACGGCAATCTCGAGCGCGAGCTCCAGCATGTTCTGGCTGAAGAGGGCCATCCACGCCGTACCGTCTGCTTGTTCGAGGGTGCCGCCCGTGGGCAGTGGCGCACTCCTGTCAAAAACCCCTATGTTGTCGAGACCCAGAAAGCCCCCCTCGAAGATGTTGTTACCGCTCGCATCCTTTCGATTGACCCACCAGGTAAAATTCATCAAAAGCCTCTTGAAGGCCTGCTTGAGGAATTCAACGTTGTTTTCCGATGTCAACTGGCCTGTGACGCTGTAAGTGAAGAGGGTGGCCCAAGCGTGGACAGGCGGGTTAACATCGCCGAAATTCCACTCGTAGGCCGGAATCTGGCCGTTGGGATGGAGGTAAACCTCGCTCAACATGAGGTCGAGCTGCTGCCTGGCGAATGTAGGATCAACCATGTTCAGTGCAACGGTATGGAAGGCCAGGTCCCATGCTGCGTACCAGGGGTATTCCCACTTGTCGGGCATCGATATGATGTCGTCATTCATCATGTGATACCAGTTCCGGTTCCGTATGTTCGAACGGCCCGGCGCCGGGAGAAAGGGGTGGGCGTTATGCTCCGAGAGCCACTTGTCCACATCGAAATAGTAGTACTGTTTGGTCCAGAGCATGCCTGCCAGCGCCTGCCGCATGACGTTTCGTTCATCGGCAGAGAGCGCATCGGGCGAGATGGCATCGTAAAACTCATCGGCCTCCTCAAGGCGCCGGGCGATGGTGTCGTCAACGGGGCGCAGGAAGGCCCTTTCCTCGTTTCCGTACAGTACCACTGCCTTTTCGGGGTTCACGTCCGTTAAGCGCAGGCGGATAGATGCCTGACGACCGCCTTTAACGGTCAGGACATAGTGCGCCGCTGCCTTCGTGCCGTGGCCGTGCGGGTTCACGGCCTCCGGCCGGCCGTGGACGACATAATCGTTGATGCCGTCTTTCACATACGGGGTAGCGTTTGGCGCGCCGAAGAGCCGTTCGTTGTTGGTTTCATTCTCCGTGAACAGAAAAGAGGCCCCTCCCTGGGCATAGAGAAACCGCTCCGTAAGGTCCTTATGCCGAATGCTCAGCGTGGGCAGGGGCCCGCCGCTCATTGCTGTCAGAACCGGCCTGGCGGGCTCCTCGGACCAGGCCCAGGTGTTTCGAAACCAGATGGTGGGGAGAAGATGGAGCGTTGCGTCGGCCGGTCCCCGGTTGCAGGCGGTGATGCGGACGACGATGTCCTCGGGGCCTTCTTTGGCATACTCGACAAAGACGTCAAAGTAGCGGTCCTCGTCAAAGATGCCCGTATCAATGAGCTCGTACTCGAGGTCCCGCTTTGTGCGCGACTTGTTCGTTTCCACCAGGTCCCGATAGGGAAATTCCGCCTGGGGATACTTATAGAGATATTTCATGTAGGCGTGTGTAGGCGTGTTGTCGATATAAAAATAGTATTCCTTGACGTCTTCCCCGTGGTTTCCCTCGCTGTTGGTGAGGCCGAAGAGGCGCTCCTTCAGGATCGGGTCGCGGCCGTTCCAGAGGGATAGGGCAAAGCAGATCTTCTGCTTGTCGTCCGATATGCCTGCCAGGCCGTCCTCTCCCCAGCGGTAGGCCCGGGAACGGGACTGATCGTGGGTGACATATTCCCATGCGTTGCCTGAGTCGCTGTAGTCCTCCCGCACGGTGCCCCACTGCCGTTCCGACAGGTAGGGCCCCCACTTTCGCCAGGGCACGCCGTCTCTGACGGCCTCGACAAGCCTTCCGACCTCTGCGGCCTCGTTGACGAACGTTAGGCTCTTTAGGCTCCATTGTCCTTCGACGTCAGGCTCCATGATCCTCTCCGTCATTCATCATCTTTGCCGGCCGTTCCGGCGGACCCGCCACTGGTTGTTGTAAATAGAGGCCCGCCTGCGGACTGGGCGATTCTGGTTATAATCATCGTTAACGGTATGGCCAGAATGGCGCCCACAGGGCCCAGGATCCAGGACCAGACGATGAGCCCCATAATGATGTGGAGAATTGGAATATCCAACCCCTGCTTCATGAACTTTGGTTTCAGGATGTTGTCAAAGAGGAAGTTGATGGCCCACCAGGCGATAAGGACGATAAGGGCCCGCTTCCAATTGTGATCGAGGAGGGCTATAAGGACGGGCGGAACGACGGCAATGAAGAAGCCGACGGCGGGAACGAAGTTGCAGAAAAAGAAAAGGACGCCGAAGGTAACAGCAAAATCGATGCCCAGGACGGCGAGGGCGATCGTGTTTATCACCGCCTGAGCGAAGCCGACGAGGCCCGTAATGCCGAGATACTTTCGGGTATCCTTGCTGACCATGGCGACCTGGTGCATCGGGGAGCCGTCCGGATAGGCCCCCCGTTCCATCTTCGTCTCGACGGAAACAAACTCGATGAGCATGAAGATGGTAAGAAAGAGAAGGAGAAAGGCATGCCCCAGCGTTCCGGCCACCGCCCCGAGGGCGCTGCCGGCGAGCTCGATGATCTCTTTGGGCGGCATCACGTCCATGTCTGCAAGTCTTTCTGCATCGAGGCCCCTGGCCGCGAGGAATTGGACGATCCCGTCTCTGAGGCCGCCCAGCTTTTGCTGGTACGCGGGCAGCTTCTCCATCATGTCGGCCGCCGAGGAGCCGAGCAGCCAGATAAGGGCCGTTCCGCCCACAATGACGGCCATGATGGTGATGACAAGGGCCATGGCCGGTTTCAAGCCCCTCCTCGCCAGCCATACGGGCAGCAGCACACCGCTCTGGGCGAGGAGGAAGGCTATGAAAAACATGTTGACGATGGGGGCAGCGGCTTTCATACCGGCAACGATGACGACGATGCACGCCCCGGCCAACAATGCCCCCAGTAAGGGGGGAAGGGCAGACTTTCTTTCCACGGCTCCTCCCTGCACTATAGGCGATTATAGCATCTTTTTGCGGGAAATCCCCTACTGTTGTTGGCCGGTGATAAGACCGCCGGATCTCCGTCATTCCGGCGAAGCCTTAGGAGCCTTCTACCGCGCCACAACCTGGACGGTCCCTATGTTCCCCGAACTCCTGTCGATGGCCAGAAGGTTGACCCGGCTTCCGGGCTTGATGATGCTCGCGAGCTCCACAAACCCCTCAAGTCCGGCCACCGCTTGGCCGTTTATCTCGAGAATGATGTCGCCGGACTCGAAACGCGCCTTTCCAAGGGGGCCCTTGGGGTCGACTTTGGTTATGACGATGCCCTGGTTGGCGCTCACCCCGTACCTGTTTGCCTCTGTCGGCTGCAGCGCCCGCACCTCGATGCCGAGACGTTCCCTGGCGATGCCCACAAGCCTTTCCGCCGCGTCCTGGAGGTTACCGATCCTTACGGTAATCTGCTGGCCCTTTCCTCCCCGCAACACCGTCGCCTTAACTTCCCTTCCGGCGGGCATGATGCCCACTTCGTTGCGTAGCGCTGCGGCGTCGGCTACCGTCCTCCCATTGAAGGCGGTGATGACATCGCCTTTTCTCAGGCCTGCCTTGTCGCCCGGAGACTCCTTCACCACATCTACGACGTAGGCGCCCTTGGCGGCGGCCAAACCGAGGGACTGGGCCTGGTCCGGCGAGAGGTCCTGGGTTGTGATGCCTATCCAGCCACGCTGCACCTTTCCGTGGGCTATGATAGTTCTGGCAACGTGCTGGGCCATGTTGCTCGGGATGGCAAGGCCGATTCCCTCGAACCCGCCCGAGGATGAGACGATGACCGTGTTGACGCCGATGACCTCCCCTTGCATGTTGAGCAGCGGCCCTCCGCTGTTTCCCGGATTGATGGCCGCATCGGTCTGGATGAAATCCTGATAGCTCGAAGGGTCAGTGATGCCGCGCCTGTGTTTGGCGCTTATGATACCGTGGGTGACCGTCTGATCGAGCCCCCGGGGGTGTCCGATGGCCATGACCCACTCGCCTACCTCCGTCTTGTCGGAGTCGCCCAATGCCACGTGGGGAAAGGGTTCCTTGGCCCGTATCCGGAGCACCGCAAGGTCCGTCTTCGGGTCTCCCCCGATCAGTGTGGCCGCGTACTTCTTTCCATCGGACAGGACGACCTCGATCTTGGTGGCGCCCCCTGCAACATGATAGTTGGTGAGAACATGCCCCTGACCGTCTATCAGCATGCCTGTGCCGATGCTCGTCACGTCGCGCTTGAACTTTCGGGATGTATCGGGCGTTCCGAAGAAGTATCGGAAGAACGGATCGGTCTCGAAGGGAAGGAGCGGACCGGCAACCTTTTCACGAGCCGTCACCTCGATATGAACGACGGCCGGAATATTTCGCCTGGCAATTTGGATGAAGGCGCTCGAAAGGTCCACCGGCGACCGCCTTTCGGCTGCCTGGGCATTGTTCAACTGAACGGATGAGCCATGAACGATGGGAAAGGCGACGATCGCCAGAAGCAACAGCTTCCACCACAGACTGACCGTCTTCATGAGGGGCCTCCTTCGGAAAGAAATGGTACAGTAAACGATAGGGCGCCCGTACCCGGCCCTGCCTTTGGCCGGAACTATGGGGTCTTCCCCTGCCCTTCGGTCTCGCGCAGGGTCTTTTGAAGATTTGCGACAACGATGTCTATCCATCCCTCTTCGGACAGGTACCTGCGGGCGACGGAAAGGATCTGCTCCGCCGTTACAGCCTCGATGATGGACCGGTATTTGTCGGCGTAATCAAGCCCAAGACCATAATATTCCACAGTCAGCAGAAAGCCGGCCAGCTTTCCCTGTGTGTCGAGCCGAAGAGGAAAGCTTCCTGTAAGGTACTTTTTTGCGCTCTCGAGCTCTTTGTCTGTCACGGGCTCCGACCGCATCCTCTCTATCTCTTTGCGGACCACGGCCAGGGCCTCGCGGGCGGAGGCATTTTTTGTCTGGAGGACCACCTGGAAGGAGCCCGGTGCCTTGCCGGCATCGAGATAGCTTCCTACGGAGTAAGCGAGACCGCGCCTGTTTCTCACTTCTTCCATGAGACGCGATGAAAGCCCTCCTCCTCCAAGGATATAGTTCATAACGGAGAAGGCATAGTAGTCGGGGTTGGAGCGCACAATCCCCCGTTTGCCGAGCACGATATTTGCCTGGCTGATGTCTCTATCGATGCGAACCTCCCGGGACTCCACCGCCTGCCGGGGGGCGGAGTCCCCGGGCACCGGCAGGCCCCTGCGCAGGGTGAGAAGACGGGGCACGATACGTTCTTTGAGGGCGTCAATGGTTAGGTCCCCCACGATGACGACGATGGAGCCCTCGGCGACATAGAAGTTCTCAAAAAAGCGGTGCACGTCCCGGCGTGTTATGGCGGCCAGGGACTGAAGGGTGCCTTCTACGGGGTGGGCATATGAGGGCGTGAGGTAAAGGCTTTGGCGAAAGGCCCTGTCGGCCACCATCCCGGGATCGTCTTCCGACGCCTGAAGGGCGGCCCTCGTCTTGGCAATCTCTCCTTTTAATTCCTCTTCGGGGAAGAGGGGGTTGGAGAGCACGTCGAAGAGGAGGTCCATCACCCTGTCGAGGTCTTTGCTGAGGGCCCGGACAGAGGCGACGGCATACTCCCTTCCTGCCGTGACTGAGAGCGATGCGCCCATGGCGTCAAGCTCTTCGCTCAACGTATGTGCCGACCTCTTCGCTGTTCCCATGGAGAGCATGCGGGCTGTAAGGCCGGCCAGACCCTCTTTGCCCGGCGGGTCTCTTCGCGCTCCCCCATCGACCAGGAGGTTGATGGTCACGAAGGGGAGCGGGTAATTGCCCCTCACAAGTGCCACCGTGCCGTTATCGAGGGCGAATCGCTCGACGTCCGGCAGGGCGAAGACATGGGGGGGCGACGGGACGAGCAGAAGGGCCAACAAGGTAAGAAGCAGGAGGTGCCGTCTTCCTTTCACCGCTGTCTACCTGCCTTTCGCCGGTTCTTCGGGCCCGGCGCCCGTTGATAAATTGCTTCCGGGCTTGGGCGGAAGGGGCACGAGAATGCCTGCGGTGCGGTTGTCCGGCTGCAGATACCGGACCGCTACGCGCCTAACGTCCTCAGGCGTTACCCTGCGGACGAGGGGCAGATAGTCGTCGATGGCCCTCCATCCCAGGGCAATCTCATAGCGGGCGAGGATCATGGCTTGCGAAAACAGCGAATCCTGGCCGTAAATGAAGTTTGCCTCAACGGCATTGATGACCCGGTCCAGTTCGCTTGCGTCGGCGAGCTCCGTCTGTACCTTGCGAATCTCTTCCTCGAGCGCCTTTTCCACCTCCTCCATGGGTATGCCCGGAAGGGGCTCGGCCGATAGGTAAAAGAGGCTCGGGTCAACAGAGAGGAAGGAATTGTGGGCGTCGGCACTGAGGCAGATGCGTTTCCCCCGAACGAGGCTGCGATAAAACCGCGAACTCTTGCCGCCCGAAAGAAGAGACTCCAGGACTTCGAGCGCATAGCTGTCGGGGTGAGGTGCCTTCGGCACATGATAGGCTGTCACGATGGCCGGCTGAAAGGCCCCTCTCTTGACTATCAGGCGGCGTTCCCCTGCCTGCGGCTGTTCTGAAAAGCTGCGTCTCTCCGGGGCGCTGCCCTTGGGGATGGCGCCGAAGGCCCGCTCGATCTCGGGTAAAAGTTGCTCGCCCTTGAAGTCACCGGCAACGACAATAAAGGCATTAGAAGGGTTATAGAAACGCCTGTAATGGTCCTTCACATCTGACAACGTCAGCCCTTTCAGGTCTTCCATCCAACCGATGACGGGCCAGTGGTAGGGCTGAATCTGAAAGGCCGCAGCGTCGAGCTGCTCGCTCAGGTAGGCCTGTGGGTTATCCTCCGTCCTTAGCCTCCGTTCTTCGACGACGACCATGCGTTCCGTGGTAAAGTCCTCCTCCCTAAGCAGCAGGTTTGCCATGCGGTCCGCCTCCAGGGCAAGTGGAATGGCTATGCGATCTGCGCTGATGTTGGTAAAGTATCCCGTAAAATCCTGCGACGTGAAGGCATTATCGTTTCCACCGTTCTCCTGGATGATCCGGGAAAACTGCTCCGGTCCCCGGGTCTTTGTTCCCTTGAACATCATGTGCTCCAGAAGGTGGGAGAGGCCTGTCTTACCCCATGATTCGTCGCGCGAGCCGACACGGTACCAAACGTGAAAGGTAACTACAGGCGCCTTCGGCATTTCGAGCATGATCACTTTCATGCCGTTGGATAGGAACGCCTCCTGCACCCTTTCCTTGAACGCCGTCTGAGCCCAGAGAGGCTGAAACGAAAGTGTCAGCAAGAGCAGGGCGCAGACGATCGTTGCCTGCCCGACGATTCTTCCACCTACGCTCTTTCGCATCATGGGTAAATATAAGGCCGGTGCGTCCGCTCTGCAACCCCGGTCAGATCTGCGCTACCGCGCCGCGGGCGGTGGCTCGTTGAGGATGAGCCAGTAGAGCCCGAGCTGATTGATGGCGCTGGCAAACTGATTGAAATCGACAGGCTTTCGTATGTAGCTGTTTGCCCCTAACCGGTATCCGTTCAGCAGGTCCTGCTCTTCCTTCGAAGAGGTGAGGATAACCGTGGGTACAAGCCTTGTCCGTTCATCGGAGCGGATTCGCTTCAGCACCTCCAGACCGTCGACCTTGGGCAGCTTCAGGTCGAGCAGTATCACAACGGGTACGATGCTTGCATCCCGGCCTTCGTATTTCCCCGATGCAAAAAGATACTCCAAAGCCTCCACCCCGTCCTGCGCAATGACCACCTCGTTCATAATGTTGCTCTTCTTGAACGCGCGGAGCGTCAGCGTCACATCATCGGGATTGTCCTCCACCAATAGAATGGTTCTTTGGTCCATTTTCCCTCCTAAAGCGTAAAATAGAATGTTGCGCCTTCGCCCGGCCGTGCCTCGGCCCAGATCGTTCCTCCGTGCTTCTGAATGATGCGCTGTGCCGTGGCGAGCCCTATGCCGGTTCCTTCATACTCGGCTGCCGAGTGAAGCCGCTGAAAGGCGCCGAACAGCTTACCGGCGAACTGCATATCGAACCCTTCGCCATTGTCGCTTACGTAGTACGCCTGTTTATCACCGCGGACCGTAAATCCGAAGCCTATGGCCGCCGTAGGGTTCTTACGGGTGAACTTATAGGCGTTGCTGAAGAGGTTTTCCATCACGATTCTCACGAGCTCCGGGTCACCATGGGCTGTGACCCCCTGGGCGATGGAAAGGTTTACGGGCCGGTTGCTGTCCGGACTGGTGAGCTCTGCCGCCACGCTTCGCGCCATGGCGCTCAGATCGATCGCCTGGTGGCGTATCTGGGCCCGTGACACGCGGGAGAGCCTCAGAAGGTCGTCGATGAGCCGACCCATGCGCTGGCTTGCCTGGCGAACGCGGGCAAGGTAGCCTTTGCCCTCCTCGTCCAGCCTGCCCTGATAGTCTTCCAGCAATGCCTGGCTAAACCCGTCGATGGCACGAAGGGGGGCCCGAAGGTCGTGCGAAACAGAGTATGAGAAGGCTTCGAGCTCCTTGTTTGCCGCCAGGAGTTCGGCGGTGCGGTCGGCAACCCTTTTCTCCAGCTCCGCGTTGAGGGAACGAATCTCTTCTTCCGCCCGTTTCGTCTCCGTAATGTCTATCATGGCGCCGACCATGCGTACGGGCCGGTCTTTGTCGTCGTGGATCACATACCCTCTGTCCAGGATATACGCGTCCGTACCGTCGGCGCGGCGAAACCGGTACTCATCGGACCAGAAATCATCCCCCCCATCGATCTTTGCCCTAATCCCGGAAAAGACCCGCTCCCGGTCGGCCGGATGAATGTGGTCATGCCATGAATCGATTGACAGGTCCTGCCCCTTGTCTCTATAGCCGAAAAGCCCTTCGAAGCCCTCCCCCCACCAGAGGGCGTCCGTGACCAGGTTCCAGTCCCATATGACATCCTTTGTTGCCCGGGTGGCAAGCCTGAAGCGCTCCCGGCTTTCGCTGAGGGTCTTTTCGGTCTCCAGGCGGTCCGTCAGTTGCTGCACCATGATACGCTTCCTGAAATAGAGGAGCGAAACGGCGATCATGAGGAATATAAGGAAGGAAATAGACCCGATCTGAACATAGTGACCCAATTCCGAAAGAAGAATGGCGCTCCGGTCCCTCCCCGCGAAAACGGTCCAGCCCGTGCCGCCGACGTCGGCATAGGAGATGTACCGTCCTTTTTCCAACCGGCTCGGATCTTCGACGAGGAAGGACGGATTCTTATCCCCCTGCCTCTCGCCGGCAGTGCGGTAGAAGGGGTATCGGTTAATCTGCTTGTCAAAGGGATACCGGCTGCTGTAGACCATGTTGCCCAGCCGGTCCGTCACGGAGACGGAAGAGCCGGCGTCGAGGGGAACCCGCCGGATGATCTTGGCCAGCCCTGCGGTGCGCTGCGCGTTGACGAGGATGCCGATAACCTTCTCCGACTTGTCAAGGAAGGGGACGCAGACCATGATGCCCACGTCCTTCTCCGCCACAAGCCTGAGCGTTGCGTCGGAGATATAGGGCTTCCACCGGGCGCTGACCCCTCTGTACCAATCGCGGTGGGCCAGGTTTTTTCCCATCAGCTCCGGGCGGTAGGGGTAGGAGGCCCAGGCGGTGCCCTTCGGGTCCGTGATGATGACGCTTTCTATGTCAGGGCTGTTTTTTGTAAGACTGACAAGGTGCACCCCCGCCTTTTCGGCGTCCTTCTCCTCCACTGCCCCGATGAGAAGGGGCCGCTGGGTGTAGGACTCCATCGTGCTGACGATCTTTTGGGAATGTTCTTCCAGAATGAGGGCGATGAGGCCTGCAGTCGTCCTGTCCTCTTTCAGCCTCAGCTCCGTTGCGCCCTCATTATGCTCGTAGCAGAGCAAGAGCGTCACGGCACCGAGAAAAAGAAAGACGGCCAGGATGATGAGGCTTGTGTTCCGTGTTTCAACAAACCAGGGGAGAGCGGAGTGATTCCCGGTATCGATTCCGTCTTCTTCTTTCATTGACGACGCCATGGCCCGCTTCAGAAATGATGCATGACGTTAAGGCTAATGTTTTTCAGCCCTCACGCGGCATCATCGCTGTACTAATAATAGCCGATTTCCCGAAAAAGACAACAGAAAAACCCGTCCCCGCCGCGAGGGGGACCATCACAAGATCTGCGGATGCAGATGGAATGAATAAATTGAGGAAGCGGTCAGGGCCCTCTACCCCCTTCAAAGGAAAACCCTTTCTCTCTGAAGAGGGAGACGCACGCATCGACGACATCCCCGTTATACAACGAGCCCCTGTTTTTCTCCACCTCATCAAGGGCCGCTTGTATGCCGTGGGCAGGGCGGTAGGGCCGGTAGCTTGAAATGGCCTCGACGACGTCGGCAACGGCGAGTATCTGCGCCTCCAGCAGTATGCGGTCGCCCTCGAGACGGCGGGGGTATCCCGTTCCATCAAGCTTTTCATGGTGCTGCAGGACGATGTCTGCTATGGGGCACGGCAGCTCGGCATCCTTGATTATATCGTAGCCTGCCTGTGGGTGTGCCTCGATGAGGTTCCGCTCGATAGTAGACAGTATACCCGGCTTGCTCAAAATCTCTGCAGGTATGCACAGCTTGCCTATATCGTGAATGCTCGCTGCCATTTCTATGTTGTCGATCACCTCGGCAGACATGTTCATCCGTCTCGCTATGGCGACGGCAAGGGCCGCTGTCCGTGCCTGATGGCCCGCCGTGTAGGGATCCTTTGTCTCCACCGTCAGAGACATGGCCCGAATGGCGCCGGCCAGGATCTTCCTCAGCTTGTTGGCCGTTCTCTTGAGTTCTATTTCTGCACCCTTGCGGGCCGTCACATCCTCAGCCGTACCCTCGAAGTAGACGATTTCTCCCGCATTATCCCTGACGGCGCGGGCGTTGACGGATGTCCATATCCTGGTGCCATCCTTCCTGTAGGTCTCCGCCTCGAAATCCTCCACTATGCCCTCGGTCTCGAGGATCTTTCTGTATCTGGCCCTGTCTTCCGGATCTACGTAAAGCTGGACGCCGATATTATGGACTGCCGAGATCATCTCGTCAGGGGACTCGTAGCCGTGCATGCGGGCCATAGCCGGGTTTACCTTAATGAAACGCCCTTCCGGTAACGTCTGGTAGATGCCCTCGACGGCGTTTTCGAAGATGGAGCGGTACCTCTCCTCGCTCTGATGAAGGGCCTTCGTAGTCCGGGTACGCTCTATGACCTTTCCTACCGTTAATGCGACGTTATCAAGGAGATCCCCCTCCTCCCTCAGAAAAAACGGTTCATCGGATACCGCCCCCTCCCTGGTGCAGAAGACCTCAACAATACCGACGGCCTCTTCAAAGACCACTATTTCCGCCCTCAGGTGTACGGGCGATTCCCTGAAGTTCGCCGTCCGGTATTCGTCTCCTTGGACGATGATTCGGGCGCAAACAAGCTCGGGAAAACGGTATGCCGTTGGTATTGCGTCAACGATGCCCTGCAGCAGGGCATCGAGCGGCATATCCTGCTTCTGCGTCAAGGAAGCGACGGTGTAAAGGCACTTTAATTCCTTTACGCGCTCATTCAGGTCTTGTGACAGCGCCCTCAGTTCTTCCTCTGTCTTCTTCCTATCCGTGATGTCTTCGTTCGTCCCTTCCCAATATCGTACCGTGCCGTCGTCGTTACGGACGGCGTGAACATTGATCGACACCCAGAACTTTGTTCTGTCTTTGCGGTAGAGCTCGACCTCAAATGTTTCCGCGTGCCCATGCCTTGCAAGAAGCGCCCCGATTCGCTCTCTGTCGCCGGGATTCACATAGAGCTGTGCCCCAATATCGGTCACCGCCTCCATCATCTCCTGGGGGTTGTGGAAGCCGAACATTTTAGCGAAGGCAGGATTGACACTCAGGTAGCGTCCTTCGGGAGTCGTCTGAAAGATGCCCTCCGTGGCATTCTCGAAGATGGTGCGGTACTTCTCCTCGCTTCCGGCAAGGGCCTCTTGCGCCAGTATGCGCTCGGTAATATCCTCGCAGGTCATGATCTGGAGGCCCGATGGGAGTTGGACGGGGATAAAGTTAACAACCTTCTCTTTTCCGTCCCCGCACCGAACCGTGAAGACCCTTGGCCTCTGCTCCCCCGGTTTTGCCTGGCGAATGTCTTCTATCCATGTCGAGATGACGCGGTGCCGGTATGCGGTGTCCGGGTAGGCCTTGTGAAACCAAGCCTTTCCGTCGGGCACCTCCGAGGAGCTGTACCCAAATATCTCCTCGAATTTTGGGTTGACGTACAAAAAATTGCCCTTCTCATCTATCAACACCATTCCGAAAGGCGCATGCTCCGTAAGGGTGGAGAATTTCTGCCGCTCCTGCTTCAGCTCCTCGTGGGCAGCCACGTGCTCGCTTACGTCCCTGATGAAGCCGAGGACGGCCGGCCGCTCTTCGTAGTCTATGGGCAGGGCCGAGAGTTCGGCATGTATGACCCTGTTGTGCCTCGTCATCAGGCGGAATCGGTGTGGTGCCGAAGCCCCCGTTTCCTCGCGGCAAAGGCCCACGTATCGGTCCACACCCTCCCGGTCATCGGGATGAACGGCGAAAAAGGCCGGTCTGTCCCCGATCATGCGGGGCTCCTCGTACCCAAGCATACGGGCATACTGCCGGTTGCCGTAGAGCAGTTGATTATCCCTGACAACGATGATGCCGTCCATCGAGTGCTCCAGGGCAGTGCGGCTGAGCCTCTCGATGGCGTCCCTTTGGCCTGACTGGTAATCGTCCATTAGATTGTCACAGAGTAATCATATCACCGGTCCGTCCCGTTGCAAGCGAAAAGATGACCCGTTGCCGACTATATTGTAGTATTATTTACTCCGGCGGCAGGACAACCGAAATCTTCGTCATTCCGGTGAAGGCCCGAATCCATTGCGGAGCATTGATACCCAGGATCGAGTCCGGGGCAGGTAGCGGGTCAAGCGCACGCAGCCGGATACCCGATTGGAGGGCTGGAGGCAGACAGCGTGCCGGCCAGGGGAGCCTATTTCTTCACAGGTTCTCAGGGATGACGGACTGTGAGGCATGTCATTGCCGAAGTGATGGCAGCGGTCGTCCGCTGTGGTATGATAAGAGGAGTATAATGGTGCCCGAGGAGAAGAAAGTAAACCGGCTCGTCATGCTCGGCCTGATCCACCGTGACGACGCGGGCCCGCCACGTCTGCAGCGATGGCTTGAAGCCGTCGAGCCGGAGGTTCTCACCCTTGAGTTCACCCGGCACGGACTTGAGTTCAGGAAGACCTTCAGTGCCTTGGGGGACAAGGCCTCTTTCCTGCGGTTGCCCTTCGAATATGAGGTAGCGGAGGTGTTTGCCCGCCGGAGGGCCATTCCGCTCTATCTTGTCGACATGGAGGTCTTCTCGCACCTTAAGCTGACAGAGGTCGCGCCGTCTGCCGATCTGCCCCGGGGGTCTGCGATCCTTCCGGAAGATGCCGCTCCGGCGTTTACCGAAAGGATTTTGGCCGATCTTTTTTTTCGTAGGAAGATCGCCATGGCGCCGTACACGGAGGAGATGCTTATTCGCGACAGGCATATGGCGAGAAAGATAGAGATACTTATGAGGCACCATGGGGGCAAGCGGTTCCTTCACATATGTGGATGGCGGCACCTTCTTGACCCTTACCGTCTTTACGCTCACCTTGAGCCGCAAAAGGTGTTTATCCATGACGAAGCTCTTCGTGTTTGATCTCGGGAAGGTCATTCTTCCCTTCGAGCACCGCCAGATTGCCGTCAAGCTGCACCAATACGCAAGCCCGGCTGCGGGTACCGCACCTGAGGACCTTTTTCGATTTGTCTTCGCAAAGAGCGAAGGGTTGGTCAACGAGTATGAAAAGGGAAACATGACCTCGGCGGAGTTCTTTCAGGAGATACGGAAGGCCTTTCGCCTTGACATCACCTACGACCTGTTCAAAGAGATATGGAACGACATCTTTCAGGACAGCCCCGAGGTGAACAGGGCCGTCCTCCATCTCAAAGAGCGGGGATATCCGCTCTTTCTCCTGAGCAACGTCAGTGAGCTCCATTTCCTCCATATCATCGACCAATACCCCATTGTCCATGCCTTTGACGAGTGGATCCTCTCCTTTGAGGTTGGAGCCAAGAAGCCGGAAAAGCGCATATACGACGTCATCTTCGAGAGGGCGGACGTGCCGCCGGCCCAGGTTTTTTATGTCGACGACATACCGGAGTTCGTTGAGGCCGCCGGTAGGTATGGCATCCCTGGAATGGTTTTCCAGGATGCCGAGGGGCTGTGGGCGATGATCAGGGAGAAGGGGATATGACCTACCCGCAGATCGATCCCGTCATCTTTCAGGCAGGGCCCTTTGCCTTTCGTTGGTACGGACTCATGTATGTCATCGGATTTGTTGCCTCGTACCTTCTTGTCCTCTACCAGGTTCGAAAGAGAAAGATGGCCCTGGAGCGGAGCCAGATCGACGATCTCTTCTTTTTCATCATGCTCGGACTCATCGTCGGAGGCCGTCTCGGGTATATCGTTTTTTATAACCTGCCATTCTACCTGGAAAACCCCCTGGAGGTATTCGTACTCTGGCATGGAGGCATGTCGTTTCACGGGGGGCTGATAGGGGCCTTCCTTGCCGGACTTTTCGTTATCAGGAAGAGGCGGCTTTCCTTTTTTGCCGTGGCAGATCTGGTTATCCCGACCTGCCCGATCGGCCTCGGTTTCGGCAGGATTGGCAACTTCATTAACGGCGAACTCTTTGGAAAACCGGCATCCGTGCCCTGGGCCATGGTTTTTCCCCAGGGCGGTCCCGCCGCCCGACACCCCTCGCAACTCTATGAGGCTGCGCTGGAGGGCCTGGTCCTTTTTGTTGTCCTGTGGTTTTACAAGGATCACAAGAAACGTGAGGGGGATGTGTTCGCTCTCTTCCTGGTCCTCTACGGCGCCTTTCGCATCATCTGTGAATTTTTCCGCGAGCCGGATGCGCAGGTGGGGTACTTTCTCGGCTTCCTTACCATGGGCCAGCTTCTGAGCGGACTTATGATGCTTGCAGGACTGGTGCTCAAGTGTGGATATCTGCCCAGGGGCGCTGACACGCGAAATTCGAAAGTCTGATAGTCGAGCCTTTGGCCGTATGCTATACTTGTAGCGATGCACCACAGCCCGACATTACCGGCGGATACAACTCCATGTTACCGGAAGCAGCCTCGGGGTGACCACCGGAAGGTGGAACATGGCCCCTTTTAGATCTTCTCAATATTGCTTGTTCTTGTTTGTGGCGGCGTTTGTTGTTGTGGTGTGCTGTGGAGCCTGTGACCGCCGGCGTGAGACTGTTGAGCCGAAAAAGGTGAGGGTTGCATATCCCAGCGGATTTTTGCCCGCCCTCTACCATGTCGCTCTTGCGAAGGGTTTTTTCAGCGCCGAAGGCTTGGAGATTGAGGATCGGCCCTGTACCTACGGAAAAGCGGCCCTTCAGTCCGTCGTTGATGGAAAGGCCGACCTGGCCATAGCAGGAGAAACTCCTTTTGTTTTCTCCGCCACCGGCGGCCGCAAGCTCTCCATCTTGGCAGTCGTTGCGTCAACGGAGAAATTCAATGCTATCGTGGCGCGAAAAGACAGAGGCATCGAAAAACCCGATGATCTCAAAGGAAAGAGGCTCGGCGCCAGCTTCGGCACGACGGGCCACTTTTTTCTGGACTCATTTCTCTCCGTTCGGGGTATCGGTACGAATGAGGTGACCATCGTAGATGTGCAGCCGGGTGACGCTGCCAGAAAGGCCATCTTCCAAGGAGAGGTTGACGCGATTTCGTACTGGAGCTATTTTGCGGGAGACATGCTACAGAAGCTGGGAGACAAGGGAACGATATTTTATGACAGGAGCCTTTATAGCGACAGGTCGGTCATCATTGCGACGCAAGCCTTTGTTCGGGGCTATCCCGAAACGGTGAATAAGATCCTCCGGGCCCTCCTGAAGGCCGAAGCATTCATGCGGCAGAATCCGGGGGAATCACGGCGCATCGTCGCAGAGCTGGCCAGGGCGGACATGACCCTCCTCGATGAAGCTTGGGATACCCTCGACTTCAGGGTGGTACTGGACCAGGCCCTTTTGGTGAGCCTTGAAGATCAGACGCGGTGGGCCCAGAGAAACGAGTTTGTGCCGCCCGGCCCTATGCCCAATTATCTCGACTACATTTTTATCGACGGGTTACAGTCCCTGCGGCCCGAGGCGGTTAAGATCATACGATGAGGCGCTTGAGCGATGCGAATTAAGACGCGGCTCCGCTTCAACGCCATAGCGGCTGTCGGCCTTATTCTGGTCATCGCTTCTTCCTTAGCCTGGTCTTTTGTTGCAGCCCTCGGGATAGCCCAAAAAGAGAACCTGGCCTCACAGATGCAGCGTATTGCCGTAGAGCGGGTATTGCTCAGGAACGACTATCAGTTGTATATGAGCCAGCGGGCCAAAACGCAGTGGTTCGAAAAGACGGCGGTTCTCGAGGGGCTGATAGATCAGGCCCAGGCGCGATTCACGGAGCCCAAGGAAAAGGAGCTCCTGAGGGATGTCCGAAAGGCCTTTGACGGCACCGTAATCATAGTTTCGAATATTATTGAGATACGGGAAAGAGGGAGGGATACCGGACAGGGGCCCGGTATTCTTATCGAGGGGGAGCGAAGGCTCGTGGCGCAACTCCTCGCGCAGATCCACACGCTGAATACCGCCATCGCAATGCTCCGCGAATCGGCATCAAGGGATGCGTCCGCAGCCTTCAGGCGAGCCCTTCTGCTAATTCTTGTCTTTTCGGCCATGGCAGTTGCCGTTACCATTCTCAACTCCTTCTTCCTCGATCGTCTCTTGGCAAAACGGATCATCCTGCTTCGCAGGGGCGCTGAAACAATCGGGAGGGGCAACCTTGACCACCACCTCGCCGTAACGGGCGACGATGAGCTGGTAGACCTTGCCCGGGCCGTCAACGAAATGGCCGCGCGGCTCAAGGAGTCCTACACATCGGTTGAGGTTTTGGAGCGAGAGATAGCAGAGCGGACACAGGCGGAGGCGGCCCTTAGGGAGAGCGAGGAGAAGTTTCGGTGGATTTTTGAATCGGCCAATGTGGGTAAGTCCATAACCCTGCTGTCCGGTGAGATTGACGTAAACCGGGCATTCTGTGACATGCTCGGATACGGCCGCGAGGAGCTGAAAGAGAAGAGGTGGCAGGAGTTAACGCCTGGTGAAGACGTTGGGGCGATAGAGGGTATCCTGAAACCCCTCCTCGAGGGCAGTGCGGACTCGGCCCGCTTCAACAAGCGATATCGGCACAAGAAGGGCTTCTTCGTTTGGTGTGACGTAAGTGTTGCCATCCGGAGGGATACTGCCGGCAAGCCTCTTCATTTCATCACGACGGTCGTCGATATTACGGAGCGCAAGCGGGCAGAGGAAGAGCTTGCTAAACGGGAGCATCTCCTGCAGAAGATTTTTGACGTTCTTCCCATAGGTCTCTGGTTTGCCGACGGTGACGGAACCCTCCTGAGGGGCAATCCTGCCGGTGTGCGCATCTGGGGCGCAGAAATGCGGGTCGGCCCGTCGGAATACGGCGTGTTCAAGGCTCGTCGGCTGCCTTCGGGAGAGCCGGTAGGCGCCCATGACTGGGCCCTTGTCCGCACCGTGCAGGAAGGGTTGACCATCGTCGACGAGGTGCTCGAAATTGATGCTTTCGATGGTGAGACGAAGACGATCCTCAACTACTCGGCACCGGTTCTCGACGATAACGGCCGGGTAGAGGGCGCCATTGTCGTTAACCTTGATATTACGGCCCTTCGGAAAGCCGAGGAGTCCCTGCGGAAAGAACAGGAGTTCATGCAGCTTCTGCTGGAAACCTCGCCTGCCTTCTATGTTGCAATAGGGGCCGACGGGAAGACGCTGAAAATGAACAGGGCGTTGCTCGAGGCCCTTGAGTACGGCGACGAGGAAGTGAGAGGGGTCGATTATCTCAGCGCCTTTGTTCCCGAGGATGATCGTGCCGAACTGGCCGCCATCTTTCGGCAGATTATCCGTGAAGGCAAAGCAGCAGTAAATGAAAACAGGATTGTGAGCAAATCGGGAAGGTTGCACCTTGTGGAGTGGCATGGCCAACCCGTCTCTCATGCGGGCGGGCAGGGTGATTTTTTTGTAGGCGTGGGTATAGATGTTACGCAAAGGAGGCTCGCCGAAAGGGCGGTAAAAGAAAATGAAGAAAGACTGGCAACCCTCATCGGCAACCTGCCCGGCTTTGTATATCGCTGCGCCAACGACCGCGACTGGACCATGCTTTTCATTAGCGATGGATGCGCCAAGATTACAGGCTACGACCCCGACGACTTTCTCTATAACAGGAGGATTGCCTACAACGATATCGTCCATCCCCGTTATCAGGAGCGTCTCTGGCAGAAATGGCAGGACCTTTTGAGCCGAAGGGAGGCCTTCGAGGACGAGTATCCCATTGTGAGCGCAGATGGGAGCGTCCGCTGGGTCTGGGAGCGGGGACGGGGCATCTTCTCTGACGGGGGAGAGCTGCTCTTCCTGGAGGGGTTTATTACGGACATCACCGCCCGCAAACAGGCAGAGGAGGAGAACAAGCGCCTCAACACCGAACTGGAGCAACGCGTCCGGGATCGGACCATAGAGCTGGAAGCGGCGAACAAGGAGCTGGAGGCCTTTGCCTACTCCGTTTCTCATGATCTCAGGGCCCCCTTGCGGGCCATGGAAGGGTTCAGCTCTGCCCTTCTCTCGGATTATCGCGAACGGATGGACGAACAGGGCATCCACTACCTGGAGCGCATCGGTGGGGCTTCCCGTCGCATGGGCCAGCTTATCAACGACCTCCTCAACCTCTCCCGCATCTCCCGGCAGGAGCTGACGAGAAAGGCCGTCGATCTCGCGGCCCTGGCGCAGGAGATAGGGCAGGAGCTTCAGTCCCAGGACCGGAACCGGCTCGTTCGGCTGCTCGTAGCGCCGAACCTGACGGCGTGGGGTGACGCCCGCCTGCTCCGCATTGTCTTTGTGAACCTTCTGAACAACGCCTGGAAGTTTACGGGCAGGAACGAGGAGACCCGGATCGAGGTCGGCGCCGCCGTAAACGAGAGCGGCGAGACGGTCTATTACGTAAAGGATAACGGCGTGGGTTTCGACATGGCCTACGCGGACAAGCTCTTCGCCCCCTTTCAGCGCCTCCATGGCGTCAACGAGTTCCCCGGCACCGGTATCGGCCTTGCCACCGTTCAGCGCATTGTTGCCCGGCACGGTGGCCGCGTTTGGGCTGAGGCAAAGGTGGGGGAAGGGGCGACGGTTCACTTTGTGCTCGCCGAGCCGCCCTTGACTGGGGGGGATTAACGATAGACGAACAATTAAGGAGGAGAGGGGATGGACCAGAAGACTATTCTTCTTGTCGAAGATAACCCCGACGACGAGGAGCTGACGCTCATGGCCCTGAAGAAGAACAATATTCTAAACAGGGTGGCGGTGGTCCGGGACGGCATCGAAGCCCTGGACTATCTCTTCGGCAGGGGAAAATATGAGGCTCACGAGCCCCCGGTCTTGCCGGATGTCGTGCTGCTTGACCTTAAGTTGCCGAAACTGGGTGGGCTGGAGGTCCTTGAGCGGATCCGTTCCGACGCAAGAACGGCCTTTTTGCCCGTCGTAATCCTGACATCGTCGAGCCAGGACGAGGATGTTCTTGCAAGCTACAGGTTGAAGGCCAACAGCTACGTGCAAAAGCCCGTAGAGTTTGGCCGGTTTGCCGAAGCCGTGGGTCAGGTGGGTCTCTATTGGCTCGTCCTGAACGAACCGCCGCCTTGGGCGCAAGGGTAGCGGAAGGGGGAACGACATATTGGGGGCGACATGTCCGATACGCAACCATTGTTTACGATTCTTCGACTTTTCATTCTGTGCTCTCTTGTTTTCTGCGTCGATGCTGTCGCGGCGGCGGAGAGCGGAGCGATAAAGATCGGTTTTGTCGGTAGCCTTACGGGGAGAAGCTCGGACCTGGGCATCCAGGGCCGCAACGGGGCAACGCTGGCCGTGGAAGAGATCAACCGGCAGGGCGGCATCAATCAAAAACGGGTGGTGCTGCTGACGAAGGACGACGGCCTGAACCCGGAGACGGCCATGAAGGTAGACCGCGAACTGATCGAAGAGGGGGTCGTTGCCATAATAGGCCACATGAACAGCACCATGTGCGAGGCCGCCGTGCCCGTGGCAAACGAGAAAAGGGTGCCGATGATTTCGCCTACCTCGAGCACGAACAACCTGACAGGTATAGATGACTACTTTCTCAGGGTGATGAACCCCAATGTGCGAATGGTCAATTTTAAGGCACAATACGCCTTCACCCATCTGAAGCTCCGAAGGATGGGAACCATCCACGATCTGTCGAACCGATCATATTCCGAGGGGTATGCATCAAATTTTAAAGCGGAGTTCGAGCGCCTGGGGGGCCGTATCGTCGCAGGTCACAGCTTCACAGCGGGTTCCGATGTCAGCCACAAAGCCTTGGCCGGAAAGGCCCTCGGGCAGCGACCGGACGGGCTACTCATCGTTGCCGGTGCCATCGATACGGCCATGCTTTGCCAGCATATCCGCATGACGGGATCGAAGATACCCATTATTATCAGTGGGTGGGCCCAAACCCCCGACCTCCTGAGTCATGGCGGCCCTGCCGTAGAGGGCGTTCTTACGACGCAGTACGTCGACCACGACAGCAGCGAGGAACCTTTTGGCGCATTCAAGCAGAAATACAAGTCCCGGTTCGGTGAGGCGCAGCCCGGTTTCGCCGTTGTCATGGCATATGACGCCGTCATGGTGGTGCGGGACGCGCTTACGAAGAATGACGATCCGAAACAACTAAAGTCAACCATTGTGAAACAGAGAACCTTCCGGGGCCTGCAGGGCCCCTTCGAGATCGATGCCTTCGGCGATGCTAAGCGGCGGGGGTACATTGTGACGGTCCGGAACAACCGGTTCGCTATCATCAAGTAGCATGGGAAGACGCACCTTTAGCCTGAAGCGCATCCTGATCTTCTCCTTTACCCTGCTTGGGGCGCTGCCCGTTCTTGTCATGGGCTTCGTGAGTGTCAAGTTTATCGGCGCGGATATAAGCCGGGAGGTTCGGGCGAAGAATCTTCTCATCTCCCAATCGCTGTCGGCGGAGGTGCAGTCCTTTCTTTCCCAGGGGCTTTCCATGCTTCGGCTTGTCGAGGATGCGGTTGTTGACCGGCGGCTAATGCGTTCTGAAGAGGTGAGTGCCTATCTCGACAGCATCCTCCAGAGAAATCTTCAGTTCGAGGCCATAGTTCTGCTCGATGCCTCGGGGACGGTGAGGCACATGAGTCCGATCGATGAGAACGTCCTCGGAACGAACCTTTCGGGCCAGCCCTTTTTTGGTCGGGTCAATAGGGAGAGGCAACCATACTGGTCCACCACATTCATTTCTCTTCATACGGGCAAACCGACGCTTGTGCTTGCCATCCCCACGAAGGACGGTGTCATTGTGGGTTACCTCAACCTTGCCGCCTTAAACGTCGTAACCAACAGGGTCCGCGCTGAGGGTCTGGCGACGGCCTTGATCATTGACCGCGAGGGCACCATTATTGCCCACCCTGATCCCAGAAAGGTCGCGGAACGGGAGAACCTGGGACATTTGCCATTTGCAAACCCCCGGAGGGGGGGTCAGGAGGGCAACGTTTCCTATGCGGACGATGGCGTAGAGTATCTGGCAAGCCTCTCTTTTGTTCCGCAGACAGAGTGGACTGTTGTTGTCGCTGTGCCCGCCCACGAGGCCTTGGCCCTTGTTACCAGGGTCCGAATGCTCTTCGGTGCGGGCTCCCTCGTCGTTGTTCTTATGGCTGTGGCCATCGCCTTTCTGACCCTCCGCAAGGTTTCAGTTCCCCTTGTGCAGCTTGTTCGCGACGCCCGCAAGATTGCCGAGGGCGACTACGGCTTTCAGAAAAGGCCGGCAGGACTCCGGGAGATTGATGAGCTTGTCGATGACTTTCACATGATGGCAGAGGCTGTTGAAAGCAGAGAGAAGCGTCTCAAGGAGAGCAATGAGACGCTCGATGCATTTTTTAACGCCGTCCACGAGAGTATGGTGTTCATCGATCCTCAGGGAACGGTGCTCCTCTCCAACAGGGTGGGGTCCGAGCGGTTGGGTGCGGACGTTAAGGACTTTGTCGGCACCTCTCTGTACGACCACTTTCCCGCAGAGGTCCGGGCGTCGCGGAGGGCCCAGTACGAAACCGTCGTTACCACGAAAAAACCCGTATATTTCCAGGACGCCCGGGCGGGCAGGTTCTTTGAGCAGCGCTGCTTCCCTGTACTCAACATGAAGGGGGAGGTGAGAGGGGTTGCTATCTTTGCCTACGACATCACCGCCCGCAAACAGGCAGAGGAGGAGAACAAGCGCCTCAACACCGAACTGGAGCAACGCGTCCGGGATCGGACCATAGAGCTGGAAGCGGCGAACAAGGAGCTGGAGGCCTTTGCCTACTCCGTTTCTCATGATCTCAGGGCCCCCTTGCGGGCCATGGAAGGGTTCAGCTCTGCCCTTCTCTCGGATTATCGCGAACGGATGGACGAACAGGGCATCCACTACCTGGAGCGCATCGGTGGGGCTTCCCGTCGCATGGGCCAGCTTATCAACGACCTCCTCAACCTCTCCCGCATCTCCCGGCAGGAGCTGACGAGAAAGGCCGTCGATCTCGCGGCCCTGGCGCAGGAGATAGGGCAGGAGCTTCAGTCCCAGGACCGGAACCGGCTCGTTCGGCTGCTCGTAGCGCCGAACCTGACGGCGTGGGGTGACGCCCGCCTGCTCCGCATTGTCTTTGTGAACCTTCTGAACAACGCCTGGAAGTTTACGGGCAGGAACGAGGAGACCCGGATCGAGGTCGGCGCCGCCGTAAACGAGAGCGGCGAGACGGTCTATTACGTAAAGGATAACGGCGTGGGTTTCGACATGGCCTACGCGGACAAGCTCTTCGCCCCCTTTCAGCGCCTCCATGGCGTCAACGAGTTCCCCGGCACCGGTATCGGCCTTGCCACCGTTCAGCGCATTGTTGCCCGGCACGGTGGCCGCGTTTGGGCTGAGGCAAAGGTGGGGGAAGGGGCGACGGTTCACTTTGTGCTGCCCTGAAGGGCGGTAATGGGTGATAAGAGACGATTTTGAATTGTGGATTCTGAATTTTGAATTGAAAAGCAGGGAAGGGTGTTGAAAGTGAAAAGTTAGAAGTGAAAAGTGCAAAGTGAAAAGTTAAAGTGAACAGTTCAGTGTGCAAGGTGTAAAGTTAAAGATGAAGCAGGCACGAATCACGAATTGCGAGTTACGACTTAGGGAGGAGGCTTTCTGTGGCTGAACCATTCAACATAGTGATCGTTGAGGATGTTCCTGACGATGCTGAACTCATGGTCTTGCAGCTCCGCAACGCGGGGCTCGCTTTTCGATGGAAGAGAGTGGACGACGAAGAGAATTACCGAAAGGCCTTGGCAGAAGGACCGGATCTGATTCTTTCGGACTGGTCTCTTCCCGGTTTTGGCGGATTAAGCGCCTTGCGCCTCATGGTTGAGGCCGCCCTTGATATCCCCTTCATCATCGTCTCCGGCGAGATCGGCGAAGAGATGGCCGTCGAAGCCCTTCGGATGGGTGCCTGTGATTACGTTCTAAAAGACAGGCTCGCCCGGCTGGGGGCTGCTGTTGCGCGGGCCATGGGTGAGAAGCGGCTTCGGAGGCACCGTCGGGACGCCGAAGAGGCCCTTCGGGAAAGCGACGCGCGGTGGCAATTTGCCCTGGAGGGCGCGGGCGACGGTCTCTGGGATTGGAATGCTGAAACGAACGAGGTCTATTTCTCCCGGCAATGGAAGACCATGCTCGGCTATGAGGAGGAAGAGATAGGCTCCACTCTTAATGAATGGGACCGCCTGGTGCATCCCGATGACCGGACTCATGTTTATCGGGACCTTGAGCGACACCTGGCTGACAAGACGCCCTCGTACAGCAGCGAACACCGTCTTCTCTGTAAAGACGGCACGTACAAGTGGGTATTGGACAGGGGAAAGGTGGTGAAGCGTGGTCTTGACGGCAGGCCTATACGGGTAATAGGCACACACGCCGATATCTCCGACCGTAAGCGGGCCGAGGATGAGCTCAAAGCAAGCGAAGAGAAATACAGGTTGCTCTTTGAGCAATCGCCCCTCGGCATCTTTCACTTTGATGTGCACGGCGTTATTCAGGAATGTAACGACAATTTCGTCCAGATTATCGGCTCCTCCCGCGATGCCCTCGTGGGATTCAACATGTTGGCTCAGCTCAGCGATAAGGAATTGGAGGCCGAAGTTCGGAAGGCTATTTCCGGGATACCAGGATACTACGAGAACTACTATAGATCGATGACGGCCCAAAAGGTTACACCTGTGAGGGTACTCTTGCGCGGTATTGTGGAAAACGGAGTTTTTGTTATGGGCGTAGGGATCGTGGAGGATATTTCAGAGCGGAAAAAGGCGGAAGATGCAACCCAGAAGAGCATCCGCCGTCTCCGCAGGGTGACCGGATCAATTATCAACGTCATTGTCATGGCTGTGGAGACCCGGGATCCCTACACGGCGGGTCACCAGAGGAGGGTGGCGGACCTTGCAAGAACGATAGCCGGCGAAATGGGCTTGCCATCCGAGCAGATGGAAGGTATCCGCGTTGCGGGGATAATTCACGACCTCGGTAAAATCTCCATTCCAGCCGAAATTCTCAGCATGCCCCGCAGGCTGACGCCTGTTGAATACGACCTTGTCAAGGCCCACAGCCGGATAGGCCATGACATTCTGAAGGACATAGATTTCGACTGGCCCGTTGCCGAGATAATCTTTCAGCACCACGAACGCATAAATGGTTCGGGGTACCCAAGGTGCTTGAAGGGCGAGGAGATACTCCCGGAGGCCCGAATCATAGCTGTGGCCGACGTGGTGGAAGCCGTAGCTTCTCACCGGCCCTACCGTCCGGCCCTGGGTATCGAAAGCGCCCTCGCCGAGATCGAAAAGAACAAGGGTGTCCTCTATGACCCCGATGCAGTCGAAGCTTGTGTGAGGCTTTTTCGGGAGAAGACGTATTCCTTGGTCACGTCGTGATCGGAAAGAGGGTGCGGGTTATTCGAGGACCGATACCACCCCGCTCGCTATATCGTAGTAGGCCGCCACGACCTTCGCCTTCCCCTCGGCGACGAGCTTTGCCATGATGGGTTCGGCGGCGCGTATGCGGTCCGCCACCAGGTGCGCGTTCGCCCGGATCGCGTTGTCGATGAGATCTCCCTCCTGCCCTTTTGCCTGCTCAACGGCAGGCACGATAAGGTTTACGATGTTTGCTATGTGTCCGTGGGCTTCACCGCCGCTTGCCGTGGCGGTGACGGCGCCGCAGGCACCGTGCCCGAGGACGACGACAAGCTCAACTCCAAGGTGGTCGACCGCGTATTCTACACTGCCCAAGGCAACGTCATCGACTATGTTGCCGGCCACGCGGATGATAAAGAGGTCCCCGATCCCCTGGTCAAAGAGTATCTCCGGCGGTATCCTGGAATCGGAGCAGCCGACGACGACGGCAAAGGGTTTCTGGCCCTTCACCGCCTCTTGACGCCTCCGCTGGCCCTGGCGCGGATGCTTCGCCCTGGAGGAGGCGAAACGCTTGTTTCCATCGAGGAGCTTTTTCAGGTTCTGGTCTATCAAGGTTTCCCCCTTCAAAGTAGTGTTGCCGTCTATATTAAAGAATTCACAAACCCTTATCAACAATATTGTGGTGCTCTGTCCGCTTTGCTTGATAATCGGCTACGGGGAGGCTTTGAGGGGAGTACTGCGTTTGAAGAGCGCTTCGCTTGGTTTGTCTGGTTTGTTTGGTGCACAGCAACCCCAGCATCCGGCATCAAGTGCGCTCAAGTTCTCATTTACTCAATTCCTTTTGCCCCACTCCCCCCCCACATATCGCTTTTCTCTCCCGACTCTCCCCTCCCAACTCCTCACTCCGAACTTCCCCCTTCCCACATTTCTATTGACAACCCCCCTATTAATTGTGAAAATATGAACATATTCCTATTGACAACGCGGGGTCCCGCGTTTAGAATAGAGGGTTCAATCCGAACAATTTTGTAGCCTTATATCAATCAACGTTAGGAGGTTTAGCATGGCAGAGGTAAAGGAAGACACGAAGTATTACTATCCGTCACCGGAATTCGTCGAGCAGGCGTATGTGAGCAGCCGCGAAGAGTACGAGACGATGTGGAAGAAGTCTGTTTATGAGCCCGAGGAGTTCTGGGGCGACGTCGCATCGGAACTTTATTGGTACAAGAAATGGCTGAAGGTCAACAGGGAAGATTTCTCCAAGGGCGAGGTGGAATGGTTTATCGGCGGCAAGACCAACATCTCCTACAACTGTCTCGAAGCCCAGATCAAAAAGGGCAAGGGCGATAAGGTTGCCATTCTCTTCCAGGGTGAGCCGGAAGATGACGTAGTGAAACTTACCTACAAGGAGATGCTCAAGCTGGTCTCCAAGTTCGCCAACGTCCTGAAGAAGAAGGGCGTACGGAAGGGCGACAGGGTTGCCATTTATCTGCCCATGATCTGGCAGCTCCCCGTTGCCATGCTCGCCTGTGCAAGAATAGGCGCCATCCACACCATCGTCTTCGGCGGCTTCTCCGCTGAGGCCCTTCGTGACAGGATCCTCGACGCCGGCGCGAAGCTGCTTATCACCGCCAACGGCTATTGGCGCTCCGGCAAGAACGTCAGCTCCAAGGCGAATGCCGATACCGCCTGCGACCTCTGTGCAAAAGAGGGCCACACGGTAGATAAGGTGGTCGTCGTTAAGAGGCTTGCCAATTTCGACGTTCCCATGAAGGAAGGCCGCGACACCTGGTTTGAAGATGAGCTGGCAGCTTCCGACATCAGCGATGACTGCCCTGTCACCTGGATGGATGCGGAAGATCCTCTCTTCATCCTCTACACGTCAGGCTCCACGGGCAAGCCGAAGGGCGTGCTTCACACGACCGGCGGCTACATGACCTATGCGTATGCGACATTCAAGTACATCTTCGACTACAAAGACAAGGACGTCTTCTTCTGCACCGCCGATATCGGCTGGGTAACGGGCCATACCTACATCGTTTACGGCCCCATGACCAACGGCGCAACCTCCATCGTCTTCGAGTCCGTTCCGACCTTCCCGAACCCTGACAGGTTCTGGGCAATCGTCGAGAAGTTCAAGGTCAATAGCTTCTACACCGCTCCCACCGCCATCCGCGCGCTCATGAAGGAAGGCGAGAAGTGGCCGCAGGGTAGAGATCTTTCCTCGCTCAGGGTTCTCGGCTCCGTCGGCGAGCCCATCAACCCCGAGGCGTGGCTCTGGTATCACAAGTACATCGGAGGAGAGAGATGCCCCATCACCGACACCTGGTGGCAGACGGAGACGGGCGGCATCCTTATTTGCGCCCTTCCCGGTGCATGGCCCACGATCCCGGGCTTTGCGACACTGCCCTTCTTCGGCGTCGAGGCGCGCGCTCTCCAGCCGAGATCTTCCGCTAAAGAGCCGGCGGTGGACGCACCGGTCAACGAGCAGGGCGAGCTCTGCATTGCACGGTCCTGGCCCGGCATGATGAGGGGCGTCTTTGGCGAGCCCGAGAGGTTCTTCAACACCTACTTTGTCCAGCAGCCCGGCTTCTATTTCTCCGGCGACGGCGCCATCAGGAACGAAGACGGCTATTTCAGGCTTATGGGCCGTATCGACGACGTTGTCAATGTGTCCGGTCACCGTATGGGCACGGCAGAAGTCGAAGCAGCACTGAACTCCTACACCTCCTCCGTTGCAGAGTCGGCAGTCGTCGGCTTCCCGCACGAGGTTAAGGGCGAAGACCTTTACGCCTATGTGATCCTCAAATCAGGCGTAGAGGGAAGCGATGCCCTGAAGAAGGAGCTGGTTGCACACGTAAGAAAGGAGATCGGCCCCATCGCATCTCCCGGCAAGATCCAGTTTGTCTCCGGTCTTCCCAAGACCCGTTCCGGCAAGATCATGAGAAGGATCCTGAGAAAGGTCGCAGCGGGCGCAATCGACGAGCTCGGCGACACGACAACCCTTGCCGATCCGTCAATCGTTGATGAGATCGTAAAGGGCAGGCAGTAAGAAACTCAGTAGAGAGCATTGTCGAGGCCCTCGGGGAGACCCCTCGGGGGCCTTTTTATTCGTGCTATTGGCCTCACGATGACCGAGTGTACCCTCAACAGCACCGCCCAGTACCACAGAAGCCACCTGACCTCTCTTGGCTGGGAGCTGACCATGTGCAACGCCCTCCGTCGGGAGCAGACGCCGCTGAGACGGATTCTCAGGAAAGACGACTCCTTTGGCTGTCTGCTCTACGACTTCCTCGATCATCACCTGCTCATGGGGGAGGTGCGGAAGGTTATTGAAATCGGTGGCGGGTACGGCTATCTTATGGCTGATTTTCTCGATAAGAATCGTGCCCTCGAGCCCTGTATGCTCGATATCTCGCCTTTTCTGCTGCAGCGGCAGCGGGAGAGCCTCCGGGGGCGGCACGTTTCATACCGGGAGGAAGACTTTCTCTGCGTGGACACCGCCTTTCTCGGCCAATTTGACCTTGCCGTCATGAACGAAAACCTGGGCGATTTTCCAACCCTCGTCGATCTGACGGGACACATGCTCGACGACCGGGGGATCGATGATGCACATGTACGGCGGGCACGGCGCCTTTGTGAGACCTACGGACTGGAACGGACGCAGGAGGAACCATTTCCTTTTAACCTCGGCGCTATAGAGGCCGTCGAAAAGCTGTGTCTCGCCGGGATCCCCAACATATATCTCGGGGAGCACAGTTGCGAGGCCCACGTGCCCACGGCGCTTCGGGGCTTGATGCCTCCGCTGTCGGCGGGGATTCCGGAGAGAATCCGGCTTATGGGCCACGATGAGTACTCGATACAATTTTCTTTCCTTGAGAGGGTCGCACACACCTGTGGGTACCGATCCGCCAGGGGGCCCTTTGCCGATTTCATACCCGTTGAGATAACGGACAGGGTGCGCTCCATGCTGGCGTCGAGGGGCCGCTACTCTGACGAGGATGAGCTTATCTGCCAGTTCGTCGAGGACATATACAAGTACGAATACCTCATTCTCAGCAAGTCTTAAATGCCCGTTGCTCGGGCGATCCCCTTTTGCGGATCTTCTATTGAAATGTGATCTTCGTCATGTGGACTTTCACCCATAGCGGTGATAAAATCGTATCGGGACACCTTTTGCAATAGACTATTACAGCCCTTTTTCCCGGGCGCCGGGAAGTGGGGTGAGGAGGCTTTCGTATGAAAGGATCAAGGCGGGTATGCCTCGTGGGAATAGCGGTTACCCTCCTGGCGGCACTCTCCTTTTCGCCTGCCAGGGCTGACCAATACAACTTCTACGCGCAGTGGCACGCCGGCTACCTGCCTTGGGGCATTGCCGTCGACGGAACGGCAACGAACCTTTATGTGGCCGATACGAATAACAACAGGATCATGAGGTTCCTGACGACAGGGTCCCTCTCGGGCACGTTCGGTTCCTTCGGCACGGGCAACGGCCAGTTCAATTTTCCCAAAGGCGTTTCCGTTGACGCATCGTCCAACATCTATGTTGCCGATACGCTGAACCACAGGGTGCAGAAGTTTAACGCAACGGGCGCGTTCATATCGGCGTTCGGAGGCCTGGGCACGGCGAACGGCCAGTTCAACAGCCCCACGGGCATTGCCAACGACGCCTCGGGAAACATCTATGTTGCCGATACGCTGAACCACCGCATCCAGATTTTCGACTCATCGGGGAAATTTTCTCTGGCCTTCGGTTCCTTCGGGTCGGCGAACGGGCAGTTCAACAGCCCGGGAGGGGTTGCCGTTGATACCTTTGGAAACATCTATGTTGCCGATACGCTGAACCACCGGATTCAGAAGTTCACCTCCTCGGGGGTTTTCATTTCAACGTGGGGTTCCTTCGGCGCCGGGAACGGCCAGTTCAACAGCCCCGCCGGTCTTTGTACCGACACGGGCAACGACATATTTGTGGCCGACACGTTGAACTATCGCATCCAAAAGTTTGACGAAAACGGTGTTTTTCTCGCTACGTGGGGGTCCCCGGGCACATCGGCGGGCCAGTTTGACAGCCCGGCGGGCATTGCCGTGGACAAAAATGGGTACGCATACGTCATCGATACGAAGAACGACCGTGTGCAGGTTTTTGAGCCGGTGCCGCAGATAACGATCACCGTGCCCAACGGCGGGGAGACGTGGGGTGCGGGGAGCCAGGTGACCATATCCTGGAACTATCTGGGCAATCCGGGCACTACTGTGAAGATCGATCTTCTCAAAGGAGGTCTTGTCGACCGGACCATTGCAACCAATGTGTCTGTCGGGTCGGGTGGCACGGGGTCCTATCTTTGGACCGTTCCCCTCAACCAGGCCGCGGGAAACGATTACAAGGTCAGGATTACGAGCACCTTTGACCCGACGTACACCGATGAAAGCGACAGTCCCTTTACCATCGAAGCGCCGGGCATCAGTATCATATCGCCCAACGGCGGAGACGTTTGGGTCGGGGGGAGCCAGGTGACGATACGGTGGAACTACACGGCGAACCCGGGCAGCCAGGTGGCAATAGCCCTGTACAAGAGCGGCTCGTTGAACCGCGTCATTACGACGGCCACCTCTATCGGCAGCGGCGGCAGCGGTTCGTACATCTGGTGGGTGCCGTCGTCACAGGTTGCCGATTCGGATTACACGGTCAAGATTACCAGTCTCGCCAATCCTTTATACAGCGACACGAGCGACGGTTCCTTCAGCATCGTGGCTCCGGCGTTGAGCATATCTTCTCCCGGCGGCGGTGAGGTCTGGGGGGCAGGAGCGCAGGTCACCATAAGCTGGACCTATACCGGCTATCCGGGCCCGGCGGTCCGCCTGGAGCTTTACAAGGGGACGAAGCTGGACCGCACCATCGTCTCTTCCATTGGCATGGGGACAGGAGGGAGCGGTACCTACAAGTGGACGATCCCGAAAATTCAGACGCCGGGAAACGACTACAAGATCCGCGTCACATGCACCACCAACAGCACCCATACTTCTGAGAGCCCCGCACCCTTCACTATCGTGGCCCCGAGCCTTACCCTTGATGCCCCTAACGGGGGCGAGCTTTTCGGTGCGGGAGACGTGGTTCAGATCTCCTGGTCATATGTCGGAGATCCGGGGTCAAGGCTACGGATTGAGCTCCTGAAGGCCGGCGTCCGCGAGCGGGTCCTGGCGAGCAGTTGGTACGTAGGGAACAACAATGTGGGTCGATTCACGTGGAAGATGTCTCCCAAGCAAACGATGGGGGACGACTACACCGTCAAGATCACGAGCACGACAAACAGCTCCTGCAGCGACGAAAGTGATAGCCCATTTACCATCAACCCGGCCTCCATTTGGGTGAACGCGCCGGCCGGCGGCGAGGTCTATCAGGTGGGCAACCAGGTCATTGTCGGCTGGACCTATTTCGGAGGGCCCGGGCCGAATGTGAAGGTTGAGGTCTGCAAAGCAGGCACTACGTCCTGTCGCGCCATCGGCACTACATCGATCATTGCCGGCAGTTCCTACAAGTGGACCATACCGGCGACCCAGGCGGCCGGTGCCTATGAGGTTCAGGTCAAGAGCACGACCACCACCACCGTATCGGGTAGAAGCGGCACCTTCTTCGTGGCGCCCCCAACGGTAGCGGTGGCATCACCGAACGGCGGCGAGGCCTGGGCTGTGGGTACCACCGTTCCCATCCGCTGGTCCTACACGGGCAACCCGGGTGCGTCGCTGAAAATTGAGCTTCTTCAGGGGGGCCTTTCCGTCCGCACCATAGTCTCCTCGGTCACCAAGGGGGCAGGCGGCAACGGCATCTACTACTGGGCCATACCCAAGACATTGACGCCGGGGGACGACTACCGCGTCAGTATCACCAGCACCTCGAACCCCCTCGTGACCGATCAAAGTAATGGTGATTTCAGCATAAATTAGATCGGCAAAGCTCACCCCTTCCACTTCTTCAGGGATTGTGCTATCCTCGGAAAGGGGGTGGCCATGCAGGTGCACGGTCACCCTATCTTCGCATCAACAATGCCCGGCAGCCTTCTCCCGCGAGGGTTTGTCATTGGCTCCCGCCAAGAGAAGGGACGGGGGCTTCTCCCCGGCTGCCTTGCAGCTCGCTACGAGGAGGCGGTTCATTACAAGCGTGATTGGTGTACCATGAAAAGTCTTCTTCGTCTGGTCGGTGTGTGTCTTGTCGCCATTATTTTGGGGATTTTCCCTGTTACCGGCGCTTTCTCGCAGCAGGTGGCCAAGTCGGGCGGAGAGGGGGCCGGCCTGCCGGTCCTCTTCGACGGCCAGGTCCTCTTTGCAATCAGCCGGCCCTTCGGTCCTTACTCTTCGGAAGACCGGGCCAACATTGTCATGGACCGGCTCGAGATCCTTTCCAAGGATCCGGCAGCAGATGTGAAGAAGGCCGAGGTCCGCGAGGACAATACGGGCTCACAGATTTTTGTGGGAGGCCGCATTGTCACGACGATTACCGATGATGATGCACAGGCAGCGGGGATCCCCAGGGCGCAGTTGGCCCGCCAGGTGTCTCAAAAAGTGGTAGATGCCCTGCGGGAATATCGGGATAGCCACAGCCTCAAGGCCATTGCCATAGCGATCATCGCTTCGGTGCTCATGACGGCCCTTTTTATCTTTCTTCTCAAGGTGACGCAGCGCCTCAAATCCCGCCTTGTGGAACGTATCCTGCGGGGGGGAGAGGGGATTCTCCATCGACCGGTCCAGTTTCAGAAGGTGGAGTTTCTGTCTACCGAAAGGCTTCACCTTCTCGCCGTGCGGTTGACGAGGTTGTCATCACTCGTGGTCTACGCCCTTCTCGCATATTTCTATCTGTTCGGCGTATTCTCCGTGCTGCCCTGGACCAGACCCTATGCGGACAGGCTCTCCACCTACATCTTTTCGCCTGTCGTGGCCCTGGGCAAAGGGCTGTTGTCTCAACTCCCCAACCTCGTGGCCATCATTGTCATCTGCATCGTTACGCGCTACGCGCTGAAGGGCATTGCCTTTTTTTTCGAGGAGATGAAGAAGGGGACCATCCATTTCGAGGGGTTCTATGCCGAATGGATAGATCCTACCTACAAGATCGTGCGCCTGCTCGTGCTTATTCTGGCGGCCGTCATCATCTTTCCCTATATCCCCGGATCGGAGTCGCCTATCTTTAAGGGTATCTCCATATTTGTGGGCGTCCTCTTTTCCCTTGGTTCATCATCGGCCATCTCAAACGTCATCGCCGGACTCCTTATCACCTATACGCGTGCTTTCAAGCTGGGCGACAGGATCAAGGTGGGGGATCAGGTAGGAGATGTTGCGGAAAAGACGCTCTTTGTCACGAGGCTTACAACGATCAAGAATGAGACGGTCAGCATTCCCAACAGCACTATGATCGGCAGCCACATTACCAATTACACCGACTTGGCCCGCACGCATGGGCTGATCCTTCACTCCGCCGTCACGATCGGTTACGACGCGCCGTGGCGCACGGTCCACAGGCTTCTCGTTGAATCGGCCCTGTCTACCGAGGGCATACTGAAGGAGCCCGAGCCTTTTGTGCTGCAAAGGAGCCTCGACGACTTTTACGTTACCTACGAGATCAATGCCTATACCGCCGCCCCCCAGGGAATGGCCGTCATCTATTCAAACCTGCACCAGAACATTCAGGACCGGTTTAACGAAGAGGGCGTGGAGATCATGTCACCGCACTACCGGCAGGTGAGGGACGGCAACCAGACCACGATTCCGTCCGGGTACCTGGAAGAGGACTACGAGGCTCCCCGGTTCCGGGTTGCCGTTGAGGCTGAAGATAAGCGGGGCCGGTAAGATTCTGCAGCGGTTGCAAAGCAGGCAACACAAAAGGCGCTCTGAACAGTAAGAAGGCAGCCTTAAGGGCTGCCTTCGAAAAAGACTACCGGGGTCTGTTGGCGACCTTTTTTTAGGCCCTCTTTGGTGGTTTGAGGAGCAGGAAGGCAATGATAATGCCCAGGATCGCCATGCCTGCCGTAGGGTAGAAAGCGATGGTGTAGCTTCCGAAGGCATCTTTGGCGCTTCCCGAGATGATGCCTCCTATAATGGCTCCGAGACCGTAGGAGCTGAAGACGACGCCGTACTTCTGTGCATACCCGTCAAGGCCGAAGAACGCAGCGGTGGAGGCCGGCCCGATTGCAAGCCATCCGCCGAGGCAGAGCCAGAAGCAGCAGAATGATACGGCATAGAGGACCACGGAACCCTTGCCTGCCACAAGCATCATCAGCGAGGCTGCCAGGATTATAACAAAGGAGAGTATGGCGGCATACTTGGGTGTTATTTTGTCGGTCAACGCCCCGAAGATAGGACGGCCGATGCCGTTGAAGACGGCGAAGAGCATGACGAGCCCGGCCGCCGCCGCCTTGTCAAGCCCAATTACCTCTCTACCCACGGCCGCCGATATGCCGATGGCCATGAGGCCCGCTGTGGCGCCCAGAATATAGCAGAGCCAAAGCCCATAGAAGCTTGTCGTTTTCAGCATCCGACCGGGCGTGAAGGAGGCCGCTGCACCACCACCCGAGGCCGTCGCCGGAGGGTTCCATCCGGCAGGTTTGTAGCCTGCGGGTGGGAATTTCATGGGTATGGCAAGGATAATGGTGATGAAGAAGAAGGCGATACCCATGATGCCGAAGGCGGCGAGAGGACCGTACTGCCCTATGAGCGCAGAGGCGATAGGTGCTGTGGCTATGGCCGACCCTCCAAAGCCCGCCAAGGCAAGCCCGACGGCCAAACCCTTCTTGTCCGGGAACCACCGGGTCGCCACGGACACGGGGCCACCGTACACGATGCCGACACCGGCGCCGCCGATGATACCGTAGGTGAGGACAACCATCCAGATGCTGGAGGCGAAATAGGTAAGCATCCAGCCGATACCGACGATGGCCCCGCCGACCATCATGACCTTGCGGGGGCCCATTTTGTCTATGAATTTACCGGCAACAAAAGTGAACAGTGCAAACATGGCGAGAAATATCATGTAGGGCAGACCACCCTGAGTGGCACTGATCTTGAAGAGCTCCTCCAAGGGTTTCTTGAATACGCTGTAAGCGTAGACGGCACCGAGGCAAAAGTTTACAACCATACCGAGGATGACAAAGATCCACCGTCCTGCGTTTGCAGACATGCCGAAAACCTTCGTATCTTGCGCCATGAAGACCTACCTCCCTCCCAGGAATGCGATTATTGTCGCGATTGTGCCTGAAAAGTAGTATAATAGGTCCGATAATGTCAAGTTTTTTCTACGGAAAGCGCTTGTAACGCATAGCAAAAATGTCTTGACAGGAGTATTAAAATCATTTAACATTACCCTGCTTTTTTTGCGCAATTCCCATCCCCACAAAGGGATTATTTTTGTTTGGAGGTAATGGAATGCCTACTATTAACCAGTTAGTCAGGCTTGGGAGAGAAGTTGTCAAAAAGAAGAGTGCTTCTCCGGCACTTACGGACTGTCCCCAGAGGCGGGGCGTTTGCGTAAGGGTCTACACCACAACGCCAAAGAAGCCAAACTCGGCCCTCAGGAAGGTCGCCCGCGTCAGGCTAACGAACGGGTATGAGGTGACAACCTATATCCCAGGTATTGGGCATAACCTGCAGGAACACTCCGTAGTCCTTATCAGGGGTGGGAGAGTGAAGGACTTGCCTGGTGTACGGTACCATATTATCCGGGGCTCACTGGATGCAAGCGGTGTTGCCAACCGAAAGAAGAGCAGATCCAAATATGGCGCCAAGCGGCCGAAACAGTAAGGGAGCGTAGATCATGCCACGAAAGGGACATATAAGTAAGCGCGAAGTATCTCCCGACATGAAGTTCAACGACATCATGGTCAGCCGGGTCATCAACTGCATCATGCTCGACGGCAAGAAGAGCACGGCGACGAGGATACTTTACGGCGCCCTGGAAATTATAGAGAACAAGCTGAAAGAGGAGCCCCTTAAGGTCTTTACCAAGGCCCTAGACAATATCAAGCCGGAGCTTGAGGTAAAGGCGAGGCGGGTTGGCGGAGCAACATACCAGGTGCCGGTTGAAGTGCGGCCCAACAGAAAGATGAGCCTCGGCATCCGGTGGCTTATCCGGTACGCCCGTGCCCGTTCCGAAAGGACGATGGCCGAAAAGCTGGCTGGAGAGATCATAGACGCATACAACAACAAAGGTTCAGCGGTAAAGAAGCGGGAAGACACGCACAAAATGGCCGAAGCCAACAAGGCTTTTGCCCACTACAGATGGTGATGGTTGATGCAGGAAAAGGTTCGTAACGTAGGTATTATGGCCCACATCGATGCGGGCAAAACGACGGCGACGGAGCGGATGCTCTTCTACACAGGCGTCAACAACCGGATCGGAGAGGTCGACGACGGCAATGCCACCATGGATTGGATGGAGCAGGAGAAGGAGAGGGGCATTACCATTACCGCTGCGTCAACGACCTGTTTCTGGAAGGCGCACCGGGTAAACATCATCGACACCCCCGGTCACATAGACTTCACCATTGAGGTCGGCAGGTCTCTGAGGGCCCTCGACGGGGCGGTAGCCCTTTTCTCGGGGGTCGAAGGCGTCGAGCCCCAGTCGGAGACGGTTTGGCGGCAGGCTGACAGGTACGGCGTACCGCGCATTGCATTTGTGAATAAGATGGACAGGCCCGGGGCGGATTTCGACAGGGCATGCTCGATGATGCGAGAGATACTGAAGGCCAATCCGCTGCCGCTTCAGATGCCTCTGAAGGCAGGCGATGATCTGATCGGCGTCATTGATCTGATCGAAGGGCGGGCGCTTGTATATGATAAGGATAACAGAGGTGTGGAGTATTCCGAGGAGCCCATACCGGAAGGTCTGAGAGACAAGGCGGCACACCTTCGGGAGACCATGATGGAGAAGCTTGCCGAGGTTGACGACGGTTTCATGGCCGACTACCTTGACGGGAAGAGCATTGGTCCGGAGGAGATCAAAAGGGTTGTGCGGAAGGGTACCCTGGCGGCCCAGGTCCTGCCCGTACTCTGCGGCAGCGCCTTCAAGAATAAGGGCATACAGGCCCTTCTTGACGCCATAGTCGATTACCTGCCGTCACCGATGGATGTCGCCCCTTACCATTACTGGACTGAAGAAGGGGGAGAGGGCTCGTTGGCAGGCCTTCCATCGGAATCCTTCAGCGGGCTTGTCTTCAAGATAATGACTGATCCCTTTGTCGGGCAGCTTAGTTACGTGCGTATATACTCGGGAGAGGTGAGGTCGGGCGAAACCGTCCTGAACAGCACAAAGGGAAAGCCGGAGCGTATCGGGCGGATTCTCTTGCTTCACGCCAACAAGCGAGAGGAGATCAAGAAGGCCGTTGCCGGTGATATCTGTGCCATCGTCGGTCTTAAGGGCGTCTCTACCGGAGACACCCTCACAAACTCGTCCTTCCCCGTTCTTTTTGAGACGATCGAGGTGCCGTCGCCGGTTGTCGCCTGCGCCATAGCGCCGAAGAAGAAAGACGACCTGAAGAAGATGTGGTTTGTCTTCAACAAGTACACCATCGAAGATCCGTCACTCTCGGTGCGGCTCGACAACGAGACGGGAGAGGTGATCCTGTCCGGAATGGGAGAGCTTCACCTCGAGATCATCATGGACCGGGCCAAGAGAGAGCACAATCTCGAAATGGTCTCATCGGCACCGCAGGTTGCATACAGGGAAACGATCACCAAGGCCGCCACGGCCACGGGAAAATATATCAAGCAGTCCGGAGGCAGGGGGCAGTACGGCCACGTCATTCTCCATATCTCCCCGCTGGAAGGGACTGAATATGTCTTTGAAAACAAGATCATCGGGGGCGTCATTCCGAGGGAGTTTATTCCCAGTATCGAATCGGGGGTGAAAGAGGCCCTCGAAAAGGGCGTTCTCCTCGGCTATCCTTTGATCAACGTAAAGGTTGAGCTCATCGACGGGTCGTACCACGACGTAGACTCGTCGGAGCTGGCATTCAAGCTCGCCGGATCGATTGCGCTTAAGGATGCCGTCCTCAAGGCAAACGCCGAGCTCCTGGAGCCGGTCATGAAAGTGGATATAAACGTTCCTCTCGAAAACCTGGGTACGGTTATCGGCGATGTTACCTCCCGGCGAGGCAGGATTGCCGAACTTGGCGACAGGAACGATTTTAAGTATATTGTTGCCCATATACCGCTGGAAGAGATGTTCGGTTATACGACCCACCTTCGGTCTGATACACAGGGCAGAGGCTATTTTTCCATGGAGTTCCTCCACTATGCCCCTGTACCAACGCATGTCTACGAAAGTTTAGCGAAGAATAGAGAAAAAACAGTGAGGGAGGCTCTCTATGGCTAAGAAAAAGTTTGAACGCAAGAAACCCCACGTCAA
>CAZYVU010000021.1:0-10754 GCA_964651435.1 uncultured Pseudomonadota bacterium
CAATCAAGGAGGAGACTGTGAAGATAGCGGTATGTTTAAAACAGGTTCCTGATACTGAAGCCGAGATCAAATGGGATATTCCGGCCGGCGCATTGAAGAGGGAGGGGATGGATTCGATCACCAATCCCTTCGATGAGTTTGCTCTCGAGGAGGCCCTCCTGACGAGAGAGAATTACGATGGCGACATCGTCGTTTTCAGCATGGGCCCCGATAACGCCAAGGCGGTCCTGACAAACGCCCTCGCCCTGACGGCGAACGAAGTGCACCTTCTCTCTGACCCCGCATTCGCCGGCTCCGACACCTTCGCAACGGCAACGGTACTCGCCGCTGCCATCAAGAAGGCCGGAGACATCGACGTCATATTCTGCGGAAAGCAGTCCACCGACGGTAACACGGGCGTCGTGGGCGCAGAACTGGCAACGATTCTGGGCTACAGCCAGCTCACCTATGTTTCAAAGGTGCGCGAAATCGATGCGGCAAGCAAGAAGATCGTTGTCGAAAGGGCCATCGAAGGCGGCGTCGAAGTGGTAGAGGCAAAGCTGCCCGCAGTTGTATCGGTCATTAAAGGCATCAATGAACCAAGACTCCCGAACCTCATGGGCATCAGAAAAGCATCCAAGATTGAGATTCCCCAGTGGAATGCATCGGATCTCGGTGTGGACACGGCTAAGGTGGGCAAAGCCGGTGCATGGACAAGCGTCGTTGAGATCGCCGTGCCGCCGCCCCGCGGCGCAGGAGAGATCCTGAAGGGTGAAATTGACGAGATCGCGGCCCTGGCCGTCGATAGGCTGCTTGACCTTAAGGTCATAAAATAAGTGAGGAGGGAGAATAATGGCTGACGTATGGGTATATATCGAAAATAAAAACGGTGCGACGACACCGATGTCTTTCGAACTGCTCGGTATCGGCAAGCAGCTTGCGGCAGACCTGGGCGGAAACGTTAACGCCTTTATCATCGCAGAGAAGACGGACGACGCCGCAAAAGAAGCATTTGCCTATGGTGCTGCAAAGGTCTTTGCTGTTGAAGGCGCTGCGTTCAAGGATTTCAGGGCAGATGCTTACGGTAAGGCTGCAGCCTTCATGCTTGAGAAGAACAAGCCCGCCGTCGCCCTCTTCCGGGCAACGAGCCAGGGCACCGATGTGGCGGCTGCCAGCGCCGGGAAACTGGGCTTTGGCCTCTGCACCGACACCATCGGCGCCGCCGTCGACGGCGGCAAGGTAAAGATGACACGGGCCGCTTTCGGCGGCAACTATACGGTCACCGTGGTCAATGAGAAAGCGGCAACGCAGATCATGACCGTACGGCCTAAGGCCTTCGCCATGCCGGAAAAAGATGCATCGAAGTCCGGAGAGCTGGTGAAAGAGGCATTCTCCTTCTCCGAAGACGAGGCCCTGACAAAGGTCGTTGATTTCATACAGTCTGAAGCAGCAGTCAACCTCGTTGAAGCCGACATTATCGTTTCCGGCGGCCGCGGCGTAGGGAAACCCGAAGGCTTCGAGCTTATCAAGCAATTGGCCAACGTAATCGGCGGCGCCGTAGGCGCATCCCGCGCGGCCGTTGACTCCGGATGGATCGCATATGACCACCAGGTCGGCCAGACGGGCAAGACGGTAAAGCCGAAGATCTACGTTGCATGCGGTATATCCGGCGCAATCCAGCATCTTGCAGGCATGAGAACATCGGACTGCATCGTCGCCATTAACAAGGACGCAGACGCCCCCATATTCAAGGCAGCAACGGTGGGCATCGTGGGCGACATGTACCAGGTGATTCCGAAGCTTATCGAAAAATTCAAAGGCAAACTCGGCAAGTAGCAACCAATTGGAACCTTCAAGGGGCCTTCGGGCCCCTTTTTTTCTGGCCCGAAGCCCGAAGGCGGGCGGGAACCCCCGGAGAGGAGAGCGCCTTGACAGACGAAGCAAAGATACAGCTCCATTCCACGGCACTGCAGGTAAACCTCGAACGAACCCAAGCCGAGGTTCAGATTCCCCCGAAGTATGCCCCTTTTCTGACTCTTGCCGCCGCTCATTTCGGCCTTTCCCGACGCATTACCGACCTTCTGACGGAGCTGAACCACCCCCTCGTCAACTGGGGGTACGTCCTTAATGAACTGAGAAGCATCTCGCTCGGCAATTTCTATGAGATCAGCGGCCACCCTCTCGGTGTAGAGGTGCTCTCGATGATCTCTGATATCTACATAGACGTCACAAGACTGGCTGCAGACGGGGAGCTGAGGGAGCGTGCCGTTCGGTACCTCTTTGACTTCCTCAATGCCCTTCTGGATCAGAGCCATCACTACCTGGAGCGGAACATAGCCGTCGTATCGAAGATCGTCGGGGATGCCGCCGATGAGTCGGAAGCCTTTCCCCAGACCTGGAAGAAGGGCTCCGGATACGTCAAGAGGCTCCTGCGTTTTGTTGAGGCAAAAAAGCCGGACCTGGCAACCCCCGCACTGCAAAGGCTGCTCTTTAACATCTTCCGTGCCACCTATCTCTTCTGGCTCTCGGCCGACGATCCCTTTCAGTGGAGACAGACGGTCAAGGATAGCGCAGAAGAGCAGGCGGCCTTCGACGAGATAGTGTTCCCTCTGGGACATAGGCACATAGGGGACCTTCTCGCGGAGCTCGACGCTTTCCATGCCGGCATGCCGCAGCCCGTCCAGAAGGTACGGTTTATCCTCGATCTTCCCGACTACAGCCAGATCGTGAACGCCTACCTCGTCGTTGCCGATGCATTGGAGCGTGCGCCCGCCTTTGAGGGCCGACAGCATCTGCTAAAACTCGACTTTCTCTTCAGCATGATGGGGGCTCCCGGCCTTGCCGAGATCCATTCGGCAACACTTCGCGAGATAAACCGGTGCCTCAGGATGGTTTTCTCGGAAAAGGAGAAGGAAAACCTCGACGCCTTTGTGAGACAGATCTTCGCGCTCCTGTCCCTGAACTGCCGAAAGCCGGAGCACGGCGGTGCCATCCTGGACTGCATAGGCACCATTGCCAAAGAGGTGTTCGCCCTCAACGACCATCCCCTTGTCGACAGGCTTATCGACGAGATAGTCGCTTTCGGCTTTCAGCGTCCCGATATCACGGGCACGACAACCGATTGGCAGGTGCAGGTCAATCCGCTCCACATCAGGAACATACGGCTCTGGCTTGCCATCATCGCAATGAAACCGCGGTGGACTAAGCGGCTGCTGTCGGCCCTCATCGCCAACCTCAAGATAGGGGGGGTCTTCGTCCGCGATACCGATCTCCTGCAGAAAGACATATCGGCCCTTCTTAACGCCGACATTGCACCGGCCTACAACCTCGTCAAGCAGCTTGTCCGCATCTTTCCCATATACTTCAAGGAGATCGGTGCGGAAGGTGAGCTGAGAGAGGCCTCCACAAAGGTCGACGAACTGACGTTCAGGCGCGACAGGCTCGTCAATTTCCTTCGGAAGCAGTCGCACGTCGAGAGCAACAGCCTCCTCGTGCCTTTCATGGAGGCGATCTTCCGGTTCTGGTCTCAGGAGGACAAGACCTGCCTGAAGCCATACCTGCCGCCCGAGGTCTTTGAGCAGATCCCAGCAGAGGGCGAGCTGTTCGATGGCATGCACGCCATATTCGGCAATATCTTTACCCGAGTGTCGAAGGACCCCAAGGACCTGCTCTCCTGGGACAAGCCGCACCTGCAGAAGGTGATAAGGAACATCCGGGGCGTGCCGGACATTGAAAAGGAGCGGGCCTGCCTTATGGTCCGGCTATACCAGCTTCTTTACAAGAAGTACAACCCCCAGCACGTGGACCTTATCAGGGATATGGAGGCCTCCGGCACCCTGAGCATTCCCAAGATCCGCGCGCTGAAGCGAAGCCTGTCCCGGCGCGATTACGCCAGGAGCATCGGGCTTACCCTTGAGCTGCTGGCCCTGCTCAAGGGCCGCATACTGGATCCGAAGCAGACTGAGGGTTTTGAGAATATTTATTTCAAACGCCACATTGCCCAGGGTATTCCGTCCATGTATGGCACGTACACGGAAGAAAAATTCGATGCCCTGGGGCTTTCGTTGCGCCTTGAAAGCCTTGCCACCGTTCTGTTTCAGGAGCTCGCGACATCCATCAACGCCAAATTCATCACCAAGAGCACGCTCATGGGCATTCACCGGTACCTGTGGCTCTACGTCAAGGCCCTGGAGCTCGACGGCATCTCCACGGAGGGCCTGGAGGCCAAGATGAAATACCTGACCAGCGCCCTTCAGTTGCGGCAGTTTTCCGTCGACCAGTACATCGATATCTTCACCTTCATCTCAAAGGGCATTCAGGACATCATCCGCGACTATTATATAGACGCCCACAGCGCCACAATCCCCATCGTCGTCAGCCAGACCTTCAGGGGAAACGCCTTGACGGCCACAGACGGGACACCGAGCGCCGAGGAAACGCTCTACCAGGAGGCAGAGAACTTTTTCCGGGGCCTCATCGCGTCGGCCTTCGGCATCCAGGTCTTCGACAACTTTGTGAACGGCATCATCAAAACCCTCGGGGAGGAGTTGGAGAAGTTTAAGGAGAATAAGAACATTCTCAACCTCGTCATGAACTACAACCCCGACCTTGCAGTCTCGTCCATAAACGAGCAGAACGAGAAGACGGATAACCAGATCCTCATCGGCAACAAGGGTTACTTTCTCAAAAAACTGGCAGCCTTGAGCTTCCCCGTACCGCCCGGCTTTATCATAAGCACCGAGGTCTTCCGCGGCTATGATGCCGTCGTCGGATATAAGTACATCTTCAAGGACCTTGCCTCACGGATTAACAGGGAGCTCATCAAGCTCGAGCGCGCGTCGGGCCTCAAGTACGGGGACCCCTCGAATCCACTCCTGCTCTCCGTCCGCAGCGGCGCCACCATGTCGCTGCCGGGCATGATGCAGTCTTTTCTCAACGTGGGTATCAACGAGGACATTGCCGAAGGCCTGAGCCGCAAGGACGGTTTCTCCTGGGCGGCCTGGGACAGCTACCGCCGGTTTCTCCAGACCTGGGGCATGTTTCAGGGCCTCGACCGCGACTTCTTCGACAATATCATAAACGAGTTTAAATCACGGCGCGGCGTCATGCGCAAGATGGACTTCGCCGTTCCCGAAATGAGGGATATCGCCCTGTCGTACAAAACGGCTATGAACGAGAAGGGCGTACATGTTCCCGACGACCCCTATAAGCAGTTGCAGGAGGCCATCCTTCAGGTCTTCGCCTCCTGGGATTCACAGCAGGCAAAGACATACCGCCGCCAGATGCACCTATCGGACGAGTGGGGAACGGCGGTCATTGTGCAGGAGATGGTTTACGGCAACCTCAACGATACGTCCGGGTCCGGCGTCATATTCACACGAAACCCGAAGGCCACAAAACCGGGCGTCAGCCTCTACGGAGATTTCATATTCGGCGTTCAGGGCGACGACATCGTGTCGGGACTTGTGGTGACCTACCCCATCTCCGAACAGCAGCGGGTGGTTGAGAACAGGGAATCGAACATCTCTCTCGAAAGCCGCTTTCCGGAGGTATACCTGGAGCTCCAGCGGCTCTCCGAAATTCTCATTTACGAAAAGGGCTTCAACCACCAGGAGCTCGAATTTACCTTCGAGAAGCCGGTCAAAGAGGGGCTCTATATTCTCCAGACGAGAGAGATGGTCCAGTCGGAGCGTAAAAAGAGAAGTATCTTTAGGGAAACCAGCGACCTTCAACGGTCTTTCCTCGGCACGGGCATCGGTGTCAGCGGCGGGGCGCTCTGCGGTCGCGTCGTTTACTCTGAGGCGGACATCATCTCCTTCCGCATGAAAGAGCCTGACACGCCACTTATTCTTATACGGCCCGACACGGTGCCCGACGACGTGGGCATCCTGCTCAAGGTCGACGGCCTTCTCACGGCCCGCGGCGGAGGCACGTCCCATGCCGCCGTCACAATCCCCCAACTGCACAAGGTGGGCGTTGTCGGCTTCAACAAGCTCAAGGTCTACGAGGCCGATGGGTACAGCACCGTTGGCGATTTTTTCATCAGAAAAGGGGACTACATCGCCATTGACGGCTGGAGTGGCGCCGCCTACAGCGGCAGGCACGAATACCTGACCGAAGAGGCCTTCACCATATCACTGTAGGTTGTATTTTGCCGCAGATGGGCGGCCTCCGAAAGAAGATGGTCCTTTTTCAAGAGGTCCGGGTGAGCCCGCGCCCCGCCACAGGCTTCACCCGGCCTGCAAACTGATCAGGAATTCAACATTTTGTGGATGTAAACCGTCAGGTCTCCCATGCGGTTCGTGTAGCTTCCGTACTCGTTGTCGTACCAACCGAAGATCTTGGCATGAACAACGGGCACCTTGAGCCCCTCGGGCGGCAGGGCCTGAACGACCTGGGCCGGAATGCCGGGAATCCTCGTGAGGTCGACGGTGAGGAAGGCGGTCCGCGTGTGGTTGAACTGGCCCTCAATGACTACCGCCGCGTTCATGCCGATGAGATCGCAGGAAACGTTCTGTTCCTCGGAATAAACGAGGAGATGCTCCGGATCGTTGTTGTCGGCGGAACGGTAGATGTCATTCAGCATCTTCGTGTTTATTGGCGAGCCCGCGCCATCTTTGCCCGGCTTAACCTGAAATGTTGCGTTGAGAATGATAAGCGACTCCGTGTTCGTCGGTATGCGGATGGAGTCTGCCATAAAGCCTATCTCTTTTACTTCGGGGATGACCTGGGTCAGGGCCTCTGCAGCATTGGTAGACGTCAGGATGATATTGTTGAGAATACTTCTCGTTTTCCGCAGGTCCTTGGCATCGGCCTTGGGCACACTGTCGAGGACGGCCTGGGTGTTTGTTACTGCGTGAACCGTCGACATGGAGGCAGTAAGGATATGGCTCGTTTCCTCCCTGGCCAGGAGCGGCTTCATCATGTGGGCCAATCCCGTGGTGGTGCAGGACGCAGCGGAGATGACAAAGTGTTTTTTTCGATCGAAAGCCGTATGGTTAATGCCGTAGATCCCGATAAAGGCGTCGTCGGGCATGGCTGCAGCCTTGTTCTTGATCTTGAAGGCCGAAGAGTTGATCACCACGCGGGCGCCACCCTCCAGATGGCCCCGAATGGAACCCTTCTTATCGTCGGCCTTCACCGTTGGATCCTGAAATTTGCCCGTGGCATCAACAACGAGTTCGACGCCGTAATCGCGCCACGGTATCTCGGCAGGGTTCCGGGATGCCTTGAGAAAGGTGACGGGAACGCCATCGATGACCATTTTGCCCGACGCCTCGTCGACTATCTCGATGACCCTCGCTGCCTTTATGCCGTGCAGAAAACGATGGAGGAGGCCATAGGTGCTGTCTTTCTCCAGGAACTGCGCCACATCCCTGAGCCCCTTGCCCACTCCCCTGCCCTGGTTGATGACGATTTCCTTAAAATGCTTCCTGGCCACATGGTGCCACAGCGTGAGCTTGCCGATTCTGCCCATGCCATTGATTCCTAATACCGGCGGCCTGTTCTCGAAAACCTCGATGTTACCCATTGGGTACCTCCTTGTTCGTTATTCTACTGAGGTTCACTGCGCTGCTAATGACTACGTGGGGGCGTGTTCCGATGACCGCTGAGGAGCGGCTCGGCCTTCGAAGAGCTACGGTGCAGAAGCCGGAAATTGTTCGGTAACACCTATCATCGTACCAAAAGACAGTGCTCAAGTCAACCGAAGATTACGTGGTGGTTGATAGTCGCTTTCGGCATGAAAGACCCGAAACCATTCCTATTATGAATTTGCCTCGCGTCCTTTACTGTCTTACAATAATGGCAGCATGATCGACGACGGCACAGCGGTTCTCATAGACTCGGCCACCGTGGGGCGGGGAGACGAAGAGTTGGGGCGCATACTGATGAACTCTTTTCTTCACTCCATGGCGAAGACTGACCCGTTGCCCCGGTGTGTCATACTCTTAAACGGAGGTGTCAAGCTTGCGGCGGAAGGCTCGGATTTGCTGGCGGTGCTGTCGGACATGTCCGACATAGGAGTGGAGATCCTTTCTTGCGGAACGTGCCTCGACTTCTTTCACCTTAAGGATAAACTTCGAGTGGGACGGGTAAGCAATATGACGGAGATAGTCCAGGCGCTCTCTGCCGCCCGCAAGGTATTGAAACCCTGACATGATCTACCTCGACAATGCCGCCACATCCTTTCCCAAGGCGCCGGAAGCCCTATCGCACCTCAACGACTTCGTGACAAAAGTGGGCGGCAACCCGGGCCGAAGCGGTCATACGCTTTCAGTCGAGGCAGCGCGGATCATCTTTGAGGCAAGGGAGAGACTGACCGAACTGGTGAACGGTGAGGATTCGCGCCGTCTGGCCTTTACGCAAAACGGCACCGAATCCCTCAACCTCGCCCTTCTGGGCCTCCTGAAAGAGGGTGACCACGTCCTAACCACGTCGATGGAACACAACTCCGTCATGAGGCCGCTCACCTTTCTGAAGTCTGCACGAGGGGTAGATCATACGGTCATTCCCTGCTCTCCACAGGGGGAGCTTGACCCCGATGATTTGAAGAGGCAGATACGGCGCAACACGCGGGCCGTTGTGGTCAACCACGGCTCCAACGTCATCGGTATCGTTCAGCCGCTTCGAACGATAAAGGACGCCATCGGCGACATTCCGCTTATCGTCGACGCCTGCCAGACGATAGGATCGTACCCCATCGATGTGCAGAAGGATGGTGCCGACATTCTCTGTTTTTCGTGCCACAAGTCCCTGCTGGCCATCCAGGGTCTCGGTGCCGCCTACTTCCGCCCAGGAATGGACGTTGCCCCCCTCAAGTTCGGCGGCACAGGGAGCAAGTCGGAGCATATAGAGCATCCCGTGGTGCTTCCGGACCGGTACGAGGCCGGCACCCCGAACACCCCCGCCATAGCATCCCTCCTGGGTGCCCTCTTCTTCTTTGAAAAGCAGGGCGTTGAGACAATCATGCGCAGGAAGCAAGGGCTCAGGGTCCGGCTTCTGAAAGGCCTAAGCACGATCAAGGACCTCACCGTTTATGGCAACGCATCGGCTGAAGCCGCCATTCCGGTCCTTTCCATCAACCTCAAGGGCAAGCTTCCCTCAGAGGTCGGGCGGGAGTTGGACCGACAGGGGGTCTACGTTCGGGTGGGCCTCCACTGTTCACCCATGGCCCATCGGACCATAGGCACATTCCCCAGGGGAACCGTCCGCATCGCCCCCGGCTATTTCACAACAGAGGCTGAGATCGACAACGCCGTCGACGCCCTGCGGGTATTGGCGGAAGGATGACCTACTTTCTGTTATTCCACACCATCCACGACGTGTTAAAGGCGGAAAAGCTTCTCAAGCGCCGCGGCATACCCTTCAGCCTCGTGCCCGTACCGAGAAACCTGAGTTCTGACTGCGGCTCATGTGTTACCATCCAGGGTCCAATAGAGGAGGCGTCGGAGTGCATCGCCGGCGTCGAGATTGACCGGCTCTTCTCCTACGACGGGGAGACGTTCGCTGCCCTCGACAGCTTGGGGAAGGAATCTACATGAGCTCAGAAGCGAAGGAAGTCATCGAGGTGCGCCTTTTCGCCACTTTTCGGGAATACCTCCCTCCGGGCAGCAACGCCTTTTCCTTCACAAGGGAGCTTTCCGGCCAGACCACCGTGTCGGAGATCGTTGCCGAACTGAAGCTTCCCACCGGGATTCCCAAAATCGTCCTCATCAACGGCACCCACACGACGGAGAGTCAAGCCCTCCACGGCGGCGACGTTCTCAGCATTTTCCCGCCCATCGCCGGCGGCTGAGGACGCAAGACCCGCAAGCCCTGCATGGACATCGGACCGGTGGCCGCATGGAACTTTTTAAGAGGCGCGCGCAGCAGAGCAGCGACCAAAACAGCGGTCCGGCGATCAGAGCGGCCATGAAGGCCCCGGCGATCAGAGATCGACGGTGCCCAGATCCGTGATGTCTCGCTCCCTGTTGAGGCTCCGCTTCCACGAGTTCAAGGACGGAACAAAGTAAGGAAGAAGCCTCAGCGCATAATATGAAGGCAAGAGGGGCAGTCCGGCCAAGTCCCCAAAAACGACGAGCATAAAAAGCTTGTTTATCTGTCCCCGTTGCCTCCGAGACTCCAGCTCGAGCTCCCGGACCGTCATGCCGTAGAAAAACTCACGGAAGCCCTTGAGCAGTTGCCCTACAGCGGTGGCCCCACCCTTACCTGACGGGATGGCTTCGTCACTCATCGGCATCGTGATAGGCTCATTTACTGGAGTCCCTACTGCGAAGCCATGACGTAGTCGTCACACCCGCACATCAGATCGTCGGTGTGCACCTCGGCATGGGACGAATATGGGCTGTCGCCGTAGCTGAAAAATATGGTCACCTTCTCCTGCCTCTCGTCGATCACATAAAGGTTTCCGTCCTTATCGACGAAGAGGGGCTTGTCTCCCCTGTCAGGGCAAATACTATCGAGGCAGGAATCACAGATGACAAAAGGGTTCCGGACCCGTTCTTCGCGAACCCCTCCCTCCCTGACGACCGATTGGCACAACCTGCATTTCCTTTCCGTCTTTGAGGCCATACATACCGCTCCTTTAATGTTGACGGTTTGCAAGCACCTCGCCTTCGCTTATCAAACCGTTGCCGTATATCTTACCACAATTGTCCGTTCAGCAGATATCGGTATCAACCTGACTTCCCCCTGATGCGGTTTCTCTGGTTTGTTTGGTTTGTTTGGTTTCTCTGGTTTGTTTGGTTTGTTTGGTTTCTCTGGTTTGTTTGGTT
>CAZYVU010000021.1:10854-19692 GCA_964651435.1 uncultured Pseudomonadota bacterium
TTGTTTGGTTTCTCTGGTTTGTTTGGTTTGTTTGGTTTCTCTGGTTTGTTTGGTTCCCAGCGAACCCAGCATCAAGGATCCAGTATCCGTTTCCTCATTTACTCTATTACTCATTCACTCAATTACTTCTTCTCCGCTTCCCCCCTCTCCATTTCCCCGTTTCCCGCATGCCCCCATCTCCGTTTCTCCCTCTCCGCTTCCCCGTTTCCCCGTTTCTCATCCCTCTCCGAACTCCGAACTCCTCACTCCGAACTATCTCCCCCCTTCCCCATGTTCAGCCGTATAGCCCCCTGAGGACACATCTCCTGGCAACAGTAACATCGAATGCACCGCTCGTAGTTAAAGGACGGCACCTTGTCACCCGTAGCGATGGCACCTGCGGTGCAGACCTTTGCACAGATGCCGCACGCCTTGCACAGATCCTTCCGTACCTTGGGCCGCCGCACAAAGGCGCTCCTGAGAAGACCCTTGACCGCAGACGGCAATGCCCAGTCCGTTGCCATGGGGCCGGGAAACCGAAGCCGGGGAATGGAGCCGCGCCCTTCGTGAAACACCTCGTATTCTCCCAAAAGGCCCGCGCGCTCCGCCACGGCGCTTGTGGTAAGGGGCTCCTTTAAGCCCACCAGCCTCTCGACCTCCCGATCGAGATTGAAGGCGTTTGTTGACATGACGACAATGCCGACGGAGCGCGGCCGCCCATGCGTGGGCCCCTCTCCGTCCATAGCCGTGATACCGTCCAGAATAGTGAGGCTCGGCCGCACCACGTTGTAGAGATCGATAAGGACAGCGGCAAAGAGCTCCCTGTCCCTGCCGGCCCTAAGGTGCCAACGCGCCTTTTCGAGGCCGCGCACAAAACCGAAGATGTTCTTGACCCCCAGGCTCAGGCCCATCATGGCGTGCGTTTTCAACTTGGGAAGATTGACGATGTGATCGTAGGACCGGGGATCCTCACCGAGAACGAACTCTCTGTAAGGGGAAATCCCTTGCGAGGGGAGGCGGACGTCACCGCTGAAATGGGCTACGTGGAGTCCGTACTCATCCACAACGGGACGGATAAGCGATGCCTTCAGCGCCTTTTCCGTTGACTCGTATCCCGGACTGTCACCGATGGACACGGCGGCCCCTGCTTCAAGGAGAACCTCCACAACGGCCCTTACCAAGGCGGGGTGCGTGTTGACCGCCTTTTCAGGTCTCTTTCCGACAACGAGGTTTGGCTTGATGAGAACCTTTTTCCCTGCGCCGGCCGCCATGAGCGGCTCGAGTCCTTGCCTTACAAAAGCCTTGATCAGCCCGGAATCGTACCCCGCCACATGGGCAACATAGACGGCCCCAGGGATCATGGGGGAGAGAAATCTACTTCCAGAAACCGCATGCAAATCCTGCCGCGGCCGCCTTCCCAGCACATCCTGTCCCCGCCTTCTCTCACGTCGGACGAGAACGTCAGGCCACCCTCGTCGGCGTCCCGCGGTCTCAGAGCCAAGTCGGCCATCACGGTCCGGATCTTGAGCCCCAGGCGCGATTCGAACTCCCCCTGGTCGGTGATCTCTTCCGCACCGCTCCGGAACAGGAAACGCTCGCCGTCTTTTTCGACAAAAAGGGCTGTCTCCCCAAAAGGCCCATAGACCTCTAACCGGAATGTGTCGGGGTAGGCCATGGCAAGGGTCATCGATCCGGAATGGCGGGTGCCGTCCCAATCCATATCCAGATCACAAAGGGCCTTCATGAATTCGACCTTACTCGGCCACTGAACCGACAGGGGCTGCGGGGCGATGAGGGCACAGGAACAGAGGGCGATCAGCAGGAGGCAGCCGGCCAGGCCTCTCACGTCTTTCGCTCTCTCAGGTCGCGGATCTTCTTTTCCAGAAGCCTTCTTTTTTCTTCTTTCTTTTCCAGGGTCCGGGCCTTTTCGTAAAAGGACAGAGCCTTTTCGTACTCCCCGAGAGCCACATACACATCACCGATATGCTCGGCAATGGCAGGGTCTTCGGGCAGCGCATCATAGGCTGTCAAGAGCTCCTTCAGGGCCGCCTGGTAGTCACCCTTTTTGAAATGTACCCATCCGAGGCTGTCCATGATGTATCCCTCGCCGGGCTTCAGCTCCAAGGCGCGCCGTATCATCGCTTCAGCCTTTTCCAAATTGATGCCCTGGTCGGCCCACGTGTATCCGATAAAGTTGAGTGCGTTGGCGTGTTGGGGCTCGCTCTTCAGCACTTCTTCCATATAACGTAATGCCTTGGCCGTGTCTCCCTTCTTTTCATAGAGCATGCCGAGCTGATAGAGGACCTCCACATTGTCAGGACTGAGGCGCCTTGCGTCCTCGGCTGCCCTAATGGCTTCGTCGAAGTCCTCCTTCTCTTCGTACAGTGCGGCAAGCATCAGGTAAAGGTCGGGCATGTTGTTGCCCCCCTCGGCGAGCAATCGGGTCAGGGTCTGAACGCCCTCGTCGATACGCCCCTCTTTGACGTAGAGAAGGGTCAGGGTCTGAACGGCGGCACGGAACTCCTCAGACTTGGGGTCGACGCGGGTCAGCTCTTCGATGGCCCTCCTTGCGTCCCCTTTTTCCCTCCAGGCCAGCGCCAGATAGAGCCGCGCGGTGTTGTTTTGAGGGTTCGACGCAAGGGCGACGTTGAACTCCCGGATTGCCTCGTCATAGCGGCCCCGTTCTATATGGAGAAGCCCTATCTTTACTCGCACCGAAAGATCACCCTTGTCCAAGTCGGAGAGCTTCTCAAACTCGTTGATCGCCCTGTCGTAATCCTTCTTTTGCACAAAGAGCGTTGCAATCCGCGACCGGGCGCGCTTGTTCATCGGGTCGAGGCTCATGAGCTTTTGGTAATATTCTATTGCCTTGTCCGGATTTCCCTGAAGATCGAAGACCATCGCCAGGTCGGCAACGGCAGGCGCGAAGTAGGGCCTCAGTTCCAAGACCTTTCGGTACTGCTCCTTGGCGCCCTCGTAATCCTTCTCCTCCACGAGGATCCTGCCGAGGTAATAGATGGCCATAAAATTATCTTCGTCGTATTCGAGGACCTTTTCGTAAATTGCCTTTGCCTCGTCGTACCGCTTTTCCTCGATATAGATGGAGCTGAGGTACATGTAGGCCTCGGTGTCCTCATCGTCAACGGCAATCAGCTTTTCGTACATCGCCTTGGCGCTTGGCAGGTCCCTCTTGGCCGCGTAGATTCCGCCGAGCATCATCAGTGCCCTGCGATCATCGGGATGAAGCCGAATGACCTCCTTGAGCAGATCCTCTGCCTGCTCGAATTCCCGGTTTCTGAAATAGGCGATGGCAAGCTCGTTCCGTATGGTTGTAGAGGATGGATCGGCCGACAGGGCGGCGTCGTAACAGGTCTTCGCCGTGTTGTAGTCCCCCTGGATTTCACTGCGGTAGCCCTTCAGAAAATAAAAGACCGATGTTGCGTAGTCGACAGACCAAGCCGGGGACGACGGAAGGCCCACGAGAACGGCAATAAAGCAGAGCCAAAGCCTTTTCATGAAAGCACTATAGCACAGTCCCGCGACCAAAATCCACGGGCGCAGCTTCTCCTGTAGGTTGCAGTAGGCAGAGACCTGGAGAACCCCCGCATACAGATAGATAGTTTCTTTCCGGAAGAACCTTTCCCCTCATGTCCGGCAGCGAGGTATCCTACGCGACGCAGAATCATGGCTGGGAATCGACAGAATATAGCCTTCCTGAGCAAGTTTTCCCGGCGCACCCGAAAAGCTTGCCCGGTCCGGACGTTCGGATGCCCCAACACCGGACGAAGGCTACCGGATAATCTTTCCTAACCGGGTCCAGCGGATGTGGTTGAGCGGGTTCTCCGCCCCGGAGTCCCAGGAGAAATAGAGGATGAGCGCCCTACCCACCATGTCTTTCTGGTGGACAAAGCCCCAGAACCGGCTGTCAAGGCTCCGGTCCCTGTTGTCGCCCATGGCAAAGTAGCTGTCCTTCGGCACTTTGATGGGACCGAAGTTGTCTTTGGGGGAAAAGGCGGCCGGGACGATCTGGCGGTCGGCAAAATGGGCCCACGGATCCTTGATGGGCGACCCATTGACGTAGATGACCTTGTCCTTGATCTCCAGGGTCTCGCCTTCCACTGCAATGATTCTTTTGATGAAATCCTTGTCCCGGTCGACCGGATACCTGAACACCACCACGTCGCCACGCTTCGGCTTCCCGAGGTTGAAAAGCACGCCATCCTGAAAGGGCACCTTGACGACATAGCTCAGCCGGTTTACGAGGAGGTGGTCTCCAACGAGGAGCGTCGGCTCCATGGAGCTGGAAGGAATCTTGAACGCCTGAATGAAAAAACTCCTGACGAAAAAAGCGATGACGACGGCTATTAATATGGCCTCTACATATTCCCTGGTCTTTCCTTTCTTTTTCTCCATTAGCACCCCCTCGTCCATGTGCACCTACATTCGTTCAGGCGCCGATACGCCGAGGGTCTCCAGCCCTGACGCGATGACCGTTTGGAGAACCTTGAGCAGGGCCAGCCTAGCCAGGGTCAGGCTCCGATCCTCACCGAGAACCCTCGCCTTATTATAATAGCTGTGAAATGCCCCTACCAGGTCAACAAGATAAAAGGTAATCCGGTGAGGCTCCAGGCTGCGCGCACTTCCTTCAAGAACGTCGGTGAAATGGAGCACTTTCTTGATAAGGCTCATCTCTTCTTTCATGGTGAGAAGAGAGAGGTCGGCCGCCTCGACGTCGCCGAGATCGATCCCCGCCTCGACGGCATTTCTGAAGATGCTGGCCATTCGGGCATGGGCGTACTGGACGTAGTAGACAGGATTCTCATTGGTCGTCTTCGTTGCAAGATCAAGGTCGAACTCGAGGTGGGCGTCTGATTTTCTCATGAGAAAGAAAAACCTCGCTGCGTCTACCCCCACCTCGTCAAGGACCTCATCCAGTGTGGTAAATTGGCCCGCCCGAGTTGACATGCCCACGGGCTTCCCGTCTTTCAGAAGGGTGACAAACTGGATGAGCAGCACCTTGAGGCTTTCCTTGTCGCGCCCCAGGGCCTCGATGGCCGCCTTCATCCGCGGTATGTAGCCGTGGTGGTCTGAACCCCAGATGTCGATGAGGAGATCGAAGCCCCTCTTAAACTTGTCACGATGGTAGGCAATGTCTGAGGCAAAGTAGGTCTTTTCCCCTCCAGACTTGACGAGCACCCTGTCGTCGTCCTGCTCGAGGACGCTTGTGGTAAACCAGGTGGCCCCATCCTTCTCGTAGGCGAGGCCCCTCTCCTTGAATTCGGCAAGGGTCTGGTCCACGGCGCCTGCCGTATAGAGGAGCGATTCCCGGTAATAGTTGTCAAAATGTACGCCAAACTTCCGGAGCACTGCGATGATGGAGTCCATGATCTTGGACCCCGAGAACTGCGACATGAACTGCACCGCATCGTCCCGGTTCACCGGAACGGATATCTTCTGATCTATGATCTCCTTCGCCAGGTCGGTCACATAGCTTCCCTGGTAAAAGCGATCTTCGTAAGCAACATCGTCACCCAGGAGCTGACGCCACCGCACATATGTTGATTCGCCGAGCGTCTGTATCTGCCTGCCCGCGTCGTTCACATAGTATTCCGTGAGCACGTCGTATCCTGTCTTTCTGAGTATTCTGGCAAGCACATCCCCCACGGCTGCTCCCCTGCCGTGGCCTATGTGCAGGGGACCCGTCGGATTGGCGCTCACAAACTCGATGAGAACACGCCTTCCCTCGCCCGCGTTCGGCAACAAGACTTCAACGCCCTCCGAGAGGACCCTCCGAAGAGCCGTTCTCCATACATCTTCCCTGACAAAGAAGTTGATAAAACCCTTACCGGCCGGCTCCACCTTAGAGCAAAGCTGCTCGGCATTAAGGGCGCCGATGATGAGCCTGGCGATCTCCTGGGGGCTCTTCCGGAGCTTTGGGGCAAGCAGAAAGGCAATGTTGGAGGAATAGTCACCGAATTCCTCTTCGCGGGGAATCTCCGTCAGGATCGGGGTTTCGGCAGCGCCCTCGATGAGCCCTTTCTCTCTCAGGGCCCCCAGTGCCTCAGCTATCGCCCCGGCGATCTCTTGTCGAATCATCCTCGCTCTCCTCGCTCTTTATGGAAATGTCACGCGCAAAATCTGCACACCGAAATGCCACGTCGGGAGTCCGGAGGAACTTCTTCTGACAATCCTTTCTCCAAGCGCAGACAACACAGAGGGCCGGTTCCTGCTTCATGGGGTCACCTTGCAAAGATCTCCATACATATCGGGCCTCCTGCCCTTCATGATGGGCCATTCTCTTCTTACCTGCTCGAGATAATCAAAATCAATGTCGGCCAAAAGTATGCTGTCGCTTGTCGACGTGGGGCCGCCTATCAACTCTCCCTCAGGGTCAACGCAAAAACTCATGCCGTAAAAGTCCTGCATAGACTCGCTGCCCACCCGGTTCACGCGGACCGCATAAACGCCGTTCGATATGGCATTGGCCGATATCACCTTCTGCCACAACTGCTGCGACTGAAAGGCACAGGCCGTGGGGCAGAACACGATGTCCGCCCCCTGGAGGGCCACCAGCCGGGTGCCTTCGGGGTACAGGTTGTCCCAGGCTATCTGCACGCCAATCTTCAGCTTTGCCGTGCGGAACACGGGAAACTGGAGGTCTCCGGGGCTGAAGTAGAAGCGCTCCTCCCATAACGGAATCTCGGGGACATGAATCTTCCGGTAAACACCAAGAATCGACCCGTCCACATCGATGACGGCACAACTATTGAAGTAACGCCCCGATGGTTCCACCTCGAAAAAGGGCGCCAGAACCACGGCCGCACCCTCGCGCGCAAGCTTCCTTGCGGCCTTCAGCGTCCGGCCTTCCACCGTCTCGGCGAACCGAAAGGCATTCTTGTCCCGCGTGGCCGGGAACCAGGGCAGGCAAAACATCTCCGAAAAGCAGATGACTTCGGCCTGCTGATTGAGGGCCACCCGCCCAACCCTGAGCGCCGTATCGACGTTGCGCTCCGGATCGTCTGAACATGCGAATTGTATTGCAGCAACTTTCATGGCTCGATCACGGCGTGGGATTTAGTACCTTACGGCAAGGCGACGGTTGACACACCTTTGATTCTTTCCTGCATACGCTGATTAACGTAACAGATAGGAAACTTGCAAGTCAACAAAAACAAAGCCGGGGGCGTCTGTTGCCCCCGGCCCGGATGGTCCAGGATGGATCAATAGTTCTCGGCGAGGACCTCGTAATAGGCCGTGGGATGGGCGCAGGCCGGGCACAACTCAGGCGCCTCGGCGCCTTCATGGACATACCCGCAGTTCCTGCACCGCCACTTCACGACGGCATTCTTTTTAAACACCTTGCCCGCCGTAACATTAGCCAGCAACTTGAGGTAACGCTCCTCATGCTCCTTTTCGACCTGGGCGATGTGGCGGAAAACGTCGGCAATTTCGGCAAAACCCTCCTCGTCGGCGATCTTGGCCGCCTCAGGGTACAGCACCGTGTGCTCCAGGTTCTCGCCGGCCGCAGCCGCCTTCAGGTTCTCGGCCGTTGTGCCGATAACTCCCGCCGGAAAGGAGGCCGTAATCTCAACCTCGCCCCCCTGCAGAAACTTGAAGAACCGCTTGGCATGCTCCTTCTCGTTGTCGGCCGTATCGGAGAATATCCACGAAATCTGCTCAAAACCTTCCTTCTTGGCCTGAGAGGCAAAGTAGGTGTACCGGTTGCGCGCCTGCGACTCGCCGGCGAATGACGCAAGCAGGTTTTTCTCCGTACGGGACCCCTTTAGATTAGGCATCTCATCCTCCTTATTCAGTAGAAGTGTCCAAGTGGTGCCAACGGCCCCTTAGGCCTTCCACAAGCCGTGCAGGTTGCAGTACTCTCTCGCCACAGCCTTGTCCCCCTTGACAGGGAATACGGCCTCCGGGGCCTTACCGGGCGCCAGAAACTGCCGATACACGACTCCGTCGACTATCAGCTCAACCCATTCGATGAAATGTTTCTCTTCCATGGGATGGGCAACACTCCCAACCTTGACCTTTGTCCCCTCGGGCACGATCTCGATCACCGGCACGTGCTTTTCCTGGGCGGCGTCGGTCGTGTTTTCCACGAGGACCCTCATGGGCTGGTTGCAACAAACAAGCTCGCCCTTGCCTCCGTGGAGGACCTCAACGATGTTGCCGCAAATGTCACACTTATAAACCTGAAGACGCTCTGCCATAACTAACCTCCTTTTTTCTCTGTCGCATGACGTTCTCGGTCGATCCTCGACCGGCAATCTCTACAAACTCCCCGAAAATACCCGTGCACCTCATCGATACTATGCCCTTCAATCTCAAGCCTGGCAGCCACTTCGCACCGCACCTCAACATCGAGAATGGCTCCGCAGGCCTTACAGAGAAAGTGGTGATGGGGTCTTGTCTCTCCGTCGTAGCGCACCTCGTCGGGCGTAATCGTAAGCTGGCTGATGAGGCCCTTTTCGCTGAAGGTGTTCAACGTGTTATAGATGGTGGTTTTGGATATGGTCGGCATTTCCCTGACGAGCCTTTCATAGAGCATGGAAGCGTTGGGGTGATTCCGCTCCGCACTCAACGCTTCAAGAATCTTGAGCCTCTGTATGGATGGCTGAATACCCTTTTGCGACAACGTAAGCAGTAACTCTTCCATATTTGTATTCATTACAACTCAATAGTAACTCCATTGTTGTGCCCTTGTCAAGAAGAATTTCCGTCCGCCTCATTGGCTCTCACTGATCACTGATCCCCTGTCCGACTCCCTCTTCACTCCCAACTCCGAACTATCTCCCCTCTTCCCCTCTCCGAACTCCCAACTCCCAACTCCCAACTCCCAACTATCTCCCC
>CAZYVU010000021.1:19792-44789 GCA_964651435.1 uncultured Pseudomonadota bacterium
AACTCCCAACTCCCAACTATCTCCCCCCGTCTCCGCTTCCCCGTTTCCCCCCTTCCCTCACCCTCAGTAGCTAACCCGCGCAAGGCCCTCCGTGAAGGCAGCGGCGCTGTCGAACTGGGGATTGATGACGATCCGGCCCGCCTTATTGACGTAGCCCCATTTCCCTCCCAGCTTCACCCGCCCGAGGCCCCCCGAGAAACCGCCTGCCTCTGCGAATTGGGGATTAATTACTATCCTACCCGCCCTGTCGATGTAGCCGGCACCACCAGCCACGACCACCATGGCAAGCCCGTCGGCGAAGGGTCCGGCGTCGGCAAACTGCGGGTTTACGACGATCTTGCCCTGCTTGTTGATGTAACCCCAAAGCCCCGCCATCCTGACTGCCGCCAAGGTGTCGGAGAAATGTCCCGCATTCTCGAACTGCGGATTAATGACGATCCGGCCCGTCTTGTCCACATACCCCATTCTCCCGGCAAGCTCCACGGCGGCAAGGCCCTCCGTGAAGGCAGCGGCGCTGTCGAACTGGGGATTGATGACGATCCGGCCCGCCTTATTGACGTAGCCCCATTTCCCTCCCAGCTTCACCCGCGCCAGCCCTTCCGAAAACGATCCCGCCTCAGAGAACTGCGGATTAATGACGATCCGGCCCGTCTTGTTCGCATAACCCCAGGCACCGGCAGTCTTGGCTGCCGCCAAACCCTCATGAAAGTCCCCACCGTCGGAGAATTGGGGGTTGATAACGATCTGACCCCGCGTGTCGATGTAGCCGTACTTCGTAAATACAGCCCTTTCGATTGAGCTGCACGATACCGCAAGCAGGATTACTGCAGCCAAGGCAAAGAAACTCTTTGTTTTCATGCGCCCTCCCCCGTAGACCCAATTTGAATACCAACCCGCAGTAGTGGGTCGGAAAGCGATCAAGCCCTCTATCCTAATTGCCACCCCACCTTTCTTTTGTCAAGACCAATTGTTCGCACGGTCCGGGTTACCCCGAGCTCTCACTCACTAATTGTCTTCCATAGGTAAAGATTTTTGTGATAACTTTATGACCGATGTTTGGAATAGGCTTTCCAGAATTGCTCGTCATCCTCGTTGTCGCCCTCCTGGTTGTGGGGCCTGCCAAATTGCCCGGCCTTGCCCGCTCTCTCGGGCGGGCATTCAGCGAGTTCCGGAAGATGGCCGACGACGTTAAGGGCACGATTGAAAACGAGGTGCTTCGCCAGGATGAGCCTGAAGGCGAAACCCCAAAGGGGAACAGCCCTGCGGACAAGACGGAGGCTCCGGCAGAGAACAAGGACAGCCCCCCCGAGCAGAAAGCCTGAGAGAGCGCCGGTCTTTGAGGGGGTCACGCTTCGGCCCACGTGCCGGGCTCGTGCCGGCCCCGCAGGTTGGAGCGGTCACTCATAAGAGAGCAGCACATCCTTTTCCCGTTATGAAGGACGACACACAACCCTTTCTTTCCCACTTAAAGGAGCTCCGCGACCGGATGCTCGTCTGCATTGTTGCCATGGCAGCAGCATTTGTTCTGACCTACTTCTTCAAGGAACGTATTTTCGCCTTCCTTATGGAGCCTTTTGTGAAGGTGATGCCGGCAAAAAGCTCTTTCATATTTATCGGCGTCACCGAGGCCTTCATCACCTATTTCAAGATATCCATAGTTGCGGCCCTCTTCCTCTCTTCACCCGTCATACTCCACCAGATATGGATGTTTGTGGCCCCCGGCCTCTACGAGAAGGAAAAGAGATACCTGTTTCCCTTTATGTTTTTCGGGAGCCTCCTTTTTATATCCGGCGCCCTCTTCTGTTACTTCGTCGTCATGCCCACCCTGTATGGGTTTTTTGTCAGTTATGCCGCCGACTTTATCATACCGATGCCGGACCTGAAGAGCTACATGAGCCTGACGCTCAAGCTCCTGGTCATCTTCGGGCTCATGTTTCAGATACCCCTGGCTGCCTTCTACCTTGCCCGGGCCGGTATCATCAACGGGCACCTCCTCGCCTCAAAGCGTCGCTACGCCGTTCTGGGCGTCTTTATCGTAAGCGCCATCATTACCCCTCCGGAGATTATGAGCCAGGTTCTGCTTGCCTTACCGCTCTGGGGCCTTTACGAGGTATGCATCATCATTGCAAGAATTTTCGGAAAGAAGGTGGAGTCCCATGAAGAAGCTTAACGTTGTTATGCTCGCAGCCGGCAAGGGAGAACGGATGGTCTCGAAGCTGCCGAAGGTGATGCACGAGATCATGGGCAGGCCCATGATCGGCTACGTGATCGAGGCAGCCCGCTCCCTTAAGCCCGAAAAGATTGTGGCCGTTCTGGGATTCGGGCGGCCAGCGGTGGAGAAATACCTGCTGGGGCACAGCGTCCTCTCGACTGTGCAGGAAGAGCAGAAAGGCACGGCCCATGCGTTGCTGACCGCCGAAGGGCTTGTCAATGACGGCGATGTGCTCGTCCTTTACGGCGACGTACCCCTCATTAAACCGGAAACGCTGGAGAGCTTTGTCGGCTCCTTCAACAAGCACCGCGCCATCACGTTCATGACGACGGACCTCGACGATCCGTCCGGTTACGGCCGCGTCATCGTCGAACGGGGCGCAATCACGGCAATTATAGAGCACCACGAGGCAACGCCGGAGCAGAAGCTGATCCGTACCATCAACACGGGCATCTGCCTCGTCCCTCAGGAGCATTTTCGGCTTCTAAAGGAAATCGACAACAACAACAGGAAGGGGGAATTCTACCTCACCGATATTGTTACCGTAGCGGCAAAGGGGGGTCTCCCCGTCGTCGATTATCGCCACCCTGATTCTTCGGAGGTCCTGGGCATTAACAACAGGCACGAATTGATGGAGGCCAACGGTATCATGCGAGACCGGGTCATGGGCAACCACCTTGCAAGGGGGGTTACGATCCTCGACCGGAACGTCTACATAGATGCCGGTGTCACAATAGGCATGGATACGGTCATCTATCCGAACGTCTGGCTCATGGGCGCCACGCGGATCGGTGAGGGTGTGCGCATAGGCCCCAACGTCCTTGTCCGGGACTCGACGATTGGGGATGGGGCCGCCATCGAGGGGTTCGCGGTTGTGGAGGGCTCCCGTATCGCTGCCCAAGCAAGAATCGAACCTTTCTCGCGCCTCACGCCGGATTCGGTTTCGGCGAAGGGCCCCGGGCGCCCTGCCCCATAAGGCCAAGAAATGGCTTCCGGCCCTGGCCGCCACCGGCAAGGGTCAGGGGGCTGATCGCCCTTGTGCGCGGGCGGCCCCGCTGCCTGCGGGGAAACAGGCACAGAGGTGCCGATACTTGTAACACTGAAAGCGGAAGAAAGACAGACGGCCGGGCCGGTGTCGCAGGGAGGCCTTTGACAGGGGTCGGCGGGGGTTAGAGGAGGAAGAAGGTGTGCGGCATAGTTGGATACAGGGGACGTGAGGAAGCCTGCCACATCCTCATCGACGCCTTGAAGAAACTGGAATACAGGGGCTATGACTCGGCAGGCATAGCCGTGTGGGACCGCGAACGGATTACGATAGGGCGGTGCATGGGAAAGGTGGAGGAGTTGCGCCGCCTTGTTTCCCGGGGTGGATTCGATGGAGCCATGGGGGTGGCCCACACCCGCTGGGCTACGCACGGGGCCCCTTCGGAGCGCAATGCCCATCCCCACCGCGCCGACGATATCGTTGTCGTCCACAACGGCATAATCGAGAATTACCTCGAGCTCAAGCGAAGGCTTCAGGACGAAGGGAGGACCTTCCAGAGCGATACGGACACGGAGGTTATCCCACACCTTATCGCCGCCTGCCGTTCCCAGGGAATGGCCTTTGCCGACGCAGTCCGGGCCGCCCTGGCACAGCTTCGAGGATCCTATGCCCTGGCCGTTATGAGTGAAAGGGAAAGGGTGCTCGTGGCAGCCAAAAAGGAGAGCCCGCTTATCCTTGGAATCGGTGACGACGCCTTTTTCGTGGCCAGTGATGCCCCGGCCATTCTCGACAAGACAAAGAGGCTCATCTTCCTCGAGGACGACGATGTCGCCGTCCTGTCCGACGAGGGGCTCCTGCTCACCGATATGCAGGGTCGAGCCATAGACCGTAAGGTCAACACGATTCGCTGGGGCGGGGCCATGGCCGAGAAGGGGGGCTTCAAGCATTTCATGCTCAAGGAAATCTTTGAGCAGCCGAGGGCCCTTTCCGATACTCTTATCGGACGCATCGCCGAAGAGAAGGCAAAGGTCACCTTCGAAGACCTGCGCCTCCCGGACCTGGGCAAGACGAGAAAGATCTGGATGGTGGCGTGCGGAACGTCGTTCCACGCCTGCCTCATCGGCAAACATCTTTTTGAATCGCACCTCAGGGTGCCCGTCGAGACCGACATCGCCTCGGAGTTTCGTTACCGTGACCCCATACTCGACAAGAGGGATCTCCTGATCCTCGTTTCCCAGTCCGGTGAAACGGCCGACACCATAGCGGCCATGAAGGAGGCAAAAAAACAAGGCGTCTTCACGCTCTCCATCTGCAACGTCCTCGGCAGCACCCTGGCCCGCGAGGCCGACGGCGTCATCTTCACACACGCAGGCCCGGAGATCGGCGTCGCATCGACAAAGGCTTTTACCACGCAGATTTCAGTGCTATTCCTTCTCATGCTCCATGCGGCCCAAAGGCTCAAGAGGATCGATGGAGAAACCGTACGCGATTACATGGCAGAGATCAGGCGCATCCCGCACAAGATGCAAACCATTCTCGGCATGTCGGAAGCCATCGAGGGAATGTCCCGACGGTACATGGCCTGCCGGGACTTTCTCTATCTGGGCCGGGGCATCAACTATCCCACGGCCTGCGAAGGCGCGTTGAAATTGAAGGAAATTTCTTACATTCACGCAGAGGCTTACGCTGCGGGGGAGATGAAACACGGTCCCATAGCGCTTATCGACGAGAACCTTCCTGTCGTCGTCGTCTCTCCCTCGGACCGCACCTATCAGAAGACGTGCAGCAACGTCGAGGAGGTTGTGGCGCGGCGCGGAAGGCTGGTGCTCATCACCGACGACGGGGCCCACGCCATGGCAAGCAAGGTCGAGAACATCATTGTTCTGCCAAAAACCCTCTATGCGCTCCAGCCCCTGCTCACTATTGTCCCCCAGCAGCTCCTGGCCTATCACATAGCAAACCTTCTGGGCACGGACGTCGACCAGCCCCGCAACCTCGCCAAGAGCGTCACCGTCGAATAGGCCCCAAGCCCGGGCTGTTCGAGCGACGCCCCTTCGGGACAGTGGGTCTGGGTTCCCGGCCAATGGGTAGCGGGCAATGGGTACCGGCCCATAGGGAGTGGGTACCTGTCAATCCGTGACCATGACCGCCTCCGGGGAGGGCGCGCCTCACCCTCCCCCGCCGCCGGAAGAGGTGCCGGGAGGTTTACGCAGCCGCTACGTCGTTCTTCTTTTTCTTTTCGAGCTTCCGCTTTTCCTCATCCCTGATCTCCCGGCGTAGGAGCTTGCCCACCTTGGATTTCGGGAGCATGTCTCGAAACTCTATATAGCCGGGCACCTTATAGGGTGCCAGCCGGTCACGGCACCAGCGGAGCAGCTCGGCGCTCCCGATGCCTTTTGCATCCTCCTTCAGTACGACGATCGCCTTGATCCGCTCTCCCACCTTGGGGTCGGGCACACCCACCACGCACGCCCCGACAACGGTGGGGTGGTCCTGCAACACGGCTTCCACTTCCGAGGCAGAAACGCGGTACGCCTTATACTTGATAATGTCCGCCGTCCGCTCCACAAATTCCAGCTCTCCCTCCTCGTTCATCTTGACGAAGTCGCCCATGCGGTAGTAAATGTCTCCGTTGATGGGCACATAGGAGTAGCTCGTCTCGTCCGGTTTGTTCCAGTACTGCTTGATCGTGTAGGGCGAGGTGACAATGAGCTCCCCCAGCTCCCCGGGGGGCAGGGGCTGAAGCGTCTCCCTATCGACCACCATCGATTTCCGCGTCTTGAGGGGCCTGCCGATGGTCGTTGCCGAAGGCTCCTTGGTCAGGGGGCTGTACGCCACGTGGCCGATCTCCGTTGAACCGTACACCTGATAAAGGGGCACGCCGTACTTCTCTTTCCAGGTGCGAAAGACCTCCAGGGGCAAGACGTCGCCGCCACAATAACAGTACCGCAGGGAGCTGAGGTCGTACTGATCGAGGCGGTCGCTTTCCAGGATCATGCGGTAGAGCGCCGGCACGCCGAGCATCCAGCGCACTTTGTAGCGCTCTATTGCAGCAAGGGTTGCATCAACCTCGGGTATGGGCATGAGTACAACGGTGTTCCCGTAGTTGAGCCCAAACCCAATGGTAAAACCCTTTGCCATGATGTGGAACAGCGGGTTGACCATGAGAACCACGTCCCTGCCCTCGTTGACAAAATCCCCGATCACATCTTCCATGATGTCTCTGATATAGGAGACCTCGCCGATGTGATTTCCGGGGACACCCTTCGGAAACCCCGTCGTCCCGCCCGTGTACATGATGTAGGAAAGGTCCCTTTGCGGGTCAAGCTCTATAGGGGGAGGAACCTGTAGAATCTGTTTCATAAGGTCCCGGAACAGAAAGACGCGGGCATCTTTCTCCACGTTCCCCGTGGGGATCTTGTCAAACATAAACCCGACAAATCGCTTCCAGGGAGGTAGGAGGTCCACGAGGTTCGTAACGATGACGCGCTTCAGGCCTGTCTTGCGCATGACCTCCCGCACATAGCCAAAGTTCGTGTCCAGGCAGATGACCGTTTCAATGCCGGCATCGTTGATCATGTATTCGATCTCGAAGGCCGTGTAGATGGGGGACACAGGAACCGTTACAGCACCGATCTTGTTGATGGCAAAGTTGGCGATGAGCCACTGCGGACAGTTGGAGATGTACAGCATCACCTTGTCCTGCCTCCCCACGCCGAGGCGGGCCAAGGCGGCGGCAAACTTGTCGATAAGCGTCTCCAGGCGCCCGTACGTAAACCGCTCTCCGAGGTAGATGAGGGCCGTTTTGGAGGAATAGGTCTTGGCTACTTCCCCGAAGCGTGAAAAAGTGCATTCGTGCTCGTATGATCCCATAAGTAACCCCTCACACACCGAAGTAGGCAGATTTGACATCCGGGTTGTCGAGCAGGTCATCCCGGGTCCCCGACAGGACGCTTGACCCGTTTTCCAGTATGTAGCCGTAGTCGATGATGGGTATGACCGGCCGCGCATACTGCTCTGTGACAATGATGCTGATACCCTTGGTGTCCCGAATCTCCTTTGTTCCGTTGACAACGATCTCCTGGTACGCGGGGCTCAAGCCCATGAGCGGTTCATCGAGGAGAAGCACCTTCGGCTGCGCCATCAGGGCCCGGCCTATGGCAAGCATCTGCTGCTCGCCGCCGCTTAAGAACCCGCCCTGCCTGCGGAGATGATCCTTCAGCCTCGGGAATAGGTTCAGCACATAGTCGAGGCTCTCCCGCGTGTCCCTGGCTGATGAGAGATAGGCTCCTATCTTCAGGTTTTCCATGACAGTGCTCTCGGGAAATATCCTCCTTCGCTCGGGGCAGAGAACAATGCCCGTTTTCGCCCTCACGTGGGGCTTCACGCTCGTAACGTCGGTACCGTCAAGAAAGACCCTGCCGAAGAGCGACACCCGCTCGCCGCCCCTCATCTGCTCCTTCTTCTTAATGTCCAGAATGATGCCCGACAGGGCGTACATAAGCGTGCTCTTGCCGGCGCTGTTGGACCCGAATATGCCCACGATCTGCCGCTGGTCGCAGCGGATGCTCACATTGTTGAGGGCTATCATGTTTTCATAGAAGACCATAAGTTCAAAGGCTTCGAACATATCCTACACCCCTTCGCTTCCGAGATAGGCCTCTCTCACCTTGGGATTTTCGATGACCTCGGCCGGCTCGCCCTCAGTGATCTTTTCGCCGAAATTGAGCGCCATTACCCTGTTGGCAACCCTGAAGAGTTCCCTTAACCGGTGTTCCACCATGATGAGCGTGATACCATCCTCCTTCAGCTTCTCGATGAGGGGCAGCATGCCTGCAATCTCGCTCATGCTCAAGCCCGAAAAGACCTCGTCGCAAAAAATCACCTCGGGCCTCAAGGCTATGCAGCGGGCCAGCTCCAACCGCTTCTGGTAGCCCGTGGGCAGTGTTGACGCCATCTTGTAGGGCACCTTCGAGTCCCGTTCGAAGCCGATCTCTTCCAGAATGTCGACGGCCACCGTGTCTCTGTCGCCATGCCTGCCGCCGCCCCGCCAGCCGCCCGTTTTCTTCGCCCGCGGCGACCAGAGGGGAATGATGAGATTCTTGAAGGCAGGGAGTGAATAGTAAGGCCTCATAATCTGGAACGTCCTAACTATGCCCATGTCGGCAATCCTGTGCGGCTTCCAGCCGGTGATCTCTTTTCCCTTGAAGGAAACGGTTCCCGCATTGGGCTTTATGAACCCCGTGATGCAGTTGATGAGTGTCGTCTTCCCGGACCCGTTGGGGCCTATAACGCCGAAGACATCACCCTTGTTGACATCGAAACCCACGTCGGCGAGGGCGTTGAGGCCGCCAAAGGATTTGCTTATGCCGCGAACAGAGAGGATCACGTCGTCACTCATACCTTCACCCACCGTTCGAATTGGTGATACTTTCTTTGCAGGTAAATCATGATGCCTTCGCTCTTGAAAACGATGAACCCGGTGAGGACGATGCAGTAGATGACAATCCTGAAGGTCCCGAAAAATCGCAGAAACTCGGAGAGAGGGACCAGAATAAGGCTCCCCACGACGGCACCGACAAGCGTTCCCCCACCGCCGATAACGACGGAGGCTATGGGGATGATGGAGAAGTCGAGTGCAAAGAGCGAGATGCCGGCCCACATATAGAGGTGGGCGATATAGGCTCCCGCGAAACAGCCTATGAGCGCAGCAACGAAAACCCCGAGGATCTTCATCTTTGTTACGCTGATACCGGAGGCCCGTACGGCCTGATCGTTATCCTTCACCCCCCTCAGCACAAGGCCCACGTCCTGATTGACAAACCTCCTCATACCGAAGAGAAAGACGAGCATCATGATGATGATCACGTAGTGCTCCACATAGGCGTTGGCAAAGCTGTCCATGCCCGTGATGCCGTTCGTCCCCCCCAGGATGTTGAGCGCCTCGATAATTCTCGTAAAGAGGAGCGGGTACATAAGCGTGACGATGGCAAAGTAGACGCCCCGCAGCGGCAGACAGGGCAGCAAAAAAAAGGTACATACAATAGCCCCGGAGACGGTGCCTAACGGTATGGCCAGGTAGACGGGCAATCCGACATAGACGTTAAAGATGGCGGAAAAATACCCTCCCACGCCCGTAAAAAAGGCGCCTCCCAGACAGACAAGGCCGACGTAGTTGGCCAAAAAGTCAAAGGAGAGGGCAAGAAGCGCATAGGCACACATGATATTGATGACCCTTTTCCAGTACGGGGCCAGCTCCAGGACGAGGGGCAAGACCAGGACCCCGACGATGAGGAGCAGGCGGGGGCCGAGTAGGTAGAGGATCTCCCCCATTGACGACACCGCATAGATGCCCTCGGTGCGGACCTTCAGGCCCCGGTCGATTCGTTCCTTTCGCATCATTTCCTTGGCCATGGTCACACCCGCTCCTCGAGTTCTTTCTGCTTGCCGAAGATACCCGACGGCTTCACCAGCAGGGTAACGATGATGGCCAACAGGGCAACCACCATCTGGTAGTGGGCAGAGATAAAGGCCTCCGTCAGTATCTGGGCGAACCCTATGATGAAGGAGGCTACGATCGTGCCGCCCCAACTGCCGAGGCCACCGATGACACACACCGCTATAGCAAAGATCAATACGTTGTACCCCGCCTCGACAACAATGTTGCCGAGAGGCAAAACGACGACGGCCGCAAAGCCCGCCAGGGCCGACCCGATAGCGAGGGAGACAATGGCCGTCATGTCGGAGTTGATGCCCAGCATCATGGCGGCCCGCTCATCCTGGGCTATGCCGCGCAGCGCCAGGCCGATGCGGGTAAAATGCGTAAAGAGATAGAGGCAGAAGAACGTCAGGATCCCCACCCCCACGATGATGAGCCTTTGGTAATCGACGCTTACCCCCACGATGTCCACGGAACCCTCGACAAACGGAGGGAGGGCGAAGGTCATGCCCCTCAAGCCCCCCCAGCGCAGACCCTCGAGGATGGCAAGGCCTATGGCGTACGTGGCGATGATCTCCGATATCTCCATGCCGCGGATGCGAATAAGAATAAGTTGGTAAATGAGGGCACCGACGATGGCCACGGCGGCCAGCCCAAGGGCGATAGCCACCGGATATGGGCAGGCCGTAAGCCTGTTTAGGGCGAGCCAGGCTATGTAGCCGGCCGAAATATAGAGTGCCCCGTGGGCAAAGTTCGGTACCCTGCTGATGCTGTAGACAAGGGTAAAACCCAGCGAAAGAAGGGAGAGGATGATACTGTTTATGATTCCGTAGACGATGATCTGCATGGCCTCCTCGCTATTTCATCCACGGCGGGAGCACAACCTTTCCGTCGGCCACCTTGGGCGGGAAGATCTGGACCCTCTTCCCCTGCTGCCACTGAATGATGCCCGTCACGCCACCCTCCTTAGGGTCCATGGCGGGAATGATCTGGTGCGACTTCTTGTCAAACCTCATGCGGCCGTATACACCCATAATGTCGACGTTCTCAAGCGCAGTCACCACCTTGTCGGAATCGAGGGTACCGGCCTTCTCAATAGCGTCCTTTAACTGGTAAACGGCCATGTAGCTGGACGAGGTGCCGTAGCCTTCCGGCTCGAGGCCCCATTTCTTCTTGTAGGCGTCGACAAACTTCATCGTCCAGGGGGTGATCTTTGCCGGCGCATTGCCGCCGTTGACAAGGTTGACGATGAGGTACTCGCCCTTACCTGCAGAGGCCTTCCAGAAGCCGGGCTGCTCGGCCGCATTGACAAAGCCCACGGGCAAGGCCTTCAGCTTCGTATCGCTCCACTGCTTGAGGAGCACCGTGCTCTCGGGCATGTCCATCCACAGGAAGAGGATGTTGGCGCCCTTCTTCGAGGCATCGTTAAGCCCCACGGAGTAGTCCGTTGTCCCGGTGGGATAGATCTTCATGTCGATGACGCTCCATCCCTTGTCCGTCAGGGCCTTCTTCATCACCTCGCCGCCCCGGCGTGCGTGCTCCACATCCTGGACCATGATGTAGGCCTTGTTAAAAGCGTGGGCCTTTCGCATATCTTCCAGCAGGATGACGAACTCATTCATCATGACACCGACGTGGCTTGAATTTCTGAAGCAATACTTATACTTGTTATAGTTGTCCTCGACCTTCTTCTGATAGGCCGGTGTCAGCACGCCCGTGGTGACGATGCTGACCTTCTTGTACTTGCTCAGAATGTCCATGGCGGCCAGGGCCGCCTCAGACCGGACGGGCCCGCCGACGATAAAGTCGGCCTTCTTTTCGAGGATGAGCTTTTCGAGGCCCAGGAGGGCTTCGCTTACGGGGACACCCGGCTCCAGGTCCCGCGTATCGATAACTTCAACCTTGAAGGGCCTTTTCTTTCCACCCACGTTGACGCCGCCTGCCGCGTTGATCTCCTCCGCCGCCAGCTTTATGCCCCGTTCGGCATCCCACCCATACAAAAACGCCGTGGCCAAGGGGGCCCCGATCACAATCGGCTTTTCCTGGGCCGATGCGTTTTGGCTGGGCACCAGCAGGAGCACAAACATGATTCCGCACACGATGAACCGTTTCATAAACCCTCCTTTTTTGGTTTCATGAGTCCCGCAAGATTGAAAAAAAATTTCCCCATTGAAAGATTTTTTCACCTGCACCTCATTCGGACCCAGGCGGCACGGGCTCTTTCCCCTGCCCGGGCGCATCAGGCGCAAACCTTTTGACCTCTCTTCTCAAATACTCCTCCGATACGTTCAAAACCTTGCTTGCCTTGCCATAATCGCCTGCCGCCTCGTCGAGGACCTTCAGAATATAGTTTCTGCGTACCTCTCGAAGTGTCTTGATTGTTTCCCCAGCCATTGCCCATACTCAGATGCAATTACGGTGCCACAGAAAACCCAGGGCCGACGACTAATGCGCCACAAAACCTCTCGTGGGCACCCCTCAACGGGTAGGTGCAAGCCACCATTTGGGACTTTTTACGACCTTATCAGGTTTGATTTTTGAAGTTCTGAGACGCCTAAGGGATCTTGGCGGGAGCCCGGCCCGGAAGAATGCCGTATTCTTTCAGCTTCTGGCGCAGCGTGGGTCGCGAAATGCCGAGAAACTCACAGGATCTCCCAAAATGCCAGTGGGTCTGCTCAAGCACCTTGAGGATGTATTCCCGCTCGATGTCCTGAAGGCTGGGCCCGTTCAACCCGGCCCCGAGAGACCCCTCTCTTCCCTCCGGGCCTATAAGCGGGATGAGCACTTCCTCCAGGATCAGCTCCCCCTGTGTGTTCAGGGCGGCACGCGTGAGGACGTTCTCCAGCTCCCGGACGTTGCCGGGCCAGTCGTAGGCTATGAGCCGCTCCGCCGCCTTCTTCTCCACCTTTTTTATGCCGAGATTGAGGTCATCGTTTATTTTACGCAGGAGCGACGCCGCAAGGAGCGGAATGTCGCTCTTGCGCTCTCTCAGGGCGGGAACCCTCACCGTGGCCACGCTAAGCCGGTAGTAAAGATCCTTCCGAAAATCTCCATCCCGGACCAGCTTCCAAAGATCGCGGTTGGTGGCAGCGAGGACCCGGGCGTGGGACCGGATGGTCTTCTCCCCTCCCACCCGCTCGAACTCGCGCTCCTGCAGGACCCGAAGAAGCTTTGCCTGAAGGTCGAGAGGTATCTCTCCGACTTCGTCGAGGAGAATGGTGCCCCGGCCGGCCAGCTCAAACTTTCCCCTCTTTGTCGACGTGGCGCCCGTGAAGGCACCCTTTTCATGGCCGAAGAGGTCGCTCTCCAGCAGGGTACCCACAATGTTGGAGCAATTGACGGCGATGAACGGCTCCTGCCTGAAGGGGCTGTGGCTGTGGATAGCCCTGGCTATGAGCTCCTTTCCCGTTCCCGTGTCTCCCTCGATGAGGACCGTGATCATGTTTTCGGACAGCCTGCCGATGGCCTTGAAGACCTCCTTCATGGCAGAACTCTTACCGATAATGTTTTTCGCCTCATAGGCAAGGCCCACGTCCAGCGCTATGGCATCATTGCCGTCAGCGGCCCGGGAAAATCGCAGGGCCCTTTCCACCGCCTTCTGCAGCTCGTCGACATCGATGGGCTTGGGAATGTACTCAAAGGCGCCCAGCTTGACCGTTCTTATGGTCGTATCCATATCGTGGAAGGCCGTAATCATGATAATGGGCCTTTCGTCTCCCGCCTGCTTCAGTTCGCGGAGCACCTCAAAGCCGTCGTGGTCCGGCAGCCGTATGTCAAGAATGACCACGTGGGGATCAAAGGAAGCGGTCTTCTCCAGGCCTTCGCGGGCAGTAACGGCGCACGCCACCCCGTATCCCAGCTCCGTGAGATACATTTCCAGCGATTCAAGGAGTGATTGCTCATCATCAATGATAAGGATTCTCTTAGCCGCCATGGCAGTCCTTCAGGGGAAGCACGATCCTTACGTGGGTGCCGCTGGGCCGGAGCGGCCGCGCATTCACGGTCCCACCATGGGCATCCACGATCTTTTTCACGTTCATCAGACCCAGCCCCGTGCCGGCCTTCTTCCGGCTGAAAAAGGGGTCAAAAATATAGGGAAAATCGCCCGGGTCAATGCCGCGGCCGTTGTCGCTGACGTCGACGAGGATACCCGCTCCGGGCCGCCGGATCCGTCTTGTCGCCAGGCGCAACCTGCAGTCGTCTCCTGAGGCCTCAATCGCATTGAGGAGCACGTTGATAATGGCCTGCTCCATTTTATCGGCATCCATGGAAATCAAGGGTATACGGGACGAATACTCTTTTCGCACCTGGGCACCCTTTGCCTTCAGCTTGGCCTCCATCATATCCAGGCTCGTGTCGAGAACTTCGTTGATGGACGTAGGCGTCAGGCTCAGCCGCAGCGGTTTCGCGAAGTCAAGCATCTCCGTGAGAATTCTCTCCAGCCTGCCCACTTCATCAAGAATGATCTCCGCCCGCCTTCGGTCGTTGCCGCCAAGCCTCACCTTTTTCGAAAGTATCTGCAGATTCATTTTTACGGCCGAAAGGGGGTTCCGTATTTCGTGGGCAAGAGAGGTCGTGAGCTCGCCTATGTGGGCCAGGCGCTCAGCCTCGCGCATCTTCAGTTCGTGTTCGATGCGCTCCGTCACGTCCCGGCATATGCCGGCCACGGCATGCCTCCCCTCATAGAGAATCCTCTTGACCTTGTTTTCCGTCGGCAGCTCCCGCCCATCCCTGTGCCTCCTAAGATAGATGTAGAGGTCTTTCGACTCTTCTCCCGCCATCCGCTTCTCATAAAGGTCCTGGACTGCCGGAAGCGATTGGGGGGCAATGAGATTCGTATAGGGCCGTCCCACAACTTCCTGGATGGCAAGACCGTGGAGCTCGCAGAACGCCTCGTTGGCAAAAACGATTATTCCATCCTCGTTGACGAAATACCCATCGTTGATGTCTTCCACCAGAACCCTATATTTGGCCTCCGACTCCGCCAGCTCCTTTGTCCTCTCCTCTACCTCGCGCTCCAGGTCCTGGGCATAGTCCCTGATCTGCTTTTCCTGGCGCTGCTGGAAGTAATCGCTGAAACGGGTAATGGTGTAGAAAAGGCAGCGGTTCACCCTTCGCGTGGCCGCCAGTAGCCGCTGTCCCTTCAGCTCCTTGATGAGGATGGGGACAAGAATGGTGCGGTAGAGCTCGTAGGCGCTTTGAACCTCCGAGAGCGAGAACCCGCCCTGAAGCCGCAAGGAGGTTATCCACTCGATATGGCTGTCTATTGCCCGGAAGTCTTTCTTAACGACGACGTTGAAGCTGGCATCGCAGGCGCCGGCCACCGTCTTGAGCAGCTCCTCCAGGGGCCGCCCCGCATAACGGCTGCTCACCTCCCCGTGAAGGCGCACTATCCATTCATCTATGATTTTGTCGCGGTATTTGGTAAGGATTTCTGCAAGGTACACAACATTTCATTGTATCCCCAAGATTCCTTGAGGTCAAGCGTTGTTGCGGCCGAAACCTTTCGGCACGGCCTACCCCTTCAGAAAACCCTGCCGCCCCTTATCTGAGCTTATGTTTCCTGGCCCATTTCGCAACGTCTATGGGGCTTTCCAGGACCTCGACACCTGCCTCACGCAGCGCCTTGTGCTTTCCGTCGACGGTGCCGGAGGCTCCGCGCACGATGGCGCCGGCATGGCCCATCCTCTTCCCCTGCGGTGAGTAGCGTCCTGCGATGTAGGCGGCAACAGGTTTCGTCATTTTTCTGGAGATGAACCCGGCAGCCTTTTCTTCCTGCTCGCCCCCCACCTCGCCCACAACGATCACGGCGTCCGTGTCCTTGTCCGCCTCAAAGAGCTCAAGGATGTCGGCCAGGTTTCTCAGCACCACCGGATCGGCCCCCATACCCACGACAGTGCTCTGACCCACGTTGTTCTCCGACAGAATGCCCGCGAATTCGTAGGAAAGGGTGCCGCTCCGGGAGATGATGCCGACGCGGCCCGGCGCAAAAAGGGAGGCCGGCATGATGCCCATCTTCCCCTTGCCGGGCGCCAGAATGCCGGGCGTCGTCGGCCCCAGCGCGAAGACACCCTTTTCGAGCGCATAGGTGCGCATCTTTACCACATCCTTGACGGGAATGTGCTCGGGAACCACAACGATGAGCTTTATGCCCGCATCAATGGTCTCCAGAAAGGCATCAAGGACCCCTGCGGCAGGCACGAAGAAGACCGACGCGTTGGCCCCGGTCTGCCTGACCGCCTCGGAGACGCTGTCAAAAACGGGCACGCCCTCAACCGTCGCCCCGCCTTTCCCCGGCGTGACACCGCCGACGACCTTGGTTCCGTAGGCCAGCATCCAGTAGGTTTGGGCGCTGCCGATGCGGCCGGTGATGCCCTGCACAATGACACGGGTGGAATCATCAATCAGTATGCTCATGGATAAACCCCTAAAGTATTCTCTATCGGGAATCGGAACGGTGAGACGCTCACGTCCTGGCGACGGACCGCCTGCGGTCCCTGCCGCCTTTATCTCCCTTTCCTACAAGTTGGTACAGCTTATCGACAGCCTTTTCCGTAGCTGCCTCGGTGACCACGTGAACGCCGGCAGACTTGAAGATCTCCCACGTCTCCTCCTGCCGGTTGCCAAGGGCCTTGGCAACGACGGGTATCTTGACGTTATGCTCCTTAATGTAACGAACCACTCCTTTGGCGCCTTCATGGATGGGGTTGATACCGCCATAGACGTTAATGAAGATGGCCTTCAGGTTGGGCTTCATCATCACGAGTTCCATGCAGCGGTAAAGCTGCTCTGCCGTGATCCCCCCTCCTGTCTCGAGAAAGTTTGCCGGCTTCATCTTTTGGCCGATAATGTCCATCGACGCCATGCCAAGCCCGGCCCCCGACGAGATAAGCCCGATATCGCCGTCCAAATCCACATAAGTGACGCCGATTTCCCGGCCCCGGCGCTCGAGGGGGTTCTCTATCCTGTCAATGCGGTCGGGCAAGGGCAGGCGGACCCTGGAGATCGCCGAATCGTCCACCTCCAGCACCGCGTCAACGGCAATGAGCCCACCGTTTGGAAGCACCACAAGGGGGTTGATTTCGGCGATGAGCGCCTCATAGCGGACGGCTATATTAAAGAGCTGGCCGATCACATCGCTCCAGGCGGTGACGAGCTGCTGTTTCAGCCCGAGCCTCCTCAGGAGACCCCGGGACAAATAGGGGTAGTAGCCGAAGGTTGGGTCGATATGAATCGCCGCAATCTTCTCCGGCGACGTCTTCGCCGTCTCCTCGATAAGGACGCCGCCTTCGGTGCTCACCACAATCACCGGCTTGCCCGAATAGCCATCGACGGTCATGCCCAAGTAAAGCTCCTTTGCTATCTCCACCTTTTCGCAAACGAGTATTTTGCGCACAGGCAACCCCTTGACCTCCGTGCTGAGCAGCGCATCGGCAACCTCCTTCAGCTCATCGGGCGAGTTCGCCGTCTTGATGCCGCCGGCAAGCCCCCGGCCCCCGACAAGAACCTGGGCCTTCAGAACGACGGGGTACCCTATTTCTCCAGCTATATGAAGGGCTTCATGCATCGTTCCAGCCGTGCCCCGGCGCGGCACGGGAATGCGGTTCTGCTCAAAAATGTCCAGGGCTTCATATTCGTGGAGTCTCATATGGGTTCGATTCCTCTTTTCTCATGTAGTTCGACTATGGTGTCATGCACGTATGCGTTGTGAGCAGCCGATATGGAAGTATAACCGGATGAAATAGCCCTGTCAATTTATAAATTAAATTTTTGATTGCAAATTGTATTCATTTTGTGTAACCTAATCCCATGACAAAATCTAAACCAACCAAAGCAAAAGCGGTCAGTAACGAGGACAGCAGTCAGGTTGCCTATCACGGCATCCGGCGGATGCTGTACGCCAAGCAGCTCGTGCCGGGCCAAAAGATTTCCTTTCGGGACCTCGCCGAGCAGCTTCATCTGAGCAGAACCCCTATCATACAGGCCCTCAAGTGGCTGGAGCTGCAGGGGTTTGTGTCCCACGAAGCGAACAGGGGCTATTACATGGCGCCCTTCAGCGTCAGGGAGCTGGAGGAGCTCTATGAGCTCAGAGAGCTCGTTGAGCCTTCTTTGATCCCTGCCACCATAGAGCGTATCGACAAGGAAGGCTTGAAGGAGCTTAAGGCGGCGCTGGAGGCCCACCTGTCTGCGGAAAGGGAGTTCTACCTTAAGGAGAGGCTTTTCAAAAACAGGGAGTTCCACATGACCCTTGCCTCGCTCTCAGGAAAGGAGACTCAGATCCGCCTGCTGCAGAACGTCTTTGATATGCTCTTTCTCAAGTACGGCGGAAACTACTTCCCCACGGCATCGCTTACGTCGACGGACCAGGAGCACCAGGAGATATACGATGCCGTGGCCCTGCGCAGCCTGGACAGGGCCAGAAATGTGCTCAAGAATCATCTGACAAACGTGAAGATACAGGTTTTGTCCAGCGTCAGGAAGATACTGGCCGAACAGGAAAAGTCTCCGTTCTGAGCCGTTAACGGCCGGTCCGCAGAGCAATTCAACATAAGGAATAAGGAGGTAACGCACCATGGGTGTCAAGACAAAAGAGGAGTATATCGAGTCCATACGGGCCCTCAACCCGGTGGCGTACATGTTTGGAAAGCGGCTTGACAACATCGTCGACAACCCGCGCCTTCGGGCGGGAATCGAAGCAACAGGGGCAACATATGAAATGGCGGAGCTGCACCCCGACCTGCTCATCACGACAAGCCCGCTCATCAACGAGCCGGTCAACCGGTTCACCCTTCCCCCGGGAAGCATCGAGGACCTCGTGGCCCGCGTCAAAATTAACCGCAAGGTGGCCAACTACGTTGGAACGTGCCACCAGAGGTGCACGGGTCTCGACTGCCTGTCGACCCTCTCCATCGTCACCTACGACATCGACAAAAAGTACGGCACCAGCTACAACAAGAACTTTGTCGAGTTTCTCAAGTACGTGCAGAAAAACGATCTTACGGCCAACGCCGGCGTCACGGACGTAAAGGGGGACCGCTCCTTCAACCCCAGCGAGCAGCCGGACAAGGACATGTTCCTTCACGTCGTTGAAAAGAGGGACGACGGCATCGTCGTCAGGGGGGCCAAGGCGCACCAGACGGGGTCCCTCTCATCTCACGAGATCATCGTCCTGCCAACGAGGGCCATGGGCAAAGCGGACAAGGAGTTTTCCGTCTCCTTCGCCATCCCGGCGGACACGAAGGGGCTGATCCACGTGGTCGGAAGGTCGAGCCTCGATATGCGGGAGATCGACGGCGCAGACTGCGGCAATGTTTACTACTCCAAGTACTGCCCCACCCTTATCTTCGACAACGTTTTCGTACCTTGGGAACGTGTTTTCATGTGCGGCGAGACGGAGTTCGCCTCCGAGATGGTCATCAAGTTCTCCTCCTTCCACCGGCAGAGCCACGGCGGATGCAAGTCGGGCAAGATCGACTGCATGATCGGTACAGCCCTCACGCTCATGGATTATAATGGCACATCCAAGGCCACGCACCTGAAGCAGAAGGTCATCGACATGATCCACAGGGCCGAGACTCTGTACGGCTGCTGCCTCGCTTCCTCCTACGAGGGAAAGCAACAGCCCTCAGGCAGCTACTTTATCGACACGGTCCTGGCCAACGCGTCCAAGATTCATGAAGGCAAGGAAATGGCTGAAGCGACACGGCTTATGATCGACGCCTGCGGCGGATTCGTGGCCGACCTGCCGTCGGACAGGGATTTCGAGAACCCTGAGGTAGGCGAACTGCTCAAAAAGTACCTCAAGGGCGCCCAAGGCGTACCCGTTGAAAAGAGGATTAAGATGTACCGGTTGGCAGAGAAGCTCGCCCTGGAAAGCGCCGACACCATCTCGGATATCCACGGGGGCGGTTCACCGGAGGCACACCGCGTAACGATTTTCCGCGAGAGCGATACGGAGTCAAAAAAGAAGGCCGCAAAAAGACTTGCAGGCCTCAGCGATTAGCGCCCATTTCTTCATCTTTTTCGCCGGGCAGGACGGGTTTCCGGTCGTCCTGCCCGGCCACTTTGCATAGCCCCGTAGCGCCCCGGCCTATCTCTTGTCCAGCACCTTGTTCCACTCATCAAGCTGGGACTTGTATGTCTCGGCCAGCTTCGAGTAGTCGCCTTCGATAACAATGGTGCTGATCTTGTCTCCCGCCACAATGCTGTTGACAACCTTCTGGTCTTCCGGCCCCACCACTTCGCCGAAGATCGTGTGTTTGTTGTCAAGCCATGGTGTGGGAACATGGGTGATGAAAAACTGGCTTCCGTTCGTTCCCGGTCCGGCATTTGCCATTGAAAGCACTCCCGGTTTACTGTGCTTCAGGCCGGGGGAAAATTCGTCTTTGAACCGGTATCCGGGACCGCCCGTGCCGGTGCCCAGAGGACAGCCGCCCTGGATCATGAAATCGGGGATGACCCTGTGGAACGTCAGGTTGTTGTAGTAGCCCCGCTTCGACAGATTGACAAAGTTGAGCACCGTCAAAGGGGCTTTGTCCGGAAAGAGCTTTAGCTTGATGTCGCCTTTGTTCGTCTTCATTACGGCCGTGAGTTCTGGATATGTCATCTTTTCCTTCTCCTTCTTGTCTTCCGCTGATCCCGCGAGGGTGCTCCAGCCGATGCAGAGGAAAACCAATAGAAAAATAACTGCCTTCTTCACTCTCTTTTCTCCTTTTTAATGCTGATTTTACTGCGATATGAAAAGGCCCTTTCTTACATTATACCAATTTTCGGGCCATTTACAATGCCGACGTCGCCGAACGAGGGCCGGGCTTCGTCGGCATTCTTCCGGCAAGCCCAAACACGTTGCCGCGCTTCAGGGGAGGGTCATGCCCAACAGTTCCGCATTGCGATACTTTGCGTAGCCCGTATCATCGAGGGGAAAATCCCAGGACCCGCTTCGATGAACGACCTTTCCACCGAATCCTGCCTTGAACCGGTACATTCCGTAAAAGGGGTGGCCCGGATCGTCGGCGGGCGGAACGGCGCCCATATCGTAGGTGACGCACCCCCTGGCCCTGGCAAGGCGGATGGCGCCCCATTGCACGGCAGACGCCCCCATCATGTTGCGGTGCCTGCAGGAGGACGCGCCGAACAGGTAGGTGGCCGTCTGTGCGGAGACGGCCACGATGGCGCCGGCGAGCACATCACCATCGGCTGCGGCCAAAAGGAAATGGACCTCCGACGCGTCCGCAGCGTCGGCGTCGACGGAGAAAAGCGCCGAGAAGTACCTGTACTCGCAGACGGCGAAACCGTTGCGTTCCGCCGTCTCGCGATAGAGGTCGTAAAAGACGGGGAGCATCTCTTTCGAGGCCGCAAAGATCCTTACCCCCTTCCGCTCCGACAGGCGGATGTTGTAGCGGGTTTTTGACTTCATTCGGGAGAGGAGTTCATCCTCCGTGCCTGAAATATCAACAACAAGCGCATCGGCCACGGTCAGATCTATGGGTGCCTTACGAAGGTTCCAGGTCTGCGTTCCGTAGTTCATGCGCATCTCCCTGAGACGGACCTCGGGACGACCAGCCCACGACAGCCCCGACGTGCCATCGCCACCGATAGAATACTGCGACTCCCAAGGGAGGTCGTATCGGATAAAGGCAACCTTTGGCTCAAGATAGCGGGCCATGGCCTGAGACAGGTTCTCCAGAAAGGGGCCATACTGTTCGGGATGAGGACCGTATTCGGGCCCCTGCGGCACGTATGCCGCCATGGCCCCGTCTGCGTAGGGCCGGGTCAGAACCAGCACGTCGCCGACGCAGCCCGAGGCCGCCAGATCGAAAGCGTGAGCCGTCCAGCCAAGGCGCGACTTCACGTTGCTCCAAAAGGCGCTTTGAAAGAGGATATCCGTCGGCAGGAGGGCCGATGTATCCTTCCGCTGAAGACGTATGTCCACCGTCCTGCACCCTCCGGCGCCGACCAACGATTCTGCCATCATCGACTTCTCACCGCCGACACGCAATCCCGTATTTTTCATTGTCATCTGCACTCCTCGCAGCACCACACAAGGGCGGCGTTCTTTGGAAGCAAGCAGACTTGAAGGATGCAACCCTGAGCCCCTTCCATTGCCCCCTCCCATACCAACTGCAAAAGGCATACCTAACGAAGGCGCTATGGCGTCTGTCCGGTGATAATCGCTAACACTCTATAATAACGTGGTTTATGTGGGGTGAAGGCAGGTGTCCGGTGGCGGGGCCCCGATAGTCCCGACCCCCTGGCAGCGGGGATACTGCGACCGGTGGGGAATAATTCCTCGGTTTTCAGGAGGCCTTGTTCGTCTCCGGTTCTTGTGGATCGCCTGTGCCGCGAAGCTTCTTTCGCAGCGTTTTGCGGTCGATACCGAGAATTGCGGCGGCCCGCGTCCTGTTTCCGTCAACAGAGGCCAGAACGTTCCTAATGTACTGGGCCTCCACCTCGGCAAGCGTGCGACCCAGGTCACCCTCCCGCGACGCCGAGAAACGCATGAGCGGCGGAAGGTCCGGAACGTCGATGAGGTCTCCGTCCGTAAGGACGATCATCCTTTGTACAACATTCTCCAGCTCTCGCACGTTGCCCGGCCAGTGGTAGCCCTCCAAAGCGCGGATGGCCCGGGCGGAAAAATCGGGCCGCCGTCTTCCCAGTTCGGCGGCGAATTTATCGCAAAAGTGGTTCACCAGCAGGTGGACATCATCACCTCTCTCCCTGAGGGGCGGCAACTCTATCGTGATAACGTTGATGCGAAAGAAAAGGTCCTCCCGGAACATTCCCTTTCCGACAAGGGCGGGCAGGTCCTTGTTCGTCGATGCGACAATCCGCACATCGACCTTGCGCGGCCGGCTCGAACCGACCATGCAGACCTCCTTGTCCTGAAGGACGCGCAACAGCTTCACCTGGGTCGAAAGGCTCATCTCACTAATCTCATCCAGGAAAATGGTTCCTCCATCGGCCGTCTGAAAGAACCCCGCCCTTGTTTCTATGGCGCTGGTGAATGCCCCTCTGACGTGACCGAACAGCTCACTCTCAATGAGCTCCTCGGGGATCGCCCCGCAATTGACGGGCACAAAGGGCGACGACGCCCTCGGACTCGTGTAGTGTATGGCCCGGGCCACAAGCTCCTTGCCCGTTCCGCTCTCGCCGGCGATGAGAACGGTGGCGGGCGTGAGGGCCGCCTTGGCGATCATATCGGCAACCCGCACGATGGCAGGTGACTCGCCCATGATCCCATACGACGCAGGCATCTTCCGGCCTGGAAGCGCCGTTCCAGCCCTTTTCCGCCGGAGGGTATTCAGTATCCGCCGCACGGACGAAAACAGCTCTTCATCGGTAAAGGGCTTCGCCAGGTAGTCCTCGGCGCCCGTCTTCAAGGCCGCTACGGCGCTCTGGACGGTGGGAAACCCGGTAATGATCATTACCTCCGTCTCCTTGAAGTTCTCCCGAACGTGTCTGACGAGATCGACACCACTCGCCCCGGGCATCTTGAGGTCTGTAATGACAAGGTCCACGGCATTCATGCCGAGAATCTTTATGGCCTCCTGCACATCGGGGGCCGTGAAAATCCTGAAGCCCTGAGATGCGAGGTTTCTCTCAAGGACCTCCAAGGTATCAGGCGAATCGTCAACCAATAGAATGCGCTCCCTTTCAGCACGGCTATCCATTTTCGGCACCCCCCGGGGTCGTGGGCGTCTTCCACTCCGGCAGCCTTACCAGACACCGGGTCCCCTTGCCCGGACTGCTCGTTATCGTCAGGGCGCCCCCATGGGCCGACACGATGCCGTGGGCAACGGGCAGCCCCAATCCTGTGCCTTCGCCTATCTCCTTCGTCGTAAAAAAGGGTGTAAAAACGTGCGCCAGCACCTCCCTCGCCATGCCGGCGCCCGTGTCCTCAACAGCCAGGAAGACATAGCCCCGCGATCGCCTCGTCCGCACCGTCAGCACCCCTCCTGCCGGCATCGCCTGGAGGGCGTTGGCCGCCAGGTTTACAAAGACCTGGGTAAGCTGCGTTCGGTCACCCTCAACGACAGGCGTTGCCGGCGAAAGAGAACAGAGCACCTTCACGTTTTCCTTCGCGCAACGGGCCTCGAAGAATTTCAGGCCCTCGGAAACAATGCGGTTTACATCCACATCCATCTTCCTAATCGGCGCCTGCCGCGTGAACGCCAGCAGATTCTTTACAATTTCCCGCGTCTGGAGCGACGCCGCGAGAACCTTGTCAATATCGCGGCCGGCCTGTTCCGGCAATCCAGCGCACTTCCTGGCAAGCTGCGCAAATCCGACGACAACGCCCAGCGGCTCGTTCATCTCGTGGGCCACGCCCGCAGCAAGCTGCCCAAGGGTCACCAAGCGGTCGGCATGCCTGAGTTGATCCTCCAGTGCCAGCTTTTTCCGCTCCGTCTCCCTGCGACTGATTATCGTTGCTATCTCCTCTGCGACCGTCTCGAGGAGTCTCCTCTCTTCCTTGAGAAAGGGGCCTTCGTCAAGCTGGGGCCTTTCTTCGCAATAGGCCACCTCGACGACGCCGCTTCGTCTGCCGCCGATGACGATGTTTGCCCGTTGCGCCGGCCCTCCGTCGCGATAGCCCTGCGTCGCATAGCTGCGGCCGTCATGCAGTATCCTTGCGCCGGCAATGTCCGGGTAGAGCCAGGCAGAGGGAAGCCTTTCGGCCACACGTTGCAGCACGTCGTCCAACCACAGATCGGGTTCCGCGGCGATACGGGCGATACCGTAAAGGCAGGTGAGCTCCTTTATGCGCTCCTGCAGGTTCGACCGCAGGTCGACGTGCGCTGCCGCAAGGCCGAGATTGTCCGCCACGGGCTGATAAAGCTTTTCTACAACGGCGGGGAAATAATCGGTCCGATGGCTCACAAGGCGCACAAAGCCCACAGAGCGCCGGCCCCCACGGACCGTTAGAAGCAGGACGGAGGGCCACGCCTCTTCCCAAGCGGGACCTTTGCCGGCAATGGGACGATTTCCGTCCTCAGGCCCCCCGAACGACAGCGACGTCTCTCCGGAGTCGCATACCCGGCAACACAGGTACCGGTCGTGGTCTCTCAGCCACATATCCACCCTGTCGCACCGCGCAAATCCTTGGAAAAACTTCGTTGTCTTTTCGAGGAACTCCCCCTTCGTCGTGGCGCCATCGGCGTAGCGGAGAATCCGGCGGGACAATATGCGGAATGCCTCGGCTCTCGTCGAATGTCTTCCTGCTCTTCTCCTTGCCCTTTCCATAGCCCCATCAACCCTTACCTGCCCGTTCACCAGAACAAGATTCAGCAGCAGGGGGACGACCGTAAATAAGTAAGTCGATCATAATAGGCAGCCCTTCTCATTGACGATCTTTTCCCCTCGT
>CAZYVU010000022.1:0-43176 GCA_964651435.1 uncultured Pseudomonadota bacterium
GACGGCGTCCTGAGGATCAAAGAGTGGCCCATCCTGACGCTCTTTGAGGCGTAAGGGGTATAGGAGACAGACGATAGCGCGCGGCCAGTGCGTTGATTTCATAGGATAATGGAGGAGAGATGGTACAGACGGAAAAGGCGCAGGTAGACGAAAGCGTTCAGACGTTTTCGGGTTTCAAGATCGAGCTATGGAAGTATCAGGGTGAGATGGGAGCCCTCATCCCCCTTCTTCAGTCGGCACAGGAAACGTATGGTTATATACCCGAATCGGCAATCGACCATATCAGCGAGATTGTGGGCATACCGTCAGCGGAGATCTATGGCGTGATCACCTTCTATTCCCAGTTCCGGTTGAAGCCCATGGGGAAGAACATCATTAAGGTTTGCGATGGCACGGCCTGTCACGTCAACGCCTCGACGGCCATCATCAAGACTATTGAGAGTGAGCTCCAGATCGGTAACGATGAGACGACGGATGACGGCCTCTTCACCATGCAGAAGGTGGCTTGCTTGGGATGCTGCTCGCTTTCACCGGTCATCATGATCAACGATGAAACCTACGGACGGTTGACACCGAAGAAGGTGCAGCAGCTCTTGAATGAGTACAGAGAGAAGGCCGAATAAGACAGACATAGAACGAGGAGAGATGAATGAAGACAATTAAGGTCGGCCTCGGAACCTGCGGCGTATCGGCGGGTGGAGAGAAAACCTATGAGGCCATAAAGGACGAAATAGAGAAGCACAGCATTCAGGTGACGTTGAAGGAGACAGGCTGCAACGGCATGTGCTATCGGGAGCCCCTGGTAGAAGTGATCGATGAGCAGAACAGGTCGTTTATCTACGGAGAGGTCACCCCGGAAAAGGCGGTGCGTATCATGACGGATCATGTGGTCGGCGACAAGCCTATCCCCGAGTGGATAGTCCGGAGCGTTGAGCCGACGGATGACGATACCTTTTTCAAGAAACAGCACAGGATCGTCCTCAGAAACTGCGGGATCATTGATCCCAATTCCATCGACGAATACATCGGCGCCGGCGGCTACGAGGCAATCCAGAAAGTCCTTAAAGAATACACGCCGGAAGATGTTATAGACATCATAACGAGGTCAGGTCTCAGGGGTAGAGGCGGCGGAGGATTTCTTACGGGCGTCAAATGGAAGTTCTGCCGACAGGCTGAAGGGACAAAGAAGTATATCATCTGCAATGCCGACGAGGGAGACCCCGGCGCATTCATGGATCGCAGCACCCTGGAGAGCGATCCCCATTCGGTTCTCGAAGGAATGATGATCTGCGCCTATGCCATCGGGGCCGATGAGGGCTACATCTATTGTAGGGCCGAATACCCGAAGGCCGTGCAGCGGCTCAAAGACTCGATCAGGGTTGCCTTAAGCCGGGGCTTCCTTGGGAAAAACATCTTTGGGTCCAAAATGAATTTCTCCATAAAGATAAAAGAAGGAGCCGGTGCATTCGTGTGCGGCGAAGAGACGGCCCTTATCGCCTCCATTGAAGGCAAACGGGGAATGCCGCGCTTCAGACCCCCGTTCCCCGCTAACAAAGGACTCTGGGGAAAACCGACGAATATCAACAACGTTGAAACATTCGCCAACGTTGCATGGATCATCATGAACGGGGCAGAGGCCTTTGCGGCCATGGGCACCGAAAACAGCAAGGGCACCAAGGTGTTTGCCCTGTCGGGCAAGATTGCCCGCGGCGGACTGGCCGAAGTTCCCATGGGAATAACGATCAACGAGATCGTTTACGATATCGGCGGCGGCATCAAGGAAGGCAAGAAGTTCAAAGCCGTGCAGATGGGTGGCCCGTCCGGCGGGTCTATCCCCGCTTCCATGGGCGATCTTCAAATCGACTACCAACAGATAAACAAGACGGGCGCCATTATGGGCTCAGGCGGTCTCGTCGTCATGGATGAAACGACCTGCATGGTCGACATGGCTAAATTCTTCCTGCGGTTCACCCAGGATGAGTCCTGCGGCAAATGCACCTTCTGCCGTATCGGGACGAAGCGGATGCTTGAGATCCTGGAAAGGATCACCGACGGCAACGGCCAGGAAGGGGACGTGGAGCTTTTGACGGACCTGGCATCGAAGATCCGGAATAATACGATCTGCGGCTTGGGCCAGACAGCCCCCAATCCGGTTCTGACGACCCTCAAGTACTTCCCCGAGGAGTACGAGGCACATATTCGGGACAAGAAATGTCCGGCCCACAGTTGTTCCGCCCTCCTCACCTATTCTATCAAAGCCGACGCCTGCAAGGGATGTACGCTCTGCGCCAAGGCATGTCCGGCTGAAGCCATAAAGGGAGAGAAGAAAAAGCCTCACGAGATAGATACGGCTTTGTGCGTGAAGTGCGGCAAGTGCTTTGAGACCTGCAAATTCGGCGCAGTGATAAGAAACTAAGGACGGAGAACGCATATGACTCAACAGATAAGAGTGACAATAAACGGAAAACCGTACACGGCCAGCCCGGGCCAGACGATTCTTGAAATTGTCCGGGCATACAACATTGATGACATACCCACGCTCTGCTGGGACCCCAAGCTTCCCCCGTACGGGTCCTGCTACCTCTGCGTCGTGGAGGTGGAGGGGCTGGAAAAGCTGATTCCCTCCTGCTCCAGCCCTGCGGCAGATGGCATGGTCATCTACACTGACAACGAAAAAATACGGCAATCGAGAAAGACGGCTCTCGAGCTCCTTCTCTCCAACCATTACGCCGACTGTCTGGGCCCCTGCACTCAGACGTGCCCCGCCGGGGTCGACGTGCAGGGCTATATAGCCCTCATAGCCATGGGGAAACACAGAGAAGCGGTGAAGCTCATCAAAGAGACGAACCCCTTGCCCCTCGTCTGCGGCAGGGTCTGCGTGAGGGAGTGCGAGGTGGCATGCCGCCGCAACCGCGTTGACAGCCCCGTCGGTATCGACTACCTCAAACGGTATGCCTCGGACATCGACATCGAAGATCCCTGGGTACCGGAGCTCCCCCCACGCAACGGCAAGCGCGTCGCTGTCGTCGGCGGCGGACCTGCCGGCCTGACCGCTGCCTACTTTCTGACCCTGAAGGGTTACGCCGTAACCATGTACGAGCGGTCTCCGCACCTGGGGGGCATGCTCCGCTACGGAATCCCCGAGTACCGCCTTCCGAAGGCCATGCTTGACCGAGAAATCGGCTGGATCACCGGCCTCGGCGTGGAGGTCAAGATGAACGCACGTCTCGGCCAGGATTTCAGTCTCCAGGATTTACGGGATCAATACGACGCCGTCTTTCTCGCCATGGGCGCTCAGAATGCCAAGGGGATGGGCCTTGCCGGCGAGGACACGACAGAGGGCATTATGGGCGGCGTACAGTTCTTGCGTCAGCTTCAGATGCCCGACATGCCCAAGCTCGACGGGAAGGATATAGTCGTTGTCGGCGGCGGCAATACGGCCATCGACGCGGCCCGTTCGGCCCTGAGGCTGGGTGCCAAAAAGGTGACTATTCTCTATAGAAGAACCAAGAAGGAGATGCCCGCACACGAGATGGAGATCGACGCTGCCTTGGAAGAAGGCGTCGAGATCATCTACCTTTCGGCGCCGACGGCAATCATGAGCACCAACGGGCGCCTCGATGGTCTGACCTGCATCATGATGGAGTTGGGCAAACCCGATGCCAGTGGCCGGAGAAGCCCCGTTCCCGTGGCGGGTTCCGAATACGACTTAAAGTGCGACCTTGTGGTGTCTGCCATCGGGCAGGACATCGACCTCGGGACGGTCTGCATGGACGGCCAGCTCAAGGCCACGCGGTGGAGCACCATCGTCACCGACGACAAGACGTTGGCAACCTCAATACCCGGCGTCTTTGCCGGCGGCGACGTCATTACCGGACCCGCCGTGGCCATTGATGCCATAGCCCACGGCAAAAAGGCAGCCGAGGCAATAGACACCTTTATTGCGCGGGGCGCATCGGACGTTCCGTCGAGAGGTTTCATAAGCCGCAAGGAAAGCTACGGAGAGATCCCCGATAGCGAGTTTCTCTCCATGAAGAAGATCACCAAGGAGCGCATGAACGAGCTTCCGCCGGAGCAGAGGATCACAACCTTCGCTGAGGTGGAGCTTGGATTTACGGACGAGCAGGCATCGAACGAGGCGTCACGCTGTCTCGAGTGTGGTTGCTCCGCACTCTTTGACTGCGCCCTGAGGAAATATGCCACCGATTTCAGCGTCGACATAAGCCGGTTTCTCGGTGACGTGCGGATGCACAAGGTCGACCATGCGCACCCCTTTATCAGCCTCGATCCGAACAAATGCATCGCCTGCGGCCGCTGTGTCAGGACCTGCTCGGAGATCCTAAGGATCGCCGCCCTCGGGTTCGTCTACCGCGGATTCAAGTCCGTCGTCAAACCCTCTTTGGAGAAGAAGCTGCTCGAAACAACCTGTATATCCTGCGGAAACTGTATCGCGGCCTGTCCCACCGGTGCAATCACAGAGAAGCTGCCCTTTACCAAACCGGGGCCATGGCTCTCCCAAAAGTTCGAGTCAGTGTGCAGCTTCTGCTCCATGGGATGCAATCTCAGTTATAAGGTCTTCTACGACCACTGCTTCACTGTGGCGAATGTGAACGGCAGCTCTCACAACAAGGGCTATTTATGCACGAAGGGGAGGTTCGGCTACCGGTACATGCTCGACTCAAAGAGGCTGCTCAAACCCATGATCAAGAAGAGGGGCCGCCATGTGGAGGCAAGCTGGGATGAGGCGCTCGACGCCGCCGCCGGCAGGATACGGTCCATTATCGATACCTATGGCCCTGAATCAGTGGCCGTTTTCGCCTCTCCCAGAATGACGAACGAAGAACTCTACTTAGTGCAGAAGTTTGCCCGGGTAGGCCTACAGACGAACAACATCGGGAGCTTTAGCAATCTCATGAACAATGTGGAGCAGGATTGCCTCGACACGATGTTCGGCATTACGGCCTCAACCACCACCATGGATGAGCTGGACAGGGCCGACGTAATCCTGGTGATAAATGCCGATCTTTCAGAGGACAACCTCATAGCGGAGCTAAAGATTAAGGCGGCCCAGAAGAATGGGGCCAAGATTGTCACTATTAACGCGTCAGAAATCCCCCTGAACAAGCTGTCGGACCTTTGGGTGGATCCGAAGCGCGGTACACATACGGCCCTCCTGCAGGGCATTTGCAAGTCTATAGTTGATGCGGGGTTCGAGGACAAAGCCTTTGTGGCCGGCAGGACGGAAGGTTATGAGGCTTTTAAGGGATCGCTCTCGGGGTTGAGTACCGATACGGTGGCTACAATGACGGGCGTTGATGCCGCAAAGCTTGAAGAGCTCTACAGCATCGTGGGAAAACCGGGCACGAACGTCGTTGTCCTCTACAGCATCGACTCTCTCTGGGAAAAATCCCGGAACGACTTACAGGCGATTGCTAATCTCATGCTGCTGACGGGCAGAATAGGTAAGCAGGGGAACGGGATCATCATTCTCCGTGATTTTGCCAATTCTCAGGGATTGGTGGATATGGGCGTCGACACAAAGTATCTTCCCGGATTCATCGGGGCGGAAGATACGAAGGGCGTGGAGAGCCTGGGCAAAAAGTGGAATAAAGACCTTAAGGCTGTTTTCAAGCCCGTCGATCTCGTAAAGGAGCTGGAGGGTGACCGCATCAAGGCGCTGCTTATCTTTGGTGAAAATCCCATCTACGATGTTTCCAGCCTACGATTCACCGGTGGGGCGGAGTTCATGCTCGTGGCCGACCACTTCATGACGGAGACGGCACTTGAGGCGGACGTCGTCCTGCCGATGGCCATGCCTGTGGAAACAAGCGGTTCCTACACCGCCTGCGACAGGAGGGTCCAGCGGTTCGGAAAGGTCTTTGAGGCTGCAACGGGCATGGAGACCTGGCAGCTCATTCGTGGGCTGGCCGCAAGGTTGGGTTCGAACATGACCTACTCAGCTCCGGAGGATATCTACAGAGAGATAGAAGATGCGGTTCCCTTGTACGGCAGCCTTGCCGCCGACGGTTTCTGGGGGCCCGACTTCCTTTCAGGTACATTTCCCACGGCGACGGGCAAGGGCGCCTTCACCACCATCGCCGTCGATTTGAACCCGGCGAGTGCCCAAAAGACGCCCTATCTCCATAGCGAGCAGTACTTTAACGCCAGAATTAGGGCAAAAGTGAGGCCATGACGGGCAAATCATTACAATGTTACTAACTGTTGACAGGGGCAGGTGTTTTATCTGCCCCTGTCTTTGTAAACACGGCCGGCCACGTCAAAACTCTGGTCCGGCGGTGCGGTTTGCGGTATAATGCGACTATTCTGCCGACACCATATTCTTATACAGAAGGAGAGCGGAGACTATGACTTCACTCCCTAAGGCGACAACGGTCAGGGATGAGCTTGAAAAACGTAACCGGGAGTTGCACTGTCTCTATGCCATCGCCGCAGAGACAGCAGCCGATGGCGCTCCCGAACAAAGTTTCAAAAGGATCGCCGGCCACCTCATCGATGGGCTTCTCTTGCCCGATGGGGCTTCCGCTTCCATTCGGGTCGACGGGGTCGAGTATAGCCCACACCCCGCGGCAAGGGAGAGCATGGCAGAAGCCACGACCTTCGATATCGCCGTGGCCGGCACCAAGAGAGGCACCATCGAAATAGGGCTCGAGGATCCGGCGATTCTTGGTGGAGATGGAAGAAGGCTTGCCGGCGAGGTCGCTCTCAGGATAGGTCACATGATAGAACGCCACGAGCTTGCCGGCGAGCTGAAGCGCTACGCAGGAAAGCTCGAAGAGCTGGCCAACGAGAAGACTCAAGAGCTGGAAAGATCAAAGAGACGATACGAAGACTTCTTCAAAGACGCCCCGACGCCGATGCTGATCTCTAACATGAACGGTGATGTCATGAAGGCCAACCGTCAGTTCTACCGCCTGCTCGACTATCCTGAGGACGGGTCGGTACACCTCAATTTTGTGCGCGACGGCCTTTATGAAGACCCGGCGATCAGGCCGGTCATCTTCGAAAAGCTTCAACGCCACGGGTTCCTGGAGGGCTTCGAGCTCTCTCTGCTGGACCGCAAAGGTACGCCCATCCCCGTACTGGCCTCGTACATCATTATCGACGTCGACGGCGTGCCTTGCGTTGAATCGGTCTACAAGGACATCCGGTTGCGGAAGGATTTAGAGCGAAAGCTCATTGAGCAGAACGAGAACCTGGAGCAGAGCATTCGTTTGAGAACGATCGCCTTGGAGAACCAGAAGGACCTCCTCATTAAGAAGAACAAGGAGCTTCTTACCCTCACGGACAAGTTGAGGGAGAGCAAGATCCGGCTTCAAACCCTTTTCAAGGCAATCACCGACACCGTCGTCGTCATCGACCCGGACCTGAATATTCTTATGTCGAACCAAAAGGGCATCGGTAGCAAAGGGAAGTGTTACAAGAAGGTTTTCAACCAGGAGGGTCCTTGCGAGGACTGCCCCATAGACAAAGTATTCGAGGAAAAGAAGCGCTTGTCCCTTGAGCAGAGCGTAGATGGAGAACACTACCTGCTTCACGTCTACCCGGTCTTCGATTCGCAGTGCCAGGTCACGGGCGTGCTGGAGTTCTCCCGCGTCATCACGAAAGAAAAGAATATGGAGCAGCAGCTCCTGCAGGCCGACAAATTGGCATCCCTCGGCCAGCTCGTTTCCGGCATCGCGCACGAGATCAACAACCCAAACACATTCATCAAGGGCAACCTGTCGATCATACAGGAGGCCCTCAACGATATCATGCCCATCCTCGACCGAGCCTACGAGGCCCGGCCCGACCTTCGCATCGCCCGCCTGAACTACGACATGTTCAGGCAGTCTATTCCGGTTCTCGTCGATGACATGGTTCAGGGGGCCAACAGGATCAAGGGTATCGTCGACGGGTTGCGGAAGTTTGCGAAACGTGATGAGGGGCTGCTAAACGAGTCCGTAGACGTCAACAGCATAACCGAGGCGTGCCTCCGGCTCGTGGACAACCAAGTCCGCAGGACGGCCGACGTGCAGGTTCACTTCGACCCGGAGCTACCCGCAATCACGGGCAACTCCCAGAAGCTCCAGCAGGTTATTGTCAATGTGCTCATAAACGCCTCGCAGGCTATCGACAAACAGCGCGGAACCATCGATGTCTCGTCCTCCCGGCCCAACGACAGAGAGATCATCCTCAAGGTGACCGACAACGGCAAGGGCATCGAGGAAAAGATGTTGAAGCAGATTTTCGATCCTTTTTACACCACCAAGAGAAACCAGGGGGGAACGGGCTTGGGACTTTCCATTGCTTACGGGATCATCAAAGAGCATAAAGGCAGGATCGAGGTGCAAAGCAAGGTGGGCGTCGGCACAACCTTCAGCATCTATCTCCCCACAAGACCCGAGGAGGCCTAATGGACAAGATCCTCGTTATCGATGATGACCAGGCCGTTCTTAACTACCTCAACATCTTTCTGCTCCAGGCCGGAACCTTCGAGGTGACCACCCTCTCCAACAGCTCGCGCGCCTTTGAGGTAATCAAGGATGGTACCTTCGATCTTCTGCTGCTCGATATGGACATGCCGGACGTGACGGGGCTCGACATCCTGCAGAGAATTCACGATGAAGGCATCGACATAGGAACGATCGTTCTTACGGGCGTAGAGGATATCGGCCTCGCCGTCGCTGCCATGAAGCTCGGTGCCCTTGAGTACCTCACGAAACCTGTCGATAACGACCGACTCTTAAACCTCATGCACACGGCACTAGAGCACAGGCGGGCCTCCAGGAGCGCCGAATCGGAATCGACAGCAGCGGCTCACCTGCGGTTCAAGGAGGCCTTCAAGGAAATCGTAACCCAGGACACGAGGATGAACGAGATCTTCGCGACCGTGGAGAAAATGGCCGTCACGGACAACAGCGTCCTCGTATGGGGTGAGAGCGGCACAGGAAAAGAGCTCATTGCCCGGGCGATTCACCGCATTAGCAAGAGGAACGGCCAACATTTCGTCGCCGTCAACGCAGGCACCTTTGCCAGCGAACTCTTTGCCTCAGAGTTCTTCGGTCACAACCAGGGGGCGTTCACGGGGGCGACGTCGAGCAAAAGGGGCTTTCTCGAAGAAGCCGACAGGGGGACGCTTTTTCTCGACGAGATCGGAGAGCTGGCCCTGCCCATACAGGTCAAGCTGCTTAGGGTTCTTCAGGAAGGGGAATTCTTTCGCCTCGGCTCAACGAAGAATCTGAAGGTCGACGTGAGAATCATCGCCGCCACGAACAAGAATCTCCACGAGGAGATGAAAAAGGGTAATTTCAGGAAGGATCTTTTTTACCGGCTCAACATCAATTCCGTCTATCTGCCTCCTCTGCGGGAGAGAAAGGGCGACATTCCGCTCCTTGCCTACCACTTCTTGCGCAGGTTCTGCCAAACCAACAGCAAGAAAATCGACAAGATCTCCGAAGGCGTTATGAAAGCCCTGAACCAGTACGATTATCCCGGAAACGTCAGGGAACTGATGAACATCGTCAACAGCGCCGTCATTGTGGAGTCTTCGAACGAGCTCAAGAAGAAGTCTCTTCCAAGCTATTTCCTGGAAAACCTGGGATTCGGTGACAGCGGTCCGCCCGACACCCCCCTCAAAACCCTTCAGGAAGTGGAGAACGAACACATCAAGAGGGTCCTCGCTTATACGGGCGGGAACAAGACCAAGGCGGCCCAAATCCTCGGGATTTCGAGAATCAGCCTTATTTCGAAAGCGAAGAAATAGGCTAATCGGCCGGACAGCCGAGCCGTTCCGGGTGCGAATACACGAGCATTCGGTTGCCGCGGGCGTGACCCACGATGGTGATCCCAAGGTCACGGGCCAGCAGAATGGCGCTACCTGTAGGCGAGTGCCGCGAAACAACAACGGGCGTCTGCATCCTTGCAGCCTTGAGCAACATCTCCGACGAAACACGACCGGTGCTCAGCAGCAGCCGGTCCTTCGTGGCAACACCCCTCATCAAACACTCCCCCTGAATCTTATCCAACGTGTTGTGCCGCCCGATATCCTCAGCGACGATGAGCAGGCCCTCGGAATCGGACAACGCCGACGCATGCACTCCACCACTGAAACGGTAGAGGTCCATTCTTTCCTGCAGCTCCTTGACGAGCGAAAGCACCCGGTCCGGTCCAATAACAAAATTTGAGTCTATCCTCTGCGCCTCCATGCTAAAGGCGGCCCCACCGCCACAACCGGAGGTCAGCCGCCGCTTCGTAGGCAGCTCGAAAGTGGCGTCGGCGAGCCGGACATCGACCTCTGATTCCTCATCGCAAACCCGAAGCATCGTCACATCCCCCATGGCACGGATAATCTTCTCCGAATAAAGAAACCCGAGGACAAGGTAATTGAGCTTTGTAGGAGTACAAAGGATCGTCACCAGCTCCCGCAGATTGACATAGATCGTTAGTTCCTTCTCCAGAGGCACGTGGATGGAGTTCTTCGTCCACGTCTCGTCGGAAAACCGCCGGCAGACTATCTCCGCCGCAACGCCTGCCATGTCCGATCCGTCAGTCGATGCCATCATTTTCCCCTCTTTCTTTTCTCTCTAATCTCCCCGCTGCCTTCGACATCCCCGCTACGGCCGCCGCTTAGGGCCGGCTCCTGCGGCTCGATCTCAGCCCCTAGCCCTCGTCGCTCGATACAGACAGCCTCAACCGCCGCAGGCGATCCTTCCCCTGATCGACGGTCCCTGCAACATCCTCGTGCCGCCGCGAGAGACGGGCTTTGTTCGCACTATTGGGGTCGGTATTCTTGAAGGTACAGCAGGACCTGCGATAGGAACAACTGGGGAACAGGCTGGCTGGAGAAAGAAACGCCGATAGATACTGCCGATTAAGGGATGGAGAGGCCACCCTTTTCCCCATGGTTCTTCCTAATCCGTGACTTATTTTGCTCGCAGCTCCTTGAACTTCGCCGTCAGGGCCGGCAGCACCTCTTTCCAATCCCCGACGATCCCGAAGTGCGCAACATTAAAAATGTTGGCCTCATTATCCTTGTTGACGGCCACAATGTATTTTGATCCAAGACAACCTGCTATATGGGCCATAGCGCCGGAAAGGCCCACAGCTATATAGAGCTTCGGGCTGACAACCTTGCCGCTCTGGCCGATCTGGAGCGTTGCCGGCGCCCAACCTTCGTCGCAGGCGACGCGGGTTGCACCAACAGCACCACCCAAGACATCGGCGAGCTCCCGCAGCAAGGCAAAATCCTTCGCAGTGCCCATTCCCCTGCCGCCGGACACCACCACCTCTGCATCTTCCAGCTTTACGCCTTCCACTTCTTCCTTTATCTTCTCGACCACCTTTACCTTCAGTGCCGCTGCGTCGAGTTTGTCCTCCACGGGAACAACCTTGCCCTGCCGCCCATCCTGCCTCTCTGCCGGCGGAAACACCTTCGCCCTCACTGTGGCCATCTGAGGCCGCGCGGACTTGGACAGCATGGTTGCTATGGCGTTGCCGCCAAAAACCGGTCTCGTGGCCACCAGCAGCTTCGTCGCAGGATCGATGGCAAGGGCCATACACTCCATGGCCAGGGAGCCGCCAAGACGCCCATTAAGCCTGGGGGAAAGGTCGCAGCCCATATCGGTGTGGCCGAAGAGGGCCACCGAGGGAAGCAATTTTTTACACAGGTTTGCTGCCACCTGGGTATAGGCATCGGAGTTGTAGGCGTCCAGGGCCGCGTCATCGGCCACATAGACCGTGTCAGCTCCGTATGCTATGGCCTCTTGCGCCAGGGAGCCTGCCTTGCTACCCATGAGCAGAACATTCAGTTCCTCGCCCAGATCGTCGGCCAGCTTTCTACCCGCCCCGATGAGCTCTATTGCCACCGGCGCCAACTTCCCGTCAGCGATTTCACCGCAGACCAAAACACCTTTATAATTGTCCATCGCTCATCCTCCGTTCGTTATATGAGACTGGCAAGCTTTGCAGCCAGGGTGGCAGCAGCGTCGGCCGGAGCCCCGCCGATGATCTCGCACTCTGTCTTTCTTACGGGCACTGAAAGGCTCGTCACCTCGGTGTGTGCCGCCGTGGCCTCTGCGCCGATGTCTGCCGCCTTCCAGATGGGAATCTGTTTCTTCCGGGCCATCATGAGTCGCATGCCGGCGGGAAGCCGGGGCATTCCAATCTCGCTACTCACGGTGACGAGACAGGGCGTAGGCGCCTCAACGACCTCGTAGCCGTCGCTCACGATCCGCTTCACCTTTACGCTACTCGCCGTCCCCTCGATATCACAGGCGAGGGTCACTACCGGGATTCCCAGGATTTCGGCGAGGATCGAGCCCACCTGTCCTGCGCCCCAGTCTGCAGCCTGCCTACCGCAAAGGACGAGGTCATAAGCACCGACCTTCTGTATCGCCTTGGCCAGCACGCCGGCCGTTCCAAAGCTGTCGGCGTTCTCGAATGCCGGGTCGCTCAGAACATAACCATCGTCGGCTCCCATGGATATGCAGTGCTTGATCACGTCGGCCGCCTTGTCGGAACCCATGCTGATTACCGTTATTTTTCCTTTCAGCTTGTCCTTCAACCTGCAAGCCGCCTCAACGGCCCTCTCGTCGTAGACGCTGATGACAGGGGGCACACCCGCAGGAGGGATGACCTGTTTCGTATCGGGGTCAATCTTGAATTTGGCCGGCGGAATCTCCGGGTCGAGCACCTGTTTGACGCAGACAATAATATTCATACCAATCTCCTCCCTGTTTAGGATTGCTTCATAGCCGCTTCAACTACCTCGATAAGGTCCTTCGCCTTCAATGAGTCCTTCACTCCTTTCTGCTCGATCCCTTCTTCGAGCATCTGGAGGCAATAGGGGCAGGAGGTCACCACAGTGTCAACACCCGTCCGGATGACCTCGTCCATCCGGACGTGGTTGATCTTTGTCGTGCCGTGCTGCTCCTCTATCCACATATGTCCACCGCCGCCGCCGCAGCAGAATGTCGCCGTTTTGCAGCGCTCCATCTCTTTGTATGTCGCCTTCGGGATGCTCCCTATAATGCCCCGAGGCTCCTCATACACACCGCTGTACCTGCTCAGATAGCACGGGTCGTGGTAGGTGATCACGGCATTCGCCTCATTCGTCAGCTTCAGTTTACCCTGCCTGATAAGATCAGCCACAACCTCTGTGTAGTGAACCACCTTGAAGTCGGCACCGTACTGCGGGTACTCGTTCTTCAGGGCATTATGACAATGGGGGCATAGGGTGATAACCTGCTTGATATTGAAGGTCTTTAGCGTCTCGATGTTCTCCTCCGCCGAAATCTGGAACTGAAACTCATAGCCGGCCCTGCGCGTGGGGTCTCCGCAGCAACTCTCGGCATCGCCCAGCACGGCAAAGCCCACCCCACCGGCCTGAAGCACCCTTACGAGAGCCAGGGTCGCGAGGACGTTCCGTTCGATGAGGGCTCCCGTGCAGCCCACCCAAAGAAGTGTGCTCACACCCTCTTCGCACTGACCAAGTATCTTGAGCCCCTCCACCTCGCCGGTCCAATCACCTCTCAGCCGCAAGGACTGGGCACCGGCCCACGGATTCCCTCTGGTCTGCATGTTTCTCAGCATAAGCTGGGCGCTATCGGGCATCTGATTCTGCGCCAGCACAAGATTCTGCCTAAACTCGATCAGCTTCCGCACGTGCTCTATGTTGACCGGGCACACCTCCTGACAGGCGCCGCACGTGGTACATGCCCAGATCTCGTCTTCCGTCACCACGTCGCCGATAAGGCTCTTGCCCTCGCCTTCCGCTGCTGCCGCGCCGCTGCCACCTGACAGCAGCGCAGGTCCGACGTCAAGCAGGTGGTCCTTCATGTGCCGCAGAAACTCTCTCGGTGACAGCAATTTGCCGCTTTGCTGTGCCGGACACCCGACGTGGCACCTGCCGCATTTCGCGCAGGCATAAAGGTCAAGTATGTCCTTCCATTTGAGATCCTGGATCCTCGATACGCCAAACTCTACGGGCTCCTCGCTCTCCAGCGCCTCAAGCGGGATCGGCTCCAGCACAACCCTGCGGTCCAAAGGCTGAAACAGGACATTAAATGCCGATGCAAGAACGTGGAGGTGCTTGGAGCGGGGGATGTAGATGGTGAAGACAAGGATGAGCATATAATGCAGCCACCAGGCGCCGTGAGACACGGCCATCATGGTCTCCTTTGCCATGCCGCTACCGGCAACAGCGCCAGCAATGGCCGAGCTGATGATAGGCCACCCGTGTGTCTCACCCAGCGCTGCCATGCCGAAACCCTCGACGCAGAAATGGAGGACCATGAGGCTGAAGACCATGAGCATGATGAAACCCGCCTCCAGGCTGATCTCAAGCCTGGGCGGTTTTACGATGTAACGCCTGATAGCCGCCCAGACAACAGAGAAGAGCACCAGTATGCCGGCAAAATCGAGGACAGAGAGAAACACTGTCTCGAAGGCCGTCCCCTCCATGTACGTGTGCAGCCCAAGCCCCTCACCCAGGCCGATGAGAACGATGTAGCTCACGAGAAAGCAGCTAAAGCCCCAAAACAGCAGGGCGTGGCCGATTCCGGCCAGGTCCTTTCCCGTAACACTCTTTAGCGTGCACCACTGGGGTATTACGACAAGGATCATCCTCTTGATCCTTTCCCCCATCCTGTCGAACCGGTTCTCCTGTTTCCCCAGGCACATGAGGCGGTAGAGAAAATATATCCTTGGCAGGAACAGGCCCATGGTGACGGCAAAGAGAACCCAGAAGAAGACGTACCCCGATATCCCGAAATAGGTCGCACTGACAGGCGACATGATTACCTCCTATCCCCTAACAATCATGGTAATATGTGAATTATTTAACAATGTATTTTTTATCTCAAGCGCGCCTATCCTGTCAAGATAAAACAGAAAGGCCCCGCTCCAGAGCGGGGCCTTTACCTTCAGCAATACCACTCTCTATCTGTCACGCCACTTCTTTTTCTTTGGCCTTTTTCACAATCGCCCTCTCGCCTTCAGGCAGCGGCGGGGGGACCGGTTCGCCGACGAGCTTCGTTACGGCGCTGAATCGAGGCGGACAGGCCTCGAGACAGGTGCCGCACCGTATGCATTTGTCCTGCTCGATAATGTGTACCTGCTGCTTTGCGCTAATAATGGCATCGACGGGACATCTCCGGGCGCAGGTCGTACATGCCTGACATTTCGCCGGATCGATGTAGTACGAGACCATCTCGGTGAAGAGCTGTTCCACCTCTTCTTTGGTGAACACGTCCTCATATTTCTCGTACTCCTCGTGACTGGGGAGCTTCGTTGCCAGCTTCTCCCGCTTCGCAATCTTGAAGTACGGCACCAGCCGCACAAGCTCCGCCAGCTTTGACTTGAGCATCTCGCCGTCTACTCCCTCTGCCTTGCCGAGCGGCCCTATTGCCTTCACCGTCTTCACAAAACTGTTGACGGACTCGACGAAGACCGGCGCCTCGGCACCGGACATGAACTGAATCCGCAGCCGGTTGGGGTTGAGGCCGATATGCTCCAGCAGCCTCTTGCCCAGGAGTACCATATTTAAGGTATGGAAGTTACCATGGGTAATGTAGTTACACTCGTTCAGGTGGCAGCCGCCGATAAACACCCCATCCATCCCGTTTGAGAAAGCCCTCAGAACGTGGGACAGGTCGACCCTCCCCGAACACATGACACGAATGATCCTCATTTCATTTGTATATTGCAGTCTGGAAACTCCAGCCAGGTCAGCAGCGCCGTAAGCTCACCAGTTGCAGGCGAAACCCAATACTTTCGGCTTAAATTTAAGCGCTGAACTCATGTGTTGTCACCTCCTTTGTAATAATCAACACTTGCTTCGTCGTCAGCCTCTCATTCATTTCCGGCCGCCGCATCGATTTGGCTGAGGATGTCTGCGTCCGGAACAACGGCATCGATCTCGGCGGCGATCTCGTCGTCCGTATAGTGCTTTAGTACTATAGCGCCGGTGGGACACTTTGAGTTGCACAGGCCGTCTCCCTTGCACAGGACGGGGTTGATAACCACCTTCTTACCCGCCTTTGTCTCGCGAAGTTCGAGGGCGCCGTAAGTACAGACCTCAACACAGGCACCGCAGCCCATGCACCGCTTCTCGTCAATCTCGCATACAGAGCCCGAGGCCACGACGATATCATGGGACAGAAGTGTCAGGACCCTGCCCGCCGCACCATAGGCCTGGTTGATAGTCTCCTGGATAAATTTAGGATAATGGGCCAGTCCGCAGAGGTAGACGCCATCGGTGGCAAACTCGACGGGCCTCAGCTTCACATGGGCCTCCTTGTAGAACCCGTCAAGACTCAATGTAACCTTGAAAAGATTTGCAATCTCCTTCGTTGCATCGGACGGCACAACAGCAGCAGCCAGCGCGATGACGTCGGCGTTGAGTTGGACCTCGTCGCCAAGGACATAATCCATTGCCGTCACCTTCAGAACGGGCCGGCCGTCTTCCTCCGACTCACCCGGCTCCACCTGGGGCGGCGCCTCGGGCTCGTACCGGATGAACTTCACGTGTTTGTTTGCCGCCTCCCGGTAATAATCCTCTTTGAATCCGTAGGTCCTCATATCACGGAAGAGGATGTAGACATCCATATCGGGATTCTTCTCTTTCAGGAGCAGGGCATTCTTCACCGACTCGCTGCAACATATCCTGCTGCAGTAGTTCCTGTCTTCGTTTCTGCACCCCACACACTGGATCATGACCACACACTGGGCGCCATTTACCTTTTCATCGCCCTCGACGATCTTTTGCTCCAGCTCAAGGTGTGTCATCACCCGGTCATCCTCTCCATAGAGGTATTCCTTAGGCTGATAGAGATCAGCACCAATGGCGATAATGGCAGCACCATGCTTGATCTCTGTCGTTCCCCGGTCGGACTTCACCGTTGTTACGAAATTACCCACGTATCCCGTTGCCGCTGTAATCGTGGCGTTGGTATACACATGGATCATCGGGTGCTGATACACCTGCTTTATGAGCTCCGCCAGATAGGCCTGAACGTCAAGCCCCTCCAGGGTTGTATGTATCTTCCGTGCAATTCCACCCAGCTCTCCATCCCGCTCAATCAGGTACACCTCGTGCTTCTGGTTGGCAATGGACAGTGCCGACGTCATGCCCGCTATGCCACCGCCGACGACGAGGGCCCTTTTGTCGACGGGCAGATCGAACTCCTGCAGGGGCTTCAGGTGGCAGGCCCGGGCCACGGACATGCGGATGATGTCGCGGGCCTTGGTCGTGGCCTCTTCTTTTTCCTTCGAATGTACCCAGGAATCGTGCTCCCGGATATTTGCCATCTCATAATAGTACTGGTTGATACCCGCCTCTCTCAGCGTGTCGCGGAAGAGCGGTTCCAGGGTCCTGGGGCTGCAGGCAGCTACGACGACCCGGTTAAGCCCCTTCTCCTTTATCATATCGGTGATTTCCTTGGCCGAGTTCGTAGCACAGGAGAAGAGTTGTTCCTGAGAGTAAACGACGTTGGGCAAGGTCTTGCAGTATTCAACCGTTCCCGGAACATCGACGACCCTTCCGATATTGGCCCCGCAATGGCACACGAAAACGCCGATCCGCGGGTCTTCCTGCGATAGATCCTGCTCCGGCGGATAAATCCTCTCTTTCGACAGGTTACCCCTCCGATAATCAAGGAGCTCCCCTATTTGCGACCCGGCACCACTGGCCCCGAAGACCGACTCCGGGATATCAATGGGCCCCTGCAGGGCTCCGCTGACAAATACGCCGGGTCTGTTCGTCTCCATGGGGTTGACCGGATTCAGCTTGCAGTATCTGTGGGCATTCAGCTCAATGCCGTATGTCTTGGCTATCTCTTCCACGCCCTTGGGCGGATCCATGCCGATGGACAGCACGACCATGTCGAACTCTTCCTCTTTGACACCATCATCGGGGGTCGAGTATCGGACCGTTACTGCCTTTGTTACCGGGTCCTCTCTCACAATCGTCGTATAGCTCCGGAGGAACCGGACGCCGGGGAGGGCTTCCGTCCTCTGGTAGAACCGCTCGAAGTCCTTTCCGTAGGAGCGGATGTCGTTATGGAAGATCACACATTCCGCACCCGCGTCATGATCCTTCGTGAGGATGACCTGCTTCTGCGTGTACGTGCAGCAGACGGCTGAACAATAGCTGTTGCCGCCCTCGATCACCTGCCGGGATCCGATACATTGGATCCATGCCAGTTTATGAGGGTGCTTGAGGTCCGACTTTCGCAGCACCTCGCCACCGTAAGGACCGGTTGAGCACAGGAGCCGCTCGTAGTCCATGCTTGTTACGACATTCTGGAATTCGCCGTACCGGTATTCGGCCCGGACCTTTGGATCAAAAGGTTCGAATCCCGGCGACAGCACAATCGCCCCTACCTTTATATCCATCTTCTCCGGCGCCTGGTTCAGGTCAATGGCGTTGTTCTTGCAAACGCCTTCGCAGATCTTGCACTTTTTCTCTTTCAGGTACAGGCAGCTTTCGTCGATGTAGGTGATGAGGGGGATTGCCTGGGCAAAATAGACGTGCACCGCCTTGTTGAGGGATATGTCCTGATTATACTCGTCAGGATACTGCACCGGACAATATTCAACGCAAACGGTACAGCCCGTGCACTTGTCCTCGATGATGTACCGCGGCTTCTTCGTCAGCGATACGGTAAAGTTTCCTGCTTCCCCTTCTACAGCGTTTACTTCAGTATACGTCAGAACTTCTATATTCGGATGCCGGCCGACCTCGACCAGTTTCGGTGCGAGTATTCACATCGAGCAGTCGTTGGTCGGAAAGGTCTTGTCGAGCTGGGCCATATGGCCGCCGATGCTCGGTGCCTTCTCGACCAGGTACACCTTGAATCCCGCAGTGGCCAGGTCAAGGGATGCCTGAATGCCGCTAATCCCTCCGCCGACAACCATTACGTCTCCAAAATTGCTGTCCGCAAGACCCTTACAAAGTTCTTGAATGTTCTCTTTCAGCGGGAGTACGTTTTCCACTTTTGATCACCTCTTCATTCTTTTGTGCTAAATGACTTCCTGCAGTATCTCCGTAATGTCCTTGACCTCGATGTCGTCTGAGTGGTTGGTCACAAGCCTGCTGTCCTCCAGCGCGACAACGCAGTAAGGGCAGGCAGTGGCCAGCACCTGGGCACCGGTATTGACGGCCTGCTCAACGCGGATATTGGAGAACCGTTCGTTCTTCTCCGTCTCCATCCAGACCCGGCCCCCTCCCATGCCACAGCAGAGGCTGTCTTCACGGGCGTCGACCATCTCGGCCAACTCCAGACCGGGTATCTTCTTCAGGATCCCCCGCGGCTGGTCGTAGACACCGTTGTGACGGCCCAGGTAGCAGGGATCATGGTACGTGACCTTCTTCTCGAACTCCTTGTTGATCGTAAGCCTTCCCTCGTTGATGAGCTCGAATATGTATTCCGAAATATGGCTAACCTCAAAGGCCACCTTAAACTCGGGATACTCGTTCTTAAATGTATGGAAACAGTGGGGTGAAGATACGACGATCTTCTTCACGCCCCTGTCAATAAACGTCTTGATGTTCTCCCGGGCGAGGCGCTTGAAGAGGGTTTCGTTTCCGGCCTTTCGCACGCTTTCGCCACAGCACATCTCGGCGGACCCCAGTATACCGAAGTCGACCCCTGCCTTGTTCAGTATGTTGACGGTGGCCTGGGACACCTTCTTCAATCTCGGGTCGTAGGCGGGATAGCAGCATGGAAAATAGAGCACCTCGGTTGTCTCGTCGAACTCCTTGACGCCAAGGTCCTTTGCCCAATTTGCCCTGTCCTGCGGCTCCTGTCCCCAGGGGTTGCCGACGCTGGCCAGGCTCGTCATGGTACTACGAAGACTGGGAATGCTGGCCGGCACCACGCCGTCGGGCACCAACAGGCGCCTGAGCGACCGCATGACTTCGATGATTTCGACCCCTCTGGGGCACCGCTGCGGGCACCTGCCACAGGTGGCACACAGCCACAGGTCCTCCGACTCGAAGGGCACAACGCCGTATTTTGCCTGGTTAATAACCTTGCGAACGGGAAACCACCGCACACGGTTCCAGGGGCAAACGGTCTCGCATTTTCCGCATTGATAGCAGAACTTGAAGGCGTCGCCACCTTCCTCTTTGATGCCGTCTATAACCGGTTTAAAGGATTCTAACGGGAAAGTCTCCATTATCTTTATCAAACCTCTTTTTTGAGCGTAGTTAAGTTATTCCTTCTGCGACATCCTTGCAACGGTATCGAGTACATTCTGCAGACCGTACTTGTCGACCATCGACTGCAGTCCTAATTCCACTTCCTCCTGCTTCACGTCCTCGTCCACTTCCTCTTCCCTTTCTTCGTAGACAAGTGCTTCATTGAGGCACCACTGCACGCAAAGGGGTTTTTCGAGCGGAGGCTCGCTCTCGCACATATCGCACTTCAGGGGCAGTCCGGAGTCCGGTTCCTTGAAGGCGTCTCTCGACGGGCAGGCAGCCCTGCAAAATCCGCACTCGTCATACTCTTTGCCGTCTATGATGTACTTGTCCCTGCCCATACACTCGGCCGGGGTATACTCGCCGGCATACACAGGTACGTACACGTCCCTCATGGGGTCGCGGATCATCCGGATACGGGACCTCGCCGGATTGTTGCTGCTATATTTCGGGTTTGCGTGGAAGGCCGAGCATATTACCTCACAGGCCCGGCAGCCGTTGCACTTGTCGAGGTCGATCGTGATTCTTTTGACTTTCTTCTTAATCTTGGCCATTTTTGATTATCCCTCTCTGTTCTAAGTCTTCGGCAACGTAGCCCAGATCCAGTTCCTCCAGCGTCTTTTTCGTCGGAACGCCGTCGTTGTCCCAGCCTTTAAACTTGTAATAGGCATCCAGAAGTTGGGCTTCCAGTTCCGGGAATCTCTTCTTCCAATGATCTTCCGGCGGTACCTCATCGGCCCTGCGCAGACCCCGTCTCACGTTCACGGCCCTGAGCAGGTTCCGGTTCCTTCTGTATATTTTCTTCAGTCCCTCTTCGTCCAGGTCCATGCCTGTTGCCGCCGAGATGATCTTCGGATAATTGTGAATGTGGTAGGGCGGTTTCAGCGGAAACGACGAGAGGCCGGCGCAGACGCCCAGGGCATCGTCGAAGTAGTGTATCATCTCCTGCCAGTCCACAATGTCGACGGACATATCGACGGTCGGGAAGTAGGGGTTGGACTTTTCACCGCGGAACTCCCAATCCATGACGATCTGCTTGAATTTGTCATCGGGGACCTGAATCCAGTCGTCGATAAATTCCTGCCGCTCCTCCATGGTTGCAAAGGGCGACTGCGGGAACTGACCTTCGATCTGCGTGATGTTAATTTTTTCCCCTGTGGCATACATAAGGAAATAGACCGGGTTCAGCATGCCGAGCTTGAGGGGAAGCTGCTCATGCTTTTTGATATTGTTGTGGGCAAAGTCCTCGGCGCCCTTCCCGATCTTCTTGGCTGCCCAGTGAGTCCCGTCAGCCAGAATGTCTCCGATGCCTTCGCGCCGTACGATCCGGTCAAGGAGCCAATAGAACCTCCCCTCGTTATCCGACGGGCATCCGTCAAAGTCGGCGTCCGTTAGGATGCCGGCATCTTTCAGCTCGATGGCAAAGGCCATGGTCTGCGGCACGGAGAACCCGTCCACACCGTACTCAGTGGCCTTCTGTGCAATCCTAAAGCCGAAGTCCAGATCCTCAACGAAGGCGGCCATGGAGTAAGTCAGCTTTGAGAAGCACTTCATCATGTACGTCGATATGCCCGGAACGGTGATTATGGCACCGCACTTCATCGGGCAGTTGTAACAACTGATCAGGCGCTTCCGGACGTTCAACTGGACCTCTTTCCACCGGTCCTCGATCTGCTTGTTCCAGAAATCCTTTCTCCGGACGCGGGCGTTGCCCCACATGAAGTTCTCGGTGTGCCACTTCTCGTCCACATGGAGCATCTCCTGCGGTGAGCCGAGGCCCTGGAGAATTGTCATGACGTTGGGAACGGGATGCTCGTTGCGGTATTTGATGTATGCCAGAACCTCGTTGCAGAGCTCGTAGAACTCGGCCGGCTTGGCAATGTTTATATCCTTTGTGCCCCGGACGGCTATGGCCTTCACGCCCTTGTCGCCCATGACGGCTCCAAGCCCCAGACGGCTGGCGCTGGACCGGCCCTGCTCGATGGAGGCCATATAGACCCTGTTCTCACCGGCAAGACCTATGGCGGCGACCTGAGCGTTCGGCTCGTTGAGCTCCTTCCTGATCAGTTCCTGGGTTTCCACTGCACCCTTCCCCCGGAGATGACTGGCATCCCTGATCTCCACCTTGTCATTATGAATCCATATGTAGACCAGTTCGGAGGATTTGCCTCGAAGGATGAGCTTGTCGTAACCGGCATACTTCAGCTCCGGTGCCCAGAATCCACCCATCATCGAGTATCCCATGAACAGCGTCTGGGGAGAATAGGCGCTAATGATGGTCCGGTTGGCACCGGGCGCGGGAGTGCCGCACAGCAGGCCGGGACCGAACGTCAGCGGTATCTCGGGCGCAAAGGGATCGATTTCCGGAGGAACCCTTTCCCACAATATCTTCGTATTCGTGCCGAGCCCGCCAAGGTGAAGCTCAGTATCTCTCGGGTCAGTTTCAACCCTCTCGATGTTTCCCCGGCTTAGATCGATTTCTAAGTTAAATCCATTCTCTCCGTACCTCATGTTTTGGCTCCTCTACGTATCACGTTGTTCATAATTGTTATAGCCTTGACTGTAATTGATGTACTCCGCCATCTGCCAGCACCGGCATTTTCATGCCGATTTTCGAAAGCCTCTTCATCTCGAAACGTGCGTTAGTCCTATTGACGAAAACGATGGGGCCGCCAGAAAGAAGGCCCAAGAATGGCGAAAGCTTGGTTTTCTCCTTCATCGTCTCCAAAGTGCACCCTACCAACTTGTGATTAAATTAACAAACAGGTACAATGTTGTCAAGAGAAAATAAAGAAATATTTCACAAGCTAAGGAGTCCCTTACCCACTGGACGACCGGTGAAGTGTACCCAATCGTGACCGATTCTTACCAATTATTACAAATCAAAAAATAATTGTCAAGAACCAAATGGCCACACCATACATTATTTTTCACAATTTCTACCTACGCAGACTAGCCAAGACCCTTGTACACCAGGGTCCGGTGCCCGTCTTATTCGGCGTTAAAGGGGCCAGGGGGTGTGTTTGACAGAAAGAACAGGACCGGCGTATCGTATTGTCAGGTAACGCACAAAAGCATGAGGAGGTCACTATGGGCAAGGATGATGAGGCAAGATCAAAAACTCAACTGACGAGAAGACAGTTTGTAACGGCGGCCGGACTGGCGGGGGCAGCGCTCCTGACGGGTGGGGCGCTGAAAAAGTCCGAGGCCGCACCGGTGCCGGCAAAATGGGACATGGAGGCCGATGTGGTCGTTGTGGGCTTCGGCGGCGCCGGGGCCTGTGCGGCAATCGAGGCGGCAAAGTCCGGCGCTTCGGTATTGTTGCTTGAAAAAACAGGTGTTCCCGGAGGCTCCACGGCCATATCCGGCGGTATCATACTGGCAGCGGGCACCCCGCTTCAGAAAAGCATGGGTATAAACGACACGCCGGAAGAAATGTTTAAATACGTCAAAGCATGTGGCCAGGGCAGGGCAGATGATGGGCTTATCAAAGTGGTGGCCGACATGTCTGCCGAGAATATAGCATGGCTTGAGGGCCTTGGGGCCGAATTTCCCAAGGAGCTGCTGGCCATGAGCGGCATGGAGGATGAGCCGGAGTACGCCAAAATCACGCCGGCGAAGAAGAGGGGCCACAGGTGCAAGGGCACGGGAAGTGCCCTCTTTAAGGTGCTCTACAATACCGTGAAGGCGCAGAAGAACATCAGGATAGTAACGGAGACGGAGGGCGTGAGACTCATTACGCAGCCGACGGCAACGAACGCGAACTCCGAAGTGATCGGCCTTGCAGCCAAGAGGTCCGGCAGGCCCGTGAACATTCACGCCAAAAAGGCGGTGGTACTCTGCACCGGCGGTATCATGTCGGGAGACCAGACGAAGGCATGGCTTCAGGACTATTCACCGGACGTAGCCCTCACCGTTCCTGCCGGAAGCCTCAACGCCACCGGTGACGGTTACCGCATGGGCATATACTGCGGGGCAGCCATGGCAGGGCTCAACACGGGCGGATTTCTGCCATCGGTCATGTTTCCGGGGCAGAAGATGGGCGGAATCGTATACATCAACATATGGGGCCTCCCGAATCTCTACGTGAAGCAGGACGGCACGAGATTCTGCAACGAAGGTGCCTATTACGTGCTCGTGAGCGAAGAAATGTTCAAGAAAGAGGCGACAACCGCTTACTGTGTCTTCGATTCAGAAACAACAAAGAAGGCACTGGATATGGTACCAAAGGGTATCGAAGCGACGAGAACCCTTGCCCTTGGGGTCGATCCACGGAATATGGAGAAGGGCGTGGCCGGCGGGTACGTCTGGAAAGGCGACAGCATTGGGGAGCTGGCCAAGAAGATGGGTATTGACGCGGCAATATTGGAAAAGACTGTGGCAACATACAATGCCAACGCAGAAAAGGGCAAGGATCCGGAATTTAACAGAAAGAAAGGTCTTGCCCCCCTTAAAACACCTCCTTTTTACGCCTTCAAGATATTTGCCGGCATGGTCTGTCACGACGGCGGTCTGAAAATTAATACAAAAGCCCAGGTGCTCGATGCCTTCGGGACGCCCATTCCCAGGCTGTACTCGGCAGGACGGGATTCGGTAGGGTTTTTCGGAGGTCGCTATCCGGGTAGCGGAGGCGCCATCACCGACCTGCTGGCTTTCGGCCGCATAGCGGGAAAAAACAGCGCCGCAGAGCCGGCCCAGAAGCCCACAAAATAGGCATAATAAAGGCCGGCAAAAGGGGGTTTTCGGCGCCCATTTGCCGGCCTTTACCTCTCTACAGCAATGATTCGGGCACGAAGACCGACATAAGTCGAACGGAGAGCCGGCGCCAGAAGCCCGTCCTTGGCTCCGTCAGGTAGATTACTTTCTTGCCGTCTTCCTCGGCGCTCCAGGTTACCAGGCCGGAGACCGCCAGCGTGACCTTGAACGCGTACTCGGGGGACGTGACCCGGTCGAAGGCGCGGGTGAGTTGTTCTGCAATTGCCGGGCTTTCGATGATAACGCCCACTTCCGTATTGACCAGATTCGACCTCGGATCGAGATTCCTCGACCCTATAAAAACCGTTTTTCTGTCAAAGATATAGACTTTGGCGTGCAGGCCCGCGTGCGATGAGCCAAGGAAGGTCTTTCTCTCATTCTGATCCTTTTCGCCCCGCTCGTCAGGCACCATCTCGTAGAGCTCCGCACCTTCCGCCAGGAGCTGCTTCCGGTACTTCATGTAACCGGCGTGGACCGAAGAAACATCCGTTGAAGCCATGGAATTGGTCAGTATTCTGATGTGGACACCCTTCTCCCGCATCTTTCTGATCACTTCCATCCCTTGCTTGCCGGGTACGAAGTAGGGCGATACGAGGGTCAGCTCCGACGACGTTCCGTTCGCCAAGGGCTCCAGGTGCGTTCCCAGATAGACCGAGGGATCTCTGGGTCCACCCTCTTCCGAGGCCTTTTCGGGTAGATCGAAGAGCACCTGGCTACGGGCCCAGTCGAGCGGTAGCCCTCCGCCGAAGAGCTGTTTCAGGAAAGAAGAGTCCCTGAGCCCCTGTACATAATCAGAGTTTCTTGCCCGGCGGTTCTTATCCTCCAGCTCCCGGCACGCCCGTTCCGCCCCCTCTCCGTCCGGTTGCCCCGCCATGAAATGACTGAAGGGCACCGACCAATCGCTGTTCCAATACATATCAAAGCTCTTCGAGAGTTCGTTTGCCACAGGGCCGACGCCAAAGACACCCATGTCAGCAAGGTTCCAGTTTTCGCCGGCCCCGAAATACTCATCGGCAAGGTTTCGGCCGCCGACAATGGCCACGGCGTCGTCGACAATGAAGGCCTTGTTGTGCATCCTGTGGTTGAGGCGGCGCGCATTACCCAGGACTGAAAAGACGGTCAGTAATCCCCTCCGACGCTCCGGAACGGGGTTGAAAAGGCGGACCTCTATGTTGGGGTGGCTGTCAAGCAGCCAAAGCTCGTCATCACTCAGACCCAGCCCAAGGTCATCAAAAAGCAGCCTCACCCTGACGCCCCGCCGGGCGGCCCGGATGATCTTTTCCATCAAAAGATCGACAGTAAGGCCCCGGCTGATGATGTAGTACTGAAGGTCAAGGGTTCGCTCGGCCGCGTCGATGAGAAGCGCGCGGGCCACAAACCCGTCCATCCCGAGCGTCAGAAGGTGAAAGCCCGACTTGCCGGCGTGCTCCTGCTGCAGCTTCGCCGCCATCTGACCGAGTCGCGTTTCCGTCTGACATTGAATGGTGTACGATGGAGTTTTGGACGCCTCCTGCGGCAGCGATGCACACCCCGCTGTAAAAAGAAAAAGTGCAATCACGCTGAGAAGTCGGCCCATACGGTAACAATAAGAATACCAGAATAATCGGATCTAATAAACGGGCTTTTTCCGGCAGGCCCGAGTTTTCAGGATGACGGCGCCGCAGAAGGACATACGGGAGGCCGGGCACCCTATGGGTGTATCGCCTTTGTGGCCGTCGCCCCCACCGTCGCAGGCTCCAGGAGCCTGCCCGCGTCCTCTTCCAGGATGAACCGCTCCCTCCGCAGACGGTCTACGGCGCGGGCCACGGCGTCGGGATAGGCCCCGGCGCCGGGATATCTCTCCTCTATTGACGGCCGCGGGTCACCCGTCGCCATTCTCTCCTCTTTTGTCAGCGCAAAGGGGATATACGAACCGTCCTGGTTGCACAGTTCGCCGGCGGCGCCGGAACGGGCCCGGAGAGCCCATCCCGTTCTCGTTCCCGTCGGAGCCGAGACGGCCGGGAGCCGGATCCCCGCTATTTCGTTTCCATCCCCGTCCACCTGGGGCACCAAGACCGCGTACTCAAGATGGGTCGTCAACGGTGGAACGGTCGTTATAATTCCCCGGTCGAACAACGGACCGTAGTCGTAGATCCGGTGCCTGTTTACCACAGGACCGGCAAAGGTTGCATTCGGAATGGCGGGCCACGCAACCTTTTCGGGGGGCACCAGCGTCCCGTCGGCGATCCGGGGATATCTGCTTTCCGGCGGCGGCCTCCCTGTCCTCACCCAGTCATGGAGCGCCGCTAAAAGGGCCCTCAAGATGGGCCTGTAGTCAAGGATGTTGGGCTGTTGTTCGCAAACGCCGGCAGGAACGAGGGCGGCATATGGATTGTGCTGTGCCCCCGTGAAGAAATAGATGCGTACGTCATCCGGCACAAAACCGTCTCTCCTCCCAAGCGTATCGGTCGTCACGGCTGAGTTCTTGAACTGCCAGTACTCCGTAGAGGTTACGGTGTGCATAATCTTCGGACAGGTGCCCGTACGGCTGCACCGCACCAGAATCCCGTCCCTCTTCCCGGTTATGGAATCCGTCTGCTCCTCGTAGGCAAAGGGGAAGGCGGGCGTAGGGTAGAACAGGTCCTCATGCTGGAGATCTGCAGCCCTTGTAGGCTGGGCGAAGCGATAGTTCACGAAGGGTCTCGTTGCGGCAACGTGAATATCCATGCCGTCAAAGATCCGCCTTCCTTGAACGTTTTCGTCCTCGTTGAAGCCAAGGTAAAGAAATTCCCGCATAACACGGCCCGTTTGCGATGCACCGAAGGCAAGGCAGAGCGTTACCCCCCGCAGAGGGTTGGCATTTCCCGCGTCATCAGCCTCTTCGTGCCGGAGGAACGAAATGAGGTCCCTTACCGCCGCCAAGCCTATCCCCATGACCGGCGGGTTGGCCGCCCTGTGGACAACATGGTAAATGAAGCCTGCCTGAAAAGGTGTTCCTTCAGGGAGGAGCTTGATAGACCCGGGCCCGTCGAAGGCCCAGCCGGCCCGGGGGATCTCGACAGGTACGTCGCTGCGCCGCTCGCGCACCAGAAGCAGAGCCTCCGATTGATCGATACGGGGCACGGGATAGGAGAGCGGGCACCTGGTCACGCTATCGCCGAAGAAATTGCACTCGTCCCAAACCGTTCCCTCGATGGTAGACCCATCGGCCCCCGTTACCACCGGCAGTTGGATGGTAAGCCGGTGGCTCCCTTTCCGCACGTCTCCAAGGTGGCCGCTCCAGACGAGCGCATACCCCCGGCGCATGAGAAAGCCGGATCCCGCGTCGTCGGCCGTTAAAGGGTTGTTCCCACCCGTCACGGCGGAGTTGTAGGCAGCTAATGCGTTTTTATGACCACGGTTGCCGAATTCATAGAAAAGGGCCCCATTCCCTGCCCTCATATCGACGGGCTTTAAAATGTACAGGTCGGCTGAGTACTCAACCCTGCCCCGATTGTTCCGGGGCGCCCCGTCAAGGTCCGCGATCATTCCGTTCCGACGGTCCCCCGGATCCAGCTCTCCGTGATAGCGACCCACAATCTTCTCGTAACGCCCCGCCTTGCCGAAGGAAATATCGCCGAACGCAGGATACTCGATTCTCTCTATTTCAATGTGCGTCAGGCGGCCTTCGGCCGGTAAGAAAAACCCTCCGGCCATGACAGCTACCAAAACACATATGAGAGATAACGTCCGCATTCCCTGCGCCTGAGCTTCCAAGCACCGCCCTTACGTGGGCATCGCTCAGGAGTTATGATACCAAATGGTCGGCCCGAATGAAACCGGGGGTGCAGGGAGGCGTCCGCTGCGGCTTGGAGGAAATGCCGGTATTCTGTGGTAGAATTGGGGAAAGACAAGGCAGGGAGGATCGTATGGGATGGAACCGGGAGACCCCTTCTCTCGACTGCGGCAGAGGAAGCGTTGCCGGCGCTGCATCCATCTGCGGCAGCTTCCATAAGTTTGCAGTGCCTGAAAGTGTTCAGATAATGAGGCTCGCGACACCGGAAACGATGAACGGGCCCGAGACGAGCAGAGGAGGTCGGCTATGAGAACCATTATGGTGACCTGTATTATAGCAGGAGCCCTGATGACGGGACTGACGGATCCCTGGATCGGCCGGCAAGAGTGTCAAGCTGTCGGAGGCTTCAGCGGCGGAACGTTTCACGGCGGCGGAGGCTATGTTGAAGGCCCCCGGGGTGGCGCTATCGCCGAAGGCCCCTGGGGAGGCACGGCGGCCCGAACCCCTGACGGCACCGCTATCATGCACAGCCCAGGGGGAGCCGCGGGGGTCCGGACACCTTCGGGGGACTTTCTCTACAGGGGAGCACGGGGCGCAGTGGTGGCCGATCTGCCCGTCGGGGCCATGCCTGTGCTCATAGACGGCCAAAACTACTACTTCGCCGAAGGAGTCTATTACCAGCCGTGCTACGTGGGAAACGAGCTGAATTACTGTGTCGTCGATTTCGGACAGTAGGGGCGTCGAATTAGATGGACAATGTTGACGAAAATCATTGTCACCCTTCTCAGCCTATAGTATGTAATTGCGTGTAGCTTCTATTCCCATGTAAGGGGTTGTGTGGGCGGGAAACGATTCGGCTTGAAGATGGCGGGCGGAAAAGCAGGTGGAGAGCGAGAGCTTGTCGCCGTCACGGGCCTCGCCATCGTCTGTTCCATACTCAGCGTTTACGCCCATCTAAGCCAGAAGATATACGGGCTCTTCGTTTCCGCATACCCGCCGGCCGTCTTTGAATCCATCGTCAATTTCATCTTCCTTTATCTTGTCGGTCTTCTGTACATCGTTTACAGGCAATGGAGAAGATCGCACAGGATGGAGGAGGAGTTGGAGCGCGTTATTTCCAGCATAAGCCCTGACGTCCTGATCGTCATAGACGGGGACCGCAATATTACGCTCTGCAACCCGTCGGTGGAAAGGATGTTCGGCTACAGGGCGGATGAGGTGCTGAACAGGAAAACGGACGTCCTCTATTCAGATCGCCGGTCCAGCCCGGTGAAGCACCACGAAATCCATGACGCCCTGGAAAAAGAGGGATTTCACGTCGGCTTTGCCTCCGGCACCAGGAAGGACGGCAGCAGCATTGGACTGGAGATTATCACCGCCCACCTCAGCGAGAAGCAGGGCGCCGTGCTGCTTCTCAGGGATATAACGCAGACCGTTCGTGCCGTCAACGAGCAAAAGGAGTCGCAGCGACGGTTCAAGAGCATCTTTGACAACGCCGTTGAAGGCATATTCCAGTCGACGCCCGGCGGACGCTATCTCAGCGTAAACCCGTCCCACGCAAGGATGCACGGGTATGAATCACCCGAGGAGCTTATGGAAAGGGGGCTCAGCATCGAGAGCATCTACGTCGATCCGCAGGATCGAAGAAGGCTCAAAGAGTCTCTGGAAAGAGACGGCAAGGTGGAAAACTTCGAGTCACAGCGGTACCGGAAGGATGGCACAACATTTTGGGTCTCCACGAACGCGCGGGTCGTGCGCGACCCATCGGGGCAAACACTCTATTACGAGGGAACGGTCGAGGATATCAGCAAACGGAAAGAGGCGGAGCAGGCCCTCCGGCAAAGCGAACAGAAGTTCCGCAGCATCTTTGAGAATGCCGTAGAAGGCATTTATCAGACCACGCCGGAGGGACGCTTTATCAGTGTCAACCCCGCTCTCGCGCGCATGATAGGCTTCGACAACCCCGAGGACGCCATATCGAGCATCACAGACGTTGGAACACAGGGTTACGCCAATCCTGAAGACAGGGAGAGGCTCAGAAAGATCCTTGAGGATCGGGGGGTAATTGCAGGGTTCGAGATAGAGCACTACAAAAAGGACGGGAGCAAGATTTGGGTCTCAATCAACGCCCGGGCAGTGAAGGATGGGAAAGGCAAGGCGTTGTTTTACGAGGGAACGATGGAAAACATCACATCCCGCAAGGAAGCGGAAGAGCAGCTCCGGATTAGCTCGGAGAAGTTACGAAGAAGTCTTTTGGGCACCATTCAGGCCATGTCCCTGACAGTAGAAACGCGGGATCCCTATACGGCCGGACACCAGAGAAGGGTCGCTGCCCTGGCCTGTGCCATAGCCGAACAGATGGGCCTTCCGCCTGACCTCATCGATGCCGTCAGAATGGCCGGAACTATCCACGACATAGGAAAGATGTCGGTACCTGCGGAAATTTTGAGCAAACCGACACGGCTCGTGGCGGCCGAGCTAAACCTGATACGGGCCCATTCCCAAGCGGGATATGACATACTCAAAGATGCAGGGCTTCCCCACCCTATAGCCGATATCGTTCTTCAGCATCACGAACGGCTCGACGGTTCGGGCTACCCCCAGGGTCTTCACGGTACCGATATCCTGTTGGGGGCCGCAGTCCTCGCTGTCGCCGATGTCGTCGAGGCCATTTCGTCTCACCGACCTTACCGGCCGGCCCTCGGCATAGCAGCGGCCCTCGCAGAGATAGAGCAGAACTGCGACATACTCTATCATGGCGACGCGGCAAGGGCCTGCCTCAACCTCTTCCGGGAACAAGGTTTTGCCTTCCGCTGACATGCGCCCATTATCGGCAGATGATCCTCCCGTCGACAGCGTACAGATACTCTCCGTCTCCCTTCACGGGGTTCAGATCAACCTCCGATATGGCCGGAAAGTCCGTAACGAGGGTGCTCAACCTTAACAGATAATCACCCAGAACAGGAACGGACATACCCTTCCTGCCCCGTACACCCTCGATGATCGCGTGTCCCTTGATGCCCTCTATCATTTCAAGGCACTCCCCGGGAGCAAGCGGAGCCAGCGCAAAGCTGACATCCTTGAGCACCTCGGCGTAGATCCCGCCGAGCCCGAACATAATGAGATGACCCAGATCGTCTTCACGGGAAGCACCGAGGATTACCTCGCTTCCCGCCACCATCTGCTGCAGGATGATGCCCACAGCCCCTTCGACGGCCATGAGTTCCTGCCAGACAGACCGTGCCGACGCCAGGGTCGCCACCCCCACCCGCACCCCATCGGCGTCGCTCTTGTGAAGAGGACCCCACACCTTCATGACCAGCGGATAGCCGACCTTATCACAGGCTGGGCCCAGCCCGTCGGGAGAAAGGACCTCTGCCTGCCGCGGAACGAGGAATCCCGCCTTTTCCAGTACTTTACGCGCACGGTGAGGACCAAGGGCGCCTCGCTGCCCCTCTATGGCCCGCCCTATCCCCGCCCTGTCGTAGTTCTGCACAGGCGGTGGCGACCCGTAGATCTTCGGGCGGCGCAATACCTTCCCCAGCGCCGCGCCCATATTGACCTCGTCCTGAAAACAGCACCGGCCCTGCGCGGCAAAGTCGTCGATCAACGACCGGCACGTGGTCACCGAGGTCAGAATTGGTATTATGGGCAGTTTACCGGCATCCATGGCCTTCGACACCTCGCCATAGACCTCATCGTTAGTCGACATACCGGGGTTTGCCACCTGGATCGCCACGACGTCGATGTTGTCGCCCTCCTCGTCGTTGACAATGCCTATGACCTCCCTTATCTGCGAAGCGGTCCGCGTGGGCAGGCAATCGATGGGGTTGGCGACGGAGCTTTCCGGGGGAAGGACGCGCCGCAGCCTCGCCTGCGTATCAAGCCTCATCACAGGCAGAACAAATCCCTGTCGCTCCAATTCGTCGGTAAGCATTACCCCGGGCCCCCCGGCGTCGGTGATGACGCAGGCGCGGTTTCCTCTCATGGCTGCCCCCGTGACGGAAAGCACGCAGGCTACATCGATGAGCTCCATCTTGCTTTTCACTCGGATAATGCCGGCCTTTCGGAAAAGGGCCTCCACCGCCCTGTCGTTGGTTGCCATGGCGCCCGTATGGCTGGCAGCCGCCCGCGCCCCTGCCGCAGAGCTACCCGACTTGATGCCCACGACGGAGCATCCCTTGCGCGAAAGGTTGCGGGCGTGCTCAAGGAGCAGGGCCGGTTTTTTCAGGGACTCGAGGTAAAGCATGAGGATGGGGGCACTCTCCGGGCCATAGTTCTCGTCGTAAAGGGTGACGAGATCCTCCACGCCTATCTGAACGGAGTTGCCCACGTTCACGACGTTGCAAAAGGACAGACCCCGCCCAATCGCCTGCTCCATGACCAGATCGACCGTAGCGCCGGAACCGCTGATGAAGTCAACGGATCTGGGCCGCAGCCTGGGGATGATACCGGCAAACTTGCCGCTGTAGTGCGGCGTCATGAACCCTGAACAGTTGGGGCCGATAATCGTCATCCCCGCCTTCTCGGCAATGGCGAGGAGCCGGGCCTCTGCTTCCCTGCCCTTCTCGTCCTTTTCGCCGAACCCCGACGTGAGGATAACGACGGCCCTGCAGCCCTTCCTGGCCAGCTCTTCGAGCGCAGTAGCGACCTGTGACGCCGGTATGGCAACAATGGCCAGCTCAGGCGGTGCAGGAATATCCGCCACGGACGGAAATGCCGGAAGCCCTGCGACGGTCGTCGCGTTGGGGTTTACAACCCAAAGATTCCCCCGATAGCCGTGGTCCACGATGTTCCTGAGCACCTTGCCGCCCGGCTTGGAAAGACTTTCGCTGCCCCCGACGACGACGATACTTCTTGGCCTGAAAAGCGCATTGAAAACATTCTCTCTCTTCATCTTTCCTCTTCCTTTACCCATAGAGCCGTTTTACGCCGGTCTTGGCCGGTCCTCGCCATGACTAATGTACTACGCCTCCGTCCGCACCGGCCTTTCCTTTGTTCGGCCCCTACCTCACGGCTCCAGAGTCTCCCCTTGAGCATACCACGCAGGCAGCGGTTAGTCAATCTATTGAATATCGAGATGTGTATCATATCACGGGGTTGCTATTGCCTTGCTCCGCGGCGCTGTTTCGCCTATACTAAGCGCATGGCTTCAAGCGCCAGCACCCTCACCGGCAGGATTATGCATTGCACCGTCGCCACAAGGCCCTGGTCCTTTACCATGTCCTTGGTTTCCGTCACCCTGGGCCTGCTGGCCGCCGCTGAAAACGGGCCGGTCCTCTGGGGGTGGTACCTGCTGGTTTGCGCCGGAATCGTCTGCTTCCACGCTACGGCCAACGTCTACAACGATTACTTTGACTCCCGGTACGGTGTGGACCAGCCCGACTCTCCAACGGCACGGTACAGGCCCCAGGTCATCGTGGCCGGCCTGCTCACACCCAGACAGGTGCTAACCGAGGCCATCATCCTCAACTTCATTACGTTGGTCATCGGGCTCATCCTTACCTTCTACCGGTCGCCCCTCATTTTCTGGATCGGCTTTATCGGATTTCTCGCCAGCCTCTTTTACACGGCTGGGCCGCTCAAGTACAAGTACCGCGCCCTTGGCGAGTTTTTCGTCTTCCTCATGTGGGGCCCGTTGATGGTCGAGGGCTCATATGTCGTGCAGCGGCAGACCTTGTCGCTTGAGGCCCTGTACCTTTCCATCCCTTTCGGCATTCTGGTGGCCCTTGTTCTTCTTGCCAACAATATTAGGGATATCGCCTACGACGCCCGGCAGGGCGTCAAAACTATCGCCATTCAGCTCGGCCCAAGAAGAAGTCTGCAGCTTTACGGGGCCTTTATCCTGGCAGCCTATCTTTTCGTGGTGGGCCTGGTCATAGCAGGGTCAGTGACCCTGTGGGGACTCATCGTCTTCCTCTCTCTACCCAAGGCCATCGGGCTCACACGGATGTTTATGAAGGCTGTGCCGGAAGCGGCCGATGCGATCACGGCACAGTTCGCAACCATGTTCGGCGCCCTTCTTATTGCCGGGCTCATTCTCGGCCGGGTGGTACCTCTGTGATCTGGGGCGCCGTTCTGCTCGCCACGGTTTGCTGGGCCGTCACCTTCGGGTGGGCGGCGGGAAACTTCTGGGTGAAGATAGGCCTGAGCGTCGTCGCCGTCACCCTGTACTCTCTCCTGTGGCAAAGGCCCGCCATCCGCGTTAGGCTGTCGTCGCTGGCTATCGGCACCCTATCGGCCGCCGCTCTATACCTTCTCTTCTTTGCCGGCAATTGGCTGGCACCGCTTATCGTCCCCGGGGCGCAGGCGCAGGTTGGGGGCATCTATTCTCTGGGAGAAGGAACGGACCGCCTCCTCATCTGTCTTCTCCTCCTGTTCGTGACGGGACCGGGGGAAGAGATTTTCTGGCGGGGTTTTCTGCAGGACCGGCTTACGAAGCGATGGGGCAACATGCCCGGGTTTCTCGTGACCACTGCAGTCTATGCCGGTGTCCATGTCTTTTCGCTTAACCTCATCCTCATCCTGGCCGCCCTGGTTGCCGGGGCCTTCTGGGGGCTCCTCTACCTGTGGAGGCGGGACATTTTCGTCCAGATTGTCTCGCACTCCCTCTGGAGCGCCGTCATCTTTGCCATAGCCCCCGTTCACTAAGCAACGCGTGCGATCACGCCGGGGGCAAGCACTGGAATCGGGACCCCTTTGAGTCTTTTCGGCATGATGGGAGGCAGCGGTATGGGGGCAAAAAGGACCTTGACAGCCGAATTACTCTCGTTTACAGTTATTGCGTTGGTACTGCGTCGATCTTAGCAGAGGTGCCTTGGTCAATCTGAAGCACATGAGAAAGCTTTTTACGCTATGTTGTGTCATTCTGCTTCTCTGTGGATACGGGACGGCCGCCACAGCGGAGAAGCAGAGGAAGCTCATATTCGCAACGGGCAGCCCTTCGGGCACCTACTACCCTTACGGCGTTGCACTCTCCAAGGCCGTCATGACAGGCAACCCCGGGGTCGTCATCACCCCGGTAGGAACCCTCGGGTCGTCGGACAATATACGGCTCCTCAAGAAGAACGAGGCCCATCTGGCAATAGTGCAAAACGACATAGCGGGCTATGCCTTTCGCGGAGACGAGGGCTTTCAGGGCAAACACACCGGCATGAGGGCCATAGCGGCGCTCTACCCCGAACTCCTCCAGATGGTCGTTCGAAGCGATGGCCCCATACGGAGCGTGTCCGACTTGCGGGGCCTGACGGTGGTGGCGGGGTCACGAGGAAACAGCGTGACGACAACCTTTCGGCAGGTCCTGGACAGCTACGGAATGAAGGACAAGGACGTAAAGATGGAGCCCCATTCCTTCGCCCAAAGCGCCTGGCTCTTCAAGCAAAAGAGCCTCGACGCCTTTATCCTCGTCACGGCCATTCCGAGTCCTGTCGTTACCGACCTTGCGTCAACGACAAATATAAGCGTCCTTCCCCTTCCCAAAGAAAAAATCGGGTCCATCGTGCGGGCAAATCCGTTCCTCGAACCTGCCGCCATACCGGCCGGCACCTACAAGGGCCAGGACTCCGAAGTCCCAACGCTTGCCGTCAGGGCACTGCTCGTGGCCCCTGCCGACCTTGACGAGGATCTCGCCTATCGGATCACGCGGGCCCTCTTTGAAAATGCCGCAATCCTTGCCGATGGACACCCTGCAGGGAAGGCGCTGAGCATCCAAAAGGCCCTCAAGGGGCTTTCCATTCCGCCGCACCCCGGCGCCCTCCGTTACTATCGCGAAAAAGCACTATCCAGATAGAGTTGGTGACGCTGCTCCTCTCGTAGCCCTCGCCTTCCGCCCTCGGTTCTTCTATTCCCTGCAGTTGTAGTAGCAGACACCCAGGGGGGTTTCCACTGCGTGGGGAAAGTATTTCCTGCGGAACCACAACGACAGGTGAACAAGGTTGATGAGGACGGGCACTTCAACAAGCGGCCCGATAACGGCGGCAAAGGCCTGTCCCGAATTGATGCCGAAGACTGCGACGGCTACAGCAATGGCAAGCTCAAAGTTGTTCGATGCCGCCGTAAAAGAAAGGGTCGCGGCCTGCCCGTAATGGGCCTTCGCCTTGGCACTCATGTAGAAGGATACAAGGAACATTATGACAAAATAGATGAGAAGCGGCACGGCGATTCTAACAACATCCAGGGGGATCTTCACAATATACTCGCCTTTAAGAGAAAACATGACAAGGATGGTAAAGAGAAGCGCGATCAAGGTAATGGGGCTGATTTTTGGAATAAACCGCTCGTGGTACCACCTCTTATCCTTCACTTTGATGAGCACAAAGCGGGTAATGACGCCGGCGATGAAGGGGATACCTAAATATATAAAGACACTCTCGGCAATCTGCCCGATGGTAATATCGACCACAACCCCCTTCAGCCCCATAAGAGGGGGGAGCACCGTTATGAAAAAGTAGGCATAGACGGAAAAGAAAAGGACCTGAAAGATGGAGTTAAAGGCAACGAGCCCTGCACAGTATTCTGTGTCCCCCTGGGCGAGGTCGTTCCAAACGATGACCATGGCAATACAGCGGGCCAGGCCGATCATGATGAGGCCCACCATGTAATCGGGATAGTCTTTGAGGAAAAGGATCGCCAAAGCAAACATAAGCACAGGACCGACGACCCAGTTCTGGATAAGAGAGAGCAGAAGAACACGCCAATTCTTGAACACTTCTCCAAGCTCCTCGTACCTCACTTTTGCAAGGGGCGGGTACATCATAAGGATGAGCCCTATGGCAATGGGAATATTAGTCGTTCCAGCCTGAAAACGGTTCCAGAAATCCACCACGCCGGGGAAGAGATAGCCCCAACCCACACCGATGCCCATGGCCAGGAAAATCCACAGGGTCAGGAACCTGTCCAAGAATGATAGGCGTTTTCCAATCTGCTCGGCAGCCATCAGCGAATTCTGCCTCCTGTTCTGCTTATCGCTCCTTTACTGTACTGTCTTCTTTGTCGAGAACCCTTTCCGAACCGCTGACCTGTTTTCGCGGGCATCACTGCCCCGTTGCCGCGGTTGCTCGCACAGCTTCTTTTTTTGCACCTCATAGAGCTTTTCCACGTCCGTCTTTGCCCACTCGAGCCCGGAGAGATCCTTTTTCAAAAAATCGATGTGAGCCGAATGCAAGGGGCCAAGCCCATCCCTCAGGGAATAGTGCATCCACGTGCCCACGCGTTGGCTTTCCAGAAAACCCGAATGCTTGAGGTAGGCCAGGTGGCGAGACACCTTGGACTGGGGTTCTTCCAGGACCGCCATGATATCACAAACGCAAAGTTCTCCATGCAGAAGGAGCAAAAGCATGCGCAATCTCATCCTCTCAGAAAGGGCCTTGTATATCTGAGCTACGTCTTCCATGGTGTGCCTATAAGATATATTCGTGTATCCGGCTATAGACATAAATACCACGAACCCTGGCCCTGTCAACAAAAAAACGAGGCGGCAAAGACTTGACACGTCATTGGCATGTTGGTATATTTGCCAACGGAACAATAGGAGGGGCCATGATTACCATCGAAGAAGCAGAGATACGAAGTGACATCATTAAGGCGATGGCTCACCCCGTGAGGCTTATGATCATTGATTTTCTGAAGGAAGGGCCCCAGCCCTTTTCGGCACTTTACGGCCTCTTCGAATTGGATAAATCCACGGTGTCCAAGCACCTGCTCGTCCTCAAGGAGGCAGGCATTGTGTCATCGAGGAAGAACGGCGCCGATATGATTTACTCCCTGGAGGTCCCCTGTGTCGTCGATTTCTTCGGCTGTGTAACAGCGGTCATTCAGCATAACGTAAGAAGGCAGCAGATTTGCCTCTGCAAGCGATAACCTGAAACAAGGGGGAGCGTTGGCGTGAAAGACCGTTATAAGCTTATCGTCCTCCTCGGCGCCTTTCTCGGCGCCTACTACATCCCCTTTCACCATGTGGATGTTCAGAAGGCTATTCTGGAATCGTTCTATATGATCCAGGATTACGCGCAGAAACACGTCCTTCTCTGTCTCGTTCCGGCGTTCTTCATTGCCGGCGCCATCTCCGTCTTTGTTTCCCAAGCTGCCGTCATAAAGTACCTCGGCCCCGCGGCCAACAAGTGCCTTTCTTACTCCGTTGCCTCCGTTTCGGGCACCGTGCTTGCCGTCTGTTCCTGCACCGTGCTGCCGCTCTTCGCCGGTATCTACCGCATGGGCGCGGGTGTAGGCCCGGCAACGGCGTTTCTGTACTCAGGGCCTGCCATCAATGTCCTGGCCATCGTCCTTTCGGCCAAGGTCCTGGGTTGGAAGATCGGCCTTGCCCGCGCTATAGGCGCCATCGCCTTCGCCTACGTGATCGGTTTGCTTATGGCGGTCACGTTCAGAAAGGAAGAAAAGGCAAAGCAGGCCATGTGCATGCCGGCCGTTGATGAGCCCAAGAGAAGGCTCTGGCAGGACGCCTTCTACATGGCATCGATGATAGGCATTCTTGTGTTCGCCAACTGGGGAAGGCCTATGGACACGGAAGGGGTCTGGCACGCGATATACAGCGCCAAATGGTATGTTGCAGGCCTCTTCGGTCTTGCCTTTGCCTTTGCCATCGTCAGGTGGTTTGGGGCAAGGCTGGTTCCTACGGCCATTACGGCCGTCTTGGTGCTTCTCCTTGCACTCCTTTTTCCCAGGTGGCCTCTCATTGCCTTCTCAGCAGGCATCGCCGGGGTGGTGTGGGTGACGAAGACATCTTCCGACGAGACACGAAGCTGGCTCGACTCAACGTGGATGTACACCCTCATGATCGCCCCCCTGCTTCTTGGTGGCGTTCTCGTTGCGGGGTTTCTTCTGGGCATGCCCGGAACGGACAACGGCATCATCCCGTCTCGATGGATCGCCGCTGCCGTGGGCGGCAACGGCCTTCTCGCCAACCTCTTTGCTTCCATAGCGGGCGCCTTCATGTATTTTGCAACACTCACGGAGGTCCCGATCGTTCAGGGGCTTCTCGGGTCGGGCATGGGGCAGGGCCCAGCGCTTGCCCTCCTGCTTGCCGGACCGGCGCTGTCCCTTCCGAGCATGCTCGTCATACGGTCCATTCTCGGCACGAGGAAGACGCTTGTCTTTGTCGGCTACGTAATCACGCTCTCAACCATAGCAGGTATGATTTTTGGATGGATGGTTGAATAGAGCAGTGTAAAATTATAAATGCAAAGTTAGGGGCGAGGAAACCGGAGCTATAGGTGAATATCGATTATCGGGCGGAGAGAACCGTAAGGAGGAGGAAATGAAGAAGATTCAAATCTTGGGTACGGGATGCGCGAAGTGCATCAAGCTTGCGCAGAATGCCGAAGAGGCAGCAAAACAGGCGGGTGTGGACCTGGAAATTGAGAAGGTAACTGACATTAAGAAGATTATGGAGTTCGGCGTTATGATGACACCGGGCTTGGCCATTGATGGAGAGGTAAAGGTGGTGGGCAAGGTGCTGTCTCCGGAAGAGATAAAGAAACTGCTGTAGATCGGGCCAATGAACGGTCTGTAGGCGCGAGACAGGGTGCAACGGATATGACCGGCAGCCGCAATAAGGTACTTCATGAAGGGAGGTTTTCGTGGAAACGGCATCAAACTTAGACCTTTCACGCCAGAAGGGGTTCGGGATGTTTGCCTGGTCCCTGGCGAGATCGAAACGGTACTTGATCAACATCATTTTTGCCTTTGTCGCCGTCGGCCTTGAGGTCTACTACAGCATCTGTGGCGGAGCTTGCTCTTATCTCAAGGGCGATCTCTTCAGTATACCGCTCCAGTATATCGGCATCGCTTATATGACCGGCATCGTGCTCTTCAGTCTCCTCAAGAAGGACCTCTTTCTCATCCTTCTCCTGTCTTCAGGTGTGGGCATCGAACTCTACCTCATTGGCTTTCAGATATGGTACGACACCTACTGCCCCTACTGCCTCGCCTTTGCGGGCATCGTGATCTTTCTGTTTTTCGTAAATTTTGACAAAGCCAGAGTGCGCATGTCCTGTATTGCTATGGGTACGGCGCTGGTGCTCTTCTCCATTTTTTTTCAGGGGTCGGTGACACCGAGCTACGCCGACGAACCACTCGTACCAAGCTTCGGCGAAGGCAAGGTCAAGGTACGCCTCTACACCGACTACTTCTGCCCTCCCTGCCGGGCCATGGAGCCGGATATAGAGCCTGTTCTTACAGAGCTGGTGAAGAGGAGAATCATCACGCTTCTATTCGTTGACACACCCATGTATAAATCATCCTCTCTCTATGCGAGATATTTTCTTTATGCCCTCCATGCACAAAGGGATTTTGATCATGCCCTCATAGTGAGGCGACGACTGATGGCGGCTTCGAGGGACAAAAGCCTCGATAGCGAAGAAAAGCTGGAAGCCTACTTCAAATTCCACAAGATTGCCGTCAAGCCCTTTGAACCGAAACCGAGCTTCGATGTTCTTTCCGGATATCTGAAGGAAGACCAGGTAAAGTCCACCCCCATCTGCGTCATCGTCAGAGATGGAAAAAAGGAGATTCTAACGGGAGGCCCCGATATTGTCGGCGCCCTTAAAGGTCTGGCGGCGAAAGGTCCCTGAAGCGTGTGAGCAGCGCCGGTTAGATGATTTACACCCTTCCTGAAAAGCAGGCATACCTTGCGTGTCTGGATTACCCGGGAAGCATGACCCATTAATGTGGAGGTAGAATCGATGATACAGCGGTTGCATGAAACAAGAGTTGCTATTTTGGCAGTTGGCCTACTGCTTTTCGCAGCCGGCCTTGTTGCTCTCTCACCGGCATGGGCCGCCGAGGCAAGGGCGGCAACTCAACAAAGGAAGCTGCCCAAGATGATCGATATCGGCGCAAAGAAATGTATACCGTGCAAGATGATGATCCCCATCATGGAGGACCTTGAGGCGAACTATACGGAAAGCCTTGTTGTAGAGTTTATTGATGTCTGGGAAAACCCCGGCGCAGGGCGGCCTTACGCAATCAGGAGTATTCCGACACAGATCTTCTATGACGCCTCGGGCAAGGAATTGACAAGGCACATCGGTTACATCTCGAAGGAGGCCATCATAAAGACCTTTAAGGACTTCGGCATAGAAATTAAGAGGAATACCCCCAAAGGGGGCTGACCGAATGGAGCGCCTCTTTGTTGTCCTCACCAACGCCATAGAGGGCCCGCCCGTTCTCGCAGGCATCGTTTCGATCCTGTGGGGTGTCCTCAGTATTGTCTTGAGCCCCTGTCATTTGGCGAGCATCCCCCTCGTTGTCGGGTTTATCGACGAGCAGGGCCGCATCTCAACCCGGCGCGCCTTCCTCATAGCCACACTCTTTTCCGTGGGCATCCTCGTCACCATTGCAGTTATCGGTTTCGTGACAGCCCTCGCCGGCCGCATGATGGGGGACTTGGGAAGGTGGGGCAACTATTTCGTTGCCGTCATTTTCTTTCTCGTGGGCCTTCACCTCTGGGACGTCATCCCTATGCCGTGGTCCGGTCCCGGCCAGGTGGGGATGAGGCGTAGGGGGCTCTTCGCTGCATTTCTCCTGGGCCTCATCTTCGGTGTAGCCCTTGGCCCCTGCACCTTCGCCTACATGGCCCCCATGCTTAGCATCACCTTTCAGGTCTCGTCGACACAGCTCTGGTACGGTATTCTGCTCCTCTTCCTCTACGGAATAGGCCACTGCTCCGTCATTGTCTTCGCCGGAACATTCACCGAGCTGGTCCAGCGCTATCTCAACTGGAATGAGCGCTCAAGGGGCCCCATGATTGTCAAGAGGGTTTGCGGAGTTCTCGTCATGCTGGGAGGAGTCTGGCTCATATACACGGCGTCGTAAATTGCTCGCCAAGACTCCGGCCGGGAGAGCAAATGAGGGCCCCACACTTATTACGGAGGGAATGATGGAAAAAACAAAAGTGCTCTTTGTGTGTGTCCATAACGCTGCTCGCAGCCAGATGGCTGAGGCGTTCATGAATCATCTCTGTGGCGACAAGTACGAAGCGGAAAGTGCCGGGCTAGAGCCCGGCGAGCTGAACCCTCTTGCCGTCGAGACCATGAGGGAGGTGGGAATCGACATCTCCCGGAACAAAACCAAGAGCGTTTTCGACTTCTTCCAGAAGGCCAAGCTCTATGGCTTTGTCATTACGGTCTGCGACCAGGCAAGCGCGGAAATGTGTCCCATCTTTCCCGGCATCACGACGAGGCTCCATTGGTCGTTCGAAGACCCCTCGCGCTTTACAGGGACGCATGGGGAAAAGTTGGCGCAAGCGAGAGTCGTCAGAGACCAGATACATGAGAAAATTCTCGACTTCTGCCGACAACAGCAGCCGGTCGCCATCAAATAGCGACGAGGGCTTGGGCATATGTGCCCCCGCGACGTGAGGCCGACCGCCACGCTGCGAACTCGGACTGAAAAAAGAGGTTCCTCTCCATTTCATGTGGGTAACCCCGTCTTGCTGAAGTCAAGCTTTCCT